>CAZULT010000013.1:0-70422 GCA_964621295.1 uncultured Anaerolineaceae bacterium | reverse complement strand
AGATAATGTGGACAAGTACCAGACCGGGAAGATCGCCATACAATTTGATCAATTGCATAAACTTTACCAGGGGAATCAAAATGCTTTGGTAGGGAATAAACATCCCGAACAGAATCAAGGAAAAAATCAGGTTTGAGCCACGGAACTTCCATTTGGAAAGCAGATAGCCATTGAAAGAGCCAAGCAATGCCGAAAGCAATGCCTCTGGAATGACCATCACCAAGCTATTTTTTATATTAGGGGCCAGCTGTTCATAGCCTGCGATAAAGTTATCTATATGCAAACCACCGATAGGCAAAGCCCACATTGTTTGGAGGTCAACTTGATTAAGAGGTTTCAGACCAGTCAGTACCAGCAGATAAACCGGCAACAAGAATACCAATGCAAGCGCAACGAGAATAATATAGAAGAGAAATTTAGGCGCAACTCGGCGGTTCATTGCTCAGTCTCCGTGCGCATATTTTGGATCAGATAGGGAACGACCAGCACAGCTACACTGACAAGCATGAGAACACCGATCGCTGCGCCTTGAGCATAGTTGGTTCCATCGAAGGTGGTTGTCCACATGTAAATACCCGGGACATCCAGACGAAGATCTTTATGACCAAGCGCCACGATCAAATCAAAAATTTTGAGGGACATATGTCCAAGAATGATTACCGCGCTGAGCGTAACAGGCTGTAGCATCGGCAGGATGACGTAACGGTAGATCTGGAATTCAGTCGCCCCATCCACTCGAGCTGCTTCGCGGATATCTTCTGAGATGCTTCGGATGCCGCCCAGGTAAAGTGCCATTGTGAAACCAGATAGTTGCCAAACTGCAGGAATAACTGTATATGCCATTCCCCATGGCATGGGTGTAGAATGCCACAGACTGATGAATGAATCGAGGCCAAGGGACTTAAAGATCAAGTTTATGCCCGTGATCCGAGTGCCAGTAGCCGGATTCATCAGCCAGCCCCAGACCACGCCTGAAGCAATAAATGAAATCGACATTGGAAACAGAAAAACACTGCGGAAAATAGCTTCACCTTTGAGCTTCTGATCCAGCAGAATAGCTAATCCCAGACCAATTACCAGACAACCTGCAATAAACAAGACTGTAAATAATCCAGTGTTACGAACATCAATCATGAAGCGCGCATCATGGAAGAGGTAAGTATATTGGCTTAAACCGGCCCATGTAAAATCCGGTAACAAGCCTTTCCATTGACTAAGTGAAACACGGACAGACCAGCCGATAAAACCATAAACAAAAATCGCCACTGCAATGATCGATGGCGTGAGCATCGCAATGGAAAGGATCGTTTCGTTTTCAAACATTGCCACAATAACCAGCACGCCAGCATAAAAAATCAACCCGCTAGCCAGGATGCCAAGTGAAGTAAAGTTTGATCCCGCAATAACAAGTTGTGTATTAGAGAGGAAATAAATGGCAATGGCGCTGAAGAACATCAGCAGAATTGCCAGAGTAAGCCTTGAAGGATTAAGCTTGAAACTTCGCGACATTGGCTACCTCGATTTCAACCGGGGGCTTGTATTCAGCCAAATAAATAATATTATAGCAACTCAGATTGTAACTGTCATGTCTAATAAAATAAAGTGCTAAACGAAACCAATTTCTGGGCAATAATCACAATTTCTTGTCCAAAATGGGCGGCTCAAGGAGCCGCCCATTTTCTTACTTATCGCTAACTCACTTACTACTTGCAAGCACCATCCGATTTACAAGCATCGACAAGTGCTGTCTGGAAGTCGGCGACCTTTGTCGGATCAGCCACAAACACGCCTAAAGCTGTGCCGATTTTGCTGTTCCAGGATGGGTTACCAACAACCTCGTGCGTCAGGCTACCAACAACCTGGTTGCTGGCCCAATCTTTAGCAGCGTTTTGCGAATACTCGCTGAATAGACTCTGATCGCAATCAGTACGGGCACAGATCGAGCCCTTGAGCGGGTTAAAGGCCTCTTGACCTTCCTTCGATGCCGCAACGGTCAACCAATCCAGGGTCCCCTCAGGGTTTTTGTTACCAACCGGCATAACGAAACTGTCGGCCAGGAACACGAACACGCCGTTCGTTCCGGGAGGCGGAGCCCAATCAAAATCGGTGTGCGGAGTCAGAGCGAGCCCATTGGGGGCGGGATTGGCAAAGTAGCCGTACGCCCAGTCGCCCATGATGTTGAAGGCTGCATCGCCATTGGTCATGAGTTGGGCGGCAGGCTGCCAGTCGGACAGGGTTGCAGCATCGCTGTTGGTGTACGACAGTACCTTGGCATAGTCGTTCAATGCCTTCGTGACGTCGGCGCTGGCCCAATCCGTCGTGCCGGTCCATAAGCCGGCCCAGCCATCCGCGCCCAGCGAGCCGATCATGACATTCTCGAACAGGTGCTCAGCAGTCCAAGCGGGTCCGAGGGCCAGGCATGTTTTACCGGCCGCTTCGATTTTGTCGCAAGCAGCAAAGAAATCATCATAGCTTGCGAATCCACCGGCGGGCATAGTTACACCGGCATCACTCAGGACCGTCGGGTTGTACCACAACACATTTGAGCGATGGATATTCACCGGAACACTGTACGGGTGACCATCCTTTGAAATCAGGGGGAGCAGAGCGGACGGCAATGCCGCACCAAAGCCGCTAGAACTGAAGAAATCATCCAGCGGTTGAACCTGGTTCGCATCTACATAAGCGAAGGTGGCTTCACCAGCGTGGGCCTGCCAGGAATCGGGCGGGTCTCCAGCAGAGAGGCGGGTTGCCAGAACAGCCTTCGCGTTCGTACCAGCACCGCCAGCGACGGATGCATTGACAAACTCAACATCTGGATACTTCTCTTGGAAGATTTTGATCATCGCGGCCAGGCCATCTGCCTCGCCGGGTCCAACCCACCAGGAGAAGACCTCTACTTGGGTCTTTTCACCAGGTGCAGCGCTTGCCTCTAAGCCAGTGAAATCGCTGGCGGGCCAGTATCCGGAGTCGATGATCGCTTTCTGGACGTTGGCTTTATCAACGGAAATCACTTCAGAGGGCTTTGCGGGCACTTCGATCTTGCCGTTGTTGTAGGTGGTAGTCTGCTGGGGCGTATTCCCTTCGAGGAATGCAACAGCCGCGCTGATGGCGTCCGCAACCAAAGTGCGCACGTCTTTGAGGACGGTCATGGACTGCTTGCCGTCGATGATGTACTGCACAGAGGCTTCTTCTGCATCCTGTCCGGTGACCACGTAGTTGGAGACATCCGCATCGGCGGCGAAAGCATCGGCGATAGCGCGAGCGGTGCCGTCGTTGGGGGCTAGGATGAAGACGTCGCCCTTGTCGGCAGCGGTGGTGGCCGTCAGGTTGGATTCAGCCAGACTCTTGGCGGTGTTGAAGTCCCAGTTCGTCGTGATCTGGCCGATGATCTTGCCCATTTCATCACGGGTTAATTCGGCCTTGTCCTGTAACGCAACAGCTTCGCTGGAGTTCTTGATGACGAAGGTGCCGTCAGCGATCTTGGGTTGCAGAACATTCCAGGCGCCTTCGAAGAATAGGAAGGCGTTGTTGTCGGAGGCGGCGCCGGCATACAAGTACAGGGGGTTGCCGGTGCCAGTGGCCTTGTCGACCAGGTACTGGCCCTGTGCTTCACCGACAGCGATGCTGTCGAACGTGACGTAATAGTCGACCGCGTCGGTGTTGAGGATCAACCGGTCGTAGGAGATGACCTTCACGCCGGCGGCGCGAGCTTCTTCAGCGGCGGCCGCAGCAGCGGCTCCATCCTGCGGAGTGAGGATCAGGACTTTGATGCCCTGGCTGATGAGAGACTCAACATTGGCCTTTTCCTTTGCGGAATCGCCCTGGCTGAAAAGGATTTGTACCTGATAGCCGGCGGCCGTGAGAGCGTCATTGAAGCGCGTCTCATCTTGGATCCAGCGCGGCTCGTCCTTGGTAGGAAGCACGATACCGACAGCCAGTTTGGATTCTTCAGGCGCTTGGGTTGCAGCACCCCCACCACAGGCTGAAAGGACTGTAGTGGCGATCATTAGTACAGCAATCAGGCTGTACCACATTTTTTTAGACATGGTGTTCTTCTCCTTTGAAAAAAAGAAAGTGTTGTTTTCGGATAGGTAGAGTTATTTGAAAGTCATTGAATTGCATCACCTCCTTTCAATGTGTGAAGGATGTTGTAATAGATCGTCGACGACAATGCTGATGGCGCCCATCAGGCTTGCATCCTCTTCGAAGCTGGAAAGCAAGATATCGACGTTTTGGTTGATCTCGGGCAGCGAATGACTCCTGGCAGTTGTTATGATAGTAGGTAGCAGGAAGTGGCCGACCCCGCTCAGTGGGCCTCCCAGGATGATCTTCTCGGGATTAAAGATGTTGATCAGGCTGGCAAAGCCCTGCCCCATGGCTGCGCCTGTTTCCGAAAGGGCATCTATGGCTTCCTGGTCACCTACTTCAGCCGCTTGCTTGATGATCGCGATCGTTAGGGGCTGGTTTTTCTTTTTCATCAAGTCAGGAATCACGCTGTCCTGTTTCACTTGCAGGCGGGCCTGCACACGCTGGATGATCGAGAACTGGTTGGCATAGGTCTCCCAGCAACCGCGGTTCCCGCAGTGGCAGGGGTTTTGAAAGGGTTCTGCCATGATCGGCGAGTGGCCGATCTCTCCAGCAAACCCGTTCCTGCCGCGAAAAAGCTTACCATTCAGGAAAAGCCCGCCCCCAATGCCTACACCGGCAAAAACGAAGATGAAATCCCGGTTCTTTCTTGCGATGCCGAAGAGATGTTCGGCGATGGCGGCGGCATTCGCGTCATTTTCTATATAAACTTTCACCCCGGTATGCTCGCTAAAGGTCTTTTGCAGTGGGACATCACGCCATTGCATATTAGGGGCGAAGATTAATACCCCTTCGTTCAGATCCACTGTCCCAGGTGTCGAGAGTCCTAGTCCTAACAAGCGCAAGTTACGAGCCTGACATTCTTCGATGGCACGCGTAACCAGTTTCAAGGTTTGCGCGAGGGTCTTCTCCTGGGCGTCGGTTGGATCAGCAGGCGCCTTGCGCCGCCATACGATGCGGCCACAAAAATTGGTCAATGCCACGGAAACAAAGTCAACGCCCAACTCAAGGCCCACAATCCCACCTGCCTCTGGGTGGATCTCCAACTGGCGCGAGGGGCGGCCTGTCCCAACCGAGTTGGTGCCTGTTTCGTAGATGAGTTGGCGATCGAGCAGGTCATCCGCCAAGCTCGAAACGGTCGATTTGTTCAAGCCGGTGGCCTGGGCGATCTGTGCGCGTGAAACCGGTGCTTCAATGTGAATATGGCGGAGTACGAGCGATAGATTGAGTTCGCGTACCAGTAACTGGTCGGCGGAAAGACGGGAAGGGGTCATAGAGATGTTAGTAAGTTGCGGCAACCAACTAAGTACCTCTATTATAACTTGCTTTAGTGGAAAGTCAATTGGTGAAACCCTTAAGGAACCTTCAAATTAACAGTGTGGAGGCGATCTGCCTCCACACTGTGCAGTCTGTATCAGATCAGGCTAAGGCGTCCCAGCCCGCAAATTGACCGGACTCTCCCAGCTCAGCTTCGATGCGTAGCAACTGGTTATATTTGGCAACGCGGTCGGAACGCGCTGGCGCGCCAGTTTTAATCTGCCCGGTGTTGAGCGCCACGGCCAGGTCGGCGATGGTGGTGTCCTCAGTCTCGCCAGAACGGTGTGAAACGATTGCTGTCCAACCCGCGCGGTGGCAGAGTTCGACGGCTTCTAGCGTTTCAGTCAGAGAGCCGATCTGGTTGAGTTTGATCAGGGCTGAATTGACAGAAGCCTCTTTGATGGCGCGGCGGATGCGTTCGGGGTTGGTCACCAGCAAATCGTCACCCATGACCTGGATCTTATCACCCAATTTTTCTGTCATCAGTTTCCAGCCATCCCAATCATCCTGCGCCAGCCCGTCTTCGATCGAGACGATGGGGTACTCTTCCACCCATTTCGCCCAGAAATCAACCATCTCAGGTCCGCTTAGTTTTTTACCCTCAGTACGCAGGTTGTAGGTCTTGGATTTCTCGTCGTAAAATTCCGAAGCAGCTGGATCAAGCGCGATGGCTACATCTGCACCGCGACCTGCTTTGAAGCCAGCCTTGACAATTGCCTCTAGAATGACTTCAACGGCTTCTTTGTTTGCTTTCAAGGCTGGCGCATATCCACCTTCATCACCAACCAGAGTGGTATATCCCTTCCCTTTTAGCACGGACTTAAGTGCATGGTAGATTTCGGAGCCCCAGCGTAGACCTTCCGCAAAGGAAGGCGCACCAAATGGCATCACCATGAATTCTTGCGCATCGGTCGATTGCCAGCCTGTATGTGCACCGCCGTTGAGGATGTTCATCATCGGTACCGGCAGCACGTGGGCATAGGGTCCGCCCAGATAGCGGTAAAGCGGTAATCCTAAGGAATTGGCCGCTGCCTTGGCTACAGCCAGACTGACTCCCAGGATGGCGTTCGCGCCCAATTTCGACTTGTTGGCTGTGCCATCCATCGCCAACAATTCCATATCTATGGCCTTCTGGTCGCAGGCATCCCAGCCGAACAGCGCCTCTGAGATGGAGCCGTTGACATTCGTTACGGCTTGCGTTACACCTTTGCCAAGGAAACGTCCTTTATCCCCGTCCCGCAATTCAAGGGCTTCATGTGTTCCAGTGGAAGCCCCCGATGGAACCGCAGCGCGTCCCCACGAACCATCCACCAGGATCACCTCAACCTCCACTGTCGGATTGCCGCGCGAATCGAGGATCTCCAATGCTGAAATGCTTTCTATAATGGTGTCCATTTGCCTCTCCATGAAATTAGATCGTTGAAAATACCGCATCAAGTATAATCCAAATTCTGGGACCCCTTTCATATTGAAGTCGATTTGATGAATCCCGCAACCGCACCTCCAGATTACCGCGACCGAAAGCGCTTCTATTATCACGCGACATGGTTTCGTCGTACGGTGGTTGCGCTCTTACGGATACTCTTCATGCCTGTCATGAAGCTGGAGGTGCATGGCCTTGAGCATCTTCCAGGGTTGGGCGCGGTGGTAGTGGCATGCAACCACGTCACCAATTTCGATGTTTTCCCTTTACAGTTGAGCCTGCCGCGCCCGATCTTCTTCATGGGAAAGGCGGAGTTATTTACTTTTCCCCCTTTGGACTGGGCCTTGCGTAACCTGGGTGCATTCCCGGTACATCGCGGTGAAAAGGATGCATGGGCCATGCGCCACGCCCGGGTAGTGCTCGAACACGGCCAGGTTCTAGGCATGTTTCCGGAAGGAACCCGAAACAAGGGGCGTGGATTGGGCGTGGCAAAGACAGGAACTGCTCGTCTGGCAATCGAAACGAACTGCCCGATCGTACCGATAGTGGTGGTAGGAAGCGACCAATTCTTTATGCGTTTTCCTCACCGCACGAATGTGTTGGTTAGTTTGTTGACTCCCATTTGGCCCAGGCCCACTGACTCCCCACTTGAATTGACCGATCGCCTGATGTTTGCCATGGCGGAGGCTCTGCCTGAAGATATGCGTGGTGTCTACACATTTAGGCCGGATGGTTTTGTGAAATGAATCAAACTCCCGAAGGCAATCAGCCTTCGGGAGTTTGATTTGATAATTAGGCTAGTTCTTGGCGGTTGAAATATTGAAGGGCAGATAAAGGGGGCAGAATTTGAGGGCTGCAGTGAGTGCAAAGACGGCTGCCAGCACCAGAAGCACAATTCCCAATACACCCGAAACAATCCCGGTGAAATACAAGATGACGAAAATGACTGCCAGGGCAATGCGAATCATTCGATCGGTGGTTCCCATGTTCTTTGTGAGTTTCATTGTAGTTTCTCCTTAGTTGATGAATATTTCAACGAGGAACACTGCGCCGGTAATCAGGCTCAGACATAGCAGGCATACGAGCAGCAGTTTGATGAGTTGATTTCCGGGTTACTTCATAAGAGATCTGCGTTCCACGTCTTCCTAAGGTTAGATGGAGAAAGGTAGAAATAGTTGCATGAAAACCGTGTGGATTTTGGGTATCGGATTATGAGCGGTTGGAAGCGCCTGAGTCTATCGCGTTGAAGATCAATATCTCTTCCAGTGTCCCCTCTTACTGCATGGAATGTGAGCTGGCTATGGCAAATTGTGTACCTTGGCAGCTTTGAGCAATCCAAGGAAAAGTGGATGAGGTCGCATAGGTCGTGAAAGGAACTCAGGATGAAACTGGCTGCCAATCATATAAGGATGGTCAGTGATCTCCGCGATCTCTACTAGTTTTCCGTCCGGAGAAATGCCAGAGAACCGCATCCCGGCAGCCTCAAACTCGGCCTTAAAGTGGTTATTGAATTCAAATCTATGCCGGTGGCGTTCATCCACGTTGGGAACACCGTATGCGGCGCCAGCTTTGGTACCCTTCTGCAGCTGGCATGGGTACAATCCCAGTCGCATGGTTCCCCCCAAGTCGCTGATCGAGCGTTGCTCCAGCATCAGGTCTATTACAGGTGCACCGGTCCCCCGGTCGAATTCGGTTGAATTGGCATCTTCGTGTTGCAATACATGGCGTGCAAATTCGATGCACATGACCTGCATACCCAGGCACAAACCCAAGTAAGGGATGCGGTTCTCCCGAGCATAACGGGCAGCCAGGATCTTGCCCTCGATGCCTCGTGAACCAAACCCGCCAGGCACCAGGATGCCATGCGCGTTCTTGAGGATCTCCCAGCCTTTGTCTTTTTCGAGTTCAACTGAATGCAACCAGTCTATCTTTGCTTCAACACCCTGCGCCAACGCAGCATGTTTCAGTGCTTCACGCACCGACATATAGGCATCGTGCAGCTCGACGTACTTCCCCACCAACGCGATCCGAACGCTGGGTTTTGGTTGACGTACGCCCTTAACCAGCTTTTTCCACGGTTTCCAATCCGGCTTTCGAGTACTTTTTAACGAGAGTTTTTCAGTCACATAATCCCCCACGCCGGCCTCTTCGAGTAATAAGGGCACTTCGTACAGCACATCGGTGGTGACCATCGGTATCACCGCACGCGATTCAACGTCGCAAAAAAGGGCGATTTTATCGCAGATGCCGTCCTTGATGGGTTGATCGCAACGCGCGATGATCATATTGGGTGAGATGCCGATCGAGCGCAATGCAGCCACGGAATGCTGGGTGGGTTTTGTCTTGATTTCGCCGGTGGCTCCGATATATGGCAACCAGGTGACATGGATGAAAAAGACCTTCTCACGCCCCACTTCATTGCGTAATTGTCGCAGGGATTCCATGAAAGGTTGCGATTCGATATCACCTACTGTGCCGCCGATTTCGACCAGTACAATCTCTGCCTGGGTTTCCTTGGCGACCAGCGCTACGCGGCGCTTGATCTCGTTGGTGATGTGGGGGATGACCTGAATGGTACCGCCCAGGTAATCCCCGTGCCGTTCTTTTTGGATGATCTCTGCATAGACCTGACCGGCAGTAAAATTACTTACGCGTCCAAGTCGGATATCAATGAAGCGTTCGTAATGACCCAGGTCCAGGTCGGTCTCAGCTCCATCATCCAGTACATAGACCTCACCGTGTTGGTAAGGGCTCATTGTGCCAGGGTCGACATTGATATAGGGATCCAATTTTTGAACTGCCACACGGAAGCCGCGTTCTTTCAGCAGCAACCCCAGAGCGGCGGCTGTAACACCTTTGCCAACCGAAGAAACCACGCCCCCAGTAAAGAAAATGTATTTTGGATCCATCACATACCTTTCAAACGAATCGGGTGCAGTCTGTTTAGGTACCGGTCAAATGTACGCGACAGGCACAAAGGCAATGGGGAGGGCGGTTGAGCCCTCCCCATTGGGAGTGTCTTCGAATGTTTGAGGCGATTCTTGCAGATTCATCCTACGAGTTTTATGATATCTTCTGCGGCACGCCGCATTTCAAGAAAGATTAAGCCTAGCTTGGCTTCCTGGCGAGCTAAGGCCGTCAGAACGGCCTCTTCCCCGACAGAGGTCAGGATAATGGCGCCCGCATCCCCTTTAATGTAAACCTGTTCCAAGCCTGCGCGTCCAAGTTCGCCGGAAATGCGTTCACCCAGGCTCAACATGGCAGCAGACATGGCGGATACGCGATCCTCTTCGACACCCTGCTGCAAAGCAGAGGCCATGATCAATCCATCCACCGATACGATGGCTGAAGCTTCAATGTCCGGAGCAGCGGCTTGCATCGCGCGCAAACGATCTACCATCTGATCAGCACGGGATTTACTCATATTGCGGGCTCTCCTTAAGGGATTCTGCCATGCATGCAGAGTTTACCATAAAATGGTTTTTTCCTCGCTTGTTTGGTCCCTGGGTTTCGAAAATGATCTGAGTCTGGCGTAGCTCTGCTTCTGAATTTAACCTACTCGTTTAAGGGTTACTTTTTGACAAAAAAACCCAGGTGATTGGCGACAGCCGCCTCATTGCCTGGAATATTCCCTTCGATCGGGGAATTCAACACATGCGGTGCGCCAGACTTCCCTTCGATGACCAGGGTCGATGATCCGCCGCCATCCAGATTCATTCCCTGATACACGCCTAGCGTGATAAGAAAATCGGCCAGCTCGGGAAAGCTGATGCCTTCACTGTAATCAGGTTGGCGTCCGTCCACCACCACCAGCATAAGCCAGCGACCATTTTGGTTCATTCCGACCGCACTACGAGGTTCCACGGATTGGTTCTCCAGATTGTCCACTCGCTTACCTTTTTCAACCAGCATGCGATCACCCGAGATGGCGTTGTAAACGCTGCCTTTGGGAGAATTAACAGTCACTACATTGTTGGCATTGATATAAAGGATCGGTCGTTGATCCAGACGAGCTGAGTAGATCGTGCCGCGCGAGGCGGCGTAGCTGTTCACATCCACTGGATCCTCGCCGTTCGGACAATAGTCAAGTGGATTAATTGTCGCGGGGTCAAGGTAGCTGAACCCGTCCCCGTTGATTGCCACCTGAGTGGAGGTTTGCGACAGGAAGTCGCTGGTTTTGGTCGCGCACATGATACCGCTTGAATGGCTGGGTGGTGTTACCAGGCATTGCAACCCGCTGGCGCGCATATCGATCGCCATCACGTGGCCCACCATCTTGCGCGTACCCTGGATCTCCTTGCGCATGTACGTAATACCGTTAAAGATCTTTTGGGTTAGCTGGCTGGGCGCGGTTTCGCCCAGATCCTCCAGGTATGCGGTCGAACACCAACCGGTCAGCCCATCGAATCGTTGGATCTTAAGCCAACTTTCGTCCAGGTTGGCATCCAGCGATATCACTACCTCATCTCTTAACAAGTATCCAACTGCGGTGAAGCTCGTGCCGGGGCCTTCCCGCACGTTGAGTTTGGTTGCCTTGACACGGTACCATTTCTGGACGTGGGTGCTGGGCGGTGGAGTTGGCGGGGGTTCCACGGGCGGCTCGGCGGGGGGCGCATTTGTCAGGGTTAGATACCTTGCATAGCTCCAACCGGTCAGTCCATCTGATTCGCGCAGGATCTTGATCCAGCTTCCATCCGAATTGGTTTCAAGGGCTTTGACCACTTGGTTCTGCAGCAGTGTTCCCAAGATCGTGTTGCTTGTGCTCGGTCCTTGGCGCACGTTAAGGGCTGTGGCCGTGACGCGGTACCACTTGACCTCCGGTTCTGGAGGGGGTTCCACGGGTGGCGGTTCAACTGGCGGTGTGCTGGTCTCAGGTATCAGGATATCGGTGCTGGCCCAACCCGTCAAACCGTCTTTGCGTTTGAATTGGACCCACTCGAAATTGGGTGTGGATCCAAGAGCTTCGATGACATCGCCATGTTTGAGTGTACCGATTGCATCGAACGATGTCCCGGGGCCTTCGCGAATGCCAAGTTCAATATGGTATTTCTTACCTACTTCGATTTCCTCTTCCGGGGTTTGCAAACCAAACCGCTGACGGAATGTATCCAGATCGCCATTGAAGTAGTTCAGGTCAATGGCGTTGCTCTCCACCCCATATTGCGTTCCATTTCCCGATTCTGTGTATTGCCAGAACAGCCATTCTTCCTCGCCCCAGGGCTTGGGTACTCTGGGCTTGCTGGCACCATAATTGGCGACCCATAAAGGATATTGGTGAAAATAGTCCAGGTTATCCGGTTGTGTGGTCGCATTTGGCGCGTTGTCCGTCCAATAATAATAAGCGGTATAAATACAGATTTCCTTACCGCCCACAAGAGCTTTTAATCGTTCAAGGAAATCGTACCAGGTCTGCCAGCCTTTATAGGGCCCACCGTAACTTTCTTCAAAATCTGCAAAGAGTGGAAGCTCGCCCAAATCGTTCCCCAATTGTTGCACCCACAATTCAGCCTGGCGCTTGGGTTCCGCGCGGCTGTCATAAAACCAGTAGCTGCCGCGCGGAAGCCCGGCATCACGGGCGGCACCCCAATTGTAGGCAAAATCGGAATCCGGCCACAGATTTTGCCCGGCGCGAATAATGACAAATTCCGCGTTCTGTCGCATCTTGACGAAGTCGATGCCTTCGGGGGTGCCCGGGTCATCTTGATAAAAGCTAACGTCCGGCCCTATGATGTTCCCCATTGCTTCTCCTTATTTTCTTACCAGAAATTCTTGCCCTGTGGACAAATTATCCCACTTCTTGGCGAGATCGTATAAATTATTATTCAATTGAAATGCTCAAAAGTTTCACCCTTCAAAGGGCTGCAATGTGTAGAATTGTGAGAAAACTTGCCAAACGAACGATATACTTTAGACCCTTGATCGTTCAGACATTTGCCTGCCACACCAGGCACCAAATCCCTTCGCTAGAAAATTCTTGGGACCACATAGATGTATAGGAAATAGATCAACAAAAAACCTCCCGTCAGTATCCAGCGTGGATCGAATTTCAGCCAGGAAGGAGCCATCATCATGAAGATGGCTCCAATCAATAATCCCCAAAAACTGGCGTATGTTCCATAGCCTCTCTGAGGAAAAATGGATACCTGAGATTTTCCCGAACTACTTGCTTGCTTTAAAAGCTTGGCTGCTTTCCAATACCTGTACATTTCATTTAATTCTTTCAGGTTGGTAAGTTCACCTATTCGAACACGACCTTTCGTGGTGACAAGCCTATCTGCCCCCACTTGCTCAATTTCATTCAAAGAGAAAAAAAGGTCAGGCAGGAAATGGCGTCGGACGACCATTTCTTCCAGAAAGCGGATTTCACGTATGGTGAAAAAGGGTATCAATGAGGTCAATACTCCAAGCAGTAAAGCGAATCCCCATAATACTACCGGAAAGCTGGTCAAGATGAATGGCGCAGCGCACAAAAATACGAAAAAGAGCGCCGGAACCACGGCAATGATTGTACGCAGTCGCCGGGAGTATCTCGGCTTGTAGATGTAGGTTTCTGGAACCATGGTATTTGTTACCCATTGTACTTCAGGAATCGGTAACAATTTTTACAGGATTTCGCAAACCATTCTCGGGAGTCGTGACCTGGGATCAGGCTTATTGTATAATCCTGTCTTGTCCTCCAGGGCGATATTGCATTGTGGAGTGATCAGAAGAGCCCAATTATGTGGAACTCCAGATGAACCAAAGGCCAGAGAAACTTGTAATTGGATTGGTTGGACAGGCCGGGTCGGGAAAGACCACGGTCTTCAAGCTGTTGGAGAAGATGGGGGTATTCGCCATTGATGTTGATCTGGTTGGAGCTCAGGTCATATCAAACGGTGTACCTGGATTTGACCAGGATATCCAATTGTTTGGTGAAGAGCTGCTGGATCGCTTTGGTGAACTTGACCGATTTCAGCTGTTCAATGGGCTGATGGAGGATCCACAAAAACGGGGTATTTTGGAGTCCACTGTTTACCCCTTCGTGAAGCAGGTTGTAAACCGTATGATCGAGTCCGCGACCCAATCTGTGGTAGTGATCAAAGCCAATAATTTAAAGGATTTTGGCTTGTATGAAGAATGTGACCGCATTTGGGGAACCGATGCGCCGCTGGATGTCATGGTTACGAATTTGGTCTGGAGGCATGGATGGACCGACGAGGAGGCGGAACGATATCTGCGGAACCATCCCCGTTCTGAGATACTGCTCCATCCTGCCGATGTGGTTATCTATAATTCAGGATCGCGCGCTGGTTTGATCAGGCAGGTTTCGCAGGAATTACGGGCGCTTCTCCCGGACCGAGTCCTGGAGCGAGCTCTTGCCAAGCGATTTGACACCCTTGGTGAAGCGAAACCGCAACTTGAGTCCGTCTCGGAGGCCTTACCCGACCGGACCCGGGCGAACGGAACGGCCAGGTCTGTTGACGGTTCCATGGCAAGGCAGGCATCCACAAAGCGGAAGGACACACGTGCTGAAGATCTTGTGGCAAGCCTTCCATACTTGGTTGGCATTCGAAGAATCGTCAGGCGTGTAGCCAATGTGGTATCAAGCCTGCTGATTATCGCCTATCTGACGTCCTGGGGATTGATCCTTGCTGAACGAGGCCGTGAACACTTACCGGCTCAACCCATTCAAGCAGCCTGGCAGGCTTTGTCGCGAGTTGGTGAGTATCTCGTTCATCACCCGCAGACATATTATTGGCATAAAGAGAATGTAGCTGCCTTCCAGGTTGTCACGGAGACGTTGAAAACCAGTGCGGGATTGTTGTTGCTGGCACTAGTAGTGGCACTCCTGATCGGGTTGCCGCTTGGAATTGCAGCAGCGGTGACCAAGCGGAAAACCTCTTCCGCTCTGGTTATGCTTTTTTCAGTGCTGGGCACTTCCACACCCAGCTTTTTGTTCGCCATGGTTCTTTGGGTTGTAAACATCTGGGTACATAAAACATTTGATATTACCGTGCTTCCCTCCGCCGGTTTTGGCTGGGATCTCCACCTGATCATGCCGACATTGGTGCTGGCCATGCGCCCGTTAGCGCAGATTGCCCAGGTCACCTATGTCAGTATGCGGGACGTTCTGGACCAGGATTATATCCGCACAGCCTATTCCAAAGGTTTGTCCTGGCGCCTTGTTCGTAATGTGCATGCTCTGCCTAACATCCTGATCCCAACTTTGACCACCTTAGGATCCTCCCTGCGGTATTCCCTGGCCAGTCTGCCTGTCGTGGAAGTGTTTTTTGTATGGCCGGGAGTGGGCCTAATGCTCTTGGATGCCATCAATCAGGACAACGCCCCCCTGGTTACAGACCTTATCCTTTCTCTCGGCCTTTTTTTTATGATCGTCAATCTTGCGATCGAATTCACTTTCCCTTTGATCGACGCGCGCTTGCGCAGCGAGGCCGATCCGGAAAGGAAAGAATCCGGGGAAACCTTTTGGAGTTCGATCCAGGGCCTTGGCAACACGTTGAAAGCATGGGTCCAGGATTTACGCTTGCGCTTCGTGAAACGAGCTGGAAGTCTCCCACCTTTGCCGCAAGGAGTGAATCTGGTTTCTGGCAAGAAGGAAAGACCAGCCGTAAATCGTCAGCGCTGGTTGTTTAGGAATTTCCTGAGGAATCCGGCTCTTTTGCTTGGAGCATTGTTACTGGTCGGCCTGATTGGCGTAGCAACCTTCGGGGAACGGCTGACAACGGCGAACCCTTACCAGGTGCACGGCGTCATGCTGGTTGAGGGAACGATTGGATCGCCACCTTACGAGCCATCTGCAACGTTCCCGTGGGGTACCGACCAAATCGGCCGTGATATTCAGGCGCTTGTTTTGGCAGGCGGCAAACGGACTCTTAGCCTGGCTTTCTTTGGTATGCTGGCGCGCCTGATCCTGGGTGCGGGTCTGGGGATCCTCGCAGGTTGGCAGCGTGGAGGCTGGTTCGACCGGGTGGTGACCAGCGCGGTTGGTGTTTGGGCGGCTTTCCCGGTGACATTGTTCGCAATGATTGTCATCCAGGCACTTGGTATTCAACAGGGTATGTGGGTCTTCGTGGTTGGCATTTCGGTGGTAGGTTGGGGGGAGGTGGCTCAGTTCGTGCGCGGTCAGGTCATTGCTTTAAAGCCGCAACTTTTTATTGAATCTGCCCGTTCAATAGGCTTACGCCCCGATCAGGTCTTGGGAAGACATGTGATCCCGAACCTGGTCAATTCTTTAATCGTGCTGGCATCGCTGGAAATGGGGGGGGTCCTCATGTTATTGGCTGAACTTGGCTACCTGAATATCTTCATGGGAGGTGGTTTCCGCGTTATGCTGGGTGAAGCCGGCCGGATGGTCCCGATGATCGCCTTCTTCTCAGATGTGCCTGAATGGTCGGCATTGATCGCGAACGTGCGAGAATATTGGCGCACATATCCCTGGATGGCATTGTATCCTGGTCTGGCAGTCTTCCTTTCCATCATGGCATTCAACTTATTTGGAGAAGGCTTGAGGCGTTTCCTGGACGATACGTATAGCAACCTCAGCCGGCTCTTCAATCGATATACTTTTTTTGCGGCCTTGGGGTTGGTCGTGGTGATCAGCCTCGTGCTGCGATCCACCCTTCCGTTGAATGTCTACCGTCCGGAGGGTTTGAAATTCGATGCCGCACGTGTAATGCGGGATACACAGGTGCTTTCCTCACCCGCCATGCAAGGACGCGAAACCGGTACACCCGGGGCGAACATGGCGGCTATTTACATCGCTTATCGTATGTCCGAAATTGGCATCTTACCGGCCGGTGAGAAGCAAACGTATTTGCAGCATTTGGTTCAACCGCGCTATCACTTGATTGAGCCGCCTACACTGGCCATTGTAGATGATTCTGGTCAGCCTATAGAGGAATATTCTTATGGCAGCGATTTCATCGAAGTCGCACGCTTCGCAGGGAGCAGCGGAGAAACTCAGTCGCCGGTGATCGGCGTTGCCTATGGTCCCACGCGTGATCCAAATCAGAGTGATGAGTTCGGGTTGAGCAACAGTGCTGCCATGGATCATGTTGTGATCGTGCGGGCAGAGGATCTGCCCAAAGTCAACTCTTTGCCTGTCAAAGGCGTGCTGGTCATCGCCGATGAGAGTTACCCTATCGAGCGCAGAGAGGTTTATCCCTATGGATTGGTGCCCCACGAACAGTTTCGGCCTTTTTTGCTGATCACTCCCGAATTGGCGGATCGATTATTGCGCACGACCGGCAGCAGCCTGGCGGAGCTGGATGAAGCGCGTGCATCCCAGGATCCCGGGAAGATGAAATTGACCGCTTCCGGAGCGAAAGTCGGTATATCTTTGTTGCCGCGCAGGTCAGATGATTTTCTAAATGAAAAATACATCAACGTTATTGGCGTTATACCCGGACAGGGGCATTTCATGGGTATGGAAGAGCAGGTCATCATTGTCAGCGCCTATTATGATGGTGTGGGCACCAGCCCGACAGGCGAAATCTATCCTGGCGCCAATGACAACGCCAGCGGTGTAGCCATGATGCTGGAATTGGCGCGGTTGCTGAAGGAAAGCCCCTACCAGCCCGATAAGACCGTATTGTTCGTTGCGTGGGCGGGCGGTGAACGCAAGGAGGGTCTGAGCATCGTGAATGTATTGAACGCCCGGCCCGGTGCCAGCCAGTTGACCGTAGAAACCGTCATTGAACTTTCAGGAGTGGGTTACGGGACCGGGCAAACCATGGCGATCGGCGACGACAGTAGTTACCGACTGGTAAAACTCTTCCAGGCCGCGGCAGGACAATACAATCTGGCAACCACGACACGCGGTCGAAACCCCCATTATGGGTTGCCGCTTCCCACCGCGTTTGGCGGGCGCGATGCCATGACCCTGTCACTCTCCTGGGATGGTGCCGATCATCTGGCGCACACACCCCAGGATACTGTGACAATCATCGATCCGAAAAAATTGGAGGATATAGGCCGTCCTGCCTACCTGACGTTGTTGATCCTCTGCCGTGAGACGGAGTATTGATCTGGCCGACCCCCTCCTGCACTCAATGGCCTGATCCGACTATACGCTGCCCACCTTAAGCCGGCTTCCCGCGCAACTCACGCATGCTTAATAAGAAAATTTAAGCCGCTCGATCCGCACATTTAGCCGCTTGATTCGCAGATTAAGCCGCTCGATTCCAGAGTCAAGCGGCTTGATTTGTCATGGACAGGTACAACAACGGCACCTCGCAGTCGCAGGCCGTGATCAGCAGGATTGCGTAGGTCAGGGCGGTCTTGCTGAATATGCTTTGATTCGTCCAGGTGCCGGTCAGCCAGCCGTCAAGCTTCGATAAGGTGTCCATACCACCCTCCCGATTACCTATCACTATAAAAAATTTCTACACAGGCGAATAAGCCCTCGCACATAGTATGGACCAAAACTGGCCGCGGATTTACGAGTTCGTAATTTAGAACTAAAATGATAACTGTATACCAATTGTCCTTTCAGGGAGTGGAATTATGACAAAAACAACTACCATTGTTATTGGCGCCGGGATTGCCGGTCTGACAGCCGCTTACCAGATCAGGAAAGCGGGACACGACGTGTTGGTACTGGATATGAACAATTACGTTGGCGGGCGTATGGCCAATGTCGAGTGGGAGGGCTTCCTGGTGGATATCGGGGCCAAGTTCGTCACCACTGCCGACAAGTCGTTGCTGAAGATGGTTGATGAAGTGGGCTTGAGCGACCAGATGGTCAAATCGGATGAAGGGCTGAAGATCACGATTTACCGGGATGGTAAACTGCACACGGCAAACTTTCTCTCCATCCCTTCCTATTTTGGGTGGAGCGGCGTATCGCTCAAAGCACGTTTGGCAATGGTCAAGCTGTTGCCGTACTTCCTGCGGGTGGGCAAAATGGGGAGCGCTTATCACCTCGAGCGTTCGTCCTTGTCGGACGTCGACGAAACCTTCGAACAGTTCTTCAAGGAGAACATCAGCGCAGAGATGTTCGAATACTGGGCCATCCCAATGTTCGAGACAATGTGCGCCTACAAAGGTGATGATGTGTCTCGGAAAGCGTTCCTGGCAATGATGATAAGCTACCTGAACGCGGACTCGGTCACATTCCGGGACGGGATCGGGATGCTGCCGAAGAGGTTGGCGGAACAGGTGGAAGTCGAGTTGACGGCTCAGGTCAAGCGGATCAAGATGCAGTCCGATGGAAGCGGCGCGGAAGTCAGCTATAACGTGAGTGGCCAATTGAAAAAGGTCAGTGCGGATCGAGTGGTTGTTGCGGTCCAGGGGAACCACGTCCTGCCCCTGTTCGATGACCCGCAACCCGCCTGGCAGGAGTTCTTCTCCAAAGTCCATTACAGCACCGGGGCGATGCACTACCATATTGCAGAGACGGATTACTGGCCGCCGGTCAAGGGGACTTTCGTGCCACGCTTGACCAAACTACCGATCAATAGCGTGGCTTTCGAGCGCCATCAGGACGGGCGCTGGCTGATATTGACCGATCCCAGCGTTTATACCTTCCACATGGACCAAGATCCAGACGATCTGGCTGCGCAGGCGCAACAGGTGGCAGGCACCATCTTCCCGGCGTTGAAAGGGACCTTTCGCGCACACCGCATCTTCAAATGGCGCGATAAGTTGCCCACCTTCCGCCCCGGTTATCTGGATGCTCTGGCGCGCTTCTGGGATGACACACAAGAAGGGCCTGTCTATTTCTGCGGCGATTACTTTGCCGGGCCTAGCACAGGCGGGGCGCTGTACACTGGCATGGAGTGTGCAGGGCGTGTGCTGGAATCCATCTGAATAGGCCTGTCATAGTTAGAATCAAAAATTGGCAATTCCGCTAAAGCTGTAAAAAGAAAAAACGATTCTTTCCCGCGCGTCATTCCCCCACAAGCCTGCACTTGAGTTTGAACCAATAACAAAGACGGTCTCGTTGACACTTCGTCCGGGGCCGTTTTTCGTTTGAAACCTCCCAGGTTCTCAAGACAATCTGCATGGGTTGGTAAGGGTGCATGTCTCGGTAGCATCTTGAAATTGTATTAACGTTAGTTATGGATAAGATATTTCGAGTTGAAAAACAAAAAATCTATGTCACCCTGCCGTCTCACCTGCACCTGTGGCGCACATCGTCCCGATGTCCTTCGGTAAGCACAGGCGCATGGGCGTGCGGTCGGTTCCTGTTCGTGCCCCGACGCTCGCAGCCGGGATTGAGGCGCGAAAGGAGCACGTAGCGAAGGGTTTCCTGCGCTCCGCGCGAGGGATTCAGCGCCCCGAAAGGGCGCAGAATGATAGAAAATTGCCTTCCCCCTTATTTATAAGGAAATAAACATGACCGAAACAATCGTAAGAAACGAACGTAACCAGAAGATCATCGATGAATTTCGTACCAATGACGGCAAGGTCGGGGGTCGCTTTGAAGGGAAAACCTTGCTTCTTTTACACACAAAGGGTGCCAAGACCGGACAGGAACGGATCAATCCGGTAGCCTGCGTCAGGGACGGCGAACGGCTGGTGGTGATCGCCTCCAAAGGTGGCGCGCCCACCCATCCGGATTGGTACTACAACATCCTCGCCCACCCACGATTGGCCGTTGAAGTTGGGACGCAATCTTTCCAGGTCCAGGCGGCGGTCGCGGAAGAACCAGAACGGACGCGCCTGTATAACAAAATGGTCGAAATGATGCCCGGTTTCGATGATTACCGGCGCAAGGCGGCGCGCGTGATCCCGGTGATTGTGCTGACACCTGTGAAGTAGAACTTGTGCGACTTTACCATAAAAGGGATTCATCTTTCAACTAGATAATCCTCCCACCACCCCAGCAGTGCCTGCATGGCCAGCGAGGGCTGCAGGTCACCTCGGCGCCCGCTGTTCCAGGTGATGACCAGTTCACGTTTGGCGCGTGTGAGCCCCACATAGAATAAGCGCAATCGTTCGCGCACATAATCCGCGCGGGCGGCCTGGGTGGCGCGTCCTTCGGCCAACCACTCGAATTCCTTGCTGCTAAGCGCCGATTCGAGCTGTGCCAGTGCTTCGGCTTCCAGATTTAACCGGTCGCGGATGAACCACTTCTCTGCAATATAGCGATCATAGGGTTGCAGGCCAGGAAAGTCGTAATTGTTGACCGACATCATATAAACGCGGTCCCACTCCAACCCTTTGGCCTTATGCATCGTAGTTACCACAACTTTTCCGCGATAGCGGTCCGGGTCGAAACCCGAGTCGTCTGCTGAAAAACCGATGAAACGGCGTTCGTTGCGCGCGATCACCGCCAGTTCGGTGGTTAATTCCGGAAGACGCCAATCGGGGTGTTCACCGGCTGTCTGGCGTAGGACGAGCGCCAGTTTATGCGCCAGCGCGAGGTCTGCTGGTGACCTGAAGATATCTTGCGCAAGGGTCAACACCAATTGGTCGATCGGGAGCGCAACTGCCTCCAACCAGCGACGTAAGGTGAGGCGGAATTCACGCAGCTCGTCTAGAACCTGTGGCGTTTCGGTTTCAGATAGTTTGTCCAGCCAGCTGTCGCTCACTCCCGCTTGCGCCTGCCTTTTACGAGAAGGTTTGGAAGTCGGGGGCGATACGTACTCTTCCACTTTGCGTACTTTACGCAACAGTCCGGCAGCGCGCTTTGACAATGCAAGCCTTGTTTCACCGGAGCTATTGGTTGTTTGGTCATCGTCCTGTTCGCTCACAAGCGAGCCTCTTTGCTCAACAGCGGTTTTACCCTCGCGCCAATCCCTTCGCCACACCTGGTAGGCGCGTGCGAGTTTTGTGGAAGATCCAGGTTCGGCCAGGTAGGCCAGCACGTTGGCTAACGAGCCAGCCGCGGCGCGTGTATCGCTTGTGCTGCTCAAGAATTCAACGAAAGGCAGACCCTTCCTGCGCAAGGCTTCGATGAGCTCTACCCCACGCGTGTTCCTTGGGACCAATACTGCCACGCTGCGCTCTTGATGTTCAGGTAGCCAGCGACCAAGCGAATCAACGACATAAAGTACTTCTTCATCGGGTGTCAACAAGCGCTTGACGAAGCGGACTCCAGTGACATCTTCCGGCGGATTTGGCTGCGGATCGCCGCTTCCGGTGGGCAGAATATAAGGTGGCGCCAGCGCGTCGCGCACCTCTTCGGCGGGGTGCTCCATCATGACCCAGTCGATCAGGTGGTTGGCGAGTGCGATCACCGCCGGCTGCGAGCGCCCGGAGGCGGGTAGTTCCTGCCGGAATTCGGCCTCCTCCGCGATGAAGGCGCGCAGGAACCTGGGGTTGGCGGTGGTGAAGGTCTCGAAGATTGCCTGGTTTGGATCCCCTACGCGTACCCAATTACCGTCCTGGCCAGCCAGCCGGCGCAGGATCTGTTCCTGGAGAAGACTTGAATCTTGCGCTTCGTCTTCCAAAATATACGGGAAGCGATATCGTAATCGCTCAAGAAAGTCCGTGTCAGATTCGAGTAGGTCCAACGCCAGGCGGATCAGGTCATCGAAGTCAACCGCACCGCGGTAGCCCAGGGCGCGTTGGTAATCGAAGTAGATTGCCAGGCCCATTTCGGCCAGCGGCAACCCTGAAGGTTCTGGCAGTCGCGTCAGCTGATCACGCAAAGCTTCGGGTCTAAGGCGGCGGTCCTTGGCAGAGCGGATAAAGGCAAGCGCCAGCGCGCCAACCAATTCCGGAAGTTGTCGGCGGCGTACCCAGTCTCGTTTGTCATCGTCTAATTCAGGATTAAGCCAGGTGTCTAGGGTATCCGCGTTAGCGTGTAGCCATGAACTGCATGCTTCCTGACGAATGAGGGCTGCCTCACGCTCATCGATGATACTGAAGCGCGTTTCCAGACCTACCGCAGTCGGTTTCTCGCGCACAATATCGTGCGCCAGACCGTGCAGGGTGCGGACGCGGTAACCCAGCTGGGGCAGCAAGCCGCGTGTACGCACGAAGGCGCCAATGCGTGTTGAAAAGTTGTCGACGGCGGAATTGACCAGCGTAACCACCAGCACCTCCTGGTTTTTTCCCAGACGACCTTCAGCAATGAGCCGCGCGGCCAAGGCCGAAAGCACATAGGTCTTACCCGAACCGGGCACGGCGGAAATACCCATCGTACCGCTGCTGTACTCAAGGATGGCTTGCTGGTGTGGCCGGGGCGTAAAGGAAGTGGTCATGGTTCACTTTCTGCGGTTCTTGAAATGGCTATGTGTTTATCTTGCTGCCTCAGTGAAAATAGCCTGGAAAGCGTTGAGCAGTTCCCCCCTTTGTTCAAAACCGCTTTCTCCAAGCTCGCTGATTCCGAGGTAGATACGATCCTTGCAGCGATGCAGCAGTCCTGAGACAAGCCGAGCCAGGCTCTCCTGGTTTTGATTAACTTCGTGTGTATCTGTCCAAAGTTGCCCGTTTTCCCATTCGCGGCTCAGCACGTACGGCTGGGTCAGCGGTTGTGCCAGACGCTCGTACCAGCCGCTCGATCCAGCATCCAGCCAGAATTGCACACTCACTGGATGGTTCATCATCAGAAAGGAATAGGCAGGCGCGATCAGGACAGAAGGTTCTCGATCTGCACGTTGTAGCTCAAGATATTGGGCGGAAATCACCCCATCTCGCAGCATTTCCATATATTCCCGGCCTATGTCGACCCCTTCGCTAATGAAGGTTCCTTCGGTTACCAGGCGGAATTTCTTGATCGATTCGACCAGATTTCCGGCAACGCGAATGGCATCCAAATTGGAATGGAAGCCAAATCCTGGTTGCGAGAGAACCTCACCAAAGAGTTTACGAAGGAAATGGTCGAGCGGTAATGGATCCCCGTCCCGGTACGCCAGAAGCCATGCACGCAAGAGAGCGTAGCGATTCCCGAGGGTGTAAGTAATACGTTCCTGAACATCTGGTAGGATGCCGTCAAAGGCTGCCAGCGTCAGATCCTTTGCGCGGTAAACGATCTCTGTTAACAACTGTGCCCGAACCAGATCCATACCATCTATCGCCTGCACGAGGGTGTACGCCAGGTCAAATTTCGGAGGCTGGAAATGCCAGTGCGGATGAGCGATCTGTGCAAGGGTCAGCAAAGCTTGGCTGGCCGGCTCGTCGCGCAGAGAGCGAGAAGGCCGGTGTGAGCTCCAGGGTACGCCGTACCCTTTGAGTCGGTTGGCAAGTGAAAACCGTAGCGCATCCGATAGGTACGGAGCCAGGATGACTATCTCATTCGGGGGAAGTCCCTCTTGGATCAGGCGAGCGACCTGGCTGCAAAGCGCTTCTAGTAGTTCCGGATAAAAGCGCGGCAACTCATCGTTTTTAGTTGGCCGTGCCAGTAGTTCCACGGCCGATCGCATTTCATTGTCCACCTGAGTCGGCGTTCCATCTGTCTGGATAGCGGCTTCTAAGGACCGGTCGAGTGCAAGGATCGCCGGTGAGCATACGAAAGTCTCCCGCAGTTCAGTATGTTGCGTGCATTGATCTCGTAATGCCCAGCCTGTTTGCGGGTCTGCACCCAGAAAACGGCGGAAGCCCCCGCCTTCGTCGTAGATCAACAAAGCCGAATCAAACTCAGGTAACCAATCATGAATTAGGTCATGGCTGCGCGGGATATCCTCTTCAAGGTTGTCGTAGATCAAATGTCGATAGCTCTGCCTGAGGTGTTGTCGTACATGCGTTTCGGTCCAGAGATGATCCCAGAAAAGTTCCAATTGCAGAGAAAAATCCAGCAGGTTGTGTGCCAGACAATATTCCCTGAAGCGTAAAGCACATTCCTGTGCGTCTGCATAAACTCGGCGTTGAGCCGGTTCTCCAAACCAGGCGGAATCCAGGCGTGCACCGATTTCGCTAATTGGGAAGCCGATGGCGCCCGATTTGTTCAAATTATCCAATATTTGGCTGTACAATCGGTTGCGATCGATAGTGAGTGAGTCGAAAAACCCCTGATCGAGCAAGGGGCTTACCAGATGTGCCATATAATATTGGGCACTTTCAAGATTAAGGAACATCGGCGGCTGGTCAGGGTGGGCAAATCCAGCAGTTTCCGCCACCAATGGCCAAAAAAGATCTACCATTCTCCTTGCCAGGCCGCCGATTGTAACCAGTGTTACCGACCCGCCTGGTGAAGCGTCTGGAATTTGTAGAGCGTTAAGGTAAGGGGCTTGCAGGGTGCGCTGTGGTGTCATCACGAGCAGTGTATCGGCCCGCAGACCTTGCTCGATGAGGTAAGTTAGACGCTCTACGCCGACCGATGTTTTGCCCGTACCGGCGGGGCCAGAAAGGAAAACAGTCCCTTCCAAAGGAGATCGTGCGGTGTCTGTTTGAATGGCGGTCAATGGAACCACGCTTCTAGAGTAGCGGAGGGCGTTGGCTTTGTCAATGGGCAATGGAGCTCATTCAAGCTGGCTGGCATCAACAATTCGAGGTCGATCAAAGTGTTAGGAGTCAATCCAACCAGTCCGGTACTGCTCAACCTGGTTGGTCATCGAATAGAACTGCAATCCTAGGCAGGAAATTGATGATAGGTTGGGAAAATTTTCCCGTGATATAATCCTCACGGTTTACTTAATCCTCATGTTTGGAGGCAATTCAATGGAAATAACCGCAAAGACATTTAAACATTGCGACTTGGTTTCCATAAAAGGCCGGATCGATAGTTCGACGGCACCTCAATTCTCTGGCGTCCTGGAAGCGATCACAAATGCAGGTCGTTTTAAGATTGTTGTCGATTTGAGCGAGGTAGATTTCATGTCAAGCGCTGGTTTTCGTGCGTTATTGGCAAGTCAACGTGTTTGTAAGCGTTACAATCGCGGGGAAATCGTATTGGCGAAGGTTTCGAATCGCGTAAAAGAAGCGCTAGAATTGGCTGGATTTACCGAGTTGTTCAAACTATTCAAGGATCCCGTCGAAGCCGTCGGGAGTATTTAGCTGGTATCGCGCCCTTTGCCCTGGTTTGCGACTCAGCCGCCTAGCCATCCTTCGGATGTCAGGGCGGCTTTCTAAATAAAATGCTTAAGTCGACATTTAAAGCGAAATACAGCAATCTAGATGCGATACGTGGTCTAGTAGGCCGATCTGCTCTGGAGGCCGGATTCTCCGAAAGAGAGATTTTTGAAGTTCAACTGGCGACTGACGAAGCCAGCACGAATATCATTCAGCACGCCTTTGGTGGAGAAGGCCTGGATGAATTCGAAATCGAATGTGATTTTGCCCCTGGCAAACTGACTATCACCATACACGACCGAGGAAAACCCTTTGATCCAGCCAGCGTTCCCGAGCCTAATGTGAAAACGGGTTTGCGTAACAGGCAGATTGGAGGGTTGGGGATGTATCTTATTCGGAATTTGATGGATGAAGTTCATTACACCACTTCAAATGAAAAAGGAAATACCTTGAAGTTGGTGAAATATGCGGAAATCGAATAATGAAACGCGTATCGCGTAATCCCCAGGTAGATGAGGTCCGTGCCATGGCAGGCCTGGGTGAAGAGTTGGTAAATACCACCTCACTGGCTGTACAGCGAGAGCGAATCGTCTCATTGGCGCGCCGCCTTGTCTCTGGCCAGGTCGACTTGTGGCTGAATCCCGAGGTTTTTCGCTTACCAGATCACGGAGAGGACACAGCGCGCTTTCCTAACCAGCCGGAAGCAAAAGAAATGCTGAAGGCGTACGATACGGGAAAACCTGTGTTGCGCCTAAAGCCTACCAGAGCGAATAAATCCAAAACCCTGGTAGCCTTTCCCCTGAAAGACCAGGACGTATCCCTGGGGGTATTGCAAATTAGTCGGTTGGACAAAACCGAGTTTCAACAAGAAGAGGTCGAATTGCTGGAAAGCCTCTCCAGCATCGTTTCGGTTGGCCTGTACGCCTCGCACCGTATGGCCGTGGAACGGTTCCGTTTGAACCAGATCAACCTTGTCTGGGAAGTCAGCGCCCAGGTGGCGAATGTATTGGATTTGGATATTCTTTCCAGGCGTGTCACCGAATTGATTCAGAAAACTTTTCAATATTACTATGTGGGAATTTTTACACTTGATCCGAAGGCAAAGCGACTCAGATTTCGGTCGAGTGCTTCCGCAGTCCCTGACGGTAAGCGAGTCACGAAGGAATTGTTGGAAGTCGAGATCGGTCAGGGATTGATCGGGCAGGCAGCTGTAAAGGGGAAGCGTATTCTGGTGAAGGATGTGAAAAATGATTCGCGCTACCGTTTCATTCCCAGTTTACCTGAAACGTGCTCTGAAGTCGTGGTGCCTTTAAAGGTAGAAGACCGCATCCTTGGAGTAGTGGATGTACAAAGCGATAAACAAAACCCTTTTCACCCCAATGATTTATTAATCCTGGATACGCTGGCGGCGAATATCGCCCGGGCGGTTGAAGCGGCCAACCTGTATAGCGATCTGAGCCGGCGCGCAGACCAACTGGCCCTCATCGTGGAAGTGAGCGAAGCCGTCACCTCGTCTCTCGACCTAAACGAAGTCATGAGCCAGACGGCCGATTTGATCCATGCCAAATTCGGTTACCCGTACGTGCATCTTTTCACAGTCCATCCCAATCGGCGGCAGATTATTTATGAAGCGGGGAAAGGAAAGCGCAGCCAGAAATTGGAAGGATTTGCAATCTCTCTGGACGAACCGCAAGGGATCATTCCGCAGGTGGCGCGTTCCGGCAAATCGATTCTGGCGAATGATGTCGCTAAGCAAGCAAATTATTCCCCGTCACCGTTTCCACCAAACGATACACATTCGGAGTTATGCGTGCCCCTGGTATTCGACCAGCAGGTCGTAGGTGTAATGGACCTACAGAGCGACCAACCCGAAGCCTTCACTGAAGATGATCGCTGGATCTTTGAGGCTGTAGGGGATAATGTGGCGTCGGCCATTCATAACACCGACTTGTATAAATCCGAACAATGGCGAAGGCATGCCGCTGATAGCCTGCGAGAAGTAGCGGTGTTGCTTTCTGCAAATGTAGGCGTAGAGCAGGTACTTGACGCCATTTTGACGGAATTGAACCGCACCTTGCCTGTGGATGTTTCTGCCATCTGGTTGTTGGAAGCCGGCGACCTTTACCTGGCAGCGGTTAAAGGAACCAATGCTGAGGCCCTCGAGGAAGCTCGACGATCTTCTCTGGATGCATCTATCGCCTTGATGAGTGTCCTGGTGGCGGAAGAACCGGTCATTCGTTCTCTGGAGGACCCTCAATGGCCTTCCGGGTTGGCCGCGGAATTTGAAAGCAATTATTCTTCGATCGCCGCACCTTTGCTGGTTGGCGACCAACCGGTAGGGGTGCTGACTCTGGCGCACCACTCTCCTGGAAGATATGGTCATGAAGCGCAAGCCATGACCACCACTTTTGCAAGCTACGCTGCTGTCGCGATCGAAAATGCCCGTTTGTACGACTCAGCTCAAGAACAGGCCTATGCCTCTGCGGCATTATTGCAGGTAGCGCAGGCTGTCGTTAGCCTCAATGATCTGGACGAGATCCTCGGTACGATCATCCGCATCATACCCATACTGGTAGGAGTCGACCGCTGCGTTCTGTATATGTGGGACTCTGAGCATGATGCTTTCTTACCTTACGAAGAGTATGGTTTGCCCGAACAAGAAGAGCATACCTTCTGGGATCTTGAATATCCAATGGGAAGTTCCGCAGTCCTTGATGCCGTCCGTGGGCAAGGTCGCACGTTAGCCATTCCGGTAGACCGCGACGTGACTACTCAAAAATGGTTGCAGCTTGAACCATTGGCCCAGGAGGTCGAAGAATTTGCTCTGGCCGGTAACCAACCGTTAATGCTGGCCGTGCCTTTGCAGGTCAAACAAGGCATTTTTGGGATCCTATTGATGCGTGAAGTGCCGGGTGGATTGCGTTTCCGCAACCGAAGGATGGAGATCATCAACGGGATTGCCCAGCAAGCAGCGCTCGCGATCCAGAATGACCGCTTGCAAGAAGAGATGGTCATCAGAGAGCGCCTAGAAACGGAAGTCCAGCTAGCGCGTCAGATTCAAATGACCTTCATTCCTGACACCCTTCCCGCCCGTAAGGGATGGGATATGGCTGCCCGTTGGTGGACTGCTCGTCAAATGGGCGGCGACTTTTACGATGTGCTCGAATTGCCCGGAGATCGATTGGGGATTCTCATTGCGGATGTAGCCGACAAAGGAGTCCCGGCGGCTTTGTTCATGGCCTTGACGCGAACGCTAGTACGGGCAGTTGTACGTGAAATCCAATCGCCCGGTGAAGTGCTCCGTCGTGTGAATGATCTGTTGATCCCAGACACACAGCAGGGGATGTTCGTAACCGGAGTGTATGCAATCTTGCACACTGAAACAGGGAGATTGGTCTATGCTAACGCTGGTCATAATCCACCTCTTTGGGTTCGGAAAGATGGTCAGGTCGATAGGTTGACGCGCACAAGCATGGCTCTGGGCGTTGTTGAAGGCGAGCAGGTGGAAGAGCGCGAGATCCATTTAGAAGGAGGAGATTACTTGCTATTCTATACAGATGGTTTAAGCGAATCTTTTTCTCCGGAAGGTGAGCTTTTCGGAGAAGCTCGCATACTATCCGCTATAAAAGAAGATCTCTCTATCTCTGCGGAAGAGACCTTGAAAGTCATTGAAACCAGGCTGGTGAAATTTTCGGGTGACGTGGCTCAGGGGGATGATATCACTATGCTATTGCTTCGGCATTTCAGATAGGTTCTGTGAAGCAGGTTTGCGAAGGATAATTCTACTTTCCAATTTACACAGATTTTACATTGCGTCCATGACGCGATAACAGGGGACCTTTACAATGGACATCGTAGACTTACAAAGGAGAAAAAAGGATGTCCATGATCAAATTGTTCGCGCAGAAAAAACTGTATACCTTATTGATAGCGGCGCTGATGCTGTGTGCTGTGCCTGGCTTTAACGCCTCTGCTGCAGGCTTAGCAGACCCTGAAAACCCGCCGTCCAATCAGGAGCAAGTCTCGATTGAACGTCTCGAAAATGTCTGGGAACGCCTTCGAAATGTGTACGACCGTCAGGGAGTATTGTTGGAAAAAGCAGAAGCGTTCACTGCGAAGGCTCAAGATGCGCTCACTGTAATGCAGGAGAAGGGGCAAGATACTACTGCCTTACAGGCTGCTCTGGATACCTTTGCAGAAAGTCTGAAAGACGCCCACCCGATTTACGAAAATGCAAAGGGGATCCTCAATTCCCATAAAGGATTCGATGATTTGGGTAAAGTATCGGATAAAGAGCAAGCTCTTGAAACAGTCAAGGCACTTGGTGGGAAGCTCAAGGAGATCCGCGAGTTAGTCGGCGAACCTGGAAAGGCTTTACGGGAGGCCTTGCATGCTTTTAGGGAGGCGCGCCAAGCAGAAGGTAGTTTACCTATGCAAAGTTGATCGAACTATCCCTCCCGAAGACAGAGACACGTAGCCGCGTGTCTCTGTGTGTGTATAGCGAATCTTTGACCTTTGCCATCACTTGGCTTAGAATTACCACCACCACATTAAGGAGCTGATTCATGGTCACAAGTGAAAAAAACGAAAAAAGAATAGTCAAAACCGAACAGGCGCCTCAGGCTATTGGACCTTATTCACAGGCAGTGGGAACCAAGCAAATGATTTACTCGGCGGGGCAAATTGGCCTGGACCCGAGCACCATGGAGGTTGTTGCAGGGGGAATCGAAGCTGAAACTCGTCAAGTATTGAACAACTTGAAGACGGTGCTAGAAGCCTCCAATTCGGGTTTGGCTTATGTAGTTAAGACCACAGTGTACTTACGGACGATGGATGATTTTGTCAAAATGAATGCGGTTTACGCAGAATTCTTTCCAGAAAATCCACCAGCCCGTTCAACCGTAGCAGTGGCTGGATTGCCCAAAGATGTAGCCGTTGAAATTGAGTGTATCGCCTTGGTATCCTCTGGTCACGAGGATTAAGTAGCGAAATCTATGCCTTCCGATCTAATCCTGTTGGTGGATGATGAAGCCTCGATCATCCAACTCGCACGTATGTATCTCGAGCGGGAAGGATTTCATGTAAAAGACGTAGGAAATGGCGAAGCCGCGCTGGAGGCGGTCGCCAACTATCACCCTGCTCTGATTGTGTTGGACGTCATGCTTCCCAAGCTGGATGGGTTTGAAGTCTGCCGCCGTTTGAGGGCTAATAACGATCCGGTTGCCATTCTTATGCTGACGGCGCGAGATGAAGATATCGATAAAATTCTTGGTTTGGAAATGGGGGCAGATGATTATCTGACCAAACCATTCAATCCTCGCGAAATGGTGGCAAGGGTCAAGGCGATCTTACGCCGGGGTGAGACAAAACCTGGGCGTGACGAACTTTTACAAATCAGGGAGTTGTTGATCGACCCTGTCCGGCGCGAAGTAAAGCTGGGTGAAAAACTGGTAGATCTCCGTACCCAAGAGTTCGAATTGCTGTATGCTCTCGCGGAACAACCTGGTAGAGTATTTACCCGGGAGCAACTATTACAGCAAGCATGGGGATTTGATTACTTTGGACAAACCCGTACCGTGGATGTTCATATCGCCCATCTGAGGAAGAAATTGGATGGGGGAACTGTGGCGATAGAAACCGTTACCGGAGTGGGGTACAAACTGGCTGCATAAATGTTCACCTCGCTGCGAGCCCGTCTATGGATCAGCTATGCCAGCCTGATAGTCGTGGCGTTAAGTGTGATGCTGGTTGCGCTGGGATTGTATTTATGGCAAAACCCACTGCTCAATCGGCAAACCCTGGCGCGCCTACGTACAGTGGAAACTGGTTTATCAAACCGTTGGGCAGAACTTGCGGGGTCTGAGCCTCTTCCCAAAGTTCTTGAACGAGCTGCACGCGCCTTTGAAGTACGCATCCTGGTCTTCGATGCGAGCGGTGCTTTGATCGCAGATTCTTCCAGTTCATCGCCGCCCATTGATTTACCCAGAGAAACGATACTTACCCGCGATTTGCTAACTTTGCGGGATTCTAGCGGCGCGACTTGGTTGTATACCCGCCAGAGGTTAGAGGATGGCAGGATCATGCTGGTCCTGACGCCGAGGCAGCGTGCCTCGTTGCTCAATTTTCTACGGGACGAACTGTTGCCTCTGTTTTTGAGGGGTGGAGGTGTCGCCTTATTGCTTTCGCTGCTTCTGGCGTATGCGGTTGCACGCTGGATTGCAGACCCATTGCAGCAACTGGTTTCTGTAACTCAACATGTGCCTATTGCAGAGACAAAACCGGTGCCGGAAGAAGGCCCTAGCGAAGTGCGTGAATTGACACGAGCTTTTAACGCTATGGTCGATCGTGTACAAAACAGCCAGAAATCCCAACGGAATTTTGTGGCGAATGTGTCTCACGAGTTAAAGACGCCTTTGACGTCTATCCAGGGCTTTGCGCAGGCGATCCTGGATGGAACAGCGCAATCTCCGCAGGAACAACAAAAAGCTGCGGGGATAATCTACCAGGAATCGGAGCGCATGTACCGGATGGTACGCGACCTTCTAGACCTGGCTCGCCTGGATGCTGGTACGGCTGATTTGCAAATGACACGCGTCGATCTGCAGGTATTATTATTAGGTATTGAGGAAAAGATCTCCATGCAAGCTCGTAAACAAAATCTTAGGATCGTCGTGGATTGCTCTTCGGATTTGCCGGCTATAACTGGCGACGGAGATCGGCTGGCTCAAGTGATGACCAATCTGGTGGATAATGGCATCAAGCATACGCCTTCAGGTGGGCAAGTGACATTGCAGGCACAGCCATCCTCAGACGGGGTAGAAATCCGCGTGACTGATACCGGAGAAGGGATCTTGCCTGAGGCATTACCACATATCTTTGACCGCTTTTACCAAGCGGATGCCTCGCGCGCTGGGGGAGTAAAGCAAGGTGCTGGTTTGGGGCTGGCAATCGTAAATGAGATAGTATCAGCTCATGGTGGTAGAATTAGCGTTCGTAGCCAAAAAGGAGTGGGAACTACTTTTCTTGTGTGGTTGCCTGGGTCCCATCCAGACGATACCACTCTGCTCCGGCGTGACCCTAAATAGGCCCTGACATTCTGCATAAGTACGCATAAGATTGTATAATTCACCACGAAATACTGGTTTTCTCATGCCGCATGTATCCGTGATTGTCCCTTGTTTCAACGAAGAAGCTACCATTTACCCATTGCTAGCTGCAATCTATCACCAAACCTATGCCCATGAGGATATGGAGGTGGTCATCGCTGACGGGTTGTCTCAGGACGCCACACTCGATCGCATCGCAGAATTCAGGAATGACCATACGGATATGGAAGTAAGGGTGGTGGTCAATGAGGCTCGTACTATCCCGTCAGGATTGAACTGCGCCATCCGGGCTGCGAAAGGGGAGTTCCTTATTCGCCTGGATGCACATTCGCGCCCCTACCCTGACTATATAGCACGTTGTTTGTCAGATCTGGAGGCCGGGTTGGGTGATAATGTTGGAGGAATTTGGGAAATCATACCTGGAAACCGGACCTGGGTAGCTCGATCAATTGCCAGGGCATCTAGCCATCCTCTGGGCGTTGGCGATGCACACTATCGCATCGGCGCACGGGCTTCTCAAGTCGACACGGTACCATTTGGCGCTTTTCGCAGATCTACGATTGACCGAATTGGTTTGTATGACGAAACGTTACTTTCAAATGAGGATTATGAATTCAACGCCCGCCTGCGTCAATGGGGGGGGCGTATCTGGCTGGATCCTGATATCGTGAGCGTCTATCATGCCCGTTCAAGCCTTCTTGACCTGTCAAGGCAATATTGGCGCTACGGGTTTTGGAAATTCCGGATGTTGTTGCGCTACCCCCGCACGCTGCGGTGGCGGCAAATTTTGCCACCAATGTTGGTGCTTAGTATTGGAATATTATTGCTTCTGGTTTGGTGGCCGTTAGCGCGAATGCTTTTAATCCTCGAACTCGGGTTGTACTTGTTCGCCCTATTCCTGGCGGGTGTTTCTTCAGCACTTCGCCATCGTGACTTTACGTTCCTGGGAGGCCTGCCTTTGGCGATCGCGACCATGCATTTTACCTGGGGAGCTGGTTTCTTAGCGAGTGGGATGACGAGTTTGACAGGTAATCTGGGCAATGGCTAATCAATATCCATCCTCTCGGTTGAGATTGCGCCCAAGCGAGCACCGGGCGCTACTATTCATTGGCGATCTGATGATGGCAGTAGTATCGGTCTTTGCAGCGATTTTTACCTGGCGGGAATATTCCCGTCTTGTCCTCTTAGCTGATAACCTGAAGCCTGGTGTGGTTGAGCGCTTGTTGGAAAATATTAATGTGCCCATCTGGTTCTACACCTTGCCTGTTGCCTGGTTGCTTCTGATGATCGAATTGTATGAACCTCATGTAGCCTCTAATTGGCGAAGGACCCTGCGCGGAATTGCGATCGCTGCCTTTGTGGGCATTGTTATTTATTCGCTCGTATTTATCATCCGTGTCGATCCAAACGCGCTTCCACGTATTGGCGTGGGCGCCTTTCTGGTGTTTGCATCATTCCTAACCATGTTGTGGCGCTGGTTGTACATCCGCTTTTATACCTCCTCAGGTCAAATGCGCCGTATGCTGATTGTAGGTGCCGGCAAAGCTGGTGAAACCCTGGCAGAGATCTTTCTTTCTTTATCTCCTCCCCCGTTCAATATCGTTGGATACATTGATGATGATCCTGAAAAAGCTGGAAAATCAGTACGCGGTTTTCCGATACTTGCAGGCAGCCAGGATCTCTTGGCCCTCATTGACGATCAAAAGGTCTCTGATTTAATCATTGCAGTCAGCGGTACCATGCAAGGGGTCACCTTCCAGACTATCCTGGACGCTCAAGAGAAAGGCATCGAGGTGACTCGTATGCCGACGCTCTATGAGGAAATGTCTGGCCGTGTACCGATCCATCATCTGGAATCGGATTGGGTTATCCGCTCTTTCATTGACCAGGTGCGTGTCAGTGGGATGTATATTCTGGCTAAACGTTTGATGGATATATTAGGTGGATTAGTGGGACTATCCGTTTTTATCTTCTTATTCCCATTTATGGCTCTGGCAACTTTGATTGATAGTGGATTCCCGATTTTTTATTCCCAAACACGACTTGGACGAGGGGGAAGAATTTTTAAAATCTTTAAATTTCGCACGATGTATCAAAATGCGGAGGCGGACGGGCTGGCGCGTTTGGCCGAAAAAAACGATCCCCGCATTACACGTATTGGGAACCTTCTGCGACGAACTCGCCTGGATGAGTTCCCGCAATTCTGGAATGTATTGCGAGGTGAAGTCAGTCTCGTGGGACCGCGCGCAGAACGCCCGGAATTGGTAGCTTCGTTTCAGAAGCAGATTCCATTTTATCGCGCGAGATTGCTGGTAAAACCCGGTCTAACGGGTTGGGCTCAGATCAATTATGGCTATGTATCAACAGTTGGCGATACAGCCGTGAAGCTTGAATTCGACCTGTATTACATCAAGCACCGCACTTTGATGATGGATTTCAACATCATCCTGCGTACGATCGGGACGATGTTAACCGGGAAAGGCCGTTAACGTGACCTGCTATCTCGTTACTGGAGGTGCGGGCTTTATCGGCTCCCACCTTGTGCGCGCCTTGATTGACCTGGGGGAGGATGTACGCGTCTTGGATGACTTTTCAACTGGAAAACACGAGAACCTGACCGGGATCGAGGGCAGTTTGCAGATCGTGGAAGGCGACCTGCGCGATCGCCAGATATTGGAACAAACGTTGTCGGGGGTGAATGTGATCTTGCACCAGGCCGCATTCGTTTCCGTACCCGAATCGTTGTTGAAGCCTCGGGCCTGCTTCGACGTGAATGTCGCCGGCACAGTTTCCATGTTCGAAGCTGCTCGGAAAGCAGGCGTTCACCGTATCGTGATCGCATCCAGCGCATCGGTTTACGGCGACACGCAGGCTATACCGCTGGATGAGGCCACACCCGCGCAATCTCTCTCGCCGTATGCGGCGTCCAAGAGGACGGGGGAGCTTTATGCCCAACTTTATACCCGGGTGTTCGAATTGGAAGTTGTTGCCTTACGCTATTTCAATGTATACGGTCCGCGTCAGAGACCGGATTCTATGTATGCTGCTGCCATTCCTATTTTCATTCGCAATCTACTGGATGGCAAACCAATCACAATTTTTGGGGATGGCAACCAGACGCGCGATTTGATCTTCGTAAAGGATGTGGTTCGCGCCAACCTGATTGCTGCCAACCATTCGAAGGCCCCCGGTTCGGTATTCAATATTTGTACCGGCCAGGAGACCCGCTTACTTGACTTACTGGAAGTATTAGTAGATTTATTCCCCGGTGCCCCTGAACCGGTGTTCACGCAGCCGCGATCTGGAGACATCTATCGCTCAGCCGGTAATCCAGAGAAGGCACGTGAGTTGTTAGGTTTCGGTGCCGAGGTTGGATTGTCACAGGGTTTGCGGGAGACGGTGGAATGGATGCGGGAATGACACGTCGCTCACGGGCGCACTTGCGAAACCGCTACGTCCTGCTTGGTGACCTGGCCCTGATTATGATCTCGGTCATGGGAAGTTTTGCCTTGCGCCTGGATGTGGGCCAATTGCCCTTTTACTTTCCAGCCGTGATCATCATGATCCTGGTAGCGTTGGCAACCAAGCTGCCAATTTACTATGCTTTTGGTCTTTACCGCCGCCTGTGGGCGTATGCCAGTACGGGTGAATTAAGACTGATTACGGTTGCGGTAACCGCAGCCTCTGTACTAACATCCGGCGTGATGTTGCTCTTGATCAGTATTGGGTGGGTGGTCCCGGGTATGCCTCGCACAGCCTTGGGAATCGATTGGTTGCTTTCGTTGGTACTGATTGGTGGTTCGCGATTTGCTTTGCGTATTCTCTCAGAACAGGGTATGGTTGTTCGGAATGGAAAAATGCGCAAGGTGTTGATCATCGGTGCCGGGGATGCGGGAGCGTTGGTGGTACGCGAGTTGCAGAAATCCGCTCAACTCAATTTATCGCCGGTAGGATTCCTTGACGACGATCCGGCCAAACAACGACAGGAGATCTATGGCATACCGGTGATCGGAGTTATCGAAGAATTGCCAGCCGTCCTTTCCCAGCATCAGATCGATGAAGTTATTATTGCGATCCCCAGCGCGCCAGGTAAGGTCGTGCGTACGGTGACGGATGTTTGCAGGGCGAAAGGCATCCCTTCTCGTACAATGCCAGGTATCATTGAGCTAATCGGGGGCAAGGTAAGCGTTACCCGGTTGAGGGAGGTCCAGATCACAGATCTACTTCGCCGGGAGCCAGCCAGGATCGACGACAATCTGGTTGGGAAAATTCTCTCTGGAAAGCGTGTGTTGGTTACAGGTGCAGGCGGTTCAATCGGCAGAGAGATCTGTCGACAGGTTGCGCGTTGGGGGCCGGCCGAACTTGTGCTCTTGGGGCATGGCGAGAATAGCATCTTTGAGGTCTTGCTTGAGCTACAAGAGAACTTTCTTTCCCTGCCCATTACGCCGGTTATTGCTGATGTGCGTGATTTGCAGAGAATGCAGATTGTCTTTGCGAACCACCGTCCAGAGGTGGTATTCCATACGGCTGCTCACAAACACGTCCCGCTTATGGAATATAACGTGGAGGAAGCCATCACGAACAACGTGATCGGCACTCGTACTGTGTTGCAGGTTGCGAAAAAGACAGATGTGGACCGTTTCGTGTTGATTTCTACGGACAAGGCTGTCAAACCGGTTAATGTCTATGGGGCTACGAAGCGTCTGGCTGAAATGATCGTACTTGCAGGAGCTCATCGAACAGGGCGCGCCTTTTCGGTTGTGCGATTTGGGAATGTGCTGGGTAGTCGAGGCTCCGTCGTCCCTATCTTCAAAGCCCAGATCGCGCGTGGCGGTCCTGTGTTGATCACCCATCCAGATATGGAACGTTATTTTATGACAATTCCCGAAGCCGTCCACCTGGTTATGCAGGCTGCAGCAATGGGCCAGGGGGGAGAGGCTTTTATCCTGAACATGGGTGATCAGGTCAGGATCGTTGATTTGGCGGAGGACCTGATACGCCTTTCGGGTCTCGAACCTGGCCGTGATATTGAAATCGCTTTCACAGGAATTCGTCCGGGAGAAAAATTAAGCGAGGATCTATGGGAAAAAGGGACGCTTTTCCAGAAAACCTCGCACCCGGAGATCTTTAGGTCCGAAGAGGATGAAATAGTAGATAGTGACCAACTCGAACAGGCCATTGACCAATTGGAACACCTGGCGCGGCAGGGTGAATCGGAAGCGATAATCAATGTTCTGGATCAGGTAATTCCAAGTGCTGCCGTCCAATCCTCACCACCGCCTGACTTGACTTCCATTATCTGATTGGGATCTACACGTAATTTTCAACAGATGTTCTAAAGTTTTCTGAATTCATATGCCTGAAGCCACCCTTGCCGATTGGAATCGTTTTCTTACAGAGTACCCCGATGCCCACCTACTGCAGAGTGGAGCATGGGGTGAATTAAAGGCAGCTTTTGGATGGCAAGCGTTGCGTCTGGTGAGCCGAGATCAAAAACAAGGTATGCAAATCTTGTTCCGGCATTTACCGATGGGATTGACTTTTGCATATCTTCCAAAGGGACCGGTTGGAACAGGTGGCGATAACCTCTTAAAAGAGGTTGACCAGATTTGCCGTGAGCGTCAAGCCGTCTTCCTGAAAATTGAACCCGATGGGTGGCAAGAAAAAGCTGGTAGGCAAGTTGAATACTCTCTTTTAAAGGAAGACGTACCAACCACAGCGAGGATTCTTGCCAGTCCGCACGCCATCCAGCCGCCTCGCACTGTGCTGGTGGATTTGCGGGGCTCAGAGCATGAACTCCTGGCGAGAATGAAGCAAAAGACGCGCTACAATATACGCCTTTCGCAAAAGAAGGGTGTCACTGTACGGAATTGGCAGGACCTCTCTGGTTTCCATGCCATGCTGCAATCGACCGGTGCGCGCGATGGATTTGGAGTCCACAGCCTTGCCTATTACCAGCGTGCCTATGAACTGTTTCACCCAACAGGTCAGGCGGAGTTATTATTGGCCGAGCATGAAGGAAGGCCCCTGGCCGCGCTGATGGTTTTCGCCCTGGGTCGGCGAGCCTGGTACGTTTACGGCGCATCCTCGGATAAAGAGCGCCAGCTCATGCCAACCTACCTGCTGCAATGGGAAGCCATGCGGTGGGCGCGCGAAAAGGGTGCACAGACCTACGATCTGTGGGGGGTTCCAGACGAAGAATTGGACCGCCTTGAGGCCCAGTTTACAGAGCGGCGCGACGGCCTGTGGGGTGTATACAGATTCAAGCGCGGATTTGGCGGTGAGTTGGTGCGTGCCGCTCAGGCCTTTGACCTTGTCTACAAGCCCCTGCTTTACAAGTTGTATGCGTTGCGCGTGTCTGGGAGAACCGGAGCGTGATGCAACCGTTTCAAGGGGATGCCCAGGAATGGAATGAGCTCATAGCCCGGTTGCCCAATGCACATCTGCTGCAATCCTGGCAATGGTCACAGGTCAAGGCGGAGTTTGGCTGGCAGCCACAACCGCTGATCTGGCGAGATGGGGCGCGAATCCAGTCGATGGCCATGTTGTTGAAACGCAGACTACCGATTCGAGGGTTTTCCGCACGTCTGAGTTTGCTATATCTACCGAAAGGCCCCACTCTGGATTGGCAGGACCATTCATTGCGCGAGCAGGTATTAAATGACCTGCAGGCGTACACCGTGAAGCAGAGTGCGATCTTCCTGAAGATCGATCCGGATGTCGTGCTGGGCTGCGGGATTCCTGGACATACGGGTGCTTCCGAATTGCCTGGCGGGCAGACAGTCCAGGCCGACCTAATGCACAGAGGCTGGCGATTCTCTTCCGACCAGATTCAATTCCGTAATACGGTGATGGTGGATCTTTCAGTACCAGAGGATGAGTTGCTGGCGCGTATGAAGCAAAAAACGCGCTACAACATCCGACTGGCGGGGCGGAAGGGTGTCTCGATTCGCGTGGGGAATGCCAGCGATATTCCGATGCTCTTGAGTATGTATGCAGAAACAGCTGTACGTGATGGCTTTGTCATTCGCGATCAAGCGTACTACCGTACCGTGTGGGAGGGATTCATGCGCGAACAGCCGCCCCAGTGTGAGCCGCTCATCGCCGAAGTGGCAGGCATACCAGTAGCAGCGATCTTTGTGTTTTATTTCTCAGGAATTGCCTATTACCTGTACGGAATGTCGCGTGAAATACACCGCGAGAAGATGCCGAACTATTTACTACAATGGGAGGCTATGTGCCGCGCAAAAGCAAAAGGCTGTCGCTCTTACGATCTTTGGGGTGCACCGGAAGTGTTCGAAGAAAGAGATGCGCTATGGGGTGTCTATCGCTTCAAGGAAGGCTTTGGCGGGCAGGTTCGTCGCACGTTGGGGGCCTGGGATTTTGCACCGCGCCCGTTCTACTACCACTTGTATACTGAACTCATACCCCGTATGTTGAATGTAATGCGCATTCGAGGCATGGCGCGTACCAAGCAAAAGATTGGAGCATGAAATGAAGGATACACCTCGCCTGAAATTCGCCCACCTGCCGACCGCCGTCGAAGATTTGCCGCGCCTATCTGCTGCTTTGGGCGGCCCACGTCTACTCGTCAAACGTGATGATCAGACCGGGCTGGCCTTCGGCGGCAACAAAACGCGCAAGCTGGAATTCCTGGTGGCCGAAGCCATCCATCAGGAGGCGGGCACACTCCTATCGGCTGGCGCAATCCAATCTAACCATTGTCGCCAGACAGCAGGAGCCGCTGCTCGATTTGGACTGGAATGCACGCTGGTACTAACAGGAGATCGGCCCAGCCAGCCATCTGCAAACCTACTACTGGATGATTTGTTCGGCGCAAATATCGTGTCTGTGGCGGACCGTAAGGACCGCGACCACATCCTGCAAGAGACCTACAAGAGATTACAGCAGGATGGAAAAAGCCCTTATCTGGTACCTTATGGAGGGTCCAGCCCGGTAGGAGTCCTGGGGTATGTCTTTGCCGTGCAGGAACTCCTGGGTCAGGGCATCAAGCCGGATTGGATCGTTTTCGGTACTTCATCTGGTGGCACACAAGCGGGTCTGGTGCTAGGCGCACGTTTGTTTGGATATAACGGAAAGATTCTCGGTATCAGCATTGATGAACCTGAAAACTGGTTGAAAGCGCATGTATCCGCGCTCGCCACAGATTCTGCTCGGTATCTGGGAGAGAACCTCACATTTACTGCAGAGGACATTCTGGCCAATGACGATTATTGCCAGGCCGGATACGGAATCCTGACGGATGCGGAACGGAACGCTATCCGCCTTTTTGCGCGGCAAGAAGGGTTGTTATTGGATCCAGTCTACACTGGTCGGGCGGCTTCTGGTTTGATCGACCTGATTCACCGGGGCTTCTTCCAGTCAGGCGAGGTCGTCCTGTTTTGGCATACAGGAGGTCAGCCTGCTCTATTTGCGGATCGATATGTAACTGGTTTATGACAGTAAGGGTGGAATTAATCGACGCAGGTTCGCGTCAATGAACCGAAAGTTACGTTTTCACAGCCAATCGATTGGTGTCGGTCTTTGATTAGATCCAGGTAGAGTTGTGTGAGCGTGACCGGTTGAATGGCACGTATTTCCAACTCTGGCAGCGATTCTGCGGTCGTCTCCATATCCTCCGGACGAGTGTGCAACAGCACGATATCACCGTGACGGATCTTAGGGACGATCGACGTGACGACACTTTCGGTCGGCCCGCCCCAGCCTGTTGACCACATGGTGGGAACCACGCCACGTGCATCGCACATGGTTAAAAAGGAAGGGCTGGTGTTCCCAAAAGGGGGGCGTGCAAAACGCACCACTGGATCGATTTCCAAGACCTGGCGTAGCGCATCTATCCATCGATCAAAATCGGCAATGACATCTTCTGCCGAAAGCACCTCTGGATTTGTGTGGTCGAAGGAATGGTAGCCAAACTCATGGCCCTGGTCGTAAAAGCGCTTCCAGACTCCTGGATCTTTTACCTGATTGTTGAGCAATGCTTCCCCGACCGGAAAAAGCGTTATGCGTGCATTTGGATGCAGCTCCAAAGTCTGTTCCAATTTATGCAGCATTGTGACCAGGTAGCAATCGTCATAGGTCAGGGCTACACGAGTATATCGCGAGCTCCCCTGGTAGAGCACGGCTTGCTGGTGTGGAGGTTCTTCGACGAGTTCAAAGCTACGCCAGGCCAATCCCAGCAAGCTGATGCCACCCAATTTGAGAAAATCGCGTCTTGAAAGCTTCAGCACGAGAGCCATTTTACCTCCATAATTGCTTGCGCCCCAACGTAAACAGACCGATTCCGATCCAGGCTACGTTCAAACCAAGGGAGGGATACGCCCGCCAATAAAAAGTATTGGCTACTAGCAGGACTCCCGCAAAAATGTTCATGCCCTGGTAAAGCACGGAATCGCCTTCGACTTTTTTCCAGGAAACCAGGGCGTAGGCTACCAGGTAGAGCACGGTACCGACCCATCCCAAAACGTCGATCGTCACAGCATTCATGGTCTGCCTCGCGCGATGATTTTTCTGGTCATGTCCACCTCGAGCATGCCTTCAGCGGATCCTTGCATTAGGGGGACCAATTTAACCGGATGTCGATGGCTACTGCACCGCGATCAAATACACGCAGCGGATTGATCTCGATCTCCGAGAGGTCCGTATATGCTTCAGCCAGGCGGGACAATTTCATCAGAACGCTGATCGCGGCTGCTTTATCTGCGGGTGGGAGGTTGCGGAAACCGTTCAAACGCCGCCCGGCCCAGGTCTTCTCCAACAGGCCAGCCGCTTCGAAAGTGGTGAGCGGCCCCAAAGCGAATGCCACATCCTTCAGGCCTTCCACCTCGACGCCGCCAGAGCCAAACATCAGCAGGGGGCCGAACTGGGCATCGCGAATCATACCCACGATAACCTCCTGTCCGGGTGGAACTTGTTTTTGTAAATACACTCCGTCGATTTGTGCCTCCGGGAGAGCATTTTGAACGCTCTCCACGATCTGCGCGTAGCCATTAGTTGCCATTTCCTCCGATTGAAGGTCCGTTAGGACGCCACCAGCGTCAGATTTATGCAGCACATCGGCCGAGGCCACTTTCATTACCAGTGGGAATCCAATTTCTCTGGCAAGAGTGCCTGCTTCAGCAGCGCTACAGGCGAGTTGCATCGAAGCAACCGGAATGCCAAAAGATGCAACCAATTCTTCGGGTGCCTGCTTTCTTGCGAGATTGGATGTGATCATGGCGGTTCGTTTTGATTTCTCCACGCGCCTTACTTTCTCCGTTTTTAGAAATTCAAACCTTTTTGCCAGCGCGCCCATCGCTGATGCAGCCTGTTCCGGGAAGGCATAGGTAGGGATGTCAACACGCAGAAAATGCCGGGCCGCCTCGCGAGTCAGTTCTGAGCCCATAAGGGCCACTAAGATTGGTTTGTCCGATTTCTTGATGAGAGGGATAAGCGCGTCAGCCACTTCTTCGGTGTGGTATATGGGTGGTGGAGGTAGGATGATAAGGACGGCATCCACGTCACGGTCAGAAAGCAGTGTCTTCAGGCAGCGTGCGTATAATTCCGGAGAGGCCGAGGCCAGCATGTCGACCGGGTTGCGAGGGCTGGCAGCAGGTGGCAGACTCTTTTTTAAGGATTGACGTGTGGTTTTGGAAAATTCTGCAATTTCGAGGCCATGCACTTCGAGTGCATCGGCGGCAATCACGCCCGGGCCGCCTGCATTGGTCAGGATGGCCACACGGCGTCCTTTCGGAAGGGGGCAGGCTGCCAGCGCTTGAGCCCAATCGAACATTTCTTCGGCGGTGTCCGCACGGAAAACCCCGGCTTTCTCAAATGCGGCATTGTAGGCAATCTCCGATCCCGCCAGAGCCCCGGTGTGCGAAGCAGCTGCGCGCTGCCCGGCCTCGAAGCGCCCGACCTTGAGTGCAATGACAGGCTTGAGCGCACTTACTTGGTGTGCCACCTTGATGAATCGTTTGCCATTCGCAATGCCCTCCAGGTATAGCACAATGGCACGCGTATGCTCGTCTTCGGCTACCACCGGCAACATATCGGTTTCGTTGACATCTGCCTGGTTGCCCAAACTGATCAAGCGCGAAAAGCCGAAACCTGTGTTCCGGGCCCAATCGATGATAGCGGCGCAGAATGCCCCGGAGTGCGAAATAAAACCGATGTGCCCGCGGGCGGGCATCGGTGGCGCCAGAAAGGTGGTATCGATTGGAAGGTGAGTATCCAGGCTGCCGATGCAATTAGGACCAACTATGCGAATGCCATGGCGTTGTGCGACCTCCAGGCAGTGTGCCTCAAGTTTCGCCCCTTCCCGCCCGGCTTCACGGAAACCGGATGCAACTACGATCGCGGCGAGGATACCACGCTTCCCGCAGGCTTCCAACATATCAGGAGTGGCATGCGCCGGCACGACCAGTACAGCCAGATCAACCGGGTCAGGCACCTGGGCTAGGTCAGTGTACACTGGCCGGTTGAACAACTCGCCATCCTTCTGGCTGACGAAGTGGATTGCGCCATTATATCCGCTGTAGACCAGATTTCGCGCTGCTCCGTAGCCCAACTTCTCAGCTGAAGCGGAGGCGCCGACCACAACCACCCCTCGCGGTCGAAAGAAGGTCATCAAGGTTGAAGACATGGAGGTGGTTTACCACTTCTCCCAATGTACGACTTCGTCCAGTTCTTTACGTCCGCCTTTCTGCGGCGCGGCGGATAACACTTTGTCCTCCGCGGGATAACCAAACGAAAGCGCGATACGCAAATGCCATTCAGGTGGGAAACCCAGGATTCTCCGCGCTTGTTCTGGCTTGTAAATAGAGCCTGGTACTGAGCCTACTCCCAGTTCCCAGGCAGCCAGTTGCATGTACGCTGCTGCTTGGCCGGCATCGAACATGGTCTGGAATTTCTTCTGCGGGTCGGGTGTAAGGATGGTAACTCCTAAGGCCGCACCTGCCAGATGCCCGGCCCAATCGCCGCATTCGGATAAAGCCTTGAGCACGCTTTTATCCCGGATGGCAATGAATTGCCACGGTTGTGTGTTCTTTGATGATTGGGCTCGCCGGCCTGCGTTTAGAATGGATTGAACAACCTTTTCCGGTAGGGGCTGCTCCTTAAATTTACGCACGGCGCGCTTAAGACGTATGGCTTCAGAGACATTCATTTTCACCTCGTTATCTAGCGCGAATGTCGCAAACGGCTTGTGAATATTGCGCGATTCGCCTTTTTGTGTCATTTGCGTTCAACGTGGTTGATAGTTCACACAGAGTATAATTCATTCAATGTCCGATACGGTATCTTTTCGTCCCTTGCTTGCACCCAGCCTGATCATGATCCTGGCTGGTTGGGGTGGTTTAGCCGTGCTGGTATTGTTCACCGAACCAATGGTCTGGATGCGCTGGGCTCTCTTCGCGTTGCTTTTCTTGGCGCTGGTGGGTACGGCTTTGCCGGTTTTGTACTTGCTTCACCTACGTTTCTTTTCCGATTCGCCAATCGGAATCGGAGTGATCGTGCGACAGGCACAATGGGTGGGTGTTTACGGTCTGGTATTGCTATGGTTGCGATGGGGTAATCTGTTGTCGATGTGGTTCGCCCTAGGCCTGGCGGGGGGATTGCTGGCTATTGAATGGCTCATTCGGCTCCGCGAGAGATCCTCGTGGCATCCACCTGCACCATCTAATTCATCCGCCCAGGATTCTGATTCGCATGACCAGCCTGCGTGATCTACCCTCGGTTGAGCAATTATTGCAACAGGCAGACGCGCTTATTGAGGCGTACGGTCGCACACTGACGATTGGCGCACTGCGTGCTGCGCAGGATGTGGTTCGCTCACGCTTCAAAGAAAACCCCAAAAATCCCATACCTGGTAATAAGGAATTACTTTCTCAGGCTGAGTCGTTTCTTTTAACATGGACTCAGCCCACCCTGGTGCCACTCATCAATGCTACAGGCGTCATTATCCACACCAACCTGGGCCGCGCACCGCTATCACGTGCGACCATCCTCGCTATGAGTGCTATCTCAGCAGGATACTCCAATCTCGAGTATGATCTGGAAAAAGGAAAGCGTGGTTCCCGGCTTTTACATGCTGAAGCCGTGTTGTATAAATTGACCGGCGCTGAGGCAGCTGTGGTGGTTAACAATAACGCCTCCGCTGTCATGCTTGCCCTGGCGGCGCTCTCCAGAGGGAAACGTGCTGTGATTGCCCGCTCTCAGCTGGTGGAAATTGGCGGAGGTTTTCGTGTACCTGATGTGATGAAGCAATCGGGCGCCAAGTTGGTAGAGGTGGGTACCACAAACCGAGTGCATCTTCACGATTACGTCGAGGCGCTGGCCAATTCGACTGGTGTGGTGTTGCGCGCCCACCGCTCGAACTTCAAGATTATCGGATTCACCGAGGAGCCTGAACTAGCGGAGATCGCCCGCGTGGCACACGAAGCCGATGTACCGGTTGTGGATGACCTGGGGTCGGGCGCCCTACTGGATACCGCCCGGTATGGTCTCGCTCACGAACCAACAGTAAGCGAATCCCTTGCGGCCGGTTCCGACGTGGTCTGTTTTTCCGGTGACAAACTGCTGGGTGGACCACAGGCTGGATTGATCATTGGACGCCCAGACTTGATTGGAAAGATCAAAAAACACCCACTGGCGCGAGCTGTGCGGGCCGATAAAGTAGCACTGGCAGGAGTGACTGCGACCCTCACCCATTATCTCAAAGACGAAGCCGAACAGCAGGTTCCCGTTTGGCAGATGATCTCAATGACATTGGAGCAGATCCGGGCGCGCGCCGAATTATGGCAGGAGCAGCTTGGCAAGGGCGAGATCATCGGGTCCGAATCGACCGTCGGCGGCGGGAGCCTCCCTGGCGAGTCGCTTCCCACCTTCGTACTGGCGTTGGAGGTCGAATCGGCACAAAAGCTCAATGCCCGGATGAGGGCCGCAAAGCCTGCTGTGATTGCACGCACGGAGGATGACCGCGTCCTTTTTGATCCGCGGACGGTGCTACTGGAACAGGACCAGAACCTGATCCGGGTCATCGACGAAGCGCTTCAAAGGAATTAGCCCGAATCATTAGGAGAAAAATGAAATCAGATCTAGACGTCCTCATGGATAAAAGGAATCTGGATGCGCTTGTTGTGCTTGGAGATGCGGAAAATAATCCACCCATGTACTACCTGACTGGCGGTGGGCATATTAGCGCTGCAATCCTGGTTAAGCTACGAGGGAAAAGGGCGGTGTTGTATTGCGGTGACATGGAGCGAGACGAGGCTGCCAAAACCGGCTTAGAAATTCGTTTACTCAGTCAGTATCCCCGTGACGAGTTGATGAAAGAAGCCGGCGGGGATTCCGGCCGCATGGATGCCATTCGCTTCCAGCGCATCATGCGAGACCTTGAGCTTACACGCGGACGCGTGGGACTCTATGGAAAAATCGAAGCCTCCAATGTATTGAGTTTGATCGGATTACTCGGTGAGTATTTACCGGATGTGGAATTTGTTGGTGATAATGTCATGGATTCGGTTTTTCTACAGGCCATGGAAACTAAAAGCGACGATGAAGTCAACCGCATACGCGAAATAGGCCGGCGAACTACCGAAGTGGTCGGGTTGACCGCAGAGTATCTGACTTCCTGCGCTGTGCGCGATGATGAAGTGCTGTTGAATGCTGATGGCACGCCTCTTTGCATCCGCGACGTAAAGCGGCGCATCAACTTGTGGTTGGCGGAGCGTGAGCTGGTTCCCTCGGAGGGATTCATTTTCGCGATTGGCCGCGATGCCGGAGTGCCCCATTCACAGGGAAATCCAGAGGACCTGCTACGGTTGGGCCAGACGATCATCTTTGATATCTACCCGCAGGAGGCGGGCGGGGGTTATTTCTTTGATTTTACGCGCACATGGAGTCTGGGATACGCCACCCCTGATGCACAAAAGATTTTCGATCAGGTACAGGAGATTTATCTGAAGGTGATAGCCAACATGGATTTGAACGCGCCCTTTAAGAAATTCCAGCGTATGGCCTGTGAATACTTTGAATCGAAGGGTCATAAGTCACTTTTGAATACCCCTTCTCCCAAGGATGGTTACGTCCACAGTCTTGGGCATGGTGTCGGTATTAATATCCACGAGCGTCCATTCAGCAGCCTATTAACCGGTGATGACCATCGGCTGGCTCCCGGCGTAGTGATCGCGGTCGAACCCGGGTTATACTATCCCGAGAAAGGCATGGGAGTGCGCATTGAAGATACCTATTGGGTCAGACCGGATGGAACGCTGGAGCTCATGGCGCAGTATTCTTATGATTTCGTGCTACCTTTGAAAGAATGGAAGCAATCCTGAAAACGCCCTTTTCCAGCGGCCAACAACCAATTTTGGATAATGAAAGAACTCAAACCAGCTCGTATCCTTGCCATTGAGACATCCTGTGATGAGACCGGTTGCGCGATCGTCGCTGACGGACGCGCCCTGCTGGCTTCCACCGTGGCTTCCCAGATGGAAATACACGCCCGCTTTGGCGGTGTCTTCCCAGAGGTGGCCTCCCGTCAGCACGTGCTTGCCATTGTCCCGGTGATCGAGCAAACCTTGGAAACCGCGCACCTCAGCCTGGCCGACGTGGACGCCATTGCAGTTACGCGTGGTCCCGGCTTGGCCGGATCGCTGGTCGTTGGTGTAAATGCTGCGAAAGGTGTTGCGTTAGGTTCTGGTCTGCCCCTGGTAGGTGTGAACCATCTTGAAGGACATCTCTATTCCGCCTGGGTATACGATATTGGCAACGCTGCTCCCAAAGTCCCCCAATTCCCGCTGCTGGCTTTATTGGTTTCCGGGGGCCACACCGAATTGGTCTTGATGAGCGGCCACCTGGAGTATCGTCGCCTCGGCGCCACTCAGGATGACGCTGCCGGTGAAGCCTTCGATAAAGTCGCACGCACCTTGGGGCTGACATATCCAGGGGGGCCGGCAATCCAGGAAGCGGCTAATGGGGGGGACGCAAGTCGCTTTAATTTCCCGCGAGCGAAATTGGCTTCACCTTGGGATTTTTCTTTCAGTGGGTTGAAAACAGCGGTATTACGGACGGTAAAAGACCTTGAAGGACGCAGTGCTACTCTCCCAGTCGCCGACCTTGCGGCCTCCTTTCAAGCCGCGGTGATCGAGGTGTTATTTGAAAAGACCATGGCAGCCGCGCGTGAGTTTAACGCCCAAGAAATTTTGGTTGCAGGCGGCGTTTCCGCCAATCAACGCCTGCGTGAAACCTTTCAGGCGCAATCCGACTTCAAATTGCATCTGCCTCCCATTGCCTTGTGTACCGACAACGCCGCCATGATCGCTGCAGCTGGATACTTCCGCTTTGCACACGGTTTCACTTCCGCCCTCGATTTGGATGTGCAGGCAACCTGGCCCCTTTCTTGAACGATTATCAACATCTCGGATCTAATTATTAGGATTGTGGATTGAGCAGCAATCCTCCTTAAAACCCAAACCCCGTTCAGAACCAGCCGGGTTCTTACGGGGTTTGCTTGGGGAGAATGCATCCTTATTATGTTTTAGGAAGTTTAGATGAGTGTGAGAAATAGCTAAGCATAAGATGAGAGTTTAGATCGCTAAGAATTCCAGGTCTTTTCGACTGATCGGTCCGGTTCTCAGAATGACCGGTTCTGGTCCGAGGCAGTTCACGACCGTAGAGGGCAAGGAACCGGGCGTCTCCCCTCCATCGAGGACAAGATGGATCCGGCCATTTAATTGGTGCATTACTTGTCCAGCGTTCCGCGGGGGTTCGTGACCGCTCAAATTGGCGGAAGTGACGGCCATTGGTCCAACAGCTTGCAGCAATTTCCGTGCGACTGTATGATCCGGAACGCGCACGCCCACGGTGGGCGTTCCGGAAAGGTTATTTGGCAGATCAGGGTGTTTGGGTACAATCAATGTCAGGGGGCCAGGCCAGAAGCGTGCCGCCAGTATCGCGGCCATAGGCGGCACTGCCTCGCTAACTTGAGTAAGATCTTCGCGTTCACCAATCAGAACTGGAATGGCCTTGTCGATCGGTCTTTGTTTCGCTTTGAAAAGGCTCTCGATCGCGACTGGGTCGAATGCCAGACAGCCCACACCGTAAACCGTATCTGTAGGGAAGGCGACCAGACCCCCGGAGCGCAAGATCTTCAGGGCTTGCGTCAAGACCCCCCTGTCCTCGGTTGATAGTAGCGCGGTGATGAGAGCCATCAAAACTAAATCTCGCCATAGAATTTAAAAAAGGCCTGTACCGCTTCCGGGTCAAAATGCGTGCCGGCTGACTCCCGAAGGTACCGGTTGGCCTCCGCGCGAGGCAGTGCATTGCGGTATGGACGGTTGCTGGTCATCGCATCCCAAACATCCACAACCGAGAAGATGCGTGCTGCTAGTGGGATATCTTTTCCCTTCAGTCCACGCGGGTATCCGGATCCGTCCCACTTCTCGTGGTGGCAATAAGGGATGTCCAACGCTGGATGTAGATATCGGATCGGGTATAACATTTCGTAAGCAAAGGTGGGGTGCTTGTGCATCCAATTCCACTCATTTTCTGTGAAGGGGCCGGGTTTAAGCAGGATTTCATCTGGAATGCCCATTTTGCCGATATCATGCAGCAAGGCTCCGCGCCGGATATGAAGCAATTCGTAATTTTTAATCCCCAGGAAACTGGCCAGGGAAACGGTCATCTGAGTTACCCGCCGGGTGTGTCCTTCTGTCTCTTGATCGCGCAGGTCAAGCGCTCGAGACCAACCTTCCAGCGTGGTCTCATAGGCTATGCTCAATTCGGTATTTGAGCGAGCCAGATCTTCGAACAGATTCGCATTGTCAATGGCGATTGCGGCCTGCTGGCTCAGGGTTTCAAGAAATTCCCGCCATTCATCATCGCGCTCATGATGGTCGCGATCGAAGGCCTCTAGAATGCCAACCACCTGGCCTTTGATGATTAACGGGATTCCGAGATAGCAATTGAATGTTTCTAATTGAAGTTGGCGCGTTTCCAGGATCACTTTCCCGTTTTCAGGTAGATTGTGGATTTCAACGGTCTGGCGACCTTCGATCATCTCCTGATAAGGATTGTCGTTCAACGAAATCGTAAACTTATCGACACCAGGTGCATTGAAACCCAATCCGGCAGTATACTCCAGGATATGTTTGTAAGGATTCACAGTGAGAATATCAAGGGCGCTGATATTGAGTTGCCGGGCAGCTTCCGACAGCGTGGCATTCAAAGCCAATCGCATATCGGTATTGGCCGACATGATCCTGTCGATATTACGCAAGGCTTCTATCTGATCAAGCCGCTTCCTTGCATCGTTATACAACCGGGAATTGTTGACGGCGATGGAAGCCTGACTGGCTAACAGCTTCAACAAATAAATGTCCTCTTCTGTAAATTTGTGCTGGTTTACTTCAGGCTGGTGGACAAGCAAGACACCGATCAGTGACCCGTCGGAGAGCATGGGAACACCCAGGACGCCATAGATCGGCACACCTTCAAACTGCCCCGAGCGGTGTTCCCAGTTTTGATAATCATCGACGATCAGGGCTTCTCGCGTATGTGCGACATAACCTGCCAGGCCTTCTTTAATTTTGAGCGAGGATCCTTCGTCGATCCCTTGCATTTCTTTTGAGACTTCTACAGTGAGAATTTCGGATTTAGAGTCGTAGAGAAAGATGCATCCTCCTGAAGCCTTGACCAAATCCATGGCGTGATCGACGATACTGACAAGTAACGTATGTGGATCGTGGTAGGAAGCCAATTCCTGGGCTGTTGTAAACAGCCTGGAAAAAAGGTCGGCTCGCTGGCGGTTCTGTTCTTCGGTCTGTTTGCGCTGATCGATATCGATCAGGCAGCCCTCATAACAGAAGATTTCCCCTCTTGAATCGTATACAATTGCGGTCGAATTGGAAACCCAAAAGGTGCGGCCATCCATCTTTTTGATTCGTGTTTCAATGTTCAGATTGCCATCGCCCTGTCGACATTTCTCCAGCCCTTTTTGAAAGACACTTGAATCTACGAATAGATCCTGCGCATTGACCCTTAGCAAAGAATCTGAGTTAGGATACCCCAATAATTCGATCAGGGCGGGGTTGGCTTCCAGGATCTGTCCTTCAGGAGAAGTCCGGTATAGCCCGACCGGAACCCTTGCGAAGAGCGTCTTGAGCTCGCGGTCCGACGTCAATGGATCGGGGGGTTTGAAGGGCAACCAGGTTTTAAACCATGTTCTGATTCTGTCTCTCATTTATATCCCGAAACTCGCGGCCCTTTATTGGACTGGTTCCTTCAATGAGGGGCAACAGCATTGCATCCAAGTACTTCTTTTCAATCAGCACACAAAAGTAGCCTGTATCGCGCTTTTGATCTCAATACAGGTTCTAATCCATATAAATTCTATCCGATATTAGCAGGGTTCGGCTCGATATTTTTGTAAGGTTACGTTGCTAGCGTTGGATGCGCAGGAATCGCTTATGGCCTGCCAGGTCTTTCAATACCTGGATATTCTTGGTCCCATAGAGCCCACAAGCATATGAGCGAACCGCCTGGGCATGGGAACTGTCCACTTCGATCAGGAGTAAGCCGGGTGAGCTGAGCCGTTGATAAGCCCCCTGGAGTAATTCGAGAATGTGATCCGTACCATCCGGACCACCGTCCAGGGCCAATGTAGGCTCTCGTCCGTAAAGTCTTGTTCGTTTTAATTGACCTGTTGGTACGTAGGGCGGATTCGAGCAAATCAGATTGAAGGTCTGGCCAGGATGGGGAATAGAAGCGAAGGGCGCCCACATATCTGCCTGGATAAATTGCATTTGCTCAGACACGTTATGTTTTCTCGCATTCTTTCGGGCAAGCATCAGGGATCGGATTGAGATGTCGGTGGCAAGGATGAAGACACGAGGTGCGTTCCTGGCAATTGAAATTGCCAAGCAGCCTGAGCCGGTTCCGATCTCGAGCAAAGATTTTGCCTGCGGATGCGCTTCAAGCCAAATAAGGGCGAGTTCTACCAGCATCTCTGTTTCGGGTCGGGGGATAAGCACGTCAGGTGTGAGATCGAAATCCAAACCGAAGAACTCCCAATGCCCAAGCACATAGGGCAGCGGCGTTCCTGCTCCCAGGCGAGACAAGGCTTGATCGAGCGCGACCTGTTGTGAACTGTCTAAGTTTGCTTCCGGGTGAGCCAGAACCCAGGTGCGCGAGCGATTTAAAATGGAAGCCAGCAACACCTGCGCATCCAAGGAGGCCGTGTCGCTCTCAAGTTGGTCGGTCAGGCGGACCAACTGTTCCTTGATGTTCACTTTTGTTTCTTGAGCGCAAGCATGGAAAGGAATTCAAAAACTAGATTTGAAGCTAAGTGTGCGGTGATGTCGGACGGGTCGTAAGGTGGGGAGACTTCAACCAGGTCGAATCCGACCAGGTCGAGATCGCGAAATCCACGGACAAGTTGTAATAACTGCAGGCTGGTCATCCCGCCTACTTCCGGTGTCCCGGTCCCGGGCGCATAAGCCGGGTCTGCCGCATCGATGTCTAAGGTGATATAGACCGGTCCCTGCATACGTTCGCGGATCTCTTTGAGTACAGCTTCCAACCCCTTTTCCATCACCTCGTGCATGGTGATGGTGCGTGCTCCCAGCGTGGCGGCTTCTTCATAATCTTCTGCGGCGCTGACTGGCCCACGGATGCCGACCTGAATGTATTCACCTTTTCGAATCAATCCTTCTTGCAGGGCATATCGGAAGGGTGTACCGTGACTGTAAGGAACGAATTCGAATTCGTCTTTCCAGGTATCAAGATGGGCATCGATGTGCACAACGCCTAAAGGTCCGAATTTTGCGGCATGTGCCCGCAGGAGGGGCAGCGCAATGGAATGATCGCCGCCCAGCGTGATGAGGGTCGTTCCGGTCTCAAGGATCTCGCTAGCGGTTTTTGTAATGGCGTTCATGGTATGGTCGATTGAGGTGGGTATGATCGAAACATCCCCGTAATCCACAACTTTTAATAGCTCTGTGGGCGTCACACCCAGGGTGGGGTTGTGTCCCCAAATTGTCAGGGAGGCTTCGCGAATTTTGCGCGGTCCAAATCGTGTACCGCTGCGGTACGACGTGCCACTGTCGAACGGAGCACCCAGAACGGCTACATCCACGCCAGCCAGATCGCGAGTGGCTGGTAAACGCATAAAGGTTGGTATGCCCATGAAGGGTTCTAATTCTGCGCCGAAGGCAGGGTTCTCGTTCATACGCATCCAGGATTCAAAAAGGGCACGTCAGCTATTGAGCGCCCTCCGCATTCATTCCGTCTCCTCGACACCGCTGCTTGCCAGCCGCTCCGCTTCTTCGCGGGTTGAAAGTTCCTCGATGAATTCATCGATATCACCCTCCATCACACCCGGGAGGTTGTACGAGGAGAGTCCGATGCGATGGTCGGTGACACGGTTTTGGGGATAGTTGTAAGTGCGGATTTTCTCAGACCTCTCGCCGCTTCCGACCTGTGAGCGGCGGTCGGCTTCCTGTTCGGCGCGGCGTTTTCCCTCTTCAATTTCGTACAGGCGTGCACGCAGGATTGACATGGCGCGCAACTTGTTCTGCAGTTGTGAGCGCTCGTCCTGGCATGCCACCACAATGCCGGTGGGGTGGTGAGTAATGCGAATGGCAGTGGAGTTCTTCTGTACGTTTTGCCCGCCCGCACCGGCAGATTTATAAACATCGATGCGTAGTTCGGACTCGGGAATGTCAATGTCCACCTCTTCGACCTCCGCCAGGACAGCGACGGTGGCGGTGGAGGTGTGGATGCGCCCAGAGGCCTCAGTTTCGGGCACGCGCTGGACGCGGTGTACACCTGATTCATACTTTAGCTTTGAGTACGCTCCGTGCCCTTTGATACCAAAGATCACTTCCTTGTAGCCACCGATCCCGATCGCATTCTCAGAAAGCAGTTCAGATTTCCAACCTTTGTTTTCCGCATAGCGGGTGTACATGCGGAAAAGATCCGCAGCAAAAAGCGCAGCCTCGTCACCGCCGGTGCCTGCCCGGATTTCTACGATCACGTCCTTGTCATCGCGTGGGTCCTTGGGAACTAGCATTGATTTGATCTCTTTTTCGAGTTGCTCGATTTGTGGTTCAAGCTCAGAAATCTCAGTCTCGGCCAGTGCAACCATCTCCTCGTCCTGGTCGAGCAGCATCCGTGCCTCTTCGATCCTCTTTAGCGCCTGCCGGTAGCGGCGTGCACGCTCCACAAGCGGTTCCAGGTCCACGCGTTCTTTGTTGATTTCTGCTGCGCGCTGGTAGTTACTACCGACTGTTTCTAGATCGTGCCCCAGTTGTTCGTAGTGTTGTTCTATCCCTGAAATTTTTTCTAACATTTTGTCTGCATGTATCTTTAGGAATTTGTTGTGAAGTGATCCAATACAAAGTGAGAAGAAAACGCGGCTGGCCGCCGCGTTGCAGGATTATACCACCAGCGGGCTTATCTATTTGACAGCGAGGGATAGAGCCATTGAGAGGATGATCATGGCGGAAATGATGATCAAAACGATTTGGACGGTGCGCTGTTGGCGAGTCATTCTTTGTGATTTGGATTTCTTCGTGTTTTTACCTTTAGCCATTCGCCTTGTTTAACCTTTCTGGTGTCGCTTTAGTGCTTTTTGGACAGCCTGTTCAAGCTCTTCTAGCGTGACCGGTTTGGTAATGTAATCATCTGCGCCTAATGACAATGCCTGATCGACAGTTACGTCCGCGGCTTCTGTGGAAAGCATGACGACCGGCAGATCTTTCCATTCAGGCCGGCGGCGCAAGAATTCCAGCAGATCCAGGCCACTTACTTCAGGCATGTTGATATCCAGCAGAACCAGGTCAGGTTGTTTGCCGGCTAGAAGAGCTTGCGCTGCATTGCGAGCTTTCAAAAACCCTGTAACCTGGAATTCCAGCAACTCCAGCATCAATCGCATGGCGTTGATCATTTCCTGGTCGTCATCAACTACCCAGACCTGCCTCACTCCAACCCTGCCTTTATGCCATACGCGGCGGTGCGGTTCATACCCGGTACTTTTGTCAATTCCTCTACTGAAGCCGCCTTTATCTTATCAATGGAGCCGAAATGTTTCAAGAGGGCTTTTCGGCGGGTTGGCCCAATACCAGGAATGGCGTCCAACTGGGAGGCCAGGCCAAGCTTCGTGCGTCGTTTGCGGTGGGCAGTGATCGCGAATCTGTGGGCCTCATCCCGGATGCGCTGCACAAGATAAAGACCTTGGGAATGGCGCGGCAACAACGTTGGTTTTGAGCGGTGGGGGAAAAAAATTTCTTCCTCCTGTTTTGCCAACCCTATGACCGTGATGGTTTCCTGCAATTCGAACTTCTCCAAGGTTTGGACTGCACGGCTTAACTGTCCTTTTCCACCGTCAATGATGATCAGATCGGGCAGCCTTGAAAAGGAGGGATCGGGCTTGGCACCGGGTTTTTCCGCCAGATCCTCTGCGGACTGCCAGCGCTTGAATCGTCTTAAAAGCACCTCTTCCATCGAGGCGAAGTCGTCGGGAGCGCCGATGACCGACTTCACGTTGAAGCGTCGGTACTGGCTTTTGCTCGGTACGCCCTGCTCGAAGACAACCATACTTCCCACGATGGCAGTCCCCTGTATATTGGAGATATCATAGCATTCGATGCGGTTGGGAGGTGAAGCTAGATCCAGGGCTTGTTGTAACTCTCCCAACGCCTGCTCTTGTTTATGGGTATCCGCCTGCCATTGCGCGCGCAATGCGGACAGGGTTTCAGAAGCGTTTTCCGCAGCCATCTCGACCAGTTCGTGGGATTGCCCATCGCGCGGCACCAGGATCTCCACTTTCGCACCCCCGCGCCTGGAACGCAACCATTGAGAAATAATCCTGGCCTCTTCAATCTCCTGGGGTAGCATGACCTGATCTGGTACGGCCGCAGATTCCTTATAGAACTGTTTGATGAATTGCTCCATGACATCTGCTTCGCTGGTTTCATCCGTGCCTTCCAGGATGAAGTACTCACGGCCGATCAATTTCCCGCCGCGAATAAAGAAGATTTGAACGCAAGCTTCGCCGTCTTCTCTTGCCAGGGCCAGTACATCTGAGTCCAGGTAATCACTGTTGAACACGATCTTCTGACGTTCTACTATGGACTGAATGCCTTTGAGCTGATCCCGGATGGACGCAGCCTTTTCGTAATGCAGATCTTTGGAGGCAGCCCGCATCTCCCGTTCAAGGCGTTTCACGATCGGATCGGCATGGCCGTTTAGAAAGTCCTGCAGATCGGTGATCATCTGGCGATATTCTACCTGGTTGACAGCACCAATACAGGGTGCCGTACACAATTTGATGTCGTAATACAGGCAAGCGCGTGTGTCCAACCCGGTGATTTCACGATCGCATGTCAAATATGGAAAGATCCGTCGTAATACATCCAGGGTCTGGTGTACAGCCCAGACGGAGGTGTAAGGTCCGAAGTAGCGAGAACCATCCTCGACCATTTGCCTGGTGACGGTCACTTTAGGGAAAGATTCCCCCCAATGGATCTTGATATAAGGGTAGCGTTTGTCATCCTTGAGGCGCACGTTGAAACGCGGGCGGTATTGCTTGATCAGGTTCATCTCCAGGATCAGCGCTTCGAGTTCTGAGCCTACCACGATCCATTCGATGTTCGCGACCTCTCGTACCAGCCGCCGGGTTTTGTTGTCATGGTTCTTGTCGCTATGGAAATAGGAACGAACGCGTGCCCGCAAATTGACCGCTTTGCCAACATAAATCACCGTCCCGGCTGTGTTCTTCATCAAATAGCAGCCGGTCTTGGTGGGCAAGGTGTCAAGGATGGCCGTAATTTTTTCGGAGGTCTCCATGGCATTTTATTTTAACATGGATGACCCCGGTACCTTAGCGCGCGTAAAAACCACGTTAAAGTCCTTGTTTGTTTGCGAGGATAATGCTATAAAATTAGGTAACAATCAAAGGAGGATCGAATGACCGAAATGTCGAACATGCCCATGGAACCCGATCAACCAGAACCATTTTATCAAATCTGGATCAGAGCGCTTACTCGACCAGAGGATGCGACCTACGCTGGGATCGCTTCTTCCGCCAACGTAAACCCCAACATTGCATACCTGTGGCTCTTTCTGACCGGCCTGATCAGCTCCATTTTTTCCATTGCCTTGCAGGGAACCTCAATGCGCCAATTGCGTAGTTTCCTGCCGCCTGAAGCCGCGCAGGCAATTGGTGGAGGCCAATCCTTCGGCACGATATTGATAGGCGCCATCTGTGGTGCGCCGTTCGCCGCGGCGTTCGGCGTGCTCTTCTTTGCGATCATTGTGGCGTTGATCCAATGGATCGCGAAGATGTTTGGCGGGCACGGCGACTACCGCCGCATGGTTTATACACTGGCCTGTATCGCGTCTCCATTGAATCTGGTTGTAGCCGCGCTTACTTTATTAGGGGCGATCCCGTTCATAGGATTTCTTTTTGGCCTGATCAGTTTTGTCGTCGGAATATATGCGTTATTCCTGTACGTAGTAGCTGTAAAAGGCGTGAATGCTTTCGGTTGGGGCGCGGCGCTTGGCTCGGTGCTCCTCCCTGTGCTTGTTTTCATCTTTCTGTGCGCCTGTGTTGTGATCGGTGGACTGGCGATACTGGGGTCTGCCTTCTACGGGATCAACCAGAGTTTGGGCGCTTTCTAATCTAAAGGAGAGGAATCCATGCAAACGAACCAGCCTGTTTTACCGCCAACCCCACGCGATCAAAAAGGCCTGGCGATTGCCTCGCTGGTGGTGGGGATCATCAACCTGTGTACTTGGTTGCTGCCAATCTGTGGCGGTCCGCTGGCAGTGGCCGGCCTTGTCCTGGGTTATTTCGGGTTGAAATCCTCACAACGTACCCTGGCGATCGCCGGGATGGTCCTGTCTGGTATCGGCCTGTGCCTGGTACTGGTATACGCCATTGGTGGTGTCTTGTTGGCTCCGGAAATTGAATCCATTTTCAATTCGATCAATCAGAGCCTGGGTACCTATTAGGTAAGTCGCTGACTCAAATAAGAGAGGCCGGGCAGGCGCATCAGGCGGCCCGGCCTCTCTTTTCGAATGCCCTGTTCCTATTGGGTTATGGTGTTGGCTTGCTGAGGATGATGTCTGCCATGTAGTAGGCATGTTCGTACGCGGTCAATACACCCCCTTCGCCTGGAATCGGCTCGATTTTTTCGTTGCCGTTCAAGTCGATCCCGTTCAGGATCATGTTTGAAAGCGCCACCGCCTGGCGCAGCAGGGGTTCCATCTGCGGGCCAAATTCCGTTTCTTGCAGGCTGATCATCAGGTCGCGTAATTCTACGGTCCAGCCTTCGATGTTTTGTGTAGCTGCCTGTACATGTCCCGCGTGCAGGCGGATGTTCTCGGTGGCGTCCGCGGAGTCCGCTGCAAATCCGGCGTGCGCAGCGACGCCCACCTCATAACCGGCGTTGTCGCCGTTGAGCAGGAACCCGTAGCCGTCGCTGAAATCGGTGATCTGCCCGTCCTGATTCCAATCCGAATACTGTTTGCTTGAATCGCCGACCAGAACGTTCAGCACGCCTTCGGCCTGCAGCCGCACCGACGTCTCGTCCCCGTCCTGGAATGAAGCCAGCATGACTTGCAGTGATTCATTGATCTGCTGCGAATCGCGGTAGAGACCCCGGATAAGCGCCTGCTGGTTCGGAGCGCCCGAAAACGCCACCAGCAGGTGGCGCACGTGTGCCAGGGCCAGCGGTGGCAGGCCGGCTCGGAAGGCGACTTGTCCGGAAGGGTTGGGGTTGGTGTCCGGATCAGGCTCGATGGTGATCTCGACTGCGTCGAAAATCTCCAACAAGTTGCGTCCTTCCGGATCAACGAACGATAGCTTTCCCCGGTTGTCCTGTTCGATCGGGAGTATGCCCAGACTGCGACGTTGTTCCCCACCCAGCAGCCAGGCCTCATACTGGCTTCCGGTGGGCGGCAGTGGAATATCAAGAGCGGTCAATGTGACCTGGTCGAGGTTGGCAGCGCCGTCCTGGAATCGCAAACGGCCGATTGACGCCGGAGCTGGTGCCGGAGGCGCTTCCTGCTCCGGGGTGGGGGCGAGAGTGGGAGTCGCATCTGGCGGAGCTGGAGGCGGATTCGAGGTGCGCAGTCGAACGGTGTAGAGCAAAGCTGCCAGCAGGCTGACGACCAGCACAACTACCAGCACCGGGAGCCAGTTTCGCCTGGATTTGGGTTTGCTTTCCGGTTCGATCGACACCTGCCACTGGCCTGTCGGATGCATGGTTTCTGCTTCGGCCTTGCCGTGCATGGCGGCACTGAACGCATTCGCAAATTCAACTGGAGTCTTGAAGCGTCTTTCCCGGTCCTTAGCCAACACCTTGTCCAAGACGGATTGCTGGGCCGGATCCAGCCCGTCAATCGGTTCGGGGGGCAGGCTGATGTGTTTGATCAATACCCCCATGGTGGTATCAGCCCTGAAGGGAACCTGGCCGGCCAGTAATTCGTATAACACAACACCCAGGGAGTACGTATCGGATCGGCCGTCTGTATGCTCGCCCTGAGCCTGTTCCGGGCTCATATAAGCCGGCGTACCGGCGATCACGCCGGTGGCGGTTTGCGTGGTGGACTGCAGGAACCTGACCAGGCCGAAATCGGTCAGAACCGGTTCGATGTCCTCTGGCAGCGGCTTGCCGGCCGTAACCGGTGAGGTGGTGGAGGTCAGGAGAATGTTGCCGGGTTTGACATCGCGGTGGATCACCCCCTGACCATGCGCATATTGCAACGCTCCGGCCAGCTTGCCTAACAGCTGGTTGATCTTTTCTGAGGGGAGCCGCTGTTTTTTCTCCTGGAGGGCTTTCAAATAAGTGGACAGGGAAGGGCCAGGCACATACTCCATGATCAGGTAGGGTTGCCCATCAATGCTGTCGAAATCGTGGACCTGCACGATGTTCGGGTGGCGCAGTCGGGCGATCACGCGCGCTTCACGTTCGAACCGTTCCAGCAGGTCCGGATCGTCCTGGTACTGGTTGCGCAGCAGTTTTACGGCGACAGGGCGACCCAGGGTGGTGTGCGTGCCCAGATAGACTTCAGCCATCCCCCCGCGCGCCAGCAGCAGGTTGATCTGGACTTTTCCGAGTGTTTTCCCTATCCATTCGGGCATGGGGCGATTATACACGATACCGAACTCCGCCCAGATCGCGCTCGAATCGTGTGTTGTGCGGGTATAATCCGGTGGCGGATTTCCTGGAGGCAAAATGGAGCATCAATTATCGCAAAAGGTCGGCATGTTGCTGCGCCGGCATGGCCTGAAACTTGGCCTGGCGGAATCCTGCACGGGCGGCCTGATCGCAGACCGCCTGACGGATGTGCCGGGTGCTTCCGAGTACTTCGTGGGTGGCATTGTATGCTATGCAAACCAGACCAAAGTCCGGTTGTTGGGAGTCTCCCCGAAAACGCTAGAATTATTTGGGGCAGTCAGCGGTGAAACGGTGCGGGAAATGGCCGCTGGTGCTCGCAATGCCCTCGAAGTCGATATGGCGGTAGCGGTCAGCGGGGTTGCCGGGCCAGGCGGCGGCTCCATCGAAAAGCCGGTCGGTACGGTCTGGATCGGGCTGGCAACAAGGGATTCCACACAGGCCTGGCCGTACTATTTCGAAGGGGATAGAAGACAGAACAAAGCCGCATCGGCCGACCAGGCATTGCGGCTGGTCCTGGAACATCTGCAGGAGAGTCGATGAAGATCGTTGTGCTGATCTCCGCCGGCACCGAATGGGAAGCGCTCAAGCTGGCCGCCGGTCAATTTCAGGTAGGAGCCTCGCCTTATGGGGAGACCTTTTCGCTTTCGGACGGGTCAGAAGGCCTGGTCTTCTTTCATGCGGGTTGGGGAAAAGCGGCTTCCGCTGGAGGCATGCAGTTCGTCTGCGACAATTATCAGCCAGAGCTGGTGGTCAACCTGGGCACCTGTGGAGGCTTCGAAGGAGTGGTCGAGCAGGGGGAAGTCGTACTGGTGGAGCGTGCCTTTATGTACGATATTCTTGAATTGATGGGGGATATCGGCTCCGTGCCGGCGTACTACGCCACCGATCTGGACCTGGACTGGCTTCCGCGCGCCCTGCCGCACCCGGTGCGGCGCGGGACGATCGCCTCGGCGGATGGCGACCTGCTGCCCGAAAAGATTCCCCAGCTGCAGGCTTTGGGAGCCATCGCCGCGGATTGGGAATCTGCTGCCCTTGCCTGGGTGGCGAGGGTGAACGGCGTCCGTTTGCTGATCCTACGCGCGGTGAGCGATCTGGTGAGCCCTCAGGGTGGGGAAGCCTACGGCAACCACGACCTGTACAAAAAGCGCACACTGGCTATCATGCGGAAATTACTTACACAATTGCCCGATTGGCTCGAAGCCATACGTGTATAAAGGCGACCCTATCCAGGGGTCGCCTTTTACGATCACTGCACCGGGTTCATCACACGTCCAACGAACAGGATCTGGCCGCTGGGCAGATCGCGAATAACGAATAGGAATGGGCGGTCAATGGTCAGCTCAAGATCGATGACCGGCGCACTGGTGATCTTCATAACAACGGCAGTGGCTGCTGCCGCTTCTGTACCTGCCTCATCAACAGCTACGAAGGCCTTGTGGTACACATTGTCGATGTATAAATCCCGATTCCCCGTCATGCCTGAGAAATCCGCGCGGCTGGCGTCAAAGGCATCGCTCATGCCGGATTCAGCCAGATACTCTGCCAAACTGAATTCGCTGGCAAACTTGAATTTGGGCATGCGTAAGCGCGCCGAGACCGGCTGCAACCCGGACAGGATCGTCTCCAGGGTTTGGGCGTCCAGTGAAGCTTCGAACGCACTGAATTTGTCGGCGTCAGGCAGGAGAATATCCATCACAGCCGTGTCACCCTTGTAGGGCAGCTCGATGGCCTGGTATCCGTCTCCGCGAATATAGGGTAGACCAAAACGCTCGGCAGACATCATGGGAACGTTTACCTCAGAACCGGCCAGCAGGTGGAAGGGCGCCTCGCTGGTTGACTCCGGATCGAATTGTTCCCGCCAATCGGCTTTAAAGTAGATCGCGTTGACCAGCACCATGCGTGTCATGGCATCCAGCGCTCCCTGGGGGACCAGGTCCTCGATCTTACCGTGGGTCTGGTCACTTACCCAGGTGTTGATTTCCTGGCGGATCGTTTCGGCCTGGGTAATAAAATTACCCAGGCGGATACCTGTGCCGTAGTGGGTGGCGATCAAATCGAGAAATTCGTCCAGGAATGTGTAATCTTCCTGCGCCCAGACGGCATTGGCGATATCCAGCTGCAGGGGTTGATCCTCTTCCGAGGTGGCCTCCCCGCGTTTCGCCAGTTCCTGCGCGAGCGCGTTGAAGGCGGGATGCAGGCGCGCCTGCGGTAGACCGAAGTGCAACACCTCAGACATCTGGGTTTCGGTCTCACCGCGCGCACCCGCATACGTCATTCCCAGGGCCAAAGAAATACTATAAGGGGAATAGAACAGATTTCCCTCCTGGGTCCGTAGCTGCTGATAGAGGTCCAGCGCGAAGGCGTTGTTTCCGCTCACCAGCATCTGGGTATCGCCCGGCGGCACTTGCGGGAACAGCGCGCGAGGCTCCCCGGAACTGGCGACCTCGGAAGGTGAATCAGTCCCGGATTCGCCTGTGGGAGCACAGGCGGAGAATACCAGGCTGCATGCGATCAATATGGAAATGCATTGAAAATGGTGGGAAAGTTTCATCAAGTCCTCCTGCGTATCAAAGACGTCGAAATGCGCCCTGAGGTTCCCTTATAGAAGAAGCTCCATGGAGATCTCATCAAAGTCATCGTTGTAACAGGGGATTTCGTAGAAACCGGCTTTGCGGTAGAAGGCCAAGGCACGGGTTTGTCCCGGGCTGGTCTGCAAACGCATACGGGTGTATCCCTTTTCGCGTGCGAAGGCAAGCAAAACGGTCAGTAAGCGGCGCCCGATACCCTGGCCGTGGTATTGCTCCAGCAGCCACATACGCTTCAGTTCGGCGGTATGCGCGTCCAGCCGGCGCAGTGCGCCTGATCCCACGATGTCCGTCCTATCCAGGGCGACCAGGAAGAGCCCGCCGTTGTCAAAGTAATGCGCCTGCACATCCTCCATATCCTGAAAGGTACCCAGGCTCACATAATACTGCTGGCTTTCTTCGAGCGTGCCGTCGTACCCGAATATGCCGTACGCAACCCGGCAGATCAGGTGGATGACGGCGGGCGTCTCTTCCTGCCGAATGCGGCGGATGGCGACCATGGCTGCATTCTACCCGCAATCCGGCACCTGCGGTGGGGAACAAACTGTGCCAGGAATCCGTCTTTCAGACAAGCCTGTGAAATCGTTGCTCCTTGAGCATTGGATCATCGACCAGGTACTCGTGCAGGGCGCCGCCTGCAGTTTGTAAAGCCGTACTCATGAAAAAGAGGAGAAGTGAGATGACCGCAAAACATACCCCCCTGGTGATGGGCACGTTGTTGGTCCTGTTGTTCGCCGCCGCGTGCGGCGGAGCCCCCGCGACCAGGACTCCGTTCGAACCGTCCGATCACCCTGCTGAGCCTGCCTACCCGGCTGCCCCTGCTCCAACCGGTTCGCCGGTCCGGCCGGAGGTTGGCGTCCTGGGTGAAGGGGCTCGCGAGGAGCCTGCCGGCCCTGCTTATTCAGAAGTGCCCGACGCGTCGGGTTACCAGAAGGGGGATGGGCCTGGCGACATGTTCTTCCAGGAGTACGGGGTCAATCCCAGCGTGGACACCGAAGACGACCGCTTCTCGACCTTTGCGCTGGATGTCGATACCGGATCCTATACCATCATGCGCAACTACCTCAACGATGGATACCTGCCGCCTGAAGATTCGGTCAGGGTGGAGGAATATGTCAATTACTTCGAACAGGGGTATCCATCCCCTCCCGCGCATCAGGCGTTTGATATTTTCATCGATGGGGCCCCTTCGCCCTTCACTGAAACCGACCGTTACCATATGCTGCGGGTCGGGATCCAGGGCTATGAGGTGGCTGCGCGGGATCGCAAGGATGTCTCGTTGACCTTCGTGATCGACATCTCCGGCTCGATGAGCATGGACAACCGCCTGGGCCTGGTCAAACGCTCGCTGGAAACGCTGGTGGAAGGCCTGCGCCCGGACGACAAGGTCGGCATCGTGGTGTACGGGTCGGATGCGCGCATCGTGCTCGATCCCACGCCAGCCTCGCGCACCGGGCGCATCCTTGAGGCGATCTACCGCCTCGAGACCGAAGGCGCTACCAACGCCGAAGCCGGACTGCGTCTGGGATACCGCCAGGCTATGCGGGCCTACGAACCGGGTTCTATCAACCGCGTGATCCTTTGTTCGGACGGCGTCGCCAATGTCGGGGCCACCGAGGCGGAGGACATCCTGCGCGAGGTACAGGGGTATGTGGACGAAGGCATCACGCTGGCTACCTTTGGCTTCGGTATGGAAAATTACAATGACACGCTCATGGAACAGCTGGCCGACAACGGCAATGGCACCTACGCCTACATCGACGACCTGGAGGAAGCCCGTCGCCTGTTCGTGGATGAGCTGACCGGCACCCTTCAAACCATCGCGTTGGACGCCAAAGTGCAGGTCGATTTCAATCCCGACACGGTGGCGCATTACCGCCTGGTCGGGTATGAAAATCGCGATATCGCCGACGAGGATTTTCGCAACAACCGTGTGGATGCGGGCGAGATCGGCGCGGGCCATACCGTCACGGCCCTGTATGAGATCAAGCTGAACCGCGGCGCTTCAGGCCGGTTGGCGACGGTCAACATGCGCTGGCAGGACCCGGACACACGCCAGGTGGTTGAAATTTCGAAGGATTTCGAAGTGGGAGACCTTGCGCGGAATTTCCACGATGCCGACCCGTACTTTCAGCGTGCAGTGGTCGTGGCTGAATTCGCCGAGATCCTGCGCGATAGCTATTGGGCCCAAGAAAGCAGCCTGGAAGCGGTCTACCGCGAGGCGCAATGGGTGGGTGAGTACTTCTACCGCGAAGAGGCCATGAGTGAGTTCGTGGGCCTGGTCGGCAGCGCCCGGCGCCTTTCGCGCTGGTAAGAAGCATACGAGGACGGGCCTGGCCCGTCCTCGTTCATTTCGGTTCGATCTTCCAGGTCAGGGTGGCGGAGGTCTCCGTCACCACCACGGTTTGCAACTGGCTGTTGGGGTTGCGGCTTCCGGCGTTGCCCAGCCGCTTGGCGATGCGCTCGTTCCACAATGCCACACGCTCGGCCTCCACGGGGAAACCGTCCAGGAGCGCGTTCGAAATGGCGGCGGTGAGCTGGCCGGCGCTGACCCCCAGGTCAAGTCGAAAGGTGAGCGTGTCGGTCTGGCTGCTGTTGAGCCGCTTGCGCGTGCCACTGGCCAGGATGTAGCCGTCCTTGAGGTCCACGTTCAGCTCCTGGATGAGCGGGTCAGCCAGGCTGGCCTTGATGGCAGTCTGCATATCCGCTTCCGAGATCGTGGTTTCGAAGGTGTAGCTCCCGTCATCGTTGCGCGCCAGGCGTGCCTCGCAGGCGCTCAGCACGAGCGCGAGGCAGGCGATCAGGAGGACGAACAAGAAGGTATTACGATGGGTGGGTGATTGCATGTGTGCCTCCAGGGCAGCGGGGGATCGAATAAAGTATCCTTAATAGTATATACCGGCTTGAAGAAGGTTTTGTTGCAACTGTCCATGCCTGGGGAGTTAGCTGCAGGGTATGGGAATAAGGTATTCAGGTTTTTGACCAAATGTGATGATTTTATCTGCGTGCGCAACCTGAAGCCTGCTGAAAACGCCGACTGAAGTCCGCCAAGCAACGTCAACCAGGTATATAATGACCGGGGAGGGTAAAACGTGGCAGGTAACCCGAGTCGTGATTTTCCTGCGTATTAGGTGGACGGAGACACAAACCTACATAATTTACTGACATATTCAATCTATCGACTGTTATATAGAATCCGTCAACCCAGTACATAGTTAAGCAGCTGCCTTGGAGAAGAGGTTGATCACAAATGAAAAGGGCAACCATACCGCTGATTGTTATGGGACTAACGCTTCTTACGGCCTCTTCGTGCACACTCAATGAGTTGCCCGCATCAACTCCAATGTCTACTCAGGTTCCGTCTGCTACGCTTACCTCAACTACAGTCTCTCCGACAACCACCCCTTCCCTTCCAACAGCGCTACCTTCGATCATCGGCCCGGAACTTCCGAATACATCTGAAGCAAGGGCAATTATCAAGGTGATTGAACGAGCTTATGACATTGAACTGGAAGCTGCATACTACCTTGAACTTAGAGACTTTTCTGAAGTGTTTATCAACGACCCTCGTTATCCATTGCCACCGGCAGGACTCGAAACTGTCAGAGAGCTCACTCATAATCCAGAGCTTGAGTCAGCAGGCTATCTGGACTACAAGATGGCCTTTTGGGGATGGCGTATTTCGGCAACCCGCCACTGGATAACCCTTTTAACCACAGCCGAGTCGGAACACAGGGACTTGACCGTTGAAGAACGAGCTTCACTTATTGATGATACAGGCAGGTCTGCGCCTGCTCCATTAAGCTTTCCGGTTCAAAGGATACAAATATCCTTCATATCCCTCGAATTGAATGACGATGTGGCGATCGCGGAGTTTGAGAAGGGTTTTGCCCGAGTAGAGCTAACTCTCGTCAGAATCCAAGGTCAATGGTATATTGCGGCATTTAGGTATTTGGTGATTAGTCCTTGAAATGCATATCGAGATTGCTGCCTAACACTGCGTGCACCTGACCGCCTGCGGCGGAGGTACGCAGGCGCAATTCGCAGAGCTTCGTGCTATTATGGTCATGTAGTCTTGCCATCACCAGCGCGGCTAACGCAAACCGTTGGGCAACCAGTCATATAAATGGCGAGTGAAAAATGGAATCGTCTGGCTATCCAATTCTTACGTTCTTTTTATTGTGCGCCATACCATTAGGAATTGGATTGATTGTTGTGTTAGGAATTCGGGGACTCCCGCTTTCCAAGCGCGGTATTAAGTCTATAATCCAGATGGATGGTGCAAATTTTCTCAAAACAGATGATGGCAACATTAATATCAAGAGGCGCACTTTTTTTACGTGGCTTATGGCAATACTCTTTGGGGCATGCGACTTGGGCTTGATTATTGGAGTCATAAAGAGTTCAGAGTTATCTCAAATTATCCAGGGTGTTTCTTTTATATTGCTTTTCGGGTTTTTTCTATTCCTAAACATTCGAATACTGCTGAGACAATATGCTATTCAAATTGATGTGCATTCCAGAACAATAACTATTGGAAAGGGTGCAACAGAACAACAAATTCTCTTTTCGCAAGTAAATGAAATTCTCATTCCGAAAGCAAATGAAATATTTAAAACGAAGGTAGTACGTATTGGTATATTGCTAAACAACAATAAGATAATTGAAATAGGAAGTGTTTCAGGTAGCAATGCACAAACCAGAGCAGTTGATATTGTCCAGCAAATAGCGGAAACAACAGGCGCAAAGATTCGAGAGGCTTAAACATTGCCGACAGTTTTTACTGTTTGGCAGAAAATCTTTTTTTAGTTAGGGTTCTGGTAGGCACAAGGTTGCCCAACAAAGCGTGCACACAGACGGTGGGGATGCGTCGCGATTTATGAACTTTGATTCTAACTTTTAGTTAATACTGATCAAGAAGCGTTATCTAATCCCACCCCAGCGCGGGTAACGCAAACCGATAGGTAGCTGAATTTTACAGATCGAATAAGGGAGATTCCGGATGAGAGCACAATTTCCCGCCTGGATCAGTATCATTGGAATACTCTTTGGCCTGGTCATTGGAGCATGTACTCGCCAATCTGATCTACCCGCGAATAGTTCAGCCCAAATAACAACGACAACACCCAACATTCAACCCACCGGTTTCCCCACAACAACAGTGCCGCGCTTCGAGAGGACTGACTGCCGATTCAATCGCATCACGAACGTTGAATGCGGGGATCTATATGTCCTGGAAAATCGGGAGCGGAATGATGGACACGAGATTCGGCTTCATGTCGCTATTGCCAGAAGCTACAGCAGTGAACCCGAGCCAGAACCCTTGATCTTTCTTTCCGGAGGTCCGGGCAGTTTTTCTTTGCAATGGCTTAATTCGAATCTACGTAGGATTGTTGACCTTTTAAAATATCACGATGTCATCTTCTTCGATCCGCGGGGTGTAGGGTTTTCCGAACCGTCATTAGATTGCCCTGAAGTGATGGAGGAATTCCATGAGATTCTTGGTCAAGAGCATAGTTCTGAAGAATGGGTAAATACGATGGTAGCAGCCAACCTGGCCTGCCAAGAACGTTTGTTGACCGCCGGCATTGACCTTTCTGCTTATAATTCCGCCGAAATGGCTGCAGATGTGAACGACCTTCGGGCAGTACTTGGGTACGAAAAAGTGGATTTGTACGGTGTGTCTTATGGAACCCGGACAGCGCTGACCGTAATGCGCGACTATCCTGCCATCCTGAAGACCGTTGTGCTCGATTCGGTCGTGCCGCTTGAAATAGATTTGCTCGGTTCAGATTTAAGTAGTGCTGAACAAGCGCTCAACCTGGTATTCGAGCGTTGCGCTGCTGACAGCGCTTGCAATGATGCTTATCCCGATCTACGAATCGCCTTCAAAGAACTGATCGACCAATTAGATGCTGATCCGATCACTGTCAAAGTGACCCATCTGGTTACGAATGAAGTCTATGATGTCTGGGTAGATGATAGTATTCTAGGCGCCAGCGTGCATGAGGCCTTATACAATTACGAGACCATTATTTACTTGCCTAAGTTAATTTACGAAACGCTCGAAGGTGAAGATGAAAGATATGAAACGCTGGCAACTTCGCTGGAGATTTACCTGCTCTACGGTGATTATTCGAGCGAAGGGATGCGCTATGGCGTGTTGTGCAGTGATGAGGGGACATTTACTTCGTTGGAATCGGCCCGTAAAAATATTGCAAGCGCGAATTCGGCCATCGCTGAATTTATCGATAATGATCTGGAAATGAACTACCGCACCTGTGACTTTTGGGGAGCAAAGATTGCCAATCCTATCGAGAATCAACCGGTATACAGCGACATCCCCACACTGGTTCTGGCGGGTGAATACGACCCGGTCACCCCGCCGTCATTCGGTCAACAGGTCGCTGACACCCTGGAGAACGCATTTTACGTTGAATTCCCGGGATTAGGCCATAACGTCTTTGCCGATAGCAGTTGTGCCCGCGACATCGTCGCTGAATTTTTAGAAGCACCGAGCACGATGCCTGATTCAAGCTGCGCCAGATCCAAGAGGGTCAACTCTGTCCTTCATTGAGGACAAGACTTTTGCGAAGTGTTGGTTTCCCATTCGTCAGCTGTCGTGGTCGAGTTAGTGCAACTTAACAACGGCAAGGTGCCGACCCGAACAACCGCGCCTTTCAATGTGTGTCATCTTGTGTAGGTGAGAAGGTTTTGATGGAACGGTTCGGAGCGGGCGGCACATGCCGAGCAGTTAGGCAGCTAAGCTCTTTTTATGATCCTGCTAGATAATTCGCGTGAAATCGAGGACAATA
>CAZULT010000012.1:11854-75117 GCA_964621295.1 uncultured Anaerolineaceae bacterium | reverse complement strand
GAGCCTGTACAGTCATCAGTGTGACACCTGCGACTGCCAGCCCTATGATGATGGCGATCACTAATCGTTCGAACCAGGACATTGTAGAATTCTCCTTGATTGGTTTCAGTATTGTTGCGCTGGAACAGGTGCCTTGCGGAAAATATCGCATCCCAGGCACTGCTCTTGTAGGTAACCATTTTGTTTACGCCGGGCCTGCCAGCAAGGTACTTCCAACAGATAACCGGGACAATCTTTGCGCATCTCATCGGTGCAACCGTTGATCTCCCAGCATTCCACCTTTTCAAATGGTAGCTGCAGAAATTGGTCTTGCCCTTCTGCCTGCCAGCGGTCATCAAGACGCCGCAGAAAATAAATGGCAATAGCAGTAACGGCGATTGGGATGGCTAGCCTTAGCACAAACCCTGTGATCACGGCGAGAAGAGAAGTGATAATATCCATCATGAGCCTCTCGAATGGGTCCAGTAGTTTGCCTCACGCCGTCTAACCAACTCTCCCAGCAGCAGAATCAACCCGAATGGGAGTACCAAGCGAAGGATGGTTAAGAAAAGAACAAATTCAGTGGCGACCATGGCATTCTCCTTTCTTTGAGAACTTTCACTCTTAGTGTAGTGCGGGGGGGCATGGGAAGTAAATTCGTAAAGCTACCCATCTTTTTCGTACGTTTTTCAATGGATCGCATGGGAGGTTCTGTGGTGTATTCCCCATACTTTATTGGAATTCATGGGGTATTTACCCAATAAAACAAAAATGACCTTCCTTTCTCAGAAAGACCATTCATGCTGTGGATTGGTTGGTATGCCAGGTTTGGTTCAGGCTTTGATGATCCCCTTACGGATTGCATAGCGTACCAGGTCGGCGCGCGAGTGCAAATTCAGTTTGCGCATAATGTTCTCGCGATGGCGCGCTACCGTTTTGGGGCTGATCACCAGAGCTTTGGCGATCTCATTGTTGTTTTCGCCCTCCGCCAGATGCGTAAGGACTTCCTGTTCGCGGTTGGTCAGGTCGTGGCTGTCCGTCTTTTTAGTATCTGTCGGTTCACTGGCAAGGTAATCTTTGACAAGTAATTTTGCCATGCTGGGATAGAGATACACCTCGCCATTGGCAGCAGCGCGAATCGCAGTCTGTAATTCTTCGGGCGCAGCGCGTTTTGGGACATATCCGGATGCTCCCGCCTCCAGCATTTTAAAGAAATATTCCTCGTCTTCGTGGATCGTCAGTGCAACGATAGCGACTTTTGGTATTTGCGCTTTGATATCGCGTGTGGCCTCGATCCCTGATTTATCCGGGAGACCAATGTCCATCAGGACCACATCGGGCTTTAATTCATGCGCTAAAGTAAGGGCTTCAGCAGCAGTCCCGGCCTCCCCGATAATTTCCAGATCGGTTTCATTGGATAGCAGCATCTTTAATCCCGAGCGAACGACGGCATGGTCATCTACGAGAAGCAGGCGAATGGTCATGATGGTTCCTCCCTGTGGATCGGGCAGTACGGGATGATGATTTCAACGACCGTCCCTTGATGAGGCGAAGAGCGCAGGACGAATTGCCCGTTGAGCAGCGTGGCACGCTCTTGCATACCCAGCAACCCCCAGGAATTTTGACGAAAGCCGTGCTCAACGTCGAATCCGCGGCCGTTGTCTTCCACTGCGATGCGAACTTCATCAGGCTGGAAATTGATGAGGATTCGAACCTTGGTGGCTTGTGCGTGTTTCGAGATGTTCGTCAATGCTTCCTGCAGGATGCGAAAGATGCTGGTGCTATATTCCGGGCAGATGGTTTTTTCTTCCCCGGTGATGTCGACGGTGATATCCAGGTCGGTTCGCGCCTTGACGTTGTTGGCATACCAGCGCACCGTGGCGGGGAGCCCCAGATCGTCCAAATGGGAGGGGCGCAGGTCCGCGATTAGCCGCTGTAGTTCATCCAGAGAATTGGCTGCCATTTCTTCAAGTTCACGCAAAATGCGTATGCTGCGCGGTGTCTGGCCATGTAGGGATAAGGTGGATTCCAAACCGCGCAAACCCATTCCGATGGCAGTCAACGATTGCCCGGTTTCATCGTGGAGGTCGCGAGCGATGCGCTGCCTTTCCGACTCTTGTGCTTCCACAATACGTCGATAGAGTTCACCTTTTAAGACTTCGCGTTTTTGAGCTTCTTCCACGCGATCATTTTGCAACTCCTGGATCTTCTGATCGGTCTCTACCTGAAAGGCGCGCAGGAAGCGGATTACGAAAACAGCCGCTGCAATCGCCATTATGGCGCGGAACAATTGGACCGGAAATCCAAATACGTTCGCGAATGAATCTTGATTGATGAAGATGGAAAGCCAGAGGTCGGTCTTCTTTCCAAACAATTGCCCTACCAGCCCGTACCACGCAAAAGCTACTGCAGCCCAGAGTGCATCCTGCCCAAAGCGTACCAGGCCTGAACGGCGGAAAGCGCGTTGTTGTGCAATCAAACCGATCGCCGCCAGCAATCCGCCCGGAATCGCAAGGGAGTAGCGAGTCCATACATCCGCAACTGCCCAAATTTGTTCTTGTGTATAGCTGCCACGGAAGGTCACCAGACCAAAGACCCAGATCGCTTCCAGGCCAAGTGGGACCAGAGTGATAATTCTCTGGGCATTTTCGGTATACGCCAACAGGTAGGTGCCGAAGGCGATCAGAGAGACGAAGGAAATTGCCAGGAGCGCCAGACGAATGAACTCTGGAATAAGCGGTTGATTGTGCCCGACCAACCGCTCCATTTGATCGAACATTTCCATCCACTCGTGTAAACCGTGGAGGATACCGAAACCGGCCAGAGGGCGCAGCGCCTTCCTCAGACGTAGATCCGAGGCGCGATTGCCCTCCGCTAACACTAACAATCCCATACAAAAGAATGCTAGGCCATATAGGAAGTAAACAATAATAATGAAGTTAAATTGCATAGGTTGCTACTTAAAAAGGCGATCTACAGGATCACGATTCCCTCCGTAGGCGGGTTCCACAGGTCCGGCAGAATCGATCTCCCGGTTGCGCGCGTATTCCACACTGGTGGCAATAGATTTCCTCATTACCATCTGGTTGATCAGGAGCGCGGCGGCGTTTGCGCGGTCTTGATTGCCGCTGACCGGATTTCCAGAAATAAATTCCGCCCGCCAGAATGAGGAAGACCCCCAAACCTCCCAGGATATAAGGCAGGTAATTGATCAGGGACACGCGCCCTGGTGTATTGTCATCGATATTGCTGGCCTGGAGCGTAGCTCCGGAGGTCCCCAGGCGGTCCGTTGATTTGGTGTACGAAATCTTCATGGGAACAGATTGTCCAAGTTCTATCGTATTAGCTGCCCACTCCAGGTAGGTATCTTCGCCATCTGGAGAGGCTTCCGTCATGGTTGGATTGGTGGTAATTTCGGTGGTGTCGATAGGCACCTTCAATCTCAGACGAAACTCGCCGACTGGATAGTCGCCAGGCCACAAATACGTATACGTTCGCATTTGATCTGTTCTTGAGAGGGGAGTGTAGTACTCAATATGGTACGTATTGTTCGTATCGACTTTCAGGGTGAGCACCTGCCAATTCCCATCTGTATAAGGTTCTTGGTAAGGTGCATTGAGCAGGTTGCCGTCCTGATTGTATGCCACTGCGATTACATTCGAGTCGAGCGGAACGCGCAGGGTAAAATCAAACGGCAATGGCGTATTCTCTTGAAATTCCATATCGTAGATCACCAGCATGTTTGGCTGATCGAACTCTGGCCACAATTGCACTGAAACCGATCTTAGGGCAATCTGACCTTGAGCGCTGGCTGTGGTAGCGCTGCTCAAAAGAACAACAAGAATGAACCATCCAATCCATTTCTGCATTGCGTCTCCAAAAAGGTGAGGTTCCTTAATCTTACCAGTTTATGCAGGGTACGGAGTTGAACGATTGGCTCGAATGAGCTGCCAGCACACCCGGTTGAACGGTGTTGCGATTCCTGCTCCTTCTCCGATTTGAGTGATAGCCCCACAGATGGCATCGATTTCAGTGAGCGCGCCTCGCAGGGTATCCTGGTACATCGAAGAATGGTTGTTGGCTGTCTTCCGGGCTACCTCTTCGACGGCCGACACTGCATCCGAAAAGGGTAGTTGAACGCCCTGAGCGGAGGCTACCATGGCGGTTTCAAGGGCCAGTTCTCGCATTAACTCTTGCGCGGCCGGCCGAACCAGCAATTCGCCATTTGTGATGCGCAGGAGTGCAGTTAGCGGATTGATAGCAGCGTTGATGATCAATTTTCCCCAGAGCAGTGTTTCGGCGTTTTGCACAAGTTGAACAGTGAAGCCCGCCCCGGTCAGAGCGACCCTTAGTGGTTCCAATTTTTCATGATTTTCAACGGAGACGACGCCCTCTCCGCCTGCTTTCACCAGACCCGGACCCAGCAATGTCGCGCCGGTGGTGGTGACGCCGACGGCCACACGCCCAGATCCCAGGCTGGCAGCCAGGGTTTCGCGGTTTCCCAGTCCATTTTGCAAGGTGAGAGCCACCCCATGTGGCGCCAGGCAGGTTCTCAGTTGTTGCGCCACACGCTCCGTTTGCCAGGATTTCACCAGGACCAGGGCATAGCGTGCGCCGGTACAACTGGCCGGATTGCGGGTGACCTGCACCGGGTAGGCAGTTTCGCTTCCGTCGGTTTCAATCAATCGAGCCCCGTTCGTGTGGAGAGCCTTCAGGCCATTCACCCAACTGCCAAGCATGCAGACCGAATAACTGGCGGCGCTCAACCGGGCCGCGAACAATGTCGCCAGGGCTCCGGTTCCAACGATCAGGATGGTGTCGTTTATTCTTCCCTCAGGAGAGCCTGCCATTCCTCCTCCGACATCTCAAACGTATGCTCTTTGGCTGGGAAGTTCCTGGAATTCACATCCTGAATGTACGCGTTGAAGGCGCCCAGCATCTCCTCGCGGAAACTGGCGTACTTCTTTACAAACTTTGGGGTAAATCGGTCGAACAGACCAAGCAGGTCGTGGGTGACCAAAACCTGCCCATCACATCCGGGGCCGGCTCCAATGCCGATAGTGGGAATGGAGAGTTTATGCGAGATCATTTCGCCTAATTGGGATGGGACTGATTCGAGCACCAGGCTGAAGCAACCTGCCTGTTCCAGCAGAACTGCCTCTTCTACCAAACGTTTGGCCGCCAGGGCGGTTTTCCCTTGGGCACGGAAGCCCCCCAGCTGGTGGATGGATTGGGGTGTCAGCCCGAGATGCCCCATGACAGGGATCCCTGCGCCGGAGATGGCGCGCACAACTTCAAGCCTTTCACGGCCGCCCTCTAATTTGACGGCGTCCATACCGCCCTTTTGCAGGAAGCGCCCGGCATTTCGCACGGCTTCTTCGACCGAAACCTGATAAGACATAAACGGCATATCCCCGATCAGCAGAGCGGCATGCGCCCCGCGCGATACGGCGCGGCAATGGTGCAGCATCTCCTCCATGGTGACCGGCAGCGTGTTCTGGTATCCAAGCACGACCATGCCGAGCGAATCGCCCACCAGGATCGCATCGACCCCGGCCTGGTCCATCGCTAGGGCAGTAGGATAATCGTAAGCCGTGAGCATGCTGATCGGCTCACCGCGTTCCTTTTTTTGGCGAAACGTGAAAGTGGTCACCTTCTTGCGAGGTGCCGGATTGTCCCTCTCGGGATGTTGGGTTGACAAGGTACCCTCCTTTTCTCAGGTAGAGTCCGCTGTTGCCTCACCCCCTGGGTCAGGCTTTGGCGTTTGATGAATAAAAGGCCGTCGCGTTCCTAACGGATATGCGCGGTGAACTGTATTATTCCACAAATTTTCTTTTTCGCCTATAATAAAATTCAACTCTCAGGTTCAACTTTTACATTATTATCAGCATTAGAAAAGGGACGCGATTATAGATGAAATGATTTTTTGATCATCTGGAACTCAAAACAATCAACCAAGGAGTGTTTTATGCGAAAGATATTTGGCTTTATGATCGGCATATTTGTGGGGGCGTTGGTAGGTTCGACCATCGCTCTATTGCTGGCTCCCGAATCTGGAACGGAATTACGCTCGGGATTGCGCGCGCGCGGGCAGAATTTCTTTGGTGAGATCCAACTGGCTGCCGACCGGCGCCGGATCGAATTGAAGGATCGACTGGAAAGTTTGCGCTCCTCGCAAAGCTAACTGCGTAGGGTCTGCAGCCCTTCGTAAAACGTCCGCACCTGCGCCATGCAGGTGGAATACTCGGCTTTTTCTGCAATATGTTTTGCATTCAGGCCTGCGGCCCTGTTCCGCAGGCCTTTGCTCGTTAATGCTTCCAGCATAGCCTCTGCGAGAGCGTTGGGGTCACTGGCATCCACCAACAACCCATTTTCCCGATCGGTAATCCATTCACGTATCGATTCGAGATCGCCCACAACTGGAAAACAACCGCACGCTATGGCTTCCAGCAAGGTATTGGGTGTCCCGTCGTGTACACTGGGGGAGATCATTACCGCTGCGCGTCGGTACAGCTCCCCCATCTGGCCATGCGGAACCGGGGGAAGCAGTTCTACCGATTTTTCTATTCCGAGTTCATCTATCCACTGTTGTGCCCTGGCATCTCCTGCCATTGCCGCACACAGGAAGCGTGCCTGGGGAATTTTTTTCACCACGAGCGGTATAGAGTTGAAGAATACATCATTTCGCACGTAGTCGCGAAACCCGCGTGGATTGATGACAATGGGAGCCTTGACCAGCTTCTTGGGTGGAAAGAAGACCTGCGTACGGACACCCCCATTGCCAGGCACCACCAACGAGGAGCGCCTGCCCGAAAAACCCCATTCAATCGCCAGCCGGACATCGCGCTGGCAGTCGGCGTGTAGCGCATCCGCCACACGCATGGTCCAGCGAGTGTAATGGCGCATCAGAGGCGAAGCAGGCGCGTGCAGGGTAAAATCATTGCCCCACACCGAGACAAGTAAAGGAACGCCCACATAGGCATCTGCAGCCAGCATGCCCTCATAGGGGATGCGCATGGCGTGGACCAGGTCGGGTTTTACGCGCTTGATCACCTTGCGCAGTGACTGTGCGGAACGGGTGATCGTAAGAGGCCCGAGATAATGTCGCAGGGCTAACCGCACGCGCTGGGTTTTTTGGGTGGAAATGACGGGAGATCGGGGGGTTGATGCACGTTTTGTCCCACTGAAAGCCACGGGTACGATGTCCAGACTCTCCAGATCGATTTCAGGTTTGCAATAGAATGTACTGGCTAGATGGACCTCATCCCCATTTTGAATAAAATAATCGATCCAGTTCAAGGCGATAGGCGATCTCCCATCGGCGACAAATAGCAGGCGCATGGCTGCATTATGCCATAAGTGGAGTGGATCGTCATTGTTCGATGGTACAAGACATAGTATAGTTAAGGCACCAGCCAGCTTCTCCAGGCTGTTCTTCGGACTTGCTGGCAGGAGTGGATGAGATCTACATGAGGGAATATGCCGGAACAAAGCTCTTCGGGCGCCTCCGAAAAACCAAAAAGAATTCCACCCGAGGCATGGGTCGCTCCGTTTGGTTTGGGAGATGTGATCATCACCGCTTATTTGGGTATTTGCGCGCCCTTTACCCGACGAAATGCAAGACACCAAGGATGCGCATGCGGCTGCCATCGACCTGGCGCACATACGCACGCAGACCGCATTCAATCGTTCCACGGAGACGACCACTCTGACAGCAACACCCAGCGCGACCCCCGCCCTGCCTTCATTCACTCCCTCACCTATTCCCAGCGAAACCCCAACGTCGCTCGGGTGAGTGGGGCGCTTTCCTTAATAGCCTGTTATGGTATAGTTGGGCCGTTCTGTCTTGTGAACAGATATACAACCCGCATTGAGGTAGATCTATGAAACAACTATGTGTGATCGGTGTTGGCTATGTCGGGCTCGTCACCGGAGCCTGCTTTGCAGATTTGGGGAACCGTGTGATCGCGCTGGATGTGAACGAGGAGCGCGTCGAAGGGTTGAAAAAGGGGATCATGCCCATTTACGAACCGGGTCTTGAAGAACTGGTGGAGCGCAATGTGAAGGCCGGCCGGCTTTCCTTTACAACTTCCTACTCTGAAGCGATCAAAGGAACGGAGTTCGCTTTCATCGCGGTAGGGACCCCTTCCGGTGTAAATGGTGAAGCGGACCTACAATATGTGGCCTCTGCTGCCAAGTCCATTGCTGAGACGATGGATGGTTCGTTGATCATCATCAATAAATCCACCGTCCCGGTGGGAACGGGGGACTGGGTAGCCGACATTGTCAAAAGTGCTTTAGCCAAACCGATCGATTTTTGGGTGGTGTCCTGCCCTGAATTTCTGCGAGAGGGGTCGGCTATCAGTGATTTCATGCACCCTCATCGTACCGTGCTGGGATCCATGCACCGGGAAGCTGCCGAAAAAGTAGCCCAACTGCATTTACCGTTGCGCGCACCGATCGTCATCACAGACCTGAGGACGGCAGAAATGATCAAGTACGCCTCTAACGCCTTCCTGGCGACTAAGATCTCATTCGTCAATGAGATCGCCGATATCTGCGAGGTCCTGGGCGCGGATGTCAAGGAGGTAGCTGCTGGCATGGGATATGATGCGCGCATCGGGGCTCACTTTTTGGATGCGGGTTTGGGTTGGGGAGGCTCCTGTTTTCCAAAAGATGTATTGGCCCTGGCTTATATGGCGGAAGAGAAGAACCTCGAGCCGAAAATATTGAATACTGTCATGGATGTGAATTATGAGCGGCGTAAGAAAGCGGTTCGAAGTGTGGGGACGATGGTTGGAGGCTTAAAAGGAAAGACCATCGGCTTGCTTGGGCTGGCCTTCAAACCGAACACAGACGACATGCGCGATGCCCCTTCCATTGAAATCGCCCAGGAACTGATCGCGGCAGGCGCCAAAGTGCGCGCATTTGACCCGGTGGCGGTAGAAGTAGCGCGGCCGCTCCTGCCAGCGGTGGAGATGTTCGAAGATCCCTATTCAATGGCCAAAGGCTGCGATGCTCTGATGGTGACTACCGAGTGGAATGAATTCAAGCAGCTTGATCTGGCAAAGATCAAAGCGCTGCTCAAGAAACCGGTACTTTTTGATGGCCGCAATATCTACCATCCGGAGGCCATGAAAGACCTGGGCTTCCAGTACCGCGGTATGGGTCGTGGATTGAACGGCGCATAGCGCCCATGTATTGCAAGGGAGTCGGGTACAATTGCCCGACTCTTTTTCTATGGAACCAAAACACACCCCACCGGTCTGTGATTACCAGGGTTCAGATTACCAGGCAGTATTCTGGGATCAGGGAAACCGCGCCTATGAGGATGGTGTTGAAGCCATTGCTTTAAGACGGCTGCTGCCTGATCAAGGCCGTTTCCTGCTTGAATTAGGCGCGGGAGCCGGCCGTAACACCCCGCGCTACGCAGGCTTCGAGCGTGTGGTCTTGTTGGACTACTCCACCACTCAATTAGAGCAGGCGCAGCAGAAGTTGGGGGCATCCGACCGCTACCTTTTTGTAGCCGCAGATATTTACCACCTGCCCTTTATCGATGGGTTGTTTGACTGTGCCACCATGATCCGTACGCTGCACCATATGGCTGAGGCGCCCAGGGCGCTGGATCAGGTGCGGAACGTATTGGGCCCAGGCGCAGCTTTCGTGTTGGAATATGCCAACAAGTTGAATCTTAAAGCGATCGCACGCTACTGGCTTGGCCGGCAATCCTGGAGTCCCTTCTCCCCCGAGCCCGTTGAATTCCTCGAATTGAATTTCAATTTCCACCCGAAAACCGTCAGGCGCTGGTTGGGTGAGCTTGGATTCAAAATCGATAAAATCCTGACTGTGTCCCATTTCCGGCTGGACCTGGCGAAAAAATGGGTCCCTTTGCGGCTGTTGATCGCAATCGATGCGCTTCTACAATGGACAGGCGCGCTGTGGCAACTGACCCCGAGCGTGTTCTTGAGGGCGGTATTGAGGGAGGGCAATCTGAGGTCGATCCCCGAGGACGTTCTGCACTGGTTCAAGTGCCCGCATTGTTCACAATCGCCCCTGGAAAGACGATCCGACCGCCTGTTGTGTGGCGGGTGCGGCCGCCAGTGGTCCTTTCAGGAGGGCATCTATGATTTTCGAGAACCGCTGCCGGAATGAGAGGGCGGGATCGTATGCTTCTGCGATTGAATACAGGAACGGGACCCTGGATACTGGCCGTATGGTTCCTGGTTTCGAGGGCGTTCTATGCCTGGGCCGGTGTGCGCTTCGACGGTGACACCTATTACCTGGGTTGGCAATTCATCGACCCCTACCTGTTGAAACACGACCTCTGGCGCAGCCTGTTCTACCTGCATTCCCAACCGCCGCTTTTGAACCTGTTTACCGGGCTTGGGCTGCAGCTTTTCCCACAAAGTTACAGCCAGGTCTTTCACGGCTTCTTCTTAATGGGCGGTCTGCTGCTCACGTTAGCCATCTATTTCCTTGGCCAGAAACTGGGCCTACCTGATTTCCTCTGCCTGCTCCTGGCCGGCTGGTTCGCCGTCAGTCCGGCGACGATTGTGTATGAGAACTGGTATGCCTACGCTTATCCCCTGACGGTCGCCCTGGCAGCAGCGGGCGTCTTCCTGGCGCGCTACATCGCGAACCCAAAACCTATTGATGGCGTGCTGTTTTCGCTGGCCCTGGCCGGGATGGCGCTGACCTGGGGTCTGTTTCATCTTGTCTGGTTGGTGGGCTGCTTTGCACTGGTCGTGTTTGTGTTCAGGGGGAGGCCCAGAAAATGGCTTCCCCTGCTACCGGCGCTGCTGCTTGTGCTCGGATGGTACGCGAAAAACGAGATCCTTTACGGTTCTTTTACGGCCAGTTCGTGGGGGGGCATGAACCTGTCGAAGATCGCCACCCTGGATATTCCCGAGGACACGCGCGAAAGGTGGGCGAAGGAGGGGCTGGTGTCTGACCTGGCGCCGCTGGCGCCGTTTCGAAGCCCGGAGAAGTACCTGGACTACTTTCCGGATACGCCCATCACGGGCATCCCGTTGTTGGATCAGGAATCGTATTCAACCGGTTTCCCGAACTATCACTCCCTGGTGCATGTCGCGGCTTCGCGCCAGACATTCAGTGACGCCATTCGGATGATCAGGCTGGTCCCACGCCACTATGCCTTGAATGTACTCAGGGCGACGTACATCTTTTTTCACTCGGCCAGCGATTATGAACATGTGTATTGGATCCGTCAACCGGTCGATGGGTTGGATACGCTCTGGAACAGGGTCTTCTATTGGCAGTGGGATAAGGATGAAGGCTTTGTCGTCATGGGCTCTTCGTTCGCGCCGGGACATGTAGCCTGGGCGCTGCCCATCGCCTTCGTGCTGGCGTTCGCCGGCTCCCTGAAGTACCTGTGGGACCGTCGCACAAGCCTGACAGAGACGCAACCGGCGCTGGTGCTGTTCATGCTGTGGAATATCCTGTTCGTCTCGGCTGCCAGCCTGTTGCTGGATATCGGCGAGAACAATCGCTTTCGGTTCGTGATCGATCCGTTCCTGCTGCTGTTGTGCGCCTTTGTTGTGCGCGAAATCATTCGATCTCGTGCGCCGAAAAAATAAAACCTGGCGTTTTTTGCCAGGTTTTATCCAGTCAGTTCAGTCTATTTGAGTTTGACATTCTCCGTCGCACTGGTCGCTGGGGGGCGGCGGAGGGCCGGCGTCAGGCCCGCCGACCGGAGGGTAGCTGATCACTTTCGAGAGCACGACCTCACCGTCCGGCACGGTATAGATGTGCAGTGTCGACGGATCCATCCAGTACGCGAATGGTCCGATGCAGTACAGGGTATCGGGCGGGATGGTTTCGCAGTCGAAGTGGTTCCCGTTGATCGTGCCGGCAAAACTTCCGCTGATGCCGTCCGGGAAGACGATCGTGATCCCGACCTCGGAGCGTCCCAACGGATCCACGTGGACGAAGGCGTCATCTGCGGCGAAGGCGATCGAAATGGGCAACAAAGCAAGCATAATGGCAATGAATGGAATCAGGATGATTGCTCTTCGACGCCTGGCTACCTTAGAACTTGGCTCTTGCATATGGACCTCCTCGTACTATGAAAAAGAAAACGACCTTTATATTATAACATAGACCTGAATTGTCTGAATAAAAATAAAAAGGAACTTTTCATCCCCAAAGGAAGGGCCTACCCCAGCCCGTGCTGGATGGCGATCACGGCGGCCTGGGTGCGGTCAGAGACCCCTAACTTATCCAATATGGCGCTGACGTGGTTGCGCACCGTCCCCTCTGAAAGATGCAATTGCCCGGCGATCTCGGCGTTGCTTAATCCTTTTGCCAGCAGGCGCAGCACATCGGTTTCGCGCGCGGTCAATTGATCGGTCAGCAGGCTGGAGGGTTGGCTCCCCCGTCTGGATACCTGGTCGAGCAATTTGCCGGCCACGACAGGGTCTACAAAGGATTTTCCCCCCACCGTGCCGCGCACGGCTTCGACGACTTTTTCGCGAGGCGTGTCTTTGAGCAGATAACCGGTGGCGCCGGCGCGGATGGCATCGAAAACCCACTCATCATCGTCAAAAGTAGTCAGGACGAGCACTTTTGTAGTTGGGAATTTGGCGCGGATCTGGCGTGTGGCCTCGATGCCGTTCATGCCTGGCATCTTGAGGTCCATCAATACCAGGTCCGGTTGTCTGCTTTCCACCAGTTCCAGCGCTTCGGCTCCATCCACCGCAGTGCCGAGCACTTCGATATCCTTTTCCAGGTTGAGCAGCAGCTCCAGCCCGTCGCGGACTATGGCCTGGTCGTCGCATATGATGATCTTCATACCATTCTCTTTCTAACCACTACGGACACAAAGGACACGAAGGAGAGCGTACAGATTTGTGTCCCTGGTGTCCTTCGTGTTTAGATTTCAAGCCGCAACCTGGTACCTTTTCCCATTTGACTGTCAATCGTCAACACACCACCGGAGAGTTCAGCGCGCTCTTTCATGCCCACCAGCCCGAAATGGCCGCTGGAAAGCTTGTCTCCCGGATCGAATCCCCGGCCGTCGTCCTGAATTTCAAGTACCAGGTTGCTGCCGTTGGCCTGGAGAGAGAGTGAAACGGACCTGGCATTGGCGTGGTGTGCCACGTTTTCCAGGGCCTCCTGCGCGATGCGGTACACGCATTGCTCCACATCCGGGGTGAGGGCCGGCATGAGGTTTGGGGTTGAAATCGCCAGTTTGAGGTTGGCGCGTGATGTTATGGAGTCCGCCATTTTTTCAAGCGCCAGCTTCAAGCCGAGATCCTCGAGCGGGCTCGCGCGCAGGGATTTCAGCGCGCGCCTCGTCTCCTCCAGGCCGGTACGCGTGGTGGCCAGCGACTTATCGAGCAATTCACCCGCCTTGCCAGGGTCCACTTCCCAGTAGGCTTTGGCGGTTTCAAGCGTCACTGAAAGGCCGGTCAGGGTGTGCGCCAGTGTATCGTGCAGTTCGCGCGCCATGCGGTTGCGCTCGCGGCTCACGGTCAGGTTTTCGAGCGCGCTGGCGTAGTGGGTCAGCTTGGCGTTGGCCTGTTTGAGGGATAGCCCCTGCACGCGCAGACGCGTCATAATCTGGCTGATGAAGATGCCGACCACCAGAAAGCTGATCGTCCGGATGATGGTGATGATAAAAAAAATTGTGATGGTGTTGAGCGGCATTCTGGTGAGAAAGACGATGGTGAACATTTCCAGCGCGGCTGTGGCAAAGCTGAAGACCACTACCGCCCACAGGCGGTATTGCCAGGCGGTCAGCACGAGCCCGATGAACAATACGGGTAGTTGGCGCAGCGCCATACCCTCCGCGTTCGACATGGGTCCGGGTGGAAAGCGCGGCACGAACAGGTGGTGCAAAAGGATGGGCGCGCCGGCGATCATCAGCAGCATGAGCGGCATGAAGAACATCCCCAGGCTTTCCTGGAGTTCGCTCCAGTAGGACAGAACCAGGAAAGCCAGCGCGATCAGCCCATTCCCAACGTAATAGGCGATGATCGGGAACTTTGGTGCACGCGCATAGTTGACCGCATCCACCAGCATCAACGCCACGAGGTAGCCTGTCCACATCCAGGCCGCTGTGCGCAGTACGCGCGCGGTATCGCCAGAGCCTTGCATGCCCACATCATATCACGGGAGCATGGGCGGCGCCCCTGTCTGAAATCACGCCCTTTCCTGAAAGGCATGACGGCTGTCATGGGTGCTGGCGAGTAATCTCACGGCAGTATTCCAGGGATCGTGATGGCAGACACTGTCGGATTTGCCCGGAACTCCCTACACTGTAGGCACAGAGCGGAAGGAGTGAGATCATGTCGGCGATTTCAACAGCATTCTCAGCAAAAGAAGGTGGACGTTTTGCCCGCTTCCTGTCCGTCGGCGCGCTGGGCACGCTGCTGGATTTCGGCGCGCTTTCTTTGTTGAAGTCGCTCGGGTTGGCGACCTTGCTTGCCAACAGCCTTTCCTTTTCTATCGGCGTGGCCAACAACTTCACCCTGAACCGCGCATGGACCTTTGGCGACCGCCCGCGTTCCGGTTGGAGGCGGCAGTTCCTGCAATTTGCATCCGTCAGCCTGGTAGGGTTGGCCGTGAACAACACGCTGGTGCTTGTGCTGGAAGCGCCTTTTGGAACGTGGCTCGGGCAGCCTGACTACGGGTATGTGCCGGCCAAGGCGCTCGCCACCGCGGTGGTTGTATTCTGGAATTATTTTGCGAATCGTTACTGGACCTTCAATGTTCTCAACGTTGAGCGCGCGGTGGAGGCACCTTCGTGCCCTCCGCGTGCTCTGCACTGAACCAAAACAGGAGAGACGTATGGCAACCATCACCCTTCCTCAAAAACCCTCGTTCCTGACGCGCAAGCTGGCATTCGGAATTACGACCTCGCACGTATTGCTGATCGGCATCGTACTGCTCTCGGGGATATTGCATTTCGCCAATCTCGGAGCCATCGGCGAGGCCAACACCTACTATACTGCGGCCGTTGAAAGTATGCTGGATTCCTGGAGCAACTTCTTCTTTGTGGCTGCAGAACCCGGCGGTTCTGTCACTGTCGATAAACCCCCCCTGGGGTTGTGGGTCGAAGCCGCCTTTGCGTTCGTGCTCGGCGTGGAGGGTTGGGTGGTTTCGCTGCCCAATATCCTGGCCGGCCTGTGCAGCGTGCCGCTGCTTTACTACCTCGTCCGGAAGTACATGGGTGAGCTGGCAGGGCTGGTGGCAGCGCTGGTCCTGGTGGTCACGCCGGTAGCCATTGCCACCGACCGCAACAACACCATGGACGGCATGCTGGTCTTCACGCTGCTGCTGGCGGCCTGGGCCTTCATGACCGCTACAAAGACCGGCCGAACGCGCTGGTTGTTGGCCGGCGCAGTCCTGGTGGGGTTGGGATTCAACATCAAGATGCTGCAGGCCTTCCTGCCTCTGCCGGCTTTCTACGCGCTTTACTTCTTCGGCGCGAAAACCGGTTGGTGGCGCAAGATCATCAATTTGGGTCTGGCGACAGTCCTGCTGCTGCTGGTGTCTCTTTCCTGGGCCGTGGTCGTGGATCTGACGCCCACCGACCAGCGGCCGTACATCGGCAGCAGCGAAGACAACACCGTCATGGAGTTGATCGTGGGGCACAACGGCCTTTCGCGCCTGTTCAATTCGCGCGCAAGGAATCAACCGGCTCAGGACGGCGGCGTGCTCAATGCGCAGACGCCCGGCGGCAGCCCAGATGGGCCGAACTCCCAGCGATTGCAATCCCCTCCCCGTGAGGCGCTGGCGGCCTGTGAGAACCAATCGTCGGGGGCGGCCTGCTCCTTCACGTTGCCGAACGGGAACGCCATCACCGGCGTTTGTATCCAGACCCCGGCCTCGAGCCAGCTGGCCTGCGCCCCGCAGGGCCGGAATCCGCAGAACGCGGGCGTCCCTGCCGGAGCGCCTGGCAGTCAAATTGGGGGGCCGTCCGCTGGCGTGCGTCCCGGCTTTGCCCCACCGGTGGGCGCCATGGGCGACGGCCCCAACGCCAGCCCGAACAATACTCCTGTTGACCCACCAGACGCTGGAGGGACGCCCTTCAGCCAGGAAACCGGCTCTCCGGGCATCGAACGCTTCTTCGTCTCTCCACTTTCCAAGCAGATGTCCTGGCTGCTGCCTTTTGCGCTGGCGGGCGCGGTCATGCTGGTGTTCACCGCGCGCCTGCGGCTGCCGCTTGAGCCGGAACACAAAGCCCTCGTGCTGTGGGGCGGCTGGCTGCTGACCTGCCTGGTCTTCTTCAGCTCGGTGGAAGGCATCTTCCACGCCTATTACGCCATCATGCTGGCGCCGGCGTTGGGGGCTGTGGTGGGATTGGGCCTGGCCGCGTTCCTGCGCCTGGGGGATCGGCGCCCGTGGACGTACGTCCTGTTGATCCTTGCAGCCGGCCTGACGATCGTCTTCCAGCTCTACACCGCCGGCCAGTACGGCCTGGAGTCCGCCTGGATCTACCTGCCGTGCCTGGTGCTGCTGGTCGCTGCCGGTTTGATGTTCGTGAAGGCCCTGCGCCCGGCGGCTTTCCTGGCGGTACTGGTTTCGCTATTGTGGATCCCGCTTGCGTGGACGGCACTGACCGTGCTGGATCAGACCCCGGAAGTGAACCTGCCCACGGCCTACAACGGCGGCGGTGATCGCCAGGCGAGGGCGGCCGGCGCGCCGGAATTGAATGAAAAGAACCAGGCTGATGAGCGCCTGGTGACCTACCTGCAGGATCACACGCAGGATGTAGAGTATCTGGTAGCCGTGCCCAACGCGCATACAGGGTCGCCACTGGTGCTGGAGACCGGGCGGCCGGTGCTCTACATGGGCGGCTTCAGCGGCGGGGACGCGGTCATCGACGCGGCTGGTTCGGCTGAAATGGTTGCGGATGGAGAACTGCGATACGTGTTTTATGGCGGCGAGCGCAACGGGAAACAGGAGATTGCCGCCTGGCTGGCCTCCTCCTGCAGCGTCGTTCCGGAATTCAGTCAGGGGAATGACCGCCCGGCGGCCAATCAACAACGTCCGGGCAACAACCAGCCGATGGTACTGTATGTATGCAACTAGTCGGATCCCCAGGGCTTTCGAACGGCTCGATCATGTACGGTTCGAGAACCCTATAACGCTGCACAAGGAGATTTCCATGAAAACCAATTCACTTTCTATGCTGAGTGTCTTACTGGTAGTTTCTGCGATGACCACGGCCTGCGGGAGTTTCCCTGTGGCGGCGACCCAGCCCATTGTGCAGCCTGAGTCCCAGGATTCGCCTGTCGTCGAGAACGCGCTTCCTCGAACGGAGGCAGGCCCCTGGGCGCCTGAAACGTCGTCGTATGTCACTACCGGTCTGACCTATCCCATCGTGGATACCGACCAGGTTTATTGCTTTGACGATAGGTCCGGCATCTCTTGCCCGGGTGAAGGGGAGGTTTTCTACGGACAGGACGCCCAGTACATGGGGAATGCGCCTCGTTATTCGGACAATGGGGATGGTACCGTTACCGATCTGGTCACCGGCCTGATGTGGCAGCAAAACCCCGGCGAAAAGATGACCTACGACCAGGCTGCGGCAGGCGCCTCCAGCTTCAGCCTGGCCGGTTACGCGGATTGGCGGCTACCGACCATCAAAGAACTCTACTCCCTGATCCAGTTCAGCGGCACGGACGTCAGTGCGTGCATGGAAGCCGGGTCGTGTACCGGCACGCCATTCATCGACACAGACTATTTCAACTTTGCGTATGGCGATACCAGCGCCGGGGAGCGCACGATCGACTCGCAGTGGGCGACCAGTTCCGTTTACACGGGCTCGGTCTTTGGCGGGCAGCAAGCCATGTTCGGCGTCAACTTCGCCGATGGACGCATCAAGGGCTATCCGGCCGGATCTGCCGGCCCCGGCGGACGCGCAAAGGCCTTCTTCGTCATCTATGTACGTGGCAACACTGCCTATGGCGATAATGATTTCGTCGACAACGGCGATGGCACCGTCAGCGATCATGCCACCGGCCTGACCTGGATCCAGTCTGACAATGGTCAGGGCCTGGACTGGGAAGGTGCCTTGAACTACTGTGCCGGTCTGGATTATGCCGGGATCAGCGATTGGCGCCTGCCGAACGCCAAGGAATTGCAGAGCATCGTCGATTACAGCCGCTCGCCGGACGCGACCGGCTCGGCTGCCATCGATCCGATCTTCAGCATTTCGACCATCACCAACGAAGCCGGGCAGCTCGACTACCCCACATTCTGGAGCAGCACCACGCACCTCAGTTCGAACGGCATGGCTGGTATCGGAGTCTATGTCACCTTTGGCCGGGCGCTGGGCTACATGAACGGCCAGTGGATGGACGTGCATGGCGCTGGTGCGCAGCGGGCGGAGGACAAGAGCGGCGATCCTTCCCGATACCCGACCGGGCACGGACCGCAGGGGGACGCGGTGCGCATTTACAACTACGTCCGTTGTGTGACCGGTGGCGCGGGCAGCGATGTGCGGGTGGGTGGAGCGGTCGATGGCCCGCCGGCCACACAGGGAGGTCCACCCGCCGGAGGGGCTCCGGACGGACAGGGGCAAGCGGGTGGTCCGCAGCAGGGTGGGAGGCCTCCCCAGGCTGCCATCGAGGCCTGCTCTGGCCTGAGCAAGGGCGTAGCCTGTTCATTAACCACGCCAAACGGGGCGGTGGACGGCAGTTGCCAGCCCCTGCAGGGGAGGTTGGCCTGCGTACCGGCCGGCGGCGTCCCTGGTGGGGCGGTCACGCCGCCGTAACCCGGCGCGTTCACCGGCTCTGAGCGGGCAGACGGCCGCGTTCAGGGGTTTTCCGGGCTTTTCCATCCCAAATCCAGCGGATTTTAGCGCGTACCCTTCGGATTCATCGTTTGAAAGCCAGGAAATTCACGAAGAATACGTGCATAATCGTAAATATCTCGCCGAGCTTTTTAAATATCTCGCCGAGTTTTTAAATTATCTCGGCGAGATATTTTATTTTCCTGGCGAGAAAATCCGGATTAAGCCTGAAGAATCTCCCGAATCGCTTGAACCCGGCGCATTTTGCCGTGCAGCCGTGCAAAAAAGCCTGGTAGGGTACTCGTGGAGACTGTCGTATGAGCCCTGATGACCGCCCCTTTTTCGTTATTTTCTACTGGCTTTGGGGAGAGCCGCTTCCTGCTCGAAGGCTTTCAGCTCTGCAGCGGCATCATACTCCGGTTCGGGGTAGGACATCTTCAATCCCTTGAGCGTCTCGGCCAGGATGCTGGCAATGACCCAGTTGCGGTACCATTTTTTGTCGGCCGGGATGACGTACCAGGGCGCCTGGGTGGTGCTGGTTTTGCTGAGTACGTCTTCGTAAGCTTTGGTGTATTTCCCCCACAGCTGCCGCTCCTTCAGATCGCCCGGATTGTACTTCCAGTGTTTGGTGGGATCTTCCAGGCGCGCTCGCAGGCGTTCACGCTGCTCCTCGGGGCTGATGTGCAGGAAGAACTTCAGGATGGTGGTGCCTTCCTCCGCCAGGGTCTTTTCGAAGGCATTGATCTGCGCGTAGCGCTTGCTCCAAACCTTCTCTGGGACCAGGGCGTGTACGCGCACGACCAGCACGTCCTCGTAATGGCTGCGGTTGAAGATGACCATTTCGCCGCGGCCAGGCGTCCGGGCGTGCACGCGCCACAGGTAATCGTGGTCCAGTTCGATGGGCGTGGGCACCTTGAAGCCGGCCACGCGCACCCCCTGCGGGTTGACCCCTTCGAAGACGTGCCGGATGACCCCGTCCTTGCCGCTGGTGTCCATGCCCTGCAGTACGATCAGCAGCCTGTGTTCGTGCTGGGCGAAGAGCATTTCTTGCAAGGCTTCAAGTTCCCGGTTCAATTTGGCCAGATCCTCCTTGCCGTGCTTTTTACCGCCGTTGTAGGCGCTGGTATCGGCAGGATCGTGCACCCTCAAGTCCACCTTCGTAGCGGGTTTGACCAGATACTTTTTCATGTCCATCTCCTATTCTTTTTCCACGACCCAGAAATGCGACAGCCCCAGGACACGCAGGGGCGTTCTTTCCAGGAATTGCAGGAACGCGCGCAGTAGCTTCCCTGACCTCCCAAAGCGCGCAACCAGGTTGTCATAGGCGCCAAAGATGATGGTGCGTGATATTCGCTTGACCGGCAACCCCGAGAACAAGCTTTCGAGGTCACGCCTGGAATAGACCCGGACGTGCGGGGCCAATCTGTCTCGCCAGGCGCTCGGGAGATAATTGACGAGCGGGATATTGCCGAAATGATAGCTTCCCTTCCAGTAGATGCCATGCGTTTCAAAAGGATACCCCCGGTTGGGAACGAAGACCACCACGCGGCCGCCGGGTTTGAGGGCGCGTACGATTTCGCGCACCGCCTGGGCTTCGTCCTGGACGTGTTCAAGCACCTCGTGACTCAATATCAGGTCAAACGTATCCGCGGGGAACGGCAGGGCTTCCCCGGCAGCGTTCAATATGCCGGCGGAGCGCCCGGCAGCTTCGGAGGCGCGTTCGAAGTCGAATTCCAGACCCGTGACCCGCCCGCCAAAGCCGGACAGGTGCTCCACGTACATGCCGACCCCGCAGCCGTTCTCCAGCACCCGTCCGCGGATGCGCTCTCCCGCGGCTTTCAGGATCATTTCCAGGCGGCGCGCCTGCCCTGCGCGCCATACATAGGAAGGTTCCCCGCGCAGGGCGGCTTTTTGCATATCCCGATCCGGCATGCGCATGATTATACCCGTCCAACCTGTCCCTGTTGGCCTGCCCATCGGTCCACACTTTGGTCCAGTTTTGCAAGTCATACCGCGTTAGGAAAAACCATGAAGGCTGACAAAGGATTCCTTGCCATTGGAACAATACACCTTGCATGTTCAGGCCAGGTGTGCTAAAATCCCTTCCGTAAGCAGCACCAATACCGAACTCGTCGAAAAGTGGGCAGCCCCCACTTTTCTGCTTGTAGTGAACCTATATGGAGCAAGAAGAGGATGACGAAGAGCGAATTTGCCCTGGCATTCAATGAAGTGTTGGAAGACAAGCAACTGCCCAAGGAAGTGATCCTATCGGCGGTCGAATCCGCGATGGTATCCGCCTACCGTAGAGCGGTTAATGCTTCCACCGCCCAGCAAGTCGAAGCCAAAGTGGACCCCGAAACCGGCCAAGTAACCATCTACGCTGAGAAAGAAGTCGTGGAAGACGTACAGGACGAGCGAACGGAGGTCACCCTGGAAGAGGCGCGCAAGGTCAACCCCGAAGTACAGCTCAATGACATGGCTCTGGTCGAAACCACCCCGGCAGATTTTGGCCGCGTGGCGGCTCAAACTGCGCGCCAGGTGATCCAGCAGCGCATTCGGGAGGCCGAACGGGCCGCCCAGATGGAATACTTTGACAAGCAGGCGGGCGAGATCGTCAGCGGTGTGGTGCAGGCTTCTAACGTGCAGACCACCACCATTGGGTTGGACATGAAAGCAGAAGGTATCATGCCGGCCAATCAACGCATCCCCGGCGAGCGCTTCCGGCTGCATGACCGCGTCCGTTCGGTGGTGCTGGAAGTAAAGGATGGTTCGCGGGGCCCGCAGATCATCCTCTCGCGCTCCCATCGCAACTTCCTACGCCGTCTGTTGGAAAATGAGGTGCCCGAGATCTACCACGGCATCGTGGAGATACGCGCCATCGCCCGCGAGCCTGGGCAGCGCGCCAAGGTGGCAGTGGCTGCCACACAACCCGGCGTCGATCCGGTTGGCGCCTGTGTGGGTATCAAAGGCGTGCGTATTCAAGCCATTGTCAGAGAATTGCACGATGAAAAGATCGACATTATCCAGTGGGACCAGGATCCCGTGGTGTACATTTCGAAGGCCATCAGCCCGGCGCGCGTCAACGGCGTATTCCTCGCCGAGACGTCCAGGTCAGGCCGCACGGCCACCGTCGTTGTGCAGGAAGACCAGTTGAGCCTGGCGATCGGCCGGGACGGGCAGAATGCACGCCTGGCGGCCAAGCTTACCGGCTGGCGTATCGATATCAAGTCGTTGATCGAGGCAGCCGGGGATGCGGTGAAAAAACTGCAGGGCGACGCAGAACTGTCGGAGATGCTCCCGGCTGTCGTCGAGAACGTTCCGATGGTAGAGCAGGTGTTGACCAAGAAAGCCGAAGGTCGCCCTGTCACCCCAGAAGAATACACCTTGCTGTCGCAATTTGTTGACCGCGTGGAACGGCGCACCATCCAAATTCTCGAGGAGGCCGCGCGTGAGGAAGAAGAACGGATCGCTGCCGTTCGCGATGAGATCCCCGTTACCGCCTTCGATATGCCCCTCGATCAGGCCGGGTTGACAGACCACATCTACGCGATCCTCAGCGAAGCAGAATATGGATCTGTTGGCGATCTGATCCTGGCAATAAAGCTCAACCCCGATCAGGTGCTGGGTTTGAGCGGTATTGGGCCGAAGACCTTGGAAAACATCCAGGAAACACTTGACGGCCTGACCTTCCCCGAACCGGTTGTGGAAGAAGTCCTCGAGGAGGCGGAAGTGGAAGTCGCCGAACCTGTCGAAGAAGCCCAGGAAGAAGAGCCGAAAACCGAAGCCGTGGCTGAATCGCCAGAAGTGGTTGAAGCTGTCGAGGCTGCCGAGGCCACCGAGTCCGTTGAATCTGCGAAATCCGAGCAGGAAGAAACCGATGAGCTTGAAGAGTCCGACCGCGTGAAGGATTCGGTTTCACTGGACGAATTGTTCGCATTGAAGGAAATGTTCCAAACCGGCGGTGTTGAAGAAGAGGTAGAAGAACAACCCGGAGATAAAAAGAAGGGTAAGAAGCGTAAAAAGAAGCACGTCGAAATTGAATACGATGAAGAGCTTGGTGAAGTCATTGCCCACAAAAAACACAAGCGTGGTGACGATGACGGCATCGTAGAAGATTGGTAATGTAGAAAAAAAGGTGGCGAAAAAAACTGTCAAACGATCAAAGCATATCCCACAACGTACCTGTGTGGGATGCCGGACTATCTTGGCCAAGCGCCAGTTGATCCGGTTGGTGCGCACTCCGCAGGGTGTACAGGTTGACCCGACAGGTAAATTGGCCGGTCGTGGCGCCTACTTGCACGAACAACGCTCATGTTGGGAGCGCGGGCTGAAGGGCGCGCTTGCGCATGCTTTGAAGACTGAATTGACCCCGGATGACCGGGAGCGTTTGAATGAATTTATGGGTTCGCTCCCCGATGATTCCGTTGTGGAGAGTACGGGCGGAACTGCTGCCATGTGAACGTTCGAGTTTTTGCTCGCGTGGCACCTGCCTGTTCCTTCCGGACCAGCTTCGCACACTGGGGGGCGGAGCGAATGAAGTGTACTTTTCAGGAGGTGGCAAATGAGCGAAAATGGGCACAAAATTGAGCTTCCCGCCAGTATTGTGATCCGTGATCTGGCGCAAAAGATCGAGAAAAGTCCGATCGACATCATCAAAAGGCTGATGACCAATGGGGTAATGGCCAGCATCAATCAGGCGGTCGATTTTGACACCGCTGCGATTGTCGTAGCTGAATACGGGTTCGACGCCATTCCAGAAGTGTACGAAGAGGAAACCGAACTGGAAGAAGTGGGGGAGGTTCCTTACTGGCGCCAGTTGATTGCGGATGAGGATGAGGCGAAACTGGTGAACCGCGCGCCGGTCGTCACCATACTGGGTCACGTTGACCACGGCAAAACCTCCCTGTTGGACGCCATTCGCGAGACGAACGTGGCTGGAGGCGAAGCCGGAGGCATCACCCAGCATATTGGCGCCTACCAGGTTGAGATGAAAGGTCGCACGATCACCGTCCTAGACACCCCCGGCCATTCTGCCTTCACGGCCATGCGCGCGCGCGGTGCCCAGGGGGCGGATGTGGTCATTCTGGTGGTGGCTGCTGATGATGGGGTCATGCCTCAGACGAAAGAGGCCATTGCGCATGCCAATGCCGCCCGGGTGCCGATGATTGTAGCCCTCAATAAGATCGACAAGGCCAATGCCAACCCTGACCATGTCAAGCAGCAATTAGGAGACCAGGGGCTGGTCCCGGATGAATGGGGCGGCAATATCATGGTCATCCCTGTGAGCGCCAAGCAGAAACAGGGCATCGATGATTTGCTGGAAGCGATCCTGCTTGTCTCCGATAACACCGAAATCAAGGCAAATCCCGAAGGTCGCGTCATCGGAACCGTCATTGAAGCGGAAGTTGACAAGACCAAAGGCCCGGTGGCTACGCTTCTGGTCCAGAACGGCACACTCCACTCTGGCGACATCGTGGTGGCCGGCACAGCCCATGGGCGCCTACGCGCCATGTTCGATTTTCGTGGAAAACCGGTCAAGAAAGCAGGACCTTCCACTCCGGTGAGTGTGATGGGCCTTGGAGACGTACCTTCAGCGGGCGACCTTTTCCAGGTGGTCCCTTCAGAGAAAGAAGCCCGCGAAATCGTATCGAAGCGCGCCGAAGCCGAAAAGGAGCGCAGCCAGACCGGGAAGAAAGCTTCCCTGGAAGATCTGTTTGCTGCCTATCAGGCTGGTGAAGCCAAGGAACTGAGCCTGATCATCAAGGCAGACGTCCAGGGTTCGTTGGAGCCACTCCACTCGGAGATCAAGAAACTAGGGACAGGCGAGATAACGGTCAACGTTTTGTATACTGAGACCGGAAATATTGGGGAGAATGACGTCATGCTGGCGTCCGCCTCAAAAGCCATCCTGATCGGCTTCAACGTACAGGCGGATGTGGCTGCCCGGCGCCTGGCGGAAAAGGAAGGCGTTTCAATCCGGTTGTACGACATCATTTACCGCATGACCGAGGATATCGAAAAAGCCTTGAAAGGTATGTTGGAGCCGGAAGTGAAGGAAAATGTCATCGGCAAAGCCGAAGTGTTAGAGGTCTTCCCGATCTCCAAAATCGGCAAAATTGCCGGCTGCCGCGTGCGTGAGGGAGAGCTGCGGAGAAACGCCAAGGTACGCCTGTTCCGTGGTGAAGACCTGCTCTTCGAAGGAGAAATGTCCTCTCTGAAACATGAAAAAGAGGATGTGCGAGAAATCCGTACAGGGTTCGAGTGCGGGGTGGGCTTGAAGAATTTCCACAATATCGAAGTTGGTGACGAGATTGTGTGTTACGTGTTGGAAAAGTCCTAATAGTACCCTCGCGCATCGCTCCTGGTAATCTGCTGGAGTTCGAGAATGCCATCAGGAATTCGACTACAACGCATCGCTGACCGCCTTCGCCAGGAACTTTCTGAGTTGTTGATCAGGGAGGTAAACGATCCGCGCCTGCAGCAGATCTTTGTAACAGACGTAAAAGTGGACAGGGAACTGGACTTTGCGGATATCTTCATCTCCGCTATCGAGGGTAAGCAGCGCTGGAAAGAAATCCTTTCCGGTTTGAATAGCGCCAGCGGTTTTTTGCGCCGGTCCCTGGCGGCGCGGATCGAGCTGCGTGCCTTTCCTCGTCTGCGTTTTCATTGGGATCCAACTCCTGAAAAGGCCGACCACATCGAAAAGTTATTGATGGATCTAAGAAAGAAAGATCCTGACGGAGACGCACCATAACATGGCAGAGACCATTGCAGCGACCATTAAGGCGCGCCTGGCAACATCTCAAAAAGTTCTGATCGCTTCTCACGTCCGGCCCGACGGCGATGCGGTCGGATCCCTGTTGGGTTTGGGCTTGGCTTTACAGGCAACCGGCAAGCAGGTGAAAATGGTGCTGGTGGACGGCGTGCCATCCAGCTTCAGGCATTTGGAAGGCAGCAAACACATCCTCCAAAAGCCACAGGGGTCATTTGATACCTTCATCACGGTCGATTGTGCTGATTTCAAACGCACCGGTAAACCTTTTGCCTCTTTTTCCCCCCCGGATATCAATATTGACCATCACATCACAAACCAGCACTTTGGAAAGCTGAATCTGATCGAGGGAGAAGAAGTCGCAACCTCTGCAATTCTGACCAAGCATTTACCTGAGTGGGGATTGGAGATCACGCAACCGGTTGCGGCCGCCCTGTTGACGGGAATCATCACGGACACCCTCGGATTTCGCACTTCGAACATGACCTCGCAGGCCATGCGGCAGGCGGCGGCATTGATGGATTGCGGTGTGGATATGCCCGAGCTTTACATGCGGGGCCTTGTGCGTCGGTCCTTTGCGGCCACTCGCTACTGGGGTGCTGGGTTATCCAATTTGAAACATGACTCCGGTATCGTGTGGGCCACGTTGACACTGGAAGACCGGGCGGATTCCGGCTATTCCGGTAATGACGATGCGGATTTGATCAACACCATTTCAGCCGTTGCCGGGTATAAAGTAGGCATGATTTTTGTGGAACAGCATGACAACCATGTAAAGGTATCCTGGCGGGCCATAGAACCTGGAGTGGATGTTTCACCGGTGGCAGAATATTTTGGGGGTGGTGGGCATGCTGCTGCTGCTGGTGCGGACATTTCCGGCGGTCTGGAGGAGACCGAACACATGGTGCTGCAGAAGACCAAAGAGCTATTGGGGTTTTAATACTTTCTTTAACGATTTGTGTCATAATTAGAAAGTGGACAATATTAGGAGGAATTGCAACTTATGAATAGTCAAGACGTAAAGAATGCGATTTCCGGCGTGTTGGTCGTCGATAAGCCTATTGGTATGACTTCTCACGATGTGGTGCAGGTCATCCGCACCGGAACAGGCATTCGTCGTGCCGGACACACTGGCACCCTAGATCCTCGTGCTTCTGGCGTTCTCGTGATCCTGGTTGGACCGGCGGTTCGCTTGAGTGAATTCGTTTCGGCTTCCGACAAACGATACCAGGCCATCATACGCATGGGCAGAAGCACCGATACGTTTGATGCTGACGGTAAATTCGTCCGTGAAGCCGTCCCTGTGGAGGTGACAGAGCCGGAATTCGAAAAGGTGCTCAAGACCTTCGAAGGCGAAATCAAGCAGGTTCCCCCGCAGCACTCGGCAGTGAAAGTGGGAGGCCGCAAGGCTTATGAAATTGCACGCAAAGGGGGGACTGTAGAACTGGAACCACGCATCATCCATGTGCACCACCTTGAGGTATTGGAGTGGGCCCCGCCTGAAGTCGTAGTGGATGTGCATTGTTCTTCAGGGACCTATGTGCGGTCGCTGGCCAATGACGTGGGAGAAGTGCTTGGTACGGGAGCTTATCTGGTTGGCCTGCGTCGTACAAAGAGCGGCCAGTTCTCTCTGCGGGATGCGGTGCCGTTGCGGAAATTGCAGGAAGCCTTTCAGGCTGGTAACTGGTACGAGTATCTCATTCCTGCAGCGGAAGCGCTCGGAGACTGGCCGGCCATTGAGCTGGGCCCGGATGAAGTCGAGGAGGTTCGTCACGGTCATCGCATCAAAGCAACTCCTGAGACGAAACAGGAATCTATGGTACGCGGGGTGAGCACCCAGGGTGAATTGGTGGCCTTGCTGGAGTGCAAGCCTGGCGAAGATGGTGCGCCTGAATGGCAACCTAAGAAGGTCTTCTTCCAGTCGGGATAAATCGCCCCGGGCAACTGTGTCTTGCGATGATAGGCGCAGTGGGCCATCCAATTTATATGCAACATTACCGCTCTCTCGAGGAACTATCCCTCCCTGATTCTTGGCTGACGATTGGCGTCTTTGATGGCGTCCACCTTGGCCATCGTGAAATCCTGCGAAACTTGATTGAAGGAGCACGTGCCAGCGAAACACCAACCGTGGTTCTGACTTTCTGGCCGCATCCTGTGGTTGTGCTCGGCAAGCGGGACAAGGTGAAATGCCTGACAACCCCTGAAGAGCGCGCCGGATTGCTGGGGGAGCTGGGCATAGACATGGTTGTTACCCAACCATTTACCTCCGAATTGGCCAACCTCTCCGCGGATGCGTTCATGCGCAAAGTCTCACAGCACCTGGGCTTGAGCATGTTATGGATCGGGTATGATTTTGCGCTGGGCCGCGGGCGCGACGGTAACGCTCAACGCCTGACGGAGATCGGGCAGGATCTTGGTTACCAGGTGCGGACGATGGAGCCAGTAACCAACAGTGGGGAGGTGCTCTCTTCCAGTATGATTCGCGAGCAGGTCCGTTCCGGCCAGGTGACGCGAGCTGCGAAGTCGCTTGGACGTTGGTACGCATTAGGCGGCCCGGTGGTGCATGGGGATGGTCGCGGTAAGAAGATCAACATCCCCACTGCCAATATTGCCTATTTGCATGACAAAGTCATCCCTGCCAATGGTGTCTATGCCACCTGGGCCTGGGTGGGAGGAGAACGCTTTCCGGCAGCGACCAATATCGGTATCAATCCGACTTTTACGCCGGACAAGCAAACACCCAATGTGGAAGCCCATCTGTTGGATTTTGATCAAGACCTGTATGATCAGGAAATCAAATTGGAGTTCGTGGAACGGCTGCGGGATGAGTTGAAATTTTCCAACGTGGAGGCCCTGCTGGAACAAATCCATGCGGATATTGCGCGTACACGAGAAATCTTGAATGCTTCAAACCCCGTTGACTAGCGGGGTTTTTTCGTCTATAGTGGCTGGAGTCTCTCCATCGTGGAGCGCGATCCTGCACTTGCCAGTCAGTGCTTCCCTACAAGAATTAGAACCAAAGCTGGGGTTGGTATCCCTGTAACCGCAAACCGGCATGCAAATGGCTTTCCAATGAATACCGGAAGTGCGTGAGTAGCGGGGTAACCATCGTCAAGCCAGCAAGGATTCTAGGAGGCCCTATGCCCGGACCTGAACGAGATATCTATGTGCTCTCGGCCAAGCACCTTTCGCCTGAAACAATTGCTGTGGCGTTTGCCAAGACTTCACGCATCCCCGATTCCTTTCGTGACATCGCTGCCGAATTAACAGACGAAAAATCAGCCCGGTTCCACGAAAAGTGGGTGGTGGGATACGGCCACGCTTCGGTGGCCGAGCATGCCGTCTTGCACCTGGCCATCGAAAACGCCTCGCGCATCGCCATGGAGGCCATTGAAAGTAACCGCTTGGCTTCTTACACTGAAAAGTCCACCCGCTACCAGAAATGGAACCCGGGCGCCTTCCACATTCCCCTTGAACTGGAGAACCAGGCACTGCGGGACGATTATGTTCGCACCTGCCGGACCCTATTCGAGACCTATGCCGACTCGCTCGAACCGGTCAAGGCGCTCATCGCTGCGCAAAACCCGCAACGCGAGAATGAAACCAACGATGCCTACGACCGGCGTATCCGTTCGCGCTATGTGGATGTATGCCGTTTCATCCTGCCGGCGGCTGCGCTGGCCAACGTAGGCATGACGGCGAACGGCCGCGTCCTGGAAAATGCCATTCGTAAATGGCGTTCCTCTCCGCTGGCTGAGGTGCGGGAAATAGGGGAGTCGATCAGGCAAGTCGCCCTGGCCGAAATTCCCACCCTGGTCAAATATGCCGAAGCGGCGCCATATCTGGTGGAGACGAGCAAAGACCTTGCCGCCGATGAGCTTCAAACAACAGACGACGAACACTTTCCTGGGGTCCGTAAGCTGTCGTCAGACTGGTGTACTCTGGTGGATTACGATCAAAACGGCGAAGATAAGGTTCTGGCGGCTGCGTTGTTTCGCTTTGGGAATTTCTCTTTTTCGGAAGCGGCGGAGAAGGTCCACGATGAATCAGAGCGAGAACGGTTGGCCGAAGCCTTGCTGGGTCGTCTTGGCCAGCATGATGTCCCATTACGAGAAATGGAACATTGCTGCTACACCTTTGATCTCGTCATGGATCAGGGCACCTATGCCGAATTCAAGCGTCACCGCATGATGACGCAGACGCCGCAGTTGCAGACAGCCGCGCTGGGGTACGCCTGCCCGCAGTTGATCGCAGAGGCAGGCTTCAGGGACAGGTACGAGGCGGCCATGGACTCAGCCCGATCCACCTGGGAGCGGTTGAACAGATTCAACCCTTTCGTGGCGCAGTATACCGTCCCCAATGGATTCAATCGCCGGGTGCTGGCGACCTTCAATCTGAGGGAGGCGTTCGCGTTTTGCCAGCTGCGAGCAGCCGCCAACGCGCATTTTTCGATCAGGCGCGTGGCGCAGCGTGTCTATGCAGAGATCGCGGCTGTGCATCCACTGCTGGCGGGGTATATGCGCCTGCCTGACGAGCCCTGGCAGGAGATCGAAAAATCGTATTTCGAGGAGATGTAGTCCGGCTGGTCATCCCGCGCCAGTCGTTATTCTTCTTCTTGTTCGACACCAAAGATTTCGTCGATCTGCCCCATCACCCCAGGGGTGAATTTGTCTGTAAACTCAATAGCCTTCATATTTTCCTCGACCTGTGCAGCGCGGCTGGCACCCGTGATCACGCTGCTGACGTAAGGGTTTTGCAGGCACCAGGCCAATGAAAACTGTGCCAGTGAAGCCCCCATCTTTTCAGCAAGTGGTGCCAGGGCTGCTACTCTCGCCAGCTTTTCCTTATCCGTCAGCTGGTCATGCAGCCATTCATACCCTTTTAGAGTACCGCGGCTGTTGTCGGGGATGCCCTGATTGTATTTTCCGGTCAGCAGGCCGGATGCCAGTGGGCTCCAGGTGGTGGAACCGTAGCCGTATTCCCGATAAACACGCTGGTACTCCTGGCTGAAGCGTTCCCGTTCGAACAGGTTGTATTGGGGTTGTTCCACAACAGGCTTGTGCAGATGATGACGCTCGGCGATTTCGATAGCTGATGCGATTTCTGCCGCTGCCCACTCTGAAGTGCCCCAGTAGAGGGCCTTGCCCCATTCAATGATATTGTGCATGGCCCATACGGTCTCTTCGATCGGGGTGGTTGGATCGGACCTGTGGCAAAAGAGCAGGTCAACGTACTCCAATCTCAGGCGTTGAAGTGACCCGTTAATGCCTTCGATCAACCTCTTGCGGTTGAGCGTGTTTTGTTCATTGGGACCATCATGCAATCCCCAATAGATTTTTGTTGAGACCAGATAGCTCCCGCGCCGCCACCCCAATTGCTTGAGTGCGGCGCCCATCACTTCTTCGGACTTGCCTCCGGCGTATACCTCGGCATTGTCAAAGAAATTGACGCCCGAATCGTAGGCGGCAGCCATGATTTCGACCGCAGCCGGAACTTCCGCCTGGACCCCGAACGTCACCCACGAACCAAGGGAAAGTTCGCTGACCTGCAGGCCTGTTTGACCAAGATGTCGATACTTCATCATGCCTCCGCTTCAGGTATTCAAAACCCCTTCGTTGTTTTGTGACAGTATAATCGCTCTATGGACCGAACATTCCCGATTCTGATCCTACTTTCTATCCTGTGGAATGGCGGCTGTCGGCCTATGCCACCGCCCCAGACGCCTTCTTCCGATCAATCCTTACTGCCTTTTTACACGCCTACGCCCAGTGAGACGCCCGAGCAACCAGCTGCTCTGGATGTTCCTGAGACGCCCTTGCCTTCGGCAACCCCATTTTCGTACGAAGTCAAGGCCGGCGATACGTTGAGTGGCATTGCGCTCAAATTTGGGGTATCGTTGGATGACCTGGCGGCAGAAAATCCGGATGTTTCACCCAACAGCATGTCCATTGGAACCACCCTGCGCATTCCAAGCGGACGGGCCAACCCTTCCAGCGCCGGCACACCCACGCCGGTACCTGTACCCGTCAAACAGGTGGAATGTTACCCCTCCGCAGACCAGGGATTGGGATGTTTCGTGCTGGTATTCAACGATAGCGATGCTTCTCTAGAGAACCTTTCGGCGCAAGTTTCATTGCTGGATACTGGCGGGACTTCGGTGGCAAATGCAATTGCCATCCTCCCACTCAATATTCTGCCGCCCGGCTCGGCGCTGCCGCTGGTGGTTTTCTTCCCACCCGTCATCCCGGCCGACACCCGCCCGCTGGTCCAATTGCAAACGGGGATCCGGCTGTTGCCGGATGATGCGCGCTACCTGCCTGCTACCATTTCTAACACCCTGGTTCAGGTAGAAGGTTCCGGGCGAATAGCGCAGGTCAATGGGAGTGTGTATCTACCGGATGGGGCACGGCAGGCAAACCTGGTCTGGGTGGCAGCGGTCGCCTATGACGGATCCGGGCGCGTAGTTGGCGTAAAACGCTGGGAATCAAACGGCGGGGTAGCCCCGGGAGGTAGCCTGCCTTTCGCTTTTTCGATCTCCAGTATGGCAGGGGAAATCGAGCATGTAGAGTGGGTGGTGGAAGCCAGGCCTTGACAGGTCGAAGTGAAGTGCGGCTCATAAAAGGCGCTTCGATCGGCCGGCTGGCGTCGATCTTCGTTCACTGATCAGGAGTTTCTTAGTAAGGTCTATTTTCCTTCCAGCCACAGGTAACGCTCGAGGGGAATATCGATGGGCGTGTAAACGTAGCCTTTGACATAAGGTTTGACAAGCGTATAGGACAGCGAGTGGGTGGTGAAGAGCACAGGCGCGGCCTCCACGATCATCTGCTCGGCCTGCTGGTACATTTCGATGCGTTTTGTAACATCCGTCTCCACGCGTGCCGCTTCGAGCAGCGCGTCTAATTCTGGATCACTATACCCGCCGGTATTTTGCGGCGACCCGCTATGGAACAATACATCGGCAAAGTTCTCCGGATCGGGATAATCGGCACACCAACCGCCCCCAAAGATCTGACCGTGTTCTCCGGCATAGATACGGTCGTAGTAATAATTTGGTTCAAGGTTTTCAACCGTCAGGACGATACCCAATTCCTTTTGCCACATTTGCGCCAGTGCAGCCACATCCGCGCCGATATAGGAGCCAATGCCTGCATCGGTGTAAACGATCGGCGGCAGGGCCTGGGCGCTGCCATAGCTGGATTCCGACAGCAATTGTCTGGCCTTCTTCGGATCATAGGTCAGTCCATCCAGCCGGGTGTTGAACCCTGGCAATCCCGGTGGGTAAAGCCCAATGGCGGGTAATGCACGTCCGCTAAGCACCACGTCAATGTATTTACGCCTGTCAAACGCGAGGGAGAAGGCCTGGCGGACTTTTACGTCATCGAAAGGAGGTTGGGTCGTGTCGAATACGACGAATCCTGTACACAGGTCTACGCCGGTGCGCATTTCGGCCTGCATCGGTTCGCCTGGGTCCAGAAAACGGTCTGCAGCATAATAGGGGATACCCGTCAGGTCGATCTCTCCGGCTTCGTACAGCCGGAGCCCGACTCCACTGTACAACTGCACGACCACGTAAGGGATGGAAGGCTGGCCAAGATAGAAATCCGGGTTGGCTGCATAGGTGATCCGCTCGAAGCGCTTCCACTCGATCAGTTTGTAGGGGCCGGTGCCAATAGGGGTGCGGAACCATTCTGGGCCGGAGTCCACGTTGGCCCGGTCGACCACGAACGCGGTCGGGTAGGTTAATTTGAGCAAGAAATAAGGTTTAGGTGCATCGATGTAGACCCGGAGGGTATGGTCGTCCAGCGCCTGCAAGCCGGAGATGTGCACGGCCTGGCCTGAGACCATTTCCCGCACACCCAGGATATCGCCCAGGTAGGTCAGCACCGTATCTGAGTTGATTTCCGGGCTGGCAGCGCGCTCCCACGAGTAGATCACATCTCCTGCGGTGACAGACCGCCCATTGTGGAATACGGCGTTCTGCCTGATGTGGAAGGTATAGACTGTCCCATCCGGGCTGATATCCCATGTTTCAGCCAGTTCGGGGACCAGGTTCAGGTGGGGGTCGAAGGAAACCAGTCCGCTGAATACAAGCTTGTCTCCGGTTCCGTAGGTGGTTGCGGGGTCGTAAGTGCGTGGATTCGTGCTCTCGCCGCCAGCCAGCACCAGGGTTTGCCCTGGAGACTCCTGGGAGTGTCTGCCCGCTGAGACAGGTCCGGAGATCGCTGTCACCACGACGAGGGTAAGCAGGACGGTTATTAAAGGAAGGAATTTACTTCGTATGCAGATCCTCACGGCTTCCTTTCTCTTTTTGCGCTGCCAGAAAGACACTCAACCCGATCACGCCAAATAGTAAGAACAAGACACAGCAGAGTGCTGCCAGAGTCAGCGTAAGAGAAAGCGGTGGTCCTTCGGTTGGCGTTGTCCTTTCTGTGCCGGGGGAGGGTGGAAGAGCATAGGGAGTAACGGTGAAATTCAAAGGTACGCCGGCGAAAGGAACATAAGTAGGGACAAAGGTCGGAGTGGGCTGCGCGGTCGGTTGGCTGGAAAGAGCCTGCGGAGTGGCCCCGACTGCATCACGCCAGGCGGATTCCAGCCCCGGGACATCAAAGCCATACACATCCTGCAAAGCCTCGTCGATGGTATTCCCGTCCCGTAAGGCGAGTAACAGGGCTGTCATGTCTGACTGCCCGTAGTTCTCGATCAAGAATTTAACCAGGCTGTAGGATTGACTGTACGAAAGATAGGCGCGACCTGGAATCTCAGAAAAGCCTCCGCTGAGCGAGCGGACCGACAGCAGCTGGTCGCTGCGGATGGCTTCGCTGAGTTGATTTGCGGAAGCCGGGTCGAGTGTGCCTTCGGAGTATACCGCCAGACCTTCGTTGAGCCAGGTAGGTACGTCACCGAGACAAGAAAATGTGAGATGCCCGACAAGCACGTGGGTCAACTCGTGCGCGATCGCAGTGCGACCCCACTCGATATCACTGGGCGCTATGCCGATCAGGACGATATCGTGTACGGCAAAGGCCAATCCTCCGGTCCAGGAGGGCTCGTAGAGAATGGCCTCCTGCAGGTCATTGGTGTTTCCATAGATATATAAATTGATCGGTTTATCAGGTTGTAATCCCGCATCTTTCTGTAAGCGGTCCAGGCCCGCTTGAGCGGCGTCCAGCAGATTTTGAGCAAAGGCCTGGTCGCCGGTATACCAATGCAAGTTCAATAGACCGGAGGAGACCATTTGCCAGGGGTGTTCGTCATCCAACCAGGTCAGTGATTTTTCTTCAGAAACATACACATTCTGATTTGTGTCCATGGTTCGCCAGCGCCACCAGACGATTGCACCGGGGGGCAACGAACCCGATTGTTTCATCTCCCATGTCCACGTGCTTTGGACCATGTTGCCTTGCGTGAAATCGGGGAAAGCTTTGGCGATCACAGTGCCACAGGTCAGTTCGTCGGTGCCATATTCCAAGACGATTGAGTCGATCGGGGTCTCGTTTTCAAAACTGGCCTGGAAGGTAATGCTATCCGGGAAATTCAATGTAGCCTGATTCCTGGTCACTTTCGCGGCAGGCGCTGCTGAAACGGGTTGTCCAGTCAGACAGACCAACAGGATGAGTGATAAACCCCTAGGTAGGAAAAGGAAAGCAAGTTTTGATCGCACAGGGAACTCTCCTAGGCTTGGAAACGCTGAGAGTGTAACACAATCACCGTTTCCCTTTCAATATTGTAAGGCCGAAGTTTGACGCAACCATTTCTTACATGTATAATCCCTTCACACCCCTTAATGGGGAGTATTTTGAGGTTTATATGGCGCTCCGTGGGAATCTACGCGATTTTACAATTACCCAATTGCTCAATCTTGTGAACCTGGCAGGTAAAACTGGGACGTTAATCGTAGATGGCCCATCTGACCAGGCCCAGATCGCCTTCCGTGAAGGGAAACTGGCCTTTGCCAAGATTGGGCAGGAGGACAATCGCCTGGCCACCATCCTGCATCGAGCGAACAAATTAAATGTCAACCAGTACCGTGCGCTTGTTGAACGCGCCGGTGAGATGAACGATAAGGAACTGGGCCTGTTGTTGATCAATGCGGGCTACGTGACCCAGGATGATATCCTTGTCAATTTACAGCAATACTTTACTGAAATTATCCGTCGATTGTATACATGGGTGGAAGGGATTTTCCGGTTCGAATCGGATATTCTGCCTCCAGAAGACCGCATCAATGTTCGGTTGGACCTTGAAAACCTGATTATTGAAGGCTCCCGCCAATTAAGAGAATGGGAACAATTGCAGGATGAAATTCCCAGTCTTGAGATGGCCTTAAAGTTTACCGAACGACCCTTGAAGAATGTCAATTTGAGTGTCGAGGAGTGGCGCGTCGTTTCTTATATCAACCCGAAGAATACCATGCAGCAAATAGCCAGTGCTAACAAGATGAACGATTTGGAAATCCGCCGGATTGTGTATGGATTGCTTCAAGCGGGCCTGGTGGACATCGTTCGTCCGGAGGGCGTCAAGATAGCTCCAAGCCCCAAGATGTTCCCGACCGAGAATAAGGAAGAACAAAAATCGCTGGTAAACAAACTCATCGGTCGCGTACGTTCATTGTAATTATTTCATTGGGGAAGGATTTGGAATCATGCAAACGGTAAAAATGGTTGTAACTGGACCTTTTAGCGCTGGCAAGACCCAGTTTATCCAGTCTGTCAGTGAGATTGATGTGGTTGCAACGGAAAGAAAAATCTCCACTGCTGCTGAAAAAACAGTGAAGGAAGCTACCACCGTGGCTATGGACTTCGGCCGGATCACTGTAGATGAGGATCTGGTGCTTTATTTGTTTGGTACGCCCGGTCAGAAACGCTTTGATTTTATGTGGGAGATCTTATCCGAAGGCATGTTGGGTTTCATCGTGATGGTGGACAGCACCAGGCCTGAGACTTTCCGCGAGGCACGCTCGATCCTTGAGACTTTCCGGGCGTATGCACCGACACCCTATGTGGTGGCCGCAAACAAACAAGATATCCAAGACGCCTGGGAGCTGGAGGATATGCGGCATGCCTTACGGCTGGACCCAAAAGTGAAGCTGCTTCCTTGCATCGCTACCCAGCGGGAAAGTGTAAAAACTGTTTTGTTGGAGTTACTGTATAGCATCCTTGAGGAAATGGAGGCCGGGGGGTAACAGGACCGGTTTTCAGATACCAGTGTCGTCACTCACTACTGACCAGGGAGTTGTCCATTACGAAGTTTATGGGCGAGGAAGTCCCGTCATCCTGTTACACGGATGGCTGGGCTCATGGGGGCTATGGCAAGAAACGATGGCTTACCTTGGCAAAGATTACCGCACCTATGCCCTGGATTTTTGGGGATTTGGAGAATCGGGGAAAAAACGCGAAACGTATGCTGTGCGTGATTTTGTCAGCCTGGTAGACCAGTTCATGGACCAGTTGGGTATCCGCAAAGCGCCGCTCGTGGGTCACAGCATGGGGGGAACAGTTAGTCTGTCGGTTGCGATTCAATTTCCCTCTCGCGTCTCCAAAGTTGTGGTGATAGGTTCTCCGATCGCAGGATCCTCGCTTGCCTTCCCATTGAAACTGGCTGGATATCGTCCAATCGCATTCCTGCTCTTCAATTTAATGGGACTTTTCCGGTTGGGCATGCGAGTGGCCTCCCCCTTCATTTGTCGCGATCCTAGGTTCCCTGACATGATGGACCGTGATCTCACACGCACGACTCTGGAATCCTTTCTGCTCAGTATTGCTTCGCTTCATCAAACAGACCTGCGCCCAAAGTTGCACTCGATCAAAGTGCCTGTCATGGGTATGTTTGGGGCCAAAGACAATATAGTTAATCCTCTTCAATGGAAACCACTTGCTGAGGGAGTTGAAAGGAACACCACCGCCCGTTTCCCCAAAGCCGGGCACTTTATTATGCTGGATGAGCCGGAACAATTCATGGTGAAATTAAAAGAATTCTTAGACGATCACACCTCACAGAATGATTGATCTTTCTCAAGACATGCATTCTTCAGTTCCGCTTGGCCCGATCTTGATTTCTTCTCTAGAAGAGGTTATCGGAAGTGATTTCACAAGGGCCGCCTTTGACCCGCTGCTGCTCTCCAGTATGCATGTGGATGAAATGGACCATTCACTCAATACCTTATCCTTGTTGCAACTAAGTCTGGAGCACGCCTTTGGTCAAGGTGGGGGGCAAGGGCTCTCATTGCGCCTTGGACGCATTTTTTTCAACAGGGCGATCCGCATGTACGGTAGATCGTTGGGGCTTTCCAATCAGGAGTTCTTTCTTAAGTCCTTGCGAGAGAAGACCTCCTCGGTTTTGCAAGCGGTAGCGGCCCTATTCTTCCAGTTTACGGGCCGGCAGATCCTCATTGAAGAGTCGGCCACGCATATCTTTTGTAGTCTGCAAGCATGCCCTTTTTGTTCGAACCGCAAGGAAAATGCGCCCATATGTCACTTCACCATCGGATTATTGCAAGAGGCCTTGTTGTGGACGAGCGGGGGTAAAATATATCATGTTGATGAGACGAAATGCCTCGCTTGTGGTGATGAAGAATGCCGGTTTGTGATAGACCGGACCCCATTGACGTAAATGACTTTAATATCTATCTCCTTGCGATTTGAAACCCTTCATTAATGCTCAAGATCATATTGAATACCCCCCGCGTCATTAAACCTTTCAATGAACGAGCGCGAGACTTACGTATCCAGAACCAGCCACTATGGTTGCACCAGCGCAACGTACTGGCTCCCTATGTTACTAGCGAACGCGAGCTAGAACCGGGAAAACGCCTCCCTCAAGTGCGCGGTCCCACCCTGGTTTACCGCGACAACCTGTTTTTCGACGAATTCTATATCAGGGCTTTTCTGGCTGAAGCTCGCCGACGGAAGCGCGCTGTTCGAGCCGCATTTTCGCTGGACGACCCGGCGTTTTATGAGCACGCATTACCGTTGTCTACCTCTTATACACCAGCTGGAAACCTATTCCTCGCGGATCTCTGGTATTACCCGAACGGTCCGGTAGCAGATGTGGAACCTTTGGTGCTGCATTTACAATCGCGCGAGATGGGATATTACCATGTGCCTGCCTATATGGCGGATCAAAGCGGTGATTTGGTCTTCAATGTTCCGTTGCGCGGTCTCATCGCCATTGATTCGTGGGTGCACGTTCATCTGGCCGATGTCGTGTTTGGATTATTCGCGCGTGGGGCCCGATTTGAAAAGCGCCTCAACGAGGATCTGATCTATAAAATCCGCATCATCAGCAAGGCGCTTTACGAAGGGCGACAATTGCTGGAATGCTCCGAATTGGTGAAGATCGGTAAGAATTGCGTCATTGATCCGCGCGCCACCATTCATGGACCAACGACAATTGGAGACAACGTGACGATCAATGCCGGCGCAGTCATCGAAAATTGCATCATCGGGAATAATGTGAATATCTCCCAGGATGTGCAATTGATGCTCTCGGTAGTTGGAGACGGCACGTTCTTGCCTTTCCGGGCAGCGTTGTTCATGACGACCGTTATGGATAATAGCATGATTGCGCAAAACACCTGCTTGCAAATGAGTGTGATCGGCCGCAATACGTTCATCGGTGCCGGTTCCACGTTCACTGATTTTAACTTGTTGCCCATTCCTATTCGTGGGATAGACGGGCAGGAAGAACTGTCCATCACTAACCGGCCGGTTATAGGCGGTTGTGTCGGTCACAATTGTCGCATCGGTTCAGGTATGATCGTCTACCCGGCCCGCACCATAGAGTCCGATGTGGTGTTGGTCGCTTCGAAGGAGCGTCGCGTTATTGATCGTGATATCCTTTTTGAGGATAGTGACCATCACCACTTGAAGAATGGTTCGCTTCATAAGAGTCGCTACCGCCCTAAAGACGAGTTGCCTGAGGTGGAATCCTGGTAATCCAATGGATACATTTGCTTTCATTATTCATCCGATTGACCCTAAAAAGGATGTCAGTCGGAAATTTCCTTGGTTAGGCCGACACCTGAGTACGAGGCAAATCGACTTCTTTTCCACTTTTTTTCCTCCGGTCTATATTTCGGAGATCGATGGCATCACCTCCGAAAGTACTGGGAAACAGGTGAAGGGATGGTTTGTTGCATGCCCATTGACCTCTCGAAGAATGTTCGAGTTGCCGGAATGGATGGTGTATCGTAAGATCATTCAAACGGGTAAGATGGCAGAACGACTAGGCGCGAAAATACTGGGATTGGGTGCCTTTACATCCGTGGTGGGGGATGCCGGGATGACAATTGCACGCTCCCTGAAAGTACCTGTCACCACCGGGGATGCCTATACGATTTCAATTGCGGTCCAATCCATCCGAGAAGCTGCGCGGAGGATGGATATCCCGTTGGAAAAGGCGAGTGCAGCCGTAGTGGGCGCCACAGGGAAGATTGGTCGAGTGTGCGCCGAGTTGTTATCGGAAAACGTGGCCCGCTTGTATTTGATCGGTCGTAAGGAGAATTTGCTTCGTGAATTGAGAGATCACCTTTCGGGTGCGGGGAGTTGTGAGCTGATTGTGAGCACAAATCTGGCCTCCTTGACCCATGCTCAACTTATACTGACAGTCACCAGCGCACTCGATGACATCGTGGAGCCAGAACATTTATTGCCTGGCAGTGTCGTTTGTGACGTTGCGCGACCCCGTGATGTTTCTGCAATGATAGCGGCGACAAGAAATGATATATTAGTAATTGACGGTGGCATGGTGGATGTGCCAGGTCCCGTTGACTTCCACTTTAATTTTGGTTTTCCGGCTGATAAGGCGTATGCTTGTATGGCTGAGACAATTGCACTGGCTTTGGAAGGACGTTTCGAAGATTACACGCTTGGAAGGCAGATCACGCGGGCGCGCGTGGACGAGATTACCGGTATTGCAGAAAAACATGGGTTCAGATTGAGTGGTTTTCGTTCATTCGAGCGAGAAGTAACACAAGAACATATTGACGCCGTGCGCCAGAATGCCCAGAGTAGGATGCGGCGCTAAAGGAGGCACTATGGGAAAGGCCCGCCTTTTGGTTGTAGAGGACGACATTGACATCGGAAACATGCTGAAGATTTATTTTAGCAGTATGGAATATGAAGTCGATGTCGCAACTAGAGGTTCAGATGCGTTGGAGAAGACCAAGCAAGTATTGCCTCATTTGATCGTTCTCGACATCATGCTGCCTGATATCGATGGTTATGAAGTCTGTCGACAATTGCGTACGAGCACTCGAACAAGCCATATACCTGTCATTTTCCTGACCCAAAAAGATGAACGCAGCGACAAATTGCAGGGCCTTGAACTGGGCGCCGACGATTATATAACCAAACCTTTTGATATTGAAGAGTTGAAATTGCGAGTGCAGGGAGCCATCCGGCGCGCCGAGCGCGAAAGCCTGACGGACCCTCGCTCCGGACTCCCTGCCGGTCGCTTGATCGAGGACCAATTGCGCCAGATCATTCGCCAGAACACATGGGCAATGCTTGATATTCGTATCAATTACTTCGATGCCTTCCGGGATGTGTATGGGTTCGTGGCTGGTGATGATGTACTGCGCTTTACAGCGATGTTGATCAGTGAAATTGTGGACGAAAACGGATCATCCACTGACTTTATCGGACATGCAGGGGGGGACAATTTTGTCATCATTTCGACAGAAGATGCAGCACGACTCATCAAGCAACGCCTTAAGGACCGGTTTGCCGAAGAAGTGCTCACGCACTATAACTTTATCGACCGCCAACAAGGTTATATTGTGACCGAAACGAGCGAAGGGCCGGAAAATGCCCCGTTCATGACCTTAGCGATAGGTGTCATCTCTCCCAATGACCAGCCCTTTGCCGATATCAGAGAAATCACGGAACTGGCTGCTGAAGCACGAAGAAAGGACACCGCGAACGAGTCGAAGGTGTGAGGGCATAAGCGATGTTTAGCGGATTAGGACCTGGGTTAGGTCTCGTTGTAGCCGGATTGGTAGTGGTCTTACTGATCTGGGTTTTTCTGCGCTTCATTCCTCGTGCTCAGGATAGTGCCGCCATCCAGGCTTCCTCGCTTCTTCCGTCTGGTGCGCTCGAATCGAAGGATGCCATTCTGGTCGTCCAATCAGGGGGTAGGATCGAGTACTTGAATTCATCGGCTCGAAAATTATTCAATTTGCGTGAAAATGAGCATGGAGATTTGGAACGCCTCACCAGGCTTGTACGTCCTGTGAATGATTTCCTGGCCCTGTGTTCGAAGGAAGGGCAAAAACGGGTTTCGGTCGGATCGCAGTTCCTTGAAGCTTATTCGTACCGGGTACCGGGCCTGACACCGATCATGTTGGTGACCTTGCGAAACCTGGACTTCGCACCGGTACTTTCAGAAGGCGAACAAGCTGTTTCCGGCTCGATCCTGCGGGTTCTGTCTGATTTCAGCCAGACCATCACGGCCAGCCTGAGCCTGGAGGATACCTTGCAGGCCGCCTTGGAAAATGTGGGGCGCCTTATCCCGGCGGACATTCTGGAAATCAAAGTATGGGACGAAGCTAATCAACGATTGATCCCTTACCGCTATGAGGGGACTGCGGCGACGCCCGGAAGAATGCGCAGAGTCAATCAATCGCGCTTTGACCCTTTTTCACAACAAATCCTTGCCGAAAATAAATTGCAATTCTTACCCACGGTCGCACCTTTGAATAGTGATTTTGGGATCGATAGCACCAAACCTTACCCCGTTCGATCCTATATTGGAATGCCATTAATTGCCAATGATAAGTTGATCGGCACATTGGAAGCCGGCCAAACACTTACAGATCAGTTTACCCAAAATGAGGCGGATCTCCTGCAATTGGTGTCAGGCCAGACGGCGATTGCAATTCGAAATGCCATCTTATTCGAGGAAAAAGAAAAACAGGCTGTCGAATTGTCCGGATTGGCCAATCTGTCATTGGCAGTTGCAGTAAGTCTGGATTTCAGGGAATTGTTCGATCGCCTGATAAAGAGCGTAGCACCGCTATTTGATGTCGATATCATTGGTTTCTTGCTTTATGATCAGAATAAGCACACTCTCGAGGGACAGATTCCCTTCCAGGGATTGCCTATCCATATTGTTGAGATGTATCGAACGAGTGTGTCGCATGACGAAATCGACTCCGCCATTGTCGCCGACCCCAAACCCTTACTGACCTTGAATGCCGCCGGTGATGAGAATTGGAAGTCCCTCGGGCTACAGGATCTGGCCCAGGCGGCAAGTTTGCGTGATTCAGCGCTTATGCCTCTGTTAGCCAACAACCGCCTGGTGGGATTTTTGCAATTATCCAATCATAAAAATGACGCGAGCGCATTTACCGATGAAGAACTGCGGTTAATGAACGTTGTGGCCAAACAGGCCTCAACCATAATTGCAAACGCACAATTGGTGAATGAGTCCCGCCAACGCGCTAATCGCTCCGAAGTGTTGAGTAGAATTGCCGCACTCTCCAGCTCGACTGTCAATGTGGATATCGTCCTTCAAAATGCCGTCCGCGAGTTAGGTCAATTACTTAGAGCCGATACAGCTGCGGTTTTCATCATGGACGACCAGAGTGGAGAACTCTGTTTGCATACCGGCAGCCTGTACGGCGTTGAGCCTGAAGTGGTCGAATCACTCTCGCGAATATTCGTTAGCGATGCTCAATTCCGGTCGACCGTAACAGGTAGCCAGACCGCTTTTATATCCGGTCACTTGAGCAGTGATCGAAGAGTGCTGGATATCTATCGCCCGATCGCAACCTCACTCATGATGGAATCCGCTCTGGTAGTCCCTCTGGTGGTCCGCGAGCACAGTCTTGGCGAGTTGATGTTGGGGAGTCTCAAGCCTGAGTTCTTCACTTCCTATGATCTTGATGTGGTGACCTCGGTGGCAGGGCAACTAGCAACAGCCATTGATACAGCTCAATTGATCAACCAGACGGACGAGAACCTGCGCGCGCGCGTCGACCAATTGACTTCGATCATGCGCATCAGTCGAGAATTATCCGCCTCATTGGATTTGAAACAATTGCTTGGAGTGGTGCACGATGAAAGCCTTCGGACGACCCAGGCTGATTGCGGCACAATCCTGTTGTTTGAACAAACAAATGGTGCATCCCAAGGGTTCCACGTCGAATTGGCTTTGGGGTGCCCGGCAGATGAAAACCTGGAAACCCTGATCGACCAGGTTGCCAATACGAGCCAACCTTTGGTGATCCCCGATTTCGAGCAATCTGAATATCAACTGCCCCACGAAGGTGTTCGTTCAGCCGTCTTCGTTCCTATCCAATTGCAAGGACAAATGGTGGGTGTCATCTATCTCCATTCAACCCAGCCAAATTTCTTTGACGACGAAATTGTGGAACTGATCCAGACAATGGCCGTGCAGGCAGCGATCGCATTGAACACAGTCAGTATGTACCAGGCTGAAAAATCGCTGGCCAAATCCATGCATCGCCGAGCGGAAAGTATGTCCGACCTGACAGAGATCAGTCGCGGCATCAATCTTGACCAACCTCTGGAACAACAATTGTTGACGATAGCCAAAGGGATCAGTGAAGCCACACCTTTTAAAGCCATCCTGTTCAGCGTTTATGAAAAGGATACCAACATGCTGCGGCGCGTTGTCGGCGCAGGATTCCCAGAAGAGGCTTTACAGGAGTTGACTGCCCGAAAACAATCTCTGGCAAGTGTACAACAATTGCTTCGACCGGAATTTCGGATCAGCCGATCTTACTTTATTCCCGCCGAAAGAACGCCTGTCCTGCCTGCTGATTTGCATATGGTTACGCTAGAGATCGAAGAAGCGGACGTAATCGAAAATGCCTGGAATCCCGATGATATCCTATTGGTGCCGTTAGAAGATTCGATAGGCAACCCGATCGGTTTGATCAGTTTGGACGACCCTCAAGATAGAATGAGGCCGGATAAGACCGCTATCGAAACCATAGAGAGCTTCGCTGCTCAGGCGGCATTGGTAATGAACAATGCCTTGCGCATCGAGGCCTTGCGCGCGCGCGTCGAAACGCTCACCTCCGGGTTGCAGCGGCAGCAACGCCTGTTGAGTGTCACGCAGAATGATTTACCCTTGCTCTTACATAAGGATCTTGAACAGACGCTTTCGGTCCACGACCTTGAACGACGAGCGGAACGAGTACGAGCAGGATTAGCGATCACCGAGTCTGTCAGCCGCCAGTTGGATACTTCCTCGGCGTTGCTATCTTTAGGACGTGAGATCCTGACCCAACTGGGGATGTCTGTAGCTTTGATTGCCGAAGAGACCCTTGAAGGACCCCGCCTGATCCGTGTCTTGGGAAGCGTGCCTCGAGGAACCAATCCAGAAAGCTTATTTGGCCAGCGGAACCCATTGCGCACCTGTTTACAGACCGGCGATACTCTGCTTTCCACCAACGTGGATGACACGGAGGAATGGCGTGACACACCGTTGCTTAACGGGTTGGGCAGCAAAGCCTTTATTTGTATCCCGATCACAGTCGAAAGAAAGGTAGTTGCGGCCATCATGGCAGTCAGCCCGGAGCCATTACCTCCTTTCTCAGATGAGGATCGTCAGGTTTACTACCAGGTTGCGCGTCAAACCTCAATCATCCTGGAAAACCTGACTCTACTGAACGAAACACGCCGCCGTTTGCAAGAAGTGAATTTGTTGCTTGACTTTAGTCGGCAAATCAGTGGACTCGATCATATCCAGATTGTTAGCGCCCTGTTGGAGAGCGCCTTACGGGTAATTCAGGCGGCGCATGCAGGTGTGGTTCTGCTTTGGGATGAGCCGACTTCTGAACTGATCCCACAAAAGGCATCTGGATACGCTGATAACCAGAGTTTGATGAAAATCCATTACCAATCGGGTGAAGCGTTGCCCGGGACTGTCTACGAGGATCGTAAATCCCAGCGCATCGATGAATTGAACTTTACGCTTGCTTACGCGCTTTCCCCTGAGAACCTGTCCTTGTATCGAAAGGCCACTGGCGGACGTCTCCCAGTATCATCCTTAATTATTCCGATCGTCGCGGGTGAACAGGCACTGGGTGTGTTGGTATTGGATAATTTCAATACACAAGGAGCCTTCACTCAGGATGACGAGAATTTATTGCTCTCCCTTTTGCAGCAGGTCGCTCTATCCCTTGAAAATGTTCGCCTGGTCCATTCCTCTCAGGAGCGCGCCGGGCAATTGCAGGCTTTGAATGAATTAGCCACTTCTATGACTTCGAGCCTGCAAAGCAGCGAGTTGGTATCCTCACTACTGGACCAATTACTCCCAGTGCTCCCATTTGATACAGCCACCTTGTTGTTGCGCGACAAACAGCACTTGGAGGTCGTTGCAGCTTCTGGATTTGCTGATTCCGAACAAAGGATAGGGCTGACGGTTGCAGTGACAGACAGCGCTCTCTTTCAGGAAATGATCCGTGTAGGTCAACCGATCTCTGTCGGAGACGTGCGCGGCGACCCACGATTCCCGCAAATTGAAGCGCCTCGCCTTTCCTGGTTGGGCATCCCGCTGATTTCCAAAGGCGAGGTCATCGGCGTTATTGCGCTCGAGAAATGGCAGGCGAAATTCTATACACAAGAACAAGTCCAGGTGGCAACCACTTTTGCAGGACAGGCAGCGGTAGCCCTGGAAAACGCACGTTTGTACGAAGATAGCCTTAATCGCGCTGCAGAACTTGACCAACGTTCAAAACGCTTGGCGCTACTCAATCGATTCTCATCTCAAATGAGTGGGTTGTTAGCGGCCGATCAAATCTTAAGGGTAGCCTCAGAGGAGCTCCAGAAGGAGTTCGGTGCTTTGCGCGTATCTGCGGTAACGATCGATGGTGAAAGCGCGAACTGGATTTTGTCCACTCCGGGGGTCAAATCAAAGCTGCCGAAGCATCTGCCAGACAATCCGATCTTCGGCCGGTTGAGAGAATCTCTGGGAGTGTATGCTTCGGAGGATATCCTTGCTGAACCCGACTTTGGTGAACTCTCCGTCATGTTGGGGAATCAGTCTACGGGATTGTTGGCTTTACCATTGGTGGGGGGAGGGGTATTACGCAGTATCCTTTTCCTGCAGCATCCCGTTCATGCCCGGTTAACACCGGCCGAAGTTGAACTTTCTCTGACGATTGCCAACCAGGCTTCTATTGCCCTGGAAAGCGCCAGATTGTATCAGGAAGCTCAGCGGCGAGCACAGGAAACGACTGCCCTGGCTGAAGTTGGCAGGGATATCTCCGCCACGTTGGATCTCGAAGTGGTATTGGAACGCATTGTGGCCTACGCCAAAGATCTGATGCAGGCTGAAACCAGCGCGGTGTACATTCCTCAGGCAGAGTCCGACGAGTTGCATGGTATTGCAGTCATTGGTCAGGACGCAGAGGAGATCAAAAAATCACCCTTGCAAATCGGAGAAGGGATCTTGGGTAGTATCGCGAAAGAACGAGTAGGCGAAATTGTCAACGATGCCGAAAGCGACCCTCGCGCCAAGGTTATCGAAGGCACGCGACAAAATACACACGAACATTTGATGAGCGTTCCGATCCTTTCGAAGAACCAGTTGAGCGGGTTGATGGCAGTCTGGCGAACCGGTGAGGGATTAGAGTTCAGCAGCACAGAGTTGGACTTCCTGACCAGCCTGGCGCAACATACTGCCATTGCGATCGAAAATGCCCATCTTTTCACCGAAACCAATCGATTGGCTGAGGAACTAGAACAGCGTGTGGTCGAACGCACCGCGGAGTTGCAACGGGAAAAAGCAAATACGGAGACTTTATTACGCATCCTCACGGAGGTCTCTGCCAGCCTTGATCTGGACCGCGCCCTGAGCCGCACGTTGGCGCTGTTGAATGAGGCAGTCGGCGCTGAGCAAGGGACCATTATGCTGTTGCATGCCGAAGACAACTCGCTCCATTACCAGGCGGGTTACGGCTATCTGACAGGTAAGCAACCGACCGAAGGGGGAGGTTTTACCCTGAAGGTCGGAGAAGGCCTGGCAGGTTGGGTCTTGGAATCTCGAGAAGCAGCGCTTGTGGAAGACCTGCACAAGGATTCGCACTGGGTTAAAACTGGGAAGACTTCCAATCAACATCGCAGTTCGATCGTAGCTCCATTATTGGTGGGCGAAGACGTCATCGGCGTGTTGATGGTGTTCCACCGCCAAGTAGGATTCTTTGGACCCGAAAGGCTTGGTTTGGTGAAGGCCATAGCCAGCCAGGTGGCTATTGCGATCAACAATGCCCACCTCTATGAATTGATCCGCGATCAGGCAGAACGGTTGGGCAGCATGCTGCGCAAGGAGCAGGAAGAGGCCAGCCGTTCACAAGCCATTCTGGAGGCAGTGGCGGATGGTGTGGTGGTGACCAACCCTGGTAACGCGATTTCCTTCTTCAATGATTCGGCCGCTCGCATCCTCGACCTCGATGCTGGAAAAGTTGGCGGGCAATCCCTGGATACGTTTGGCGGCATTTTTGGAAAGGCGGCTGCAACATGGAAGCAAACCATCAGTGACTGGTCGACACAACCGGCTTCCTACCAGCCGGGTGACTCATATGCAGAACAACTCGAGCTAGAGGATGGCCGTATTGCCCTGGTTCACGTCGCCCCTGTGATATTGCAGGATGATTTCCTTGGGACCGTCTCCATCTTCCGCGATATCACGCACGAAGTTGAAGTGGATCGGTTGAAATCCGAGTTTGTGGCTACGGTCAGCCATGAATTACGCACGCCGATGACCTCCATCCGAGGTTATGTCGATATCTTGTTAATGGGCGCCGCCGGGGCTTTGAATGAAAATCAGACGCACTTCCTGCAGATTGTCAAGAATAATACCGAGCGCTTGAATATCCTTGTCGATGACCTGTTGGATATCTCTCGCATCGAAGCCGGGAGAATCACATTATCCCCGAAGGCGCTTGACTTGCGCCAGGTGGCTGAAGATGTGCTGGCTGACATCACGCGCCGTTCAAAAGAAGAGAAGAAATCTATGGTGTTCTCTCTTGATGCCGAAAAGGATATCCCCTCTGTTTTGGGTGATGAAGAGCGGGTGCGTCAGGTGCTTGGAAACCTTGTGGATAATGCTTATCATTACACACCCGAAAATGGGCAAGTGACCGTCCATATCGAGGCCATGAATGGCAGTGAGGTTCAAGTGGATGTGATCGATTCGGGGGTGGGTATCCCGGTTGACGACCAGGAACGCGTGTTTGATCGTTTCTACCGGGGTGAAGATCCGCTAGTATTGGCCACCCCGGGTACCGGTTTAGGTCTGGCGATTGTACGGCAATTGGTTGAGATGCATAACGGACGGATCTGGGTGGATAGTGAAGGGGAAGGAAAAGGGAGTAAATTTTCCTTCACACTCCCGGCTTACAACTCCGATGAATGAGGCAGGAATGATAAAAATACTTGTGGCAGAAGATGAACCCGATATCCGCGACCTGGTGGCCTTTACATTGCGCTTTGCAGGGTACGAAGTGGTTTCTGGTTCGAATGGAGAGGAAGCGGTTGAACTTGCCAAACAAGAAAATCCAGACCTGATCATCCTAGATGTCCGAATGCCTCGCATGACCGGTTACGATGCCTGTAAATTGATCAAAATGGAACCAAACCTCAGCGATGTGCCTGTCATCTTTCTTTCTGCAAAAGGCCAGGAAGCCGAGATCCAGGATGGTATGGAAGCTGGTGCCGAGGATTACCTGCTGAAACCTTTTGCCCCGGATGAATTGACCGACCGGGTGCGTTCCATCCTGGCGAAATTTGGTAAGTAAAGATGAACTGGCTAAGGTGCGATTGAGCGAATGAGCGCAATTCTCCTGGAAGGACAGATCGTTCACTATGAGGTGCTGGGGCGAGGGCGTCCCATCATCTTCCTGCACAGTTGGGTCGGTTCTTGGCGTTATTGGATCGCCTCTATGCAGGTAGCGTCGACCTCCTTCCGTGCCTACGCTCTTGATCTGTGGGGATTCGGCGATACATCCCATGACCCAATGAGATACACCATTGTTCAGCAAGCCGATCTTCTGGGGAATTTCTTGGATGCCATGGGGATCGGGAAAATTGCTCTGGTAGGACACGGGTTGGGCGCCCTGGTCGGGTATACCTTTGCGACGCGCTGGCCGCAGAGCGTTGACCGTATGATGGCGATCAACGGTCCCATGCATCCCGAAGAAATCAATTCGCGTTTGAAGACCTCCCCGTTACCCGATTTGATCAACTGGCTGGGCAGCAAAACGCCCGAAGCCCTTTCGGCACTTTCGGATGCCATCAAGGCTGACCCCAAAGCTATTATGGCTTCGGTCAATGGCTCTCCTTCAAATGGCGCATTTTCGATGATGCGCGAAACCCAGATCCCTACCTTGCTTGTGCACGGTCAAACAGATCCGGCCATCCCAGTCCCATCTCCTGATGAAGCGCTCCAACTTCCGCATATGATGCATCATGTCGTTTTGGAAAACTCGGGACATTTTCCCATGATTGATGACACTGTGCGCTTCAATCGCTTGTTAACAGACTTTCTGGCACTTGATTCTGGAGTCAGCCCACGCGAATTGCAGTTGAAAGAGGAATGGCGCCGCCGCGTGCGCTGAACGAGCCCGGGCCAGTTTCTTTGGCTTGACAAGTTCACCACCCCGCCGTATACTGGCGTTTATAACCCAACGGGGAGCCTGGTAGGACAGGCTGAGAGGAGCGAAGTACGCTCGACCCGCATTACCTGATCCGGATCATGCCGGCGGAGGGACCATAGTTTGCAGCGCTTTCCTCCCACCGGCGGGAGGAATTTTTATTTGTGCGAGTGGTGATCTTTGCAAATGGTCGCCTGCCCAACATGGATGCTGCCCGGGCATTACTCGGGCAGGATGATCTCCTGGTTGCGGCAGATGGGGGTGCGCAACACCTTCACTCCTTGGCTATTCAACCCCATGTTTTGATCGGCGATCTAGACTCCGTAGATGGCGATCTGCTGGCAGATCTTGTGGCTGCGGATGTCGAAGTCGTGCAATTCCCTGAAGACAAGGACGAAACCGACCTCGATCTGGCTCTCACGTATGCACTCGAAAGACAGCCCGCATCAATCCTGGTTGTTGCTGCCCTGGGAAATCGCCTTGACCAGACACTGGCCAATTTGATGCTGTTGAGCGGGCCTCGATTTTCGGGTGTAGATCTCCAGATCGATGATGGCGTTGAGCGCGCTTTCTTCTGCCGGGACCATGCCGTTCTTCGAGGAAACAGCGGTGACGTGGTCTCATTGATTCCCTGGGGGTCTCCCGTCGAAGGATTATCGACTCAGGGCCTACGTTGGTCTTTGCAGGGCGAGACACTCTATCCCGACCAGTCGCGCGGCATCAGCAATCTCTTGATCGCCGATCAGGCCGATATTAGCCTGCGCTCTGGATTGCTCCTGGTGGTTCACCACCGGCAAGGTTGAAATTCAGGTGGAAAATATGAAATCATTGAGTTGGCTGGTTTTGATCGTGACTTTCCTGATTGGCGCCTGTTCTTCCAATGAGCCCGTGCGACTTACTGTCATGACCCACGACTCCTTTTCGGTCAGTGAACAGGTCATCCAGGAATTCGAACAGAGTCATCAGGTGCAGGTGAGCTTCCTGGCCGGTGGCGACGCGGGCGCAGTACTGAACAAGGCTATTCTTACCGAGAAAACCCCGCTGGCGGATGTGCTCTTTGGCGTCGATAATACCTTTCTGTCGCGGGCCCTCGAGGCAGGGATCTTTGAACCCTACCAGTCCGCAGGTTTATCCCAGGTCCCAAGTGCATTCCAGCTCGATCCCTCGTATCAGCTTACTCCGGTGGATTATGGTGATGTGTGCATCAATTACGATAAATCCTTCTTTTCCAGTAAAGCCCTGGCTGTTCCTGAAACACTGGAAGATCTGCTGCGCCCCGAATACCGCGGATTGCTGGTGACTTCTAACCCTGCCACCTCCTCACCAGGCCTGGCATTCTTGCTGGCCACCGTGGCCCATTTTGGCGATCCCGGTTATTTGGACTACTGGGCGAGATTGCGGGACAACGGTCTGGTGGTGGTCGCTGATTGGGAGACGGCCTATTACACCAACTTTAGTGCCTCCACTGGAGGGGGATCACAACCGATGGTGGTTTCGTACGGTTCCAGCCCCCCGGCGGAAGTCATTTTTTCCGACCGGCAGCTGGTTGAGGCCCCCACCGCTTCAATCGTTGGGCCGGAAACCTGTTTCCGTCAAATCGAATTCGTCGGTATCTTGAAGGGCACGCGGCAACAAGATCTGGCTCAAGAATTCATCGACTACATGTTGAGCACACCGTTCCAGGAAGACGTGCCCTTGCAAATGTTTGTCTTCCCGGTAAACTCCCGGGCAGCCCTGCCTGAGGCATTTGTGAAATATGCGCAGGTGCCATCAAATCCAGCCGAATTGCCCCCGGCAGCGATTGCTCAAAACCGCGAAAAGTGGATCGCGGCCTGGTCAGAAACGGTGCTGCGCTAAGGGGATGACCGCTTCTCGATCCCCCATTGATCCGGCCAGCTTGCTCGACCGGATCGCTTCACAACGTGGATTGGCCAGGCAGCTATGGTTCCTGCCGTTGGTTTTTTTGGGGGTCTTCTTTTTTTATCCTTTGGTCAGGATACTCTCTGTCTCTCTTCAATTGTCCCTTGTTAACCTGGAGGCTTTGCGGAAGATACGGGAGGTGCTGGCCTTCACGCTTTACCAGGCCGGGCTTTCGACGTTACTGACTTTGCTGCTGGGGTTACCGGCCGCCTACCTGTTTACCCGTTTCACTTTTCCTGGAAAAGCGTTGTTGCGGGCCCTCACTGCAGTCCCATTCATGCTACCTACCGTAGTGGTGGCGGCAGGGTTCAACGCTCTTCTGGGTCCACGCGGATGGGTAAACCTGGGATTGATGGCACTCCTTGGTCTGGATACCCCTCCCGTTCCATTTGTAGGCACTTTAGGAGCGATCCTGGTGGCGCACGTGTTTTACAATACAACCATTGTAATCCGCGTGGTGGGGAATGGTTTCTCTGCTCTCGATCCGCGCCTTGTACAGGCTGCTCGTTCGCTAGGTGCGGGTAACCTGCGCCTGTGGTGGCGCCTGATCTTGCCAATGCTGCGACCGTCCTTGCTGGCTGCCGGGACGCTGGTGTTCTTATTCGACTTCACCAGTTTTGGGGTTATCCTGTTGCTTGGTGGCTCCGGATTTACTACCCTGGAAGTGGAGATATATATTCAAGCCCTGCAAATGTTGAACCTGCCCCTGTCCGGACTGCTTTCACTGATCCAGTTATTGTGTACCCTGGCTTTCTCGATCCTTTATACGCGAGGTATCACTGCTGCCAGGCGATTGGCTTCAGCTCGCGCTCGCCGCTACCAGCAGCAAACGGCTCAAGGTTGGGGGGAGAAGCTCTTTGTATCCGCCCTAGGCAGCTTGCTGGTCGTTCTGTTTGTATTGCCCATGCTGGCACTACCCTTGCGTTCCGTCTACCGGCTCGAAGCGGCGCGAGGAGAACGCAGTGCCGTGCAAACCGGGTTGACCGGTCAGTATTACCAGGAGCTTTTCATCAACCGGCGCGATTCGCTGTTCTATGTTCCGCCCGTTCAAGCGGCGCTTAATTCTTTGGGTTATGCTGGCCTGACTGTGGTTCTCTCACTGAGCTTGGGGTATCCGGCAGCATACGCACTGGCCCGTCCAAGCCGCCCACAACGGATCCTGAATACCCTGGTGATGTTGCCTTTGGGCGCCTCCTCCGTGAGCCTGGGTCTGGGTTACGTATTGGCTTTCAACCAACCGCCTTTACGTTTACTGGCTTCACCCTGGCTGCTCCCACTTGCGCATACCACCCTTGCCCTGCCATTTGTGATCCGAACCTTACAACCCAGTTTGGCATCCATCCCCGAGCGCTTGCGTGAAGCTGCCGCCACATTAGGTGCTCCTCCATTCCAGGTCTGGTGCACAGTGGATTGGCCGGTGTTGTGGCGTGCCACACTGGCTGCAGCGACTTTTGCCTTCACGATCTCTCTGGGCGAATTCGGAGCTGCTTCCTTACTGGCCCGGCCGGAATACCCGACCATTCCGGTGGCCATCTACCGCTTCCTCTCCTTGCCTGGGGGGTTGAATTATGGCCAGGCTATGGCCATGGCTACGCTTTTGATGGCGCTCACCACGCTCGGAATTCTTGGGATCGAGCGGGTCCGTCCTGGGGACGCAGGACCTTTGTAAACCTTTTTAATGCTGGCTCTGCAAAGGAGTAATATGCTCGAATTGCTTGATATCCGTAAATCCTACGAAGGGAAACCGCTTTTAAAAGGGATCTCATTTCGTGTGGTGGAAGCCGAAACAGTTTGCCTGCTGGGGGTTTCTGGAAGCGGCAAGTCGACCCTGCTGCATGTGATCGCTGGGCTGGAAGCACCCGAAGCAGGCCAGGTGCGTTGGGAGGGGAAAGACCTGGCACGCACACCTGTTTACCGGCGTCAGTTCGGGCTGGTCTTTCAAGATTATGCCCTCTTTCCACATTTGAACGTGGTGGAGAATGTTGGTTTTGGCCTGAAGATGCACTCTTTAGCGGCGGGAAAAATTGAACAGCGCGTGGCCGAAGCCCTGGAATTGGTTAACCTGTCAACTTTTGCAGACCGCGATGTTACCGAGCTCTCAGGCGGCGAACAGCAACGTGTTGCGCTGGCGCGTGCGTTGGTGTTGCGCCCACGTCTGTTGATGCTGGATGAACCGCTGGGTGCCCTGGACCGGACTTTGCGTGACCACTTGCTGGGGGAACTACGCGCAATCCTGCATGCCAGTCGAATACCGGCGATTTATGTTACACACGACCAGGAGGAGGCCTTTGCGGTAGCCGACCGGGTGATGCTGGTCCATGACGGCGAAATCGTTCAACGCGGCGCACCCAAGGAGGTTTTCGAACACCCCGCATCCGCCTGGGTGGCGGGGTTTCTTGGCCTGGGCAATATCCTTCCAGGGCAGTTGCTGGACGAGCGCCATGCCGAGACTACCCTGGGCACGCTGGAGCTTCAAGAACCCCCAAAGGCCGGTCTGGGCCGTCCCGTGACGATCCTGGTCAGGCCGGAACGCGTCCATCCAGGGGAAGGGGCCGCCCTCAAAGGGCGGGTAGCGGATGTGATCTTCAGACGGGAAGGCTTCCAGGTCACTCTGGAGGATGGATTTTACTTCTTTAGCGGTGCTCCGTTATCAATAGGCCAGCAAATCACATTCAGCGCCCTCGGCGAGTTGCTGGCATGAAGGAGATCACAATCTACAAACTCGATCTCTCTGGGCAGGTCACGTGGCAGTACCAGGGACAGGTTCTGAGCCAGGAGGCGCACGCCATTGTCTTAGAAGCCACTTTTGATCGGGAGGATCTGCCTTTTCAGGGCATCACCCTGAAACACGGGGACCGATTTGTCGAAACGTATTATGACGATCGCTGGTACAACCTCTTTGCGGTTTATGACCGCGATAGTGGAGAGCTCAAAGGCTGGTATTGCAATATCTGTTTGCCGGCTGTCTTTCTTGTGGATTCGCTTTCCTACGTCGACCTGGCCCTCGACTTGTGGGTGACTCCGGACGGCCGGCAAACCGTGCTGGACGAAGACGAATTCGCTGAGTTGAATATGGGACGCGAGACCCGTGAGCGGGCGTTGGCAGCCTTGCAGTCATTGCGGGTGCTATTTCACGACGGCACGCCGCCCGCCTAAGAGGTCTTCCTGGATTTTGGGTTTGGTGTAGATATCAGGTTGTTTATTTCAATGTTTCAACGAGCGAGCCTTCGCCTTTTCCGGATATGCCCTTTTGAATCACTGATCACGGCAATCCTACACACCGCCAAAATGAAGACTTTGACTCCGTGCAATGGCGATACCGCAACCGCCGCGGTATTGCTTGGTGGTATTCCTTTCGGGGAACCGGTTAGTTCAATTTCCTGGTTTAGATGAGACCTGCTACTATGGGCAATGCACCATAGAAACCCAGCGGATCGCCAAGCGAATCGTATCCGAAGTAGAGCGCGGCACAGCCTGCTACCACGCAACAGCACAGAACGACCACGACCACAATGGCGATGATCAGCCCGGTATTCCTTTTTTTAGGTTCACCATCCGGGGTATTGTTGATAATGTTCTCTTCCATGAAATTTACTCCTTGAGGGTTACCCACCCTGATAGAATGGAATGGCTAAAAGTCCCATCATGGGCAGGATCACGAAAAAGCACAGGACGCACAGACCAATGGCAATATTGACGTAGCCCAGTACGAGTCCCGCAGTGGCCATGCCATTCCCGCCTAAGGTTCCCTGGCTATTCTTGATTTCGTTCTTTCCCATGTGCCCGGTGATGATGGCTCCTACCGCCCCCAGGAATGGTAGCAGGGTCCAGCCGAGGATACCGAGGATCAGGCTGGCCAGCGCCAGGTTGCTGGTCGGCAAGGCTGGAGGGGGCGGCATGGGTTGGTCAGGTTGTTGAGACATGATGAGCTCTCCTTTTCAAACATGAATGCACTTGTCAGTGTTGCTGAAGTGTTCTTTCGCGTCGTCTTTGTATCCACCAGATGACCAGTATGATCCCCAGCACTATCAGGATCACCACAAGGACGGGGATGACGATTGCCAAAACAGATAGCACCGTAGAGAGGATGTCCTCGGCGATGCTGACCGGCACGTTTCCGGCTCCGCCGGTCGTGGCGGTCACCATCGGCCGCACCGCGCCTGCTTTGACGGCGTGTACACTGCCTGCCACCAGCAAGCCAGCGATCAAAGCGAGTGCGGGGTGGATATCGGTGATCACGTTTGTGCTAGCGGCGAAAGCAATGGCCCCGGCTGCCGGGCGGATGAAGGTTTGAATGGCATCGTTGATGTGATTCACCGCTGGGACTTTATCAGCCAGCATTTCGATGATGACCAGAATGCCCAACACGATCAGGATCCACGGATTGGCCAATAAATCCCAGGGGTTGTGGAGGATAAGCCAGTCTGTGTAGTGTGCGATGACCCCGATGACCAGCAAAGGAATATACGCATTCAACCCCGCGCTGGCCGAAAGGCCGAAGGCGGTGAATACTTCCAGTAAAACGTCCATAAAAGACTCCTTCTCTCGAATAAGAGGAATTACCCGAGTGGAAACCCACCCCAGGTTCCCGTTAAGTGATAACGCAACAGGTCAATCACCATGACCATGAGTAACGCCAGGGTGATACCGGCGAGGCCGGGCATCCAGAGCTGGTTGGCCAGCTCCAGGCTGTTCTCCTGGCGCATGATCATGACCCACACCATGCCAAATACCATACTGAGCAAGGCCAGAACACCCAGCACGCTTATGAACGCGACCGGATAAAGCACAACGGTAACCTCAAGATCGATACCAAGGTCAACCAGGGCGATGAGCCCCAGTAACCCGCCAAATTCCTTCCAGCCCATAACCGGCCTGTCGTCCTGAACGCGCCAGAGCGTCTGGTTAACGACAGGAAAGAGCATTGCAGCCATGGCTATACCCATCCCCGAACCGGTCAACAGGCGCAGGGTGTTGTTCGGCACGTACAAATTGGGGACTTGTGGCAGGAATCCTGGATGGATCTCTTTGAGCAGGTACAGGTACGAATTGGAGCCATCCAATGCAAAGGCGAGGAAAAACACCGCCAGCACGGCCAGGATACCCCGAGCGGCCATGCCCCCCCGCTTGCGGCTGACGATTCCCAGGAAGAGCAGTGTGATCGCGGCAGCATCGAACTCCCCGGTGCAGCGCGCGCACAGGGGTAGTTGGCGGCCAAAGAAATGGAATGAGCGCTCGTCGATACGATGGCAGACCGCGTATCCGATCCCATCCGCTTTTCCGAGAAGGCCAGGAGGTGCGATGAAAAGGTAGGCAGCCAGCGTGAACAATGCGGCTATAGGCAGAAACCACCGCACGAGAGTTTTCGTAAATGAAACCAGGTTGACTCTTTGCATGATGTCCCATTATAGGGGCTAAAGGTATCGTGCGCAAGCAGCGTGAAGCAGAGTGGGGTATCATAAGGAGGATGCACTATGTTCAAACGTACGCTTTACCTGATTCTGCTGCTTTTTATAACAGCCTGTCAGCCAGGAAACAGGTCGCAGGTTGCCCACACGGCCACTCCGACCGGTTCATCAGCGCCTACTGAAATCTTCAGTACGCCATACGATTACATGACGCCCACTCCGGGGTATCCGGAAGAGGGATTTGGTCCATTTGGCTTTCCGCTCGATATCAACCCGCTTACCGGGTTGAGCACCGACCCGAAGCTGCTGGATCGCCGGCCGATGATCGTCAAGGTTTCGAATCTGCCGCGTAATGTGCGGCCGCAATCCGGCCTGTCAAAAGCCGACATCGTCTATGAATATTATACGGAGGAGGGGACAACTCGTTTCTCCGCGATTTTTTACAGCCAGGAAGCCGAGCAGGTCGGCTCGATCCGCTCTGCGCGCTTTTTTGACGAACACCTGGTGCGTATGTACAACGCATGGTTCGTGTTCGGAAGCGCTGATGAGCGCACATTGGGTCGGTTGACCGAATCGGATTTTGCCAGGCGCTTGATCCTTGAATGGGAAGCGGCCTGTCCCGCGATGTGCCGGCCTGATCCTCTTACGAATTATCTTATGGCGAATACAACGGCTGTGCGCGAATATGTCCAGGAGCAGGGCCTCCCCGACCGGCGACAGGATCTGGAAGGGACGCGCTTCCAGATGCAACCGCCCCCTGGTGGCCAACCGGTAAGCCAGATTCAGGCATGGTACTCTGCTGTCATTTACAACCGCTGGGAGTATGACCCGGCCAGCGGGGTTTACGCTCGCTATTCCGATCTGGTGAACGCGCTGGACGGCCAACCGGAAAAGTATGAATTGTTGACAGATGCCTTGAATGGTGATCCGATCACCGCCAAGAACGTTGTCATTCTTTTCATGGAACACGAATTTTTCTCGGTAACACCCGAAGTGCTTGAAATGAAGTTTTCCGGCGCTGGCCCCGCTGTTGCCTTCCGTGATGGACAGGCGTACGATCTGAAGTGGAACCGTCGTGGGCAAAAAAAAGTCGTGCAACTGAAAACACCTGATGGCGAGGTTTTCCCTCTCAAGCCGGGTAACACCTGGTTTGAGGTCATGGGCATCAGCTCGCAAGAACTCAGAAGCAAGCAGTCCTGGCGCTTTGAAATGCGATTCCCTTAAATGGCCACGACTGGATGGCCCAAAGTTACAAGCGTCTGTACAGGCCGGTTAAAACCAGGATGCCGTCCAATTGGACGGCATCCGTGGCGCGCTGCGGCTTCCTTCTTACTTGAGGAGGGATGCCACAGCGCTGGGTTTGATACTACTATCCATCTTAGACATCACCTCCTCCTTTCATAGGATGGCAATGATATGTATGCCCCCGGATAATGACGAAAGTATGGCATATTTCAAATTGGATGTCAATAGTAAAATTAGTATCTAAGGAAACTGTAATGAAGGGCATGGAATTGAAGGCTTGAGAGTAGCGAACAGAGATGCAGGTTTTTGATATCTTTTGACAGTCTTCGCAAGCTTGGAATAGCTATGATGGTGGAAACCTTTGCAGGAGGTAAAGATGAAAACCAATCCGAATCGTTTCTGGTGGACGGTCATTGCGCTCGGTTGGGCCTTTGATTTCTTGTTCTGGAAACAGGCGCCGGGTATCAATTTTGCGCTGTATGTGCTCTTGTGTCTGGTAACGGGCTACTTGCTGCTGCGGTCGGAAGGCAACCAGCCGGCGCGCAGCGTTTGGGTTTTGCTACCCTTCATTGTTTTCCTGGTGGTTATAACCTTTATACGCCTGGAACCTCTAACAGTGTTTCTGTCGGTCTCATTGACCCTGGGTTTGATGGGCGTTACGGCCGTCTCTTTCTCAGGCGGGCGCTGGTTGCAATATGGCATCCTGGATTACCTGATCGGGTACTTGCGTCTGGCAGGTAGCATGTTTGCCCGACCTATCATGTTCAATGCGGAACTCAAGCGCGAACAAGCCGAATCCATCGAGCGCGGTGGGGCGACCGAAGCCCGGGGCGCTTCTCGCGCCTGGTCGATTGTACGCGGAGTGCTAATCGCGCTGCCCGTGGTGGCGATATTTGCTGCCCTACTTTCTTCCGCTGATATGGTATTCAGCCAGCGATTGGAAGCGTTCATCGAATTATTCCGGCTGGAAAAACTGCCGGAATACCTTTTCCGGCTGGTCTATATTCTGGTAGGGGCTTACGCCCTAGCGGGCGTTATCCTGCACGCCGCCTTGCAGAGTCGTGATGAGAAATTGTTAGGCGAAAACAAGCCGGTCGTGCCGCCATTTCTTGGTTTTACTGAAGCATTGATTGTGCTTGGTAGTGTGATGTTGCTGTTTGCTTCTTTTGTTTTCATCCAATTCCAATACTTTTTCGGTGGCCAGTCCAACATTCACCTGGATGGCTTTACGTATTCCGAATATGCCCGCCGCGGGTTTGGCGAACTGGTAGTGGTGGCCTTCTTCAGCCTGCTGCTCATTCTGAGCGCCAGTGCTGTGACAAGGCGTGAAACCGGGGTACAGCGACGAGTCTTTTCCAGCCTGGGAATCGCCATTGTGGCCCTGGTGCTGATTATGCTCATCTCAGCCTTTCAGCGACTGGTTCTGTATGAAAGCGCCTACGGCTTCTCGCGTTTGCGCGCGTATACGCATGTTTTCATAATCTGGTTGGCGATCCTGCTCGTGGCGGTCGCAATCCTGGAGTTGTTGCAACGCGAGCGCACATTTGCCCTTGCAGCACTGGTGGCTTTGCTTGGTTTCGTAATCAGTCTGGGTTTGATGAACGTGGATGGATTCATCGTGCGGCAAAACATCAACCGGGCTTTTCAGGGAGAGAATTTCGACGCTTCTTATCTGGCCGAACTCTCGCAGGATGCCGTCCCGGCATTGGCTAGAGCTTACCAAACCCCGGGTCTGCCCGCCTCTGTCAATGAAGGTGTCGGCGCTGCCCTGGTGTGTTACGCCAGCAACCAGGGCCAGGGCCAGCAACCAACAGACTGGCGTTCCTTCCATTTTGCACGCTGGAAAGCGGCAGGTTTGCTGCACTCGCTTGAATCTGATTTGGCAGGGTATAAGATCGGGGACGCAGATTGGAATTATGTCGTCACTGCCCCATCAGGCCAGGAGTATTATTGTGATGCATTCCGGGATTGGTGATCACGGAGGTCCCGTGCAAATACATGCATTTCGTCTTAAGCCTGGGCAGGATCTTTACGAGCAGATCGAGGCTTACCTTTTCGACAAGCGTATCGAAGCCGGTTGCATGCTGAGCGCGGTCGGTAGCCTGACAAGAGCCACGCTGCGTCTGGCAAACAGGGACTACCACTCTGAGTTCGATGGCCCTTTCGAGATCGTCTCCATTACAGGGACGGTTTCCACGCACGGTTTACACTTGCATGTTTCGATTTCAGATGGTGGCGGAAAGACACTTGGCGGCCATCTCGTTGCAGGTTGCACAATCTATACGACCGCAGAACTGGTCGTTGCGGAATTCGACGAACTGGTCTTTACCAGGGAGATGAGCGCGGATTCGGGTTATGAAGAACTCGTGGTTCGGCCGCGTTGAAATACGATCTGCTGGTTTCTGTCAATTCGCATATTCCATGGAGAATTGGCGAGATATCACACGGACGGTCACACGCTTCTATTGTCTGGATATCCATCCAAACAAGACCAGCGATACCCCAAAGCTGGCACCAAGCGTAACCATCAAGCTGATTGGACCGCTTTGGGCCAATTGCAGTCCCATCACCCAGGGGTAGACCATCGCCCCGAAGCTGCCACTGGCCCACAAGACCCCCGCCGCAGATCCTGTGATGGGGGTTTTACGTTCCAGGAAGGCAAAGGTGGTTGGGAACAGCGGCGCCAGGAAGAACCCGAATCCACCCGACCCAATCCAAAGCAAGGTCCGGGAACTTGGATCGAGCAGGATCAGTCCCAGGCAGGCAACCAACCCTGTCAGGTTGGCAAGCACATAGCGGCCGGGCTTGATCCGCAACGTGAGGAAGATAGCTGCTACCCGCCCGAGAGTGATGCCTAACCAATAGAACGAGTTCAACATCCCGGCTGTTTTTTCTGTACCCATCTTGAGAGCCAGACTATAAGTGTAGATCCAACCGCTGAACCCGACCTCGCCACCGATAAAAATGAACGTCAGGAGACAGAAAGCGAAGTATAGCAATGGGGAAAGCGAGCCGGAAGGGCGGCTTTCAGCGTGCGCATGGGGCTCTGGGGCAGGGGTTATAAAGGTCCACAAAGCCACGGGCAGCGTGATGGCCGCCAGGGCGCGATAACCCCAGATGCCGCCCAGCAACGAGAGCGCCAACGGGGCTAGGGTGCCTCCGATCCCTGCGAATAGAAACATGCCATTGAGGTACGGGCCCGAGCCCGGCCCATGTGCCCAGACCAGTTGAGTGTTTGAGCCGACGTCCAGCGTGGCCTCCGCTAAGCCGATCACCATCATAACCAGCACGAGGGATGGAAATCCGCGTAACTCGGGGAGCAGCACCAGGCCAACCCCGCCGGCCAGGATGGCGCTCCCCAACAAATGGTGACCTGGCAGGCGATCGTAAAGACGCCCGCTCAGCAATGAGCCGGTCAGGTAGCCAGCCGAGCGCAGGGTAAAAAGCAGGCCTAACGCTGCCAGGCTGGCGCCGGTATTGCTGGCCAGAAACGGCAGTGTGGGACCCAATGAAGCGATGGTTGCGCCCAGGACAAAGAAGGCGGCAAAGTACGCCAGGGTTTGGCGGAGGTTTCGGCTCATGCCGAGAACTGGTTTCGATAGACTTTCAAGAATTCTGTCTGTGTACGCGTGACGGACTGGTATCCTAATTTAAGACCTAATCGCACAAGTTGAGGGGGATCGACATAAGTACGGGCCAGGATCTCCTGCTGCCCGAGCACTTCCGCGGCGGGGCCGTCGAGCAGTACCTGCCCCTGCAGAAGCGCAATCACGCGATCGAAATTCTCCGCGCAGAAATCGATGTCGTGCGTGATGGTGAGCACAGTCTTGCCGCGCTCCCGTAAAGCGGCGATAACATGCGCGATGCGTGTGATATTGACGGCGTCCTGACCGGTGGTGGGTTCGTCGAAGATGATAATGGGTGTGTCCATGGCGATGATAGAAGCCAGTGCGACCATCTTCCGCCAGCTGGGAGATAGATCGTAAGGATTGGTCTCAGTCTGGTCATTCAATTCGGTGAGGGTCAGGGCATCTGCCACCAAGGCTGCGACCTTCTCCACCGGATAACCCAGATTGCGGGGACCGAAGGCGACCTCCTGAGCCACGTTTTTAGTGAACAATTGCTCGTCAGGATTCTGGAAGACGTAGCCTACCCGGGCTGCAAGTTTGGCTACCTGGTGCTCGCGTGTGTCCCACTCGCCGATTGTGACCGACCCGGAACTGGGTTGCAGCAGCCCGTTCAGATGTTTGACCAGGGTGGTCTTGCCGGCCCCGTTTTGACCGACGATCGCCACCTGTTCGCCGGTTTCGATGACCAGAGAAATTCCATCCAGGGCTTTTACCCCTGCGGAATAAGTGTGGTGCAGGTCCTTGATTTCGATCTTCATACTATCTCACCAGAGAGAATTGATGATGAACACGGTTAGCTATCCTTACTCATGGCTTATTAAACCCTGCTACGGCCTCATCCAATGTGACAGGTAGGTTGCGGTCCTCAGGCCACAGGCCCAGCTTCCTGGCTTCCCTGGCTGTAGAAGTGTAGCGCGAGATG
>CAZULT010000012.1:0-11844 GCA_964621295.1 uncultured Anaerolineaceae bacterium | reverse complement strand
TTCTGATCCAGAAGGTCGGAGGTGAGCACTTCGCTGGGAAGGCCTTCCAGAAGGACTTTACCCTCGTGCAAGGCCACCACACGGTCGGCGAATTGCGCGATCCATTCGACTTTATGCTCGGCCATAATGACGGTCATGCCGCGTTCGGCCATCTCACGGACCACGCCGAAAACCTCGCGCGTGCCGATCGGATCCATCTGAGAGGTCGGTTCGTCGAGCACGAGTACTTTGGGCTCCATGACCAGGATGGAAGTCAGTGCGACGCGCTGCTGTTGTCCGCCTGACAGGGAGTAAGGTGAGCGCTCGGCAAGATCGCTGATGCCGGTCATGGCCAGAGCGCGCCCCACTCGCTCTTTCATCTCGCTGCGCGGCACGCCGATGTTCTCGAGCCCGAAGGCGATCTCTTCGAATACGGTATACTTTGCCCCGCTGATCTGGTTGAAGGGATTCTGGAAAGCCAAGCCGACGTTCAACACCCATTCGTTGAGCGAAGAGGCCTGGGTCTCGATGCCGGCCACTTCGACCGTCCCGGTAAGCTCGCCCTTGTAAAAATGCGGGATGAAACCCGAGAGGGTATAGCACAGTGTGGATTTACCGGCTCCGTTCGGGCCGATGACCGCTAGGAACTCTCCTTCATCCACGCGCAGGCTCAGGCTGGAAAGAGCCGGGGACTCTGTAAGTGGATACTTGTAGGTGACGTTTTGCAGGCTTACGATGGACATCTTCTATCTTTATTCCTGGTGAGTCTTAGCCCCGTCAGGAGCTAACAATGAAAAATCTACTGGCGAAAGTAAATAGGATCAGGAGGATCAGCCCCCAGCGCACGACCTTATCCACAGTGGAATCAGGTATCTCGTACAGGGAGGTTTTCGTGTGTGTAGATGTGAATCCGCGCGCCTCGATGGCGATGGCACGTTCTTCCACTTCGACCAGCGAACCGAACACCAGCGGCCCAACCAGCGGTACCAGCGCGCCGATGCGCTTGCGAAAGCTTGATTCCGTGTCGAGACCGCGTGAGCGCTGGGCAGCGATGATAGTGTTGGCCTTTGCCTGCATCTGGGGAATGATCTGGAGTGTGGAAATGATGACGTAAGCGAACTGTCCCGGCAAGCCGCGGCGCGTCAGGTCGGACATCAATTCGCTGGGGTGCGTAGTCAGCAGGAAAAGGGTGAAGGAAGATACCATAACGAAGATGCGCATGGCGTTTGCGAACCCATACAGGACGCTTTCCAGGGTGACGGTCAAGAACCAAAAAGAAAACAGCACGTTCGTACCACCGGGTTGAAACAGGCTTTGCATGACGAACAGGAATCCTGAAACCGGTAGGATCAGCCGCGAGGCGACCCTGAAGAATTCGCGCGGTACCCGCCCAAAAAAGCTGAGGGGGATGATCCCTATCAGGATCAGGGCATGTGGAGTCCAGTACCATGGGGAGATAAAGGATAACAGCACCAGGCCAAACACAATGAACAGCTTGGTCAGTGGGTTCAAGCTGTGCAGGGGGCTCTCCCGCTTGACGTAAAAAGACAGGCGTTCTTGCATGGGGGGAAAAAGGGGCGGCAGGTTGATCGCCGCCCCTTTTCTATCGATTATCCCAGGAAATTCACGAGAACGAAAGCCGCAATCAGTATCAACACGATTACCAGTCCAATGGCAATGAACAACTGTGTACGGGTAGCGCCTTCCTCGATTTCCACATTCTCCGGGCGCGGGAAGCGCGCCAGGAAGCGTTTCGATAGGCCCTGGATAATGGCAAAGGCCAGCAGGGCCGTGGAGATCTTGTCTATAGGCTCAACCAGGAAGTTGGTGCTGAAGACGGATTCAAAGACGCCACGCCCGGTCTGGAGCAGGTAGGCTGTGATGAAAGACGAACCGCTGGCGGTGATACCGCCGTACAGGTATACGGCGATGGGCGTGGAAACGATCGCAGCGGTCAATGCTACCAGGAAACCGGTCACAGCTACTTTCCACCAGTTCTTGAACAGGCCACCCTTGGCGCAAAAACCGGTTACCAGGCCGATGAAGAAAGCCACCGGCCACCAGGGAAAGGCGTTTGGATCAATGGCCAGACCCCAGATGACGTTGGACAGTGTGCCGGTCAGAGCGCCGGCCCATGGGCCGCACAAAGCCGCCACCAGCATGGTGCCGATCGAATCCAAGTAGACCGGCAACCTGAGGGTCACCACGATCTGGCCCATGACCACGTTGATGGCGATCGCCACCGGGATGAGCACCCAGGTCATGGTATTGAAGTCTTTTTTGACCGACTCAATGAATTTCATGCTTGCATCCTCCTTGACTAATGATGATCGAATAAGGCGCGTTGGATGAGGATAAGACAGTCAATTTTTGTACAGTGCTCACCTCCTTCATAAAGGCGCGTTACGGCTCAGATTCCGTATGCGTTCCACAAACAAGTCTATAAAGTCGCGTGCGCGCACACCCAAAGCCACCTTCATATTCTTGGCCATCCCGGTCATCCCATAAAAATCAGCGTAGGTCTTACCCATAGCGACCCCGCCGGAGATTTCCACGTCCACATACTGTTCTTCATAATCGCACAAATCGGGTGCAAAAGTCAAGGCCAGCGTGAGCGGGTCGTTGATGATGCAACCCTGAATGCTCTGGAATGTGTCATGGAACTCCATGTAGAAACGGGTGGCATCTGCCAGGAAGGGAGGAATGGGAGAATGGATCCCTTGAAGAGCCTCTACGTCCTGGTTGGTCAGGATGCACTGGTAGGTGACATCCAGGGGAGTCAGGGTGATGGGCAGGCCGCTGTGATAGACGATGTGGGCCGCATGCGGATCCACGTAGGTGTTGAATTCGGCCAGTGGGGTGGTATTGCCCTCATGGCGCAGAGCGCCCCCCATGATGAAGACTTCCTTGACCGCGCCTACAATGCGTGGTTCCTTGCGGATGGCCATGGCCAGGTTGGTCAATGGTCCGATCGCCACCAGTGTGAGCTCGCCTGGTGACGCCAGGATCTTCTCGATCAGAAAGTCGCTGGCATGCTGGGCGAGAGGCTTACCGGTTGGGTCAGGGAGCCGGGCGTACCCCATGCCGCTCTGCCCGTGTGTCTCTGGCGCAAGCAGAGAAGGCTGCACCAGGGGTAGCTGGCAGCCTTGCGCCACGGGGATATGGTTTGCCCTTGCCAATTCGAGAATGGAGAGGGCATTGCGTGTGCCCTGCTCAGCCGAGCAATTGCCGTGCACGACCGTCAGGCCTTCGAGCTGGATTTCCGGAGAAGCCAGTGCCAACAAGATTGCAGCGGCATCGTCGATGCCGGGGTCAGTGTCGATCAGGACGCGTTTTGAGGTCATGGTATGAGTGACATCAGGCGATTGACTTCCTCAGGTTTTGGTAACGAAGGCTGCGCCCCAAATTTGGTAGTAGCCAAAGCACCGCAGGCATTCCCGCGTCGCACAGCCTCTTCCAGAGCCTGACCCTGCAGGATCGCAACAGCCAAGCCGCCGATAAAGGCATCCCCGGCCGCGGTCGTGTCGACTGCCTCTACAGTGTATCCAGGCACGTGGTGCGCGCCATCAGCGGTTACCAGCAGTGCGCCCTTCGCTCCCAGCGTTACCACCAGGGTTTGCAGGCCTTTGTCCAGCAGGGTGTTTGCGGCGGTTTCGATTTGTACCCGGTCGTCTACAGGCATGCCTGTCAGCAAGGCGAGTTCGCTTTCGTTGGGAATCAGGATATCGATATCAGCCAGCATTGCCTCCGGCATGGGCTGCGCAGGTGCAGGGTTGAGTAACACACGTACCCCGTGCTGGTGGGCGATACGGGCAGCACACGCGACGGTCTCAATTGGGATTTCGAATTGGAGCAGCAATAGTCTTGTCTGATCGAAATCCAGCGCCTCCACGTCATTCGGAACGACCTTGCCGTTTGCGCCAGGTGAGAGCACGATCACATTCTGCCCCGAAGCCTCCACCATGATGATCGCGGTGCCTGTGGCCCCGGGATCGGTCCGGATGTCGGTAATATCCACTCCGTTCTCTCGCAGGTTATGGATGAGGGTGGGTCCAAAGCTGTCGCTGCCAACACGACCGGCCATGGACACGATAGCCCCCAGTCTGGCTGCGGCGAGTGCCTGGTTTGCGCCTTTTCCCCCGGGGATGATGGCCAGGTCTTCGCCCTGAATGGTTTCGCCGGGGGCCGGGAAGCGTTTTGTACGCACAACTAGGTCTGCGTTCAGGCTCCCGATGACGAGGATATCAACCATGGTGTACGTTATAACACGAATGAACCTTTCAGGAGGTGGTTATTACTCTTCGTGTAGAAGGCGTAGGGCCGCTTCGACCAGCATGGCCGTACCAATAGGCAGTGCGCGCTCATCCAGTTCAAAGCGGGGATGGTGCAGATAATACGCCTCGTGCCCTTGCATCTGCACGCCAAGCGTAAACATTGCCCCGGGTGCGTGTTCCATGAAGGCGCCAAAATCCTCGGCCCCCAGAGTCTTGTGTAGATCGTGGACCTGGGAATCGCCGAGCAACTCGACGCCGACGCCACGGATGACCTCGGCGACGTGGTCGTCGTTGATCATGGGCGGAGAACCGATCTCGAACTCCAGGTTGAAATCCCCACCCAGCGTCCGGGCAATTTCAAAGGCGCGTCGGATCTCGGCGTGGAGTTGCTGCTGCACTTCAGGGGTAGTAAAACGTAATGTGCCTGTGATGCGCACCTGTTCGGGGATGACGTTTTCGGTGAAGCCACCGTTGAGCGAGCCGATGCTGACCACTGAGGGTTCAAATGGGTCGATGCGCCGCGAGGTGATCGCATTTAGGGCCAGCATGACGTGCGCGGTCAGTTGAAACGTGTCGATGGCGGTGTGTGGGAAGGCGCCGTGCCCACCCTTGCCGCGAATCTCCCCAAACCAGGAGTCTACACCACCCGAGGCGGGCCCGGGGTTGATCCCTATCGACCCCACCGGGGCAGTCGGGTCGACGTGCTGGGCGATGACGAAGTCCACTCCACCCATGGCTCCGTCTTCGACCATGCGCATGGCGCCGCTCTGTCCTTCCTCATCTGCCACCTCCTCAGAGGGCTGGAAGAGGAAGCGTAGCGTGCCGGAAAACTCCTCTTTCGCCAGGAGCGCAGCGGCACCCAACGCCATGGCGGTGTGGGAATCGTGCCCGCAGGCGTGCATGGCGCCTGGGACGGTGGATTTATGCTCGAACTCATTCATCTCTTGCAACGGCAGGGCGTCCATATCGGCGCGCAGGGCGACCAGTGGGCGTCCCTGACCCAGGTCGGCGATCACACCGGTCTTTCCCACCCCGCGTGTGACGCGATAACCGAGCTTTTCCAGTTCGTCGGCCACGATTCCGGCAGTGCGCTGGACTTCGAAGCCAATCTCCGGATGCATGTGGAAATCACGGCGCAACTCTATGAGTTCTTCTGTCAGGGCATGGGCTTGTTTGAGCATGCGGTCTCCCTTCACCGGCAATTCGCAGATTTCATGGCTTCTGGCCGGGCTCAACCCGGCCAGAAGCCTATTCTACCTTACCAATTCACTCTCAGCGGCGTCAAGGATAGCCTCCAGTTCTCTGGTCTGGGCCTCCTCGAGCGGTTCGACCTGGTGCTCGCGCAGGATACGCTCAGCCTCCGCCCGGGCATGATCGGACAGTCCCTGCCGGCCGTTCTTCTCCCAGGTTTCCCAACTTCCGCGTTCCGCCAATCTGGTCATCGATACCTCCCCTGACTTCAAGTAACGCAGGGTGTGTTTCTGGCCGAGAAAATTGCGCGTACCGGCCATGACCTTGGCAATGACCTCTACCGCCAGCGAATCGTCATTGACCTCGAACCCGCGTCGCAGGCGCAGTACTCCGCCTGCGAACTCGTTGTCGGCGACCATCTGGGAAAAGGAACCGCTCACCCCCGCCTCCATTTCGCCGATCCCAGAGAGTTCGTCCGCGCCGGCCAGGGCGGGTATGGCGGCGTTGATGCCGCGCTCAAAACCGTCCTGCAGGTCAAGCGCGTGGCTGTTGGTCGAAAAGCCGTAGACATTGACCGGCAATCTGTAGAAATGTCCGAGTTGTACCGTGGCAGCGGAGACCAGAGCCAGTTCGATGCCCCCCCAGACGGAAAGGCCGGTGCGGGGTTCCATCATGGCCAGCCGCCCGCAATAGATGATTGGTAGACCGGGTTGCACGACCTGGGCCAGCACCAGCGGGGCCAGTACTTCGGCATTTTGCTGGGCCAGCGCACCTGCCATGGATAAGGGGGCTGTGGCGCCAGCCGTCGGGCAGGGTAGCGGACCGAAGGCGACGCCGGCTTTGGCGATCTCCACGATAGCTTCAGCTTCGTGGGCGGGGATGGCCAGCGGGCTGACGGGTGAGACTGCCAGGGAAAGGACTTCGCTTACCGGGCCGATCACCTCTGCCAGACGCAAAGCGAATTTCACCTCGGCGGGGTATTGCACGCCTGGCCCCTGGACCGGTTTGGTGGTGTACGGCAGGGTGTGGCGGTACATGGCGAGCGACATCATGGCGCCAGGTACATCCTCCGGTGTGAAGAAGGGTGTCACGGTGTGACAGTTCTCGAGTGCGTCCAGCAGGCGCGTGGCGTTTTTCAAGTCCATGAGGGAGGCATATCGTTTTGTCCCGCTGATCGGATCGATCAGATCGCGCGCGCCTCCCAAATTGTGAAAGTGTAGCGCCCTGTCACCGAGGGTATGGACTTTCCCATCCCGGCCGCGCAGTCTGACCGTGGTGGGGCATTGGGCCAGGGACTTCTCCACCAAATCAGGAGGAAATTTCACCCGTCCTTGCTCGACGCGCGCGCCAGCCGCAGTCAGAATGTCCTGTGTAGGAGCGTGGTCAACCTCCACGCCGGTGTCAGCCAGAATGCGCAGGCTGGCTTGATGAATGGATCGTACTTCCCCTTCATTGAGTATCGTTAGCTGGGCCATCTGGTCTCCCATACTTAGGATCGAAGTGGCGCGCCAGAAATTCTACGCGCTGGGCCTCGGCGTGAATTACATTTTCCGTTTTCAAAAAAGCGTGCCCTTCATCTTCGTAGAGATGGAATTCAACCTGTTTGCCGAATTCAAGCAAACGCTCTTTGGTGTCGACGGAGTCTTCAGCCGGGCAGCGCGGATCGTGGGCGCCGCAGATCAACTGTACAGGAGCCTGCACCCGGTCCAGGTAGAAATAGGGCGAGCGTTCTCGCCAGCGTTCGTGGTGTTGGGCGGGGTCGCCCATCATCTCGATGTCCCAGTGTTGCAAGTCGCCGCGTGAGCGCGCATGGCAGGTGAACCAGTTTGCAAAGGGCACCACACCTGATCCGGCGGCCCAGCACTCGGGAAACTGGGTCAGGCTGGTCAGTGTCAGGTAGCCGCCGTGGCTACGGCCAGTCACGGCGATATTCTCCCTATCGGCCAGTTGTTCCTGGGCCAGGAACTTCGCGCCGGCAGCTATATCCTGCGTATCTATCCCTCCCAGGTCGAAACGGTTGGCGTACTGCCAGGCGCGTCCGTAACCGGTCGATCCGCGATAATTGGGCGCCAGCACGGCCCATCCGCGCGAAGCCAGGTGGGTCATGAAGGGCTGCCATTCCATCTGGTAGTGCCAGTTCGGCCCGCCATGCACGACAACCACAGCTGGGGTAGTTCCTCCCGCTTCTGGCGTCGCATACAACAGAGCCGGGACAGGCGTACCGTCCATCCCCGGGTAATGGATCTCCTGAGGTGGGGAAAAGGATAGGTCATCCATTTCATCGGGTAGTGAGGTCACCAGTTGGGTCAACTGTCCTTGGGCCAGAGAGAGTTTCCATAGATCGGGTGGGAGACGGGGATTGTTGAAAAGGAAGAGCAATTGTTTCCCGTCAGGTGTGAACCGCGGCCGGTAGTGAACGCCGGAATCTACGGCATACGTGCTTTCTGGATCATAAGTCTGTCCAGATATCGCCCGGATTGCAAGAATATCTGTGGTGCCTTGGGCGCGTACATAAGCCAGGCTGCTCCCATCTGGCGACCAGTTGGGAGAGAGGTGGTTTGCCTGCCCGTCGGTCAGCCAGGTGATTGCGCGGCGGTCAAGGTCGAACAGTCCGATCTGGTGGAAGTCGTTCGGCGCATCCGAGTGGAACGCTAGGATGCGTCCATCCGGCGACCAGCAGGGGTTATAGGCGTTGAGCGGCGCGTCTCCCTGCGCCAAGGTCAGGACTTCCTGGTTTTTCAATGACACCAGAGATACACCGTAATCCTGACCGGAGGCCTCGTAGGTCACCGCCAACCAGACCCCGTCCGGTGACCAGTGCACATCCCAGACGGGGCGTCCGGTGGCCATCACACAATGCGCGGTGCCTCCGCCGGCAGGCATGATATAGGCGTCGAAGACCCCGCTCTGGTCGGAGATGAAGGCGATCTCCCTGCCGTCAGGAGACCAGCAGTAGTTCGGCTGCAGCGCGAAATCACTGCCGGGGGTCATGTCCTGGTGGATCCCGTTGGCGAACTCGTGGATGAAAAGGTGGAAATTCTCGCCCCCGTCGAAGTCCACCACATAAGCCAAGCGGGATCCATCAGGAGCGTATTTGGGTGAGAATTTTGCGCCCGGCACCTTTCGCTCTCCCTGTGGAAGAGTTGTGGGGAGGAATGAGGCCTGGGCAGTGGCAATGGGGGGCGGAGCTGATACTTGGAGTTCGTAGATCTCCCACTGGCCGGATTTGTTCCAGGCAAATGCCACCTTGCGGCCGTCTGGTGAGATATCAAAACCGTGGTAGGGGTCCACGTAAGGGACTCGTAACAATCGTTCGAGACCAATCATGCGTCATGCCTTGGATTTCAAAGGAACCCTGGGTGCTTTTCTGGAGTACTCCAGGCGACAGTCGGTTCAATCGTATACGGGCAGGACGTCCATACCCGCACTCCTCGCCTTGATTGCGACCATTTCGACCAGTTCAGACTCCAGTGCTGGATCCAGGGCGGGGCGCTGATACTCGGCCAACAATTGCTGTGTACGGATTTTGGCGCGGGCAAAGGTATCAAGACTCCCCGCTTGCTGCCAGCCCCGGATAGAATCACGGTCGATCACGTCGGAGGGAAGGTATTGCTCCTGGGAAAACAGCTCGCGTGTCAGACGTTGTTTGAGAAAATCCCCTTTGAAGAGGATGCCCTCAAACATCTCGGTGGCCAGCGTTTCGGTGCGGACCTGCATGCCGGCCAGCAGGCGTTTGGCCATGCCGATTGCTTCCGCGTCCACGGTCAGTTTTTCGGGGCTCTGGCAGGCCAGAAAGTCGAGCATGCCTGCGCCAGAGATCATATTGACGCCTGCCAGCGCGCCGATCAACGCGCTCATGCCGCTTTCCAAACCAGCCTGGGCGTCCACGATCTTGGACTCGCTAGCGCCCAGGTAGCAGTGCGTAGGCAGCCCGAGCGACTTGCCGACCTGCGCGTAGGAAACGTCGATCATGGCCGTCTCGACTGCCCCCATGGGTGTGCTACCCTTGCGCATGTCGAAGATAGCCGGTGCGCCACCCCATACAATGGGGGTACCGGGCGCGGCCAGCTGGTGGATGGTGATGCCGCTTAAACACTCGGCGGCGTGCTGCACGACCGCACCCAACAGGGTAACTGGTGCTGCTGCGCCGGCCAGCGGCATCGAAACCATCTCGGCCGGGACGCCCGCACGCGCCAGTTCGATCAGATTACCTGCGCCAAACTTGCTCCAGATGAGTGGCGGGGAGGGGCAAACGTCGAATACTGCCTGCGGTTTTTCTGCAAGTGCTGCGCGCCCGCCGGTAAAGAGCGCCAGCATGTCGATCATGACCTGCAGCGTATCGTTGCTGAAGGCGCCGGTCACAACCGGTTTTTTAGAGTGCAGCAGCACCAGATAAAGGCGGTAGAAGTCGCCGATCTCTTTGGGGACTTCGTTACAGACCAGGGCAGTGGATTGGGCATCGTATCGGGATAGCATCTCTGCTACCTTCACCACGCGCACCAGGTCAGCACTGTAGGAAGGTTTGTGTTCCAGCGTCTCTGGGTCGAGCACGTGTACAGCCGAGGAACCCGGATCAAAGTGAACGGCGTCACCTCCGTAGGTCACCCCGGGTCGTCCCTCGCGGTCGTACAGTACAAACTTACTGGGGACCGTTTTCAGGGCTTTGCGGGCCGCCTCTTCAGGGATGTGCACCACCTGGTTCACTTCATCCACTTTGCAGCCGGCGGCTGCGAGCAGTTCGCGTGCTTCGGCGTGTTGCACCTTGATACCGGGTTTCATCATCAGCTGGAAGGCCTCCTCCAGGATGCGCCCGATCAAATCTTGGGAAAGCAATTCAATTTTAGGTTGCATGGGCTTCCTATGTTCTCCCTTCTCCCTAATTGGGAGAGGGTAACTAATTTTCTAACGAAGCAATGATCTTCTTCATCTCTTCCGATATCTTTGCATCGAGTGCATCGGGTTGGTGCTGCGCCAGAATACGTCGGGCTTTGTCCAACGCCCAGTCGCGCGCATCATCCTTTTTCTGCTCCCATTCGTTATAGGGACGGCGGTCCATGAATTCAGGCAGGAACAGATCGCGCATGTGCTGGCGGCTGTGTTTCTGGCTCAGGAAATTTCCACCGGGACCGACGGCTGCAATGGTTTCCAGCGCGAGCGTCTCCTCATCCACCACGATGCCTTCCAGGGTCTTCTGGATGATCGAGAAGATCTCGCAGTCCATCATCATCTCTGCATAGGACCAGATGCGACTGCCATGCAAAAAGCCGACTCCCAGCAGCATATCGGAGAGCACAATGCTGGCCATGAACGTCGAAAGGGCGTTTTCGATACCGGCTTGCCAGTTGGGTTCTTTGGCTCCTGTGGCGAATGAACCCATCGAAAGCGGTATGTCGTAGAAATCGGCCAGTACATTCGTTGCTGCGCCAAATAGGAAATCCTCCGGACCGCCGCCGGTGTAGACGCCTGTGCGCGGGTCGGAAGCGGTCTGAGCAGCGGCGTAGAAGACCGGCGTGCCTGGGTAAGCCAATTGCAGCAAAGCCGTTCCGGCGATCACTTCGGCGTTTCCGACTGCCAGCGTGCCTGCCAGGGTAGCTGGACCGGTGGTCAGGCAGGAAGACATGGTCATGAAGCCGGTCGGTAGCCCATATTCGGCTGCCACCAGGGCGGCTTCCAGGCTGCCGCCATCATGACCCAGAGGTGGGGCGGTGCACTGCATGACCGAAAGCACCGGGCGCTGGCGCAATTGTTCAATGCCTCCTGCGATCAGGGCGGCCATCTCGACCGCTGCGCGCGCTTCCCTTTCGTTGTAGATCGATTCGGTTTGCACGTGCTTGGTGGAGTTTTCCCAGATGGCCTTGATCTCATGCAGGCCGCGCGTCTCAGGCGGCTGGTCCTGTGCAGAGAGCGCCACCCAGTGAAACCCTACTTCCTCGGTGGCATCTGCCACTCGCGCGATGTCGCCCACATCGGTTAACCTGGACATGCGTCGCTGCCCGTTTTCGATATCGATGATCTCCACCCCGCAACCATCGGTACCCACGAAAACGTGGTTGCCGTCCAGGGGACAATCCTGTCCGGGGTCGCGGGCGCCCAGGGTGTAGGCCGGCGGTGCCTGTTTGAGGGCCTTTTCGATCAGGTCGGGCTTGGCGCGCACGATCATCTTCTCACGGTCGACCTGCGCGCCATGCGCCTGCCAGATTTCCAGCGCCCGCGCCGACGGGAAACGCACGCCGACATGCTCGAGGATGTGTAGCGTGGCTTCGTGGATCTCTTGCACTTCGGCAGGGGTCAGGATTTCCAGCTTGAGTTTTGGATTGCTAATGGATTTGATCTTCTTACTCATCATCTAGTTGCCCATCAATTCCTTGGCGACGTTGACGGCGCCGATGGCGTCTTCGGA
>CAZULT010000011.1:0-76385 GCA_964621295.1 uncultured Anaerolineaceae bacterium | reverse complement strand
GTAGCGGGTGGTTTTTTGTTTCGGGCGTTCCGCCCTCAACTCGCTAAAGCGTTAATGAAACAGGGTTGTCTCGCGACAACCCTGTTTGTTTACAAAACGATCAGCCCGCCGGCCGAGGGTTCATGGAATCACAATCACATTGGCGGCCTGCAGACCTTTCGGCCCATCTTCCACAGAAAACTCCACTTTCTGGTCGGCTTCTAGCTTCTTGTAGCCGTCCATTTGTAATGCGCTGAAATGGACAAAGACATCTTCGCCATCCTCACGGCCGATAAAGCCGTAACCCTTGGTGGCATTGAACCATTTGACGGTCCCAGTGAAACGTTCGTCGGACATGCTTTCTTTCTCCTGCGGTGTAAAAAAATAACCCCGACTTGCCTGGAATCGCTCTTACAAATCAGGCGGGCCGGGCGCGATAGCAGCAAGGTTATCACGGCTGTTTTCACATGTCAAGACCCTCGTGAGGGCTAAAACCAGGGGTTGGAATTCCACACTCAAGTATAATCCTCCCGAGGAGCGCACATGCGACGATATATCGCCTTTACAGTTTTCATTTCCGGTATGACCACATTGGCTGCAGAGTTCGGCGCTTCACGCCTGTTGCAAATGCGCTTCGGCAGTGTCAATCTGGTGTGGGCGATCATCATTGGCCTGATCTTGGTCTATTTTGCGGTAGGATATTTCATCGGCGGCCGGCAGGCCGATAAATCCCCGCATCCCGAAGCAATGTTCACATACCTGGCTTGGGGCGGCGCAAGTCTCGGGCTGATCCCGATCATCGCCCAACCCATTTTGCTGGCCGCCGCCTCTGCTATGGATGCACTCAATCTGGGTGTGATCGCAGCCTCCTTCCTGGCTACCCTGCTGTTATTTAGCCTGCCGGTCACTCTATTGGCGATGACTTCACCCTATGCCATTCGCATCTCATTACACGATACCCAGCAGGCCGGGAACGTTTCTGGAACCCTGTATGCTCTTTCAACGGTCGGTTCAGTGTTGGGGGCCTTCTTGCCCACCCTGTTGCTCTTCCCGTTGATCGGTACCAGCCGCACCATCCTGCTATTTGGCCTGCTCATTCTACTCGTTGCACTGGGTGGCTTGTGGATGAAGAAACAGTGGTTGAAAGTCGCCTTATGTGGAGTGTGGGCACTCGTACTGGCTGGCTTTCTAGTCTTAGGCGATTTTCACGTTAAGCTGACGCCTGGCCAGGTCTTCGAAATAGAGTCGCAATACAATTACATCGAAGTCCAAGAGCTTAACGGTTTCACCCTGTTACGACTGAACGACGGCCAGGGGGTGCACTCGATCTACCACCCCGACCAGCTTTATTACAACGGCCCCTGGGAGCAATTCCTGGTCGGACCATTCTTCAACCCACACTTTGCGCCAGAAGACCTGAAACGCTACGCCATTATCGGACTTGCTGCAGGAACCTCTGCCCGGCAGGCGACAGAGGTTTACCCTTCTGTAATGATTGACGGATTTGAAATTGACCGCGAGATCGTTAATGTCGGGCGCCAGTATTTCGATATGACCATGCCCAACTTGAACGTATACATCGAAGATGGGCGTTGGGGATTAGAGCACAGCCCGCTCCAATACAATCTGATTGCCGTGGACGCATACCGCCCACCTTATATCCCACCGCATATGACCACGGTGGAATTTTTCAAGATTGTCTACAATCACCTTTCAGACGATGGCGTACTGGCCATCAACGTGGGACGCGCACCAGATGACCGCAGACTGATTGATGGCTTGGCCACTACCATCGCCGCGATATTTCCATCAGTCTATGTAATGGACATTCCTCACACGCTGAACTCCATCGTTTATGCCAGCATACAACCGACTCGCACAGAAAACCTGTTCGCCAATTACAACACCTTGGCCATGCGCGGGGACGTACACCCTCTTTTGCTCACCGCCATGAGTGCGACAATCGCTAATCTGCAATCCGGGTATGAAACCACACAGGTGTTCACTGACGATCGGGCCCCAATTGAATGGCTGACCAACAATTTGATCCTTAACTTCTTGTTGCGAGGGGATGTGAACACATTAAAATAATTACGCGATTTCCGCTCTGTCCCCGAAATGATATTAAAAAAACCTAACCACAGGACTCAATGAATAAATTCATACTATCCCTTTCTGCCTGGTTCGCCAGCCTGTTGCTAGTGTTCGCCCTGCTCGGTCTGGCATTTCGCCTGCTCCTGACACCGCTCTTCCTTCAGGTTGAATACCGCCTGCCGTATTTCCCGCCGGACCAATATGGTTTCACTCAAGAAGACCGGTTGCATTGGGCCCCTTATGCCTTGAAGTACTTGGTCAACCAGGCTGACATTTCCTACCTCGGCGAATTGAGCTTTGCAGATGGAAGTCCGCTTTTTAATGAACGCGAACTCAGCCATATGCAGGACGTCAAAGGAGTGACCCAGAGCGCGCTGGGATTCTGGTACGGGAGCCTGGCCTTGTTGGTTGGACTGGCGGTCTGGGCGCGCTTTGGTGGGTGGTGGACAGTTTTTCTACAAGGCTTACGACGGGGTGGCTGGTTGCTGGTTGGCCTGGTTGTGGCGGTAGGCACCTTTGGGGCGCTGGCCTTCTGGCAATTTTTCACCCTGTTCCATAATTTATTCTTCGAAGGCGATTCGTGGTTATTCTACTATTCAGATACCCTCATCCGCCTTTTTCCGATACGCTTTTGGCAGGATGTATCCCTAGCGGCCGCAATGATCGTGGTGGGTGGCGGCATCTCAATCGGTTTGGGAGTCAAACTACGTGATTGAGCCGGCACCGTTGAAGGAATTGAGTGTTTAGGACAGTGTATAATTCGAGCCTAGGAGAAAAACAGTGAGCCCTGCTTTATTGGAAGGACGTGTTGCCATAGTAACCGGCGGTTCCCGCGGTATCGGACGCGCCGTTGCATCGGAGCTGGCTGCTAATGGCGCTGCAGTAGTTGTGAATTACAACAATTCACCCGAAAAAGCCGGGGAAGTTGTGGCGGAGATCGAATCTGCGGGTGGCCGAGCCATTGCTTTTCAGGCAGATGTTTCAAACTTCGAAGCTGCTCAGGGATTGGTCAAATTTTCAATTGAAACTTATGGAGACCTGCATATCCTGGTCAACAATGCCGGCATCACCCGCGACATGGTCATCATGATGATGCCAGAGGAAGATTGGGATACCGTCATCAACACCAACCTGAAGAGCACCTTCAGCTGCTCAAAGGCGGCCGTCAAATACATGATGCGTAAGCGCTATGGACGCATCATCAACATGGCCTCTATCGCCGGTCAGATGGGCAACGCCGGGCAAACGAATTATTCCGCTTCTAAAGGCGGACAAATAGCCTTCACCAAGGCGCTGGCGCGCGAAGTAGCAGCACGGAATATCACCGTAAACGCCATTGCTCCAGGATTTGTAAATACTGAAATCTTGGAGAAGATGCCCGAGGGAAGCCTAGAGACTGCACTCAAAATGGTGCCTTTAGCCCGCATCGGTCAACCTGAAGAGATCGGCTACGCTGTCGCATTCCTCGCCTCTGACCAGGCCGCATACATCACCGGCCAGGTGTTGGGCGTGGATGGCGGCATGGCCATGATGTAAACATCTGGACAGACACCGGCCTTACTCTCGAGCAAACAAAGCGCTCTACACCTCCTTTGCTTACGAAAGCCCAGCCGGATGAGGAGAGAAACCATGACAGAACCAACCCGACCCGCCGGGAAAACCACTGTTTCACCGGATGTTTTGATCAGCATCGCGAAAATGTCGGCGATGGGGGTGCCAGGTGTCAGCCATATGGCTTCGGTACCAGGAGGAGTCAATCGCCTGTTCCGTCGCGGTACCGGAGATGGGGTCCGTATTGAAATCGAAGAGGACACGGTTTATGCAGAATTGTATCTTGTCCTCAACGACGATGTGAATATTCGCGAAGTGGCTCGCAACGTCCAGCACAAAGTTGCCCGCGCCATTCAGGAGATGGTCGCAATGGATGTCGGCTTCGTAAACATCCACATTGAAGACATCGAATATGGAGAACCCAGCGAGGTTTGAACCTGCATGAAGTCCCGCACCAGGGCGCGCGGCCTGGCCCTGCAAGTACTTTACGAAGTCGATCTAACCAACCATCTTCCAGCAGAAATTTTAAAATGCAGGCTGGAAGAGGAGCCACTGAAAGAGGAATTGGCTGAGTTTTCCCGCCAGATCATATTTGGCATATACCCCCTGATCCCAGATCTCGATCGCATCATCGCGATATACGCACCTGAATGGCCATTTGACCAGATTGCCGCCATTGACCGGAATATTTTGCGTATTGCCTGCTGGGAATTTACCGTGGAAGATGGCACACCGGTCAAGGTGGCTATCAACGAAGCGGTTGAACTGGCGAAAATGTTCGGTTCCGATAGCGCGCCTCGCTTCGTGAATGGTGTCCTGGGGAGCCTGGCCGAGCACCAGAACGACATTCGCCAGAGCTTGCATCACCAGGAGCACAAAGACTGACCATGGACATACTAGGCATAGGACCCACTGAATTGGTCTTCATTTTCCTCATCGCACTGATCCTGCTTGGTCCAAAAGATATGCAAAAAGCCGGCCGCACGATCGGAAGATGGTTGCGCGATTTTATCTCCTCAGATAACTGGCGCGCTTTCCGGGAGACTTCGCGGGAGATTCGTAACCTACCCAACCGCTTGATGCGCGAAGCCAACCTCGAAGATATTAAGGATATTGCCAACGACGTAAAAAAATCCACAGACCTGCGCCAGGAACGATTTGGGGTCTGGAGCGATCCAGGCAAACCTGAACCTAAATCCTCGCCACCGGATGTGCCTCCCTCTGAATCGTCCGAGAACCAGATCGCTCCACCCGCATCGCATGTCGGCGAAAAGGATCCCGAGGATCATGCGTAAATTCTTCGGCGGTCTTTGGTGGGTGGTATCTGCACCGTTTCGCCTTGTGTGGTGGATTCTGGCTTCTCCCTTTCGCGTCTATCGTCAGATTCGGTTTTTCCTGACCGAAGAACCAGACGAACACGCCTTAATCGATGTCATCAGCAATACAGTTTCAAGCCAGGATGTTCGGCAATCCTTATGGGACCATATCGAGGATCTGCGCAAACATCTTCTGCGCGCCATCCTGGGATTAGCAGTAGCCGTGGGTATATCCTTCGCCTTTACGCAAAAATTGATCGACTTCCTTGCCCGGCCGATCGGAGGTCTGATGGAAATGCGCGCCATCGAGGTGACCGAATCGATTGGGGTTTTCATGAAAGTCGCACTGCTTTCCGGTATGGTGCTCTCCCTACCTTATATCGCCTTCGAATTTTGGCTATTCGCGGCGCCCGGCCTCCGACCGCGTTCGCGTAGTTTTGGGTTACTGGCCATTCCGCTTGCAACCCTGTTGTTTATCAGCGGCATGGCATTCTCCTACTACGTGATGATGCCGGCGGCCTTACCATTCCTATTGAATTTCATGGGAATCCAGGCGCAGCTTCGCCCCCAATCCTATTTCAACTTCATCACCGGTGTGATGTTTTGGATTGGCGTATCCTTCGAATTCCCTTTGTTAATTTACGTGCTCACCTCGATCGGGTTCATCAAACCGAAGGTGCTGGCCGAGCAGTGGCGTCTTGCGATCGTATTAATCGCCGTGTTGGCTGCTGCGATCACGCCCACGGTCGACCCAGTCAATATGGCCCTGGTGATGGCGCCCATGTCTTTACTTTATTTCGTCAGTATCGGGTTAAGTTACGTGGCCTACCGCGGCCGCATGCAACAATTAAGAACGGATGCCGAACACAAGGAGGGTAAATGAAATTCTGGTATTCCAACGCTCGTAAATCGGTCCTGGTTGGATGGATCTTGGTATTCCTGTTGGTCAATTCAAGTTGCCAGCTATCCCTGATCGAGCTGCCTTCTTTCTCGATTGGGCAAAGTCCAACCGCCTCACCTGTCCCCGGTGGACCAACAGCAACACCCATGCCCATGGCGCAGGTTACTTTCATCGCTCTGCTACCAGAACCGCTGGGAGCCAATGAAACACTGGCCATCGCCATTCTGGACGAGGTCACTGGCTTGGCGCTTAACAGCGTACTCTACCCAATGCAGGCACGCGACTCGCAAACCTATGCTGTCTCGCTGCCAATCCCGATCGACAGCGTCGTGAAATACCGCTATGTCCGCCGCACCAATGTGCAATTACCTGAAGACACCAGCACAGATGCGGCCTTGCGATATCGCCTCTACCAGGTCCAGGGTCCAGGAGAGATACGCGATGTCATTGCGAGCTGGATTGACCGGACATTCAATGCCAAGACCGGTAACATCGAAGGCGAAGTTCGCGCCCAAGACGGGACTTCCCTGCCGAACATTCTGGTTACCGCAGGGGGCGTGCAAACCATCACCGATTCGGCTGGGCGCTTCGACTTAGAGGGACTACCTTCTGGAACGCACAACCTGGTCGCCTACGCCATGGATGGCACCTACCAGACCTTCCAACAGGGTGCCAACGTGGTGGATGAACTCACAACACCGGTCAAGCTATTTCTACAACCCGCTCCCATGGTGACTATTACGTTCAACGTGCGGGTACCTTCCAACACCCTGCCCGGCGCGCCAGTGCGATTGGGCGGAAATCTGTTTCAACTCGGTAATACCTTTGCTGATTTACGCGGTGGTATAAGCACAATCGCAGATCGCATGCCAATCATGACCGCCTTGCCGGATGGTAGTTACACAGTTGCCTTGCGCCTGCCAGCCGGCGCGGACATCCGCTACAAGTACACGTTGGGCGACGGATTCTGGAACGCCGAGCATAAAGCCAACAGCGAATTCCAGGTGCGCCAGTTGATCGTACCGCAAAACGATACTGTCCTGAATGACCAGATCGAAACATGGCAAGCCGGCAACTCGGCTCCCATCTTATTCGAAGTAGATGTGCCGACGAACACGCCGGTGAACGATCTCATTTACATCCAGTTTAATCCTTACGGGTGGACAGAACCAGTTCCCATGTGGCCGGTCGGCAACAATCGCTGGGTGTACAAGCTCTACAGTCCTCTCAGCATCCTGGGATCGTTCGGATACAGATATTGCCGCGCCGGTCAATGCGGCAGCACCGATGATGCCTCGACGTATGGTGATTCAGCTCGCGGCCGGCAGATTTCAAGCAGCCTGGCCCCGCAAGACATCAAAGACTCCGTCAAGGACTGGGCTTGGTTGGGGAATACTTCTCCAGGCGACCTGGTCGGCGCATCAGTGACACCTCGCCAGACTACCTTTCTGGCTGGCGTGGAATTCCAACCGACACAGCACCCCAATTGGGTCACGTCCATTACAGAAGCTATGCAGAACACGCGTGCCTTGGGATCCAACTGGGTTGTGTTGACCCCAACTTGGACCTTTGGCGAGCCCTACCCATTGATGGTCGGGCCTGTTCCCGGTAGAGATTCTTTCTGGAACGACACCTATCGTATGGTTTCGCAGGCGCGTGCATTGAATATGAATGTGGCGCTTTTCCCGACCCCGCGTTTCAACACGCGTTCGGAAGATTTTTGGGACGCGGCGCCTAAGAATGCAGACTGGTGGCAATCCTGGTTTAATCACTATCGAGCCTTTGTGATTAACTATGCAGACCTGGCCACCCAATCCGGAGCCCAGGCATTGATCCTGGGAGGCGATTGGATTGGCCCTGCACTCCCCAACGGTACGCTTACAGATGGAATCACTCCTTCTGGCGTTCCCGCAGATGCAGATAATCGTTGGAAAGCGATCATCGCTGAAGTGCGAACGCATTTCCACGGTACGATCTATTGGGCATTGCCTTACGAGAAGGAAACCGTAGAATTACCTCTTGACCTGTTGACCGACACTGACGGTTTGTATTTGCTCTGGACGATCAAGCTTAGCGACTCCTCCTCACCTACAAAATCCGAAATGGCTGATGAGGCCGGTCGGCTGTTGGATACGAGTATTTCGCCGTTATCTTCGGCATTGGGGAAGCCGGTCATCATCGCCCCGGCCTATCCTTCCGCCAAAGGTGCTGCCAGCGGCTGTCTTTCGGATGGCTCAGGCGGATGCATGCATTGGGAAGAACTCAACCCTCCCCACCCCGATGTGATCACTGTGAACCAGGATCTTGGTCTTCAGGCGGATATTTACGAAGCGTTGTTGAACGCAATCAACGAAAGGCCGTGGGTGGGCGGTTTCATCAGCCGAGGGTATTACCCACCCACCATCCTACAAGATAAGTCTGCTTCCGTGCACGGAAAACCCGCTGCGGACCTGCTCTGGTACTGGTACCCGAGGTTTCTGGGGGTTACTCAATAACCTGCCGCTAGGCAGACAGGTCCTTCATGGATCCACGCACCCCCTCCCAAATCAGGGAGGGGGTGAATCATTGGTGCAACTAGATTCGTTGACCTTCTCATAGATCATAGCAGTAGGGGATTCGTACACAAGGAGATAGCCATCCACACTTTGGATCGACTCCAATAACAGGTTCAACGTGGTATCCAATGGAGAATTGTCATCATTTGCTGGGATCTTGATCAGCAAATAACGGTACTCTAATCCGGTGCTATCTGTCCAGGCGCGAATGCAAGCTACACCGGCGCAATGCTGCAAAGCCACCAGATCGCCATAGCGGGGGAAGAACTGCGTACCGAGCGTCCATTCAAGCCCCTGGATCGTTGTAAGGCTGGATTGTCGCGTGAGGGCTGGGAACCATTCCTGGATGGGATCCTTCATCGAGTATTCCTTCCCGGTCAGCAATAAGAAATCAGCTCCCGGTTCCAGATGCCCTTCAACCCAGGTGAGCGTCTCCCGGTCAGGCTCTGAAAGGCTATCATTGGCTAGGCGCAGACCGAAGATGGCGGAACCGAAAAAGAGATACGTCACAACCACGAACAGAACCCCTATGGAAAATTTGCTTTGAATCCATTTTCCCTGCTCATGACGCAATGCAAGCAGCGATGGTGCAAACAGGCTATCGAAGCCTATCCCGGCCAACAACGCCAGTGGGATCATGGAAATGCCAGGCGCGCTGCGCGGATCAACCAGAAAAGGCAGGAAAAACCACAACGGTAACTGGTACTCCCGGCGTGCCAGGCAACCTGCCAACCCGACCAAACCCAGGGCAATCGTCAGGTTGAAGAACAGGCTGTTGCTATCAATCTGAAGTGTGATCAATTGGACCACCGCAGTCGTGCCGTCATTGCTGGTTTGCAAGGCCGATTGGATTGGACCCCAGCCATGCCTGGCCAGCACCGTACCCCACCAGGGCGCCGAGAGTACCAGCACACCAAGGGCTGCACCTGCCGCTCCGAGAAAGCTAATCCGTGTGCGACCACGGAAGAACCATAACAGGAGACACGCGCCGGCAGCCTGCAAACCGGTCTCAGGGTGGCTGAGCACTGCCAGGGCGCCGCACAGGGCCGTCAGCAGCGCCAGACGCAGGCCGGGGCGGGCATACAAGCGAGCAGCCAGGCCGATCGTCAGGTAGAGAAACAACAGGCCGTAGGCGCGCGTGATCCCGCCTCCCATGATCGCCCAACCGAAGGAGGCTGGCGTCAGGGAATAGAACAAGGTCGCCAGACCGGCCTGGAGTCTGTTCTGAAGGATTTCTTGAGCCAGGAAGTAGAAGGCCAGCAAGGCCAGGGTGCTGACTAGGGCCGGAGACCAGCGCACCACTTCCAGTGTGGAAACCTGAAAGAGGTTGGCGAGCAAAGCCGTCATGTAGAACCCGAAGGGCGGATAGGCAAAAGGGATCCCCGCCTGGTTGTAAGCCGTAAAGGCTGGCAGGACGAAATGGTTGGCGCGCAATTCATCGCTCATGAACTGGAACATGCCGCCGTCATTGACCGGAAAACCGGCCTGGAAAACGGGAAAGAAACGAACCAACCCACCTAATAGCAGGGCAATGATTAGAAGGAGCTTGCTCCGATCCTCATTCGATTGTAGTTGCATCAGAAGCCTTTACCTGGAGCAGTAGAAGGAATCAATTCTATGTTTCCCGAGTATAATCGCTAAAAACCGCTGTTTGGAGGAGGAGTCATGAGAAAAGCAGGGTCTATTCTCTCCCGCGTCGCGATTGGCGCGGTCCTACTGGCCATACTCGTGGGGGCGTCCGGCACCTATTACCTGAATAGCTACATTCCAAAGACCGTTGCGCCGCAATCCTTTCCTCCAACTGATGGAGAAGCTCAACTTACCGGCCTGGATGGCCCGGTCGACATCTATCGTGATGGCATGGGAATTCCCCACATTTACGCCTCCAGCCTGCACGATCTGTTCTTCGCGCAGGGCTACGTGCATGCTCAGGACCGCTTCTGGCAGATGGACTTCTGGCGGCATATCGGATCGGGCCGCCTCTCCGAGATGTTCGGAGAGGGACAGGTCGAGACCGATACATTCTTGCGCACGCTGGGTTGGCGCCAGGTTGCCGAACAGGAATACGCGCAACTCGGCTCCGAACCCCGGGCGATTCTGGATGCTTATACCGCAGGTGTGAACGCTTACCTGATCGACCGGGAGCCAGTCGCACTCAGCCTGGAGTACCTTATCCTGACCGGCGTGCTCAACCGTGGGTATCAGATCGAGCCGTGGACACAAGTCAATTCGCTGACCTGGGGCAAGGCCATGGCCTGGGATCTGCGCGGCAACATCGACGAAGAGATCGAGCGCGCCATCTTGCTTAAGACGCTTACTCCTGAGCAGGTTGACGAGCTTTTCCCGCCCTACCCGGCAGATCATCCTATCATCGTCCCGCAAATTGGCGGCTCACCAATTTCAAAGGGTGAAAGTTCACGATCTGCAACCCTACCGACCGACCAACTTTCAACCTTGGACTTTCAACCTCTCGCAGACCAAATGGTTTTGCTCGATTCCCTTCTCGGTCCCGCCGGGAGCGGTATCGGTTCTAACTCCTGGGCAGTTTCCGGATCGATGACACCTTCAGGTATGCCATTGCTGGCCAACGACCCGCACCTGGGCATCCAGATGCCCTCGATCTGGTATCAGATCGATTTGCACTGCCGGCCTGCCAGCGACGCCTGCCAATACGACATGGCTGGTTTCTCCTTTGCTGGCGTCCCGGGCGTCATCATTGGCCACAACGAGCATATTGCCTGGGGTTTCACCAACGTCGGTCCTGATGTAATGGACCTGTACATTGAAAAGGTCAATCCCGAAAACCCGGACCAGTACGAAGTGAATGGGGAATGGGTCGACTTCACTTCCCACACGGAGACCATCAAGGTAGGCGGCGGCGATCCGGTCGAGATCACCGTGCGCTCCACGCGGCACGGACCGGTCATTTCGGAAAGTTACGGCGCGCTCAAGGATCAGGTCGATCTCAAAGAAGATCCTGAGGCCTTGCCGTTCAGGGAAAAAGCAGGTATCGAGCTGCCCGAAGAATACGTGGTCTCGCTGGCCTGGACAGCCCTGACCCCTTCCACCCCCTTCGAAGCCATTTGGGGTTTCGACAAAGCCCAAAATTGGGATGAGTTCCGCCAATCAGCGAGAGGGTTCCACGTCCCGGCGCAGAACTTGATCTACGCGGATTCGGAAGGAAATATTGGTTACCAGATGCCCGGTGATATCCCCATTCGTGCGCAGGGCGACGGCCGCTATCCTGTTCCAGGCTGGACGGACGAATACGCCTGGACCGGTTTTATTCCCTTCGAAGAACAACCCTTCGAACTGAATCCCGCCAGCGGGTACATCGTCACCGCCAACAACCAGGTTCCTCCCCGGGACTATCCTTACCTCATCACGGCCGATTGGAATTACGGTTTCCGCGCGTCGCGCATCGTGAACATGCTGGAGAGCGCTCCTGGCAAAGTGGATATCGCCTACATTCAATCCATGCAAGGTGACAGCGAGAATCTGAACGCCAAGACGCTGGTGCCGGTGCTCATGGGGCTTGACCTCCAATCTTCCACACCCAACCAGGCGCTGGTCTTGGACCAGTTGACTCATTGGAAATACCGCGATCAGGCAAATTCACAAGCTGCGGCTATCTTCGAATCGTTCTGGTGGAATCTGCTGATGGACACCTTCAAGGATGATCTACCTCAAGACTACTGGCCCGGTGGCGGGTCGCGCTGGACAGAGGTCATGCGGGAGATTGTGGAACAACCAGATACCCCCTGGTGGGACGACAAGGACTCCGCGGCTGTGATCGAAACACGCGATGAGATCTTCGCGCGGGCCTTCTTTGAGACAGTGACTCAGATGGAAAAGGAATACGGCCGCAACCCGGCCAAATGGCCTACCTGGGGCGAACTGCACGCCGCCACCTTCCGTAACGCCACCCTGGGAGAGTCAGGAATTGGCCCCATCGAAGCTCTTTTCAACCGGGGTCCCTACGTGACCGGCGGTGGCGAAGACATCGTCAACGCCACCGGCTGGACAGTGGGCGAATCTTTCGAGGTGGACTGGCTGCCCTCCATGCGCATGATCGTGGATCTGGGTGACCTGCGCAACTCACTGACCGTGCACACCACCGGTCAGTCCGGGCATGCCTACCACCCGCATTATGACGACATGGCCCCCTTGTGGGCTGCAGTCGAGTATTCTCCCATGCTTTGGAACGAGCAGGCCATCATAAGTCAAGCTGAAGAGCATCTACGGTTGGTCCCGTAATACTATTTACCTGGTACGTTTTTGCCGAACCTACAGCTCAATGCACCACACTACTACATTCTGCGAAGCAGGTGGAGTGCAATGTTGTTGCCCCCTGTAACAATGAGGAGGAGCAATACGCGATCTTATGTCAATTCTTGAGCATCATTTCATGGACAGGCAACCCGATAAGCGTCCAGGTCACGGTTCTTCAAGATGACTCCGAATTGCAGTTCTTCGGCCTGAGGGCAGATTTCCTCCAATGTAATTCCTGTATCGGTGTATTCGGCTGCGAATACCGGTTTACTAGCTTCGATAAAAGGGGTGAATTGCTCGCACCACTCCTCAGCAAAGCAATCCTCTGTCAACGCCCAATCAAAGTATGGCTGTAATTCCTCAGCCTGATCTGGATCATTTTTCAGGCCAATGGAAAGGCCGCGTTTGTGCGCCTCTTCTGCAAGCCAGATATTGAATCGGAGCTGATCCGCCTCTTTCAGCTTGAAGCCGGTGTTGTTGGTGTAGCCGTCAATATTGTCCGGCTCAATAGCGTCGAATCCTTTCTCCTTGCATAGATCGAGCCTGTCACCAATGATGGCAGCCAGGTTGTCGATCTGCCGGATGTCGAGCCATCTCTCGCCTGGCCAGCCCTCGTATATTTTGCCGATAACTTCTGGCAGAAACAGGTCTTTATCCGGCCGCCAATCCTCCCAACTGCCAACGCTGATATAACAGATGACCTTCTTTCCCTGCGCATGCAGGGCGGCAACCGTACCAGCATCGTTTTCAAACAAATCAATGTCGTACACATCGACATCAAAGGAGAGATCGATGGGTGGTTCGCTCAGATCCCACTGCCAGGTGACGGCTACAGTTGGATGCCAAATGTTTTCGGGTGAATTCCCCTTTGCATTTTCAGGAGTCACATATTGAACCGAAATACTTGGCCCAATCGCAGGAAAGTGTTCTTCGGAATCACTTTCCGGTCCGTAAAACCAAACGCAATCAAGCACAAAGAGTAGTTCAAGTAGTAGCAACCCGATAATAAGATTGCGCTTCATGGACATACCGCTGACTCGCGATCCTCCTTCTATAAAACCATCTGTTGGAGTGTATCCTACTATGATCCGCAGTGCAAACTCAAGTCAGGATCTACGCCTAAAGGTTGTAACGACATCAGTAGTAAGCGGACAATTCTCGGAATATATTGGTTTGTGCTCGCGAACAATATTTCTTAAAGAAGTCAATGGGTTGGTATCTCGAGTCTGGCGGGAAATCTGCACATGATTGCTGCTTTGAATAAAAAAGCTGCGAATCAATCAACGGCTCCCCAGATGTTAAATACTGGTGATAACTTTGTAATTTAGTTTTGTTTTAGCCTATTCAAGGTTCACATATTGAATAAGATTGTAGGTCAATTTGGGACAATTTTGTCCGAGTATTAGGGACTAAAAAGACCTCAAGTGATGAGAGAAACAGCTCTTACACCATCGGCTCTTTTTACAATTGGCACACGGCCAGCAGGGTTAAATTCCTCAGGTGCCGCCGGTGTTGCAGGATGGCGCGGAATTGGAGCCCAGCGAAAGCGCTGCGCCGTCCCCTCCGATTTTAGAGGCAAAGCTGGACATTTTCTTGCGCACCTGGTGCCCGCCACATGCCGGGCAAACTACGCCATCAATTTGGCTGCCAAAAACAAGTTCTTCGAAAGGCTGTTCGCAATCCTGGCACACGAATTCGTAGATCGGCATTTCTGCTCCTTTTCCTTCTTATAAGATGCCAAAGTTTGGATGCGTGAAAGCCGGAAAAGTTGCATTTATATCTTCGTGCGGTAGGCCAGCATGGCAGAGAGTGTCACGCCTGCATAACTGGCGAGCAGATCGGTCAGCGACTGCGTCCGCGCCGGGAAAAGCGCCTGGCTCCATTCCTCCAATCCTATCACCGTAGATAGCAGCAGGCTTGCAACCAGGATCACGCGACCTCGTGGGTGCGTGGTATAAAAGCGTAGCGCGCTCAGGTTCAGCAGATAACCCAGCATGCCAAATAACAGGAAGTGTCCGGCTTTATCGCCATCGGGAAAGTCATAGAGCCTTTCAAGTGACTTCGGGATGCGGCCAGTATTCGCAGCCACAACGACTACCACGATCAGCAGTGCAAAAAGCGCCGTAACCAGCGGCAGAAGCTCTTTTTTCATAAAGAGGAGACGCCCTAAGGCGTCTCAGCTTCCACTTTGTGTTGCGCGCTTTCCTGACGCGCCTTCCAGGCTTCGTAAAAGACCGGAATCAGCGAGATCAGGATGATAGCGATGATCACGAATTCGAAGTTCTTTTGCACGAACGGGATCGTCCCAAAGAAATAACCCGCAAAGGTGAACAGGGGCACCCAAATAAAGGCGCCTACGAAATTGTAAGAGATGAAATAGCCGTACGACATCTTGCCCACTCCCGCCACGAAAGGTGCAAAGGTGCGGATGATAGGCACGAAGCGCGCCAGGAAAATAGTCTTTCCACCGTGCTTCTCAAAGAAGGCATGGGTGCGATCAATGTACTCCTTTTTTACCCAGCGGCTGTCGTAGGCACGGTCGCCCACAAAGTGGCCAATCCAGTAATTGGCGGTATCCCCCAGGATGGCAGCTCCGGTCAGCAGGCCAACCAGCAGGTAAACGTTTAGCGCTCCCCCCATCACTGGTGAAGCGAAAGTCCCGGCCGCAAACAGCAAAGAATCCCCCGGCAAGAAGGGTGTGACCACAAATCCGGTTTCCATGAAGATCACAAAGAACAGCAGGGCATATGTCCATGTGCCGTACTGTCGGATGACATCGGCCATGTATTGATCAAGGTGCAGAAACAAGTCAACTAGAAATTTCAATAGCTCCATTTTTTTCTCTCAATGGTAGGATAACAGACGCCGATTATACCCTGTTCTCGTCGTCCGGGAAAAGGTGGATTCCGCGTTCGCTCACCCGCCCCACCACGTCGCCACCTACCAGCACCAGCAGACTGCCGAGAGTCGCCATACCCAGGTTTAAGGGACCCACCGGCAGAAGGATCCACCCTCGCCAGACCCCCAGCAGGTGCCCTACGGCAAAGCCTGCCCAAGCCATAAGAAGATAGATCAACAACTGGCCCGGACCACCATCCCGAATTAGATGGTAGACAGCTCCGTACAGGCTGGCGATCAGGACAGCAAAGAGCAGCGAGGGAAGAGTCATTTCTCGGTTTCCTCTACATTCTAGGTTTCAGTCGGCTGGACGATCAGCCCCCCGCCTACCACCATATCACCCTGGTAAAAGACGGCTGCCTGTCCGGGAGTGATATCACGCAAAGGAGTATCGAAGCGGACGCACGCACGCCGACCATTCTCAAGTGGAGTCACCAGACCTTCGACCGCTTGAGTCGAATAACGGATTTTGACAGAAGCATGAAAAGGACCTTGCGGCACAATTCCAGCGGTCCAGTTGACCGGCTCGGCGACCAGTTCACGACTCCCCATTTCTTGCGCTGCGCCCACGATCAGGGTGTTGCTCGCCACGTCTTTTTCAAGCACGTAGAGCGGTTGTGGTGAGGCAACCCCCAACCCTTTACGCTGACCGATAGTATAGAAAGGCAATCCGCTGTGCCGACCCAAGGTGCGGCCGTCCCGCGTCAGGATTTCGCCGGTGAGAGGCGCCTGTGGTAAGTACTCCTGTAAGAAAGTGCGGTAATCCTCGCCGGCCAGAAAGCACAGATCTTGGCTGTCCGGCCGACTTGCAACGGACAGGTTGAGGGTCTTCGCCATCTCCCGGATTTCCAATTTTGGGTACTCCCCTACCGGGAAGAGCGCCCGCGCCAATTGTTTCTGACTTAACACATGCAGTACGTAGGATTGATCCTTGGTAAGATCGATTGCTCGAAGAAGCGTATGTCTTCCGCCGTCTGTCGTCTGTCGTCTCGCATAATGCCCCGTCGCCATGTACTCCGCACCCATGGCCAGAGCATGCTCAAGCAGGAAATCCCAGCGAACATGACGGTTGCAGGCCAGACATGGATTGGGGGTCTCTCCACGGGCATATCCTTCAAGGAAATAGGATACGACTTCCTCGCGAAAGACATTTTTGGCATCGATCACATAAAAGGGGATATCCAGGCTAGCGGCCACGCGGCGAGCCTGCGCCATGGCGTCCGGCGTGCAACAACGGTTGGAATCCTCCATGCCCGGTTGCGACCACAGGCGAAGCATCATGCCGATCACATCGTAACCCTGCTGCCTGAGCATGGCTGCTGCAACGGAAGAATCCACACCACCCGACATAGCTACGGCGACTTTAGGCATAAGATTATCTCACCACGAAAAGCACAAAGTCCATTTCCCTTTTTATTTATTTCAACTTGCGGGCTTTTTCAACCAATGAGGGAAGTGTTTGCAGAAAAGATTCGATTTGCTCTGCGGTTGTACCGCTGCCTAGGGTGACGCGCAGCGAGCCCAGACCCCACTCGCGCGATAAGCCGATGGCCTCCAACACCTCGCTGGGTTCAGGGTTTCCGGTTTTACAGGCCGACCCGGACGAGCAGGCGAATCCGGCGTTATCCAGCAATTGCAGCAGCAGGTTGCCGTCTGCCCCCATAAAAGCAAAGGAGGCGTGGTTGGGTAAGCGCAGTTCTGCGTGACCGGTCAGGCGCGATTCGGGCACCTGCTCGAGGATCGCCCCGACGATATGGTCGCGTAACGTTCTGACGTGTTCTGTTCGCTGATCACGCTGCTCCACCGCCAGCCGCAGGGCTTCGGCGAAGCCGACGATGTAAGGTACGTTAGAAGTCCCGGCACGTAAGCCGTGTTCCTGCCCGCCTCCGGTCAGGTAAGGCAACAATGGCGTGCCCTGGCGAACATACAACGCTCCCACCCCTTTCGGTCCATAAAATTTATGCCCGCCAAACGAAATAAGGTCCGCGCCCAATTCGTCGACGCGCACAGGCAGATAAGCCGCTGCCTGGACCGCATCCGTATGGAACAGGGCGCCATGCGCATGGCAAATTTCGGCAATTGCAGTGATCGGATTGACTGTACCGATCTCGTTGTTGGCATACATGACTGAGACGATGGCAGTTTCATCGCAAATGGCACTTTCGACTGTTTGCGGGAGGATCATGCCATGCTCGTTCACCTCCAGCCATTCGAGCGAAAACCCATAGTGTCCTGCGAGTTGCTCAGCCGTTTTACTGACAGCGTGGTGTTCGGCCGTGGAGGTCAGGATCCATTTGCGTCCGCTCGCCGCAGGTACCGCCTGTGCCCCACCCCGCAACGCCAGGTTGTCGGATTCGGAACCACAAGAAGTAAAGACGATCTCCCCAGGGTTGCAACCCAACAATTCCGCCACTCCTTCGCGAGCAGCTTCCACCGCCGCCTCCGCTCGCTGGCCATAGCGGTGGGTGGAAGAGGGATTCCCAAAGGATTCGCGAAAGTACGGCAGCATGGCGTCCAGCACGCGTGGGTCAAGAGGGGTGGTAGCTGCGTAATCAAGATAGATCATAAAGGGGGATTATAGCACGCAGGGCGCATTACCATGCTAATAAACACTGGGGCGCTGGAAAGCGGATATTCCCGCTATTTACGGCCTCCAGCTTCCATTTTCACTGTCGGCCATAAATCGCCCCGCCCCTTCAGCTGATATAATATTTCAACCCATATCAACTTTAAGGAGTTTTAATGCCATCCACCATCAAATTCGGCACCGACGGTTGGCGTGGTGTCGTTGCAGAAGATTACACCTTCGATAATGTGCGCCGCTGCGCTCAAGGATTTGCCCAATTCCTGACCGAGGGCGGGAAGAGTAGGCATGACGTGATCGTCGGACATGATGTACGTTTCAGCGGGGAGCATTTTGCGGCTGCAGCCGCCGAGGTCCTTGCTGCCAATGGTTTCAAGGTCTGGCTGACAAACGGACCCACGCCCACACCTGTCATCTCTTACGCAGTTGTGGACAAAAGCGCCGTCGGGGCGGTCAACATCACCGCTTCTCACAATCCCCCTACCGACAACGGTTTCAAGGTGCGTGACGAGCATGGTGGCGCCATCGACCCGGACGGCCTCAAACGCATTGAGGCGCTCATCCCCGGGGACATCTCCGAGGTCAAGCGCAAACCGCTCACCGAAGCTGAATCTGATAAAACCGTGAACCTCTTCGATGCCTCGACCGCCTACATCGAACACCTGAAAGACCTGATCGATGTATCCCCTATTAAAGATGCCGGGTTGACTGTGATGGTCGACGCCATGTGGGGCAACGGAGCCGGCTGGTTTCCGCGTCTATTGTCAGGCGGTAAGACCCGCGTGATCGAGATCCACAACGAGCGCAACCCGATCTTCCCCGGTATGAAGCGGCCGGAACCCATCCGACCGAATGTGGATGCCGGGTTGCAGGCTACACTGGACAACCATGCCGATGTCCTGTTGATCAACGACGGCGACGCCGACCGCGTCGGTTTTGGCGACGAAAAAGGGCAATTCATCGACCAGCTACGCGCCTACGGTTTGCTGGCGTATTACCTGCTTGAAGTGCGCCAGGAGCGCGGACCGATTGTCAAGACCCTCTCCACTACCACCATGCTCAACAAGCTTGGAAAGATCTACGGAGTGGACGTAGTCGAGACCGGAGTCGGATTTAAGTACGTGGCTCCCAAGATGGTTGAGTTGAACGCCATGATCGGCGGCGAGGAAAGTGGAGGCTATGCTTTCCGCGGGAATGTTCCCGAACGTGATGGCATTTTAGCTGGTCTGTATATGCTTGATTTCATGGTGCGCACCGGGAAGAAACCTACTGAACTGCTCGAGATGCTTTTTGCGAAGGTCGGAGGAGAGCATTTTTACGACCGTATCGATACGCCTTTTTCCGGCGATCGGGGGGCTCGCGAGCGAGCCATCATGGAAGCCAAACCAGAACGTCTCGGGGGCCTGAAGGTCACCGAACTGGTTACGGTGGATGGATTCCAATTCCGGTTAGAGGACGGCGGTTGGATGCTGATCCGCTTTAGCGGCACTGAGCCTATCATGCGTGTCTATTGTGAAACCATGCATGGTGACAAGGTGCAGGCCATCCTGCAGGACGGCCTGCGGGTCGCGGGCCTAAAGTAAAGAATCTGTCTGCCTCGCTTACCTTCGTGAGGCCAACTGAAAGCTGATCTTGCACCTCACCGATACCCATTGCCACCTCGACCTGGAGCACTTCGACGCTGACCGCCACGAAGTGTTGAATCGCGCTGAAACCCATTGCATAGTGCACCTGCTCGTTCCGGGCTTGAGTTTGGAGTCAAGCCGCTCCGTCCTTGCCCTGGTCAACAGTAGTTCCATGCTACACGCTGCCATCGGAGTACACCCTACCGAGGCCAGCACCTGGGGAGAGAGTACCAAGGAAGAACTACGTGCGATGGCAGGTCCTGACACTCATTCCTCCGCCATGCTGAAAGGGGATGAGGGCGGGAGGGTCGAGAAGATCGTAGCGATCGGGGAGATCGGATTGGACTATTATTGGGATCGCGCTCCCCACGAACTACAACGCTTCGTCTTGCGCGAACAACTCGATCTTGCGGCGTCACTCTGCCTGCCGGTGATCATTCACCTGCGGGAGGCAGACGACGCTGACCACGGTCCGTGCATGGAGCATGCCCTTGCGATCCTGGATGATTGGACCGCTGGACTGCGATCCGAAAACAACCCCCTGGCTGATGCTCCGGGTGTACTGCACTCATTTTCCGGTGGGCTTGATGTTGCCCAGAAAGCCATATCACAACGATTCTTTATCGGCGTCTCCGGCCCGGTGACCTTCAAGAACGCCCGTATGAAGCAGGAGCTGGCGGCACAGCTGCCTTTAGAGAGCCTGTTGATCGAAACCGATGCGCCCTTTCTCGCTCCGCATCCCTACCGTGGCAAGCGCAATGAACCTGCATTTGTTGCGCAAATTGCTGATAAAATTGCCGCACTACAATCCCGAACTCTGGAAGAGGTCGCGCGCATTACAACAACCAACGCCGCCCGGCTGTTCTCCTGGGGAGAAACCGATTGAGCACAGTATCCTTCAATACACCCGTTCAGGAAACGATCAAGTTAGTCGAAGAGCGAATGCGCTCCCAGGCTTCTGAAAGCCACCCGGACACACGCGCTGCGCTCGAACATTTGCTGGCTTCCGGCGGCAAACGCGTGAGGCCGACTGTGGTGTTACTGGTTGGCAACATGCTCGGCGCCGGCCAGGATAGGCTGGTCACACTCGGCGCAGCTGTAGAACTTTTACATACAGCCACGCTGGTTCACGACGACCTGATCGACGGCTCCTTGCTTCGGCGCGGAATGCCCACGTTGAACGCGCGCTGGTCGCCCGCTGCTACCGTGCTAACTGGCGATTTCCTTTTCGCGCGCGCCGCCAAGCTGGCAGCCGAGACTGATCACTTGCCCCTGATGAAACTTTTCGCCGATACCCTTGCAACTATCGTCAACGGTGAATTGAACCAGATGTTCACCAGCCGTGGACTGATCAGCCGTGAGAATTACTACGACCGCATCAACGCCAAGACTGCATCGCTATTCGAAATGTCGGCGCGTGCCGCGGCCATGGTCAGTCCCGTGGAAGAGCCGGTCGTTGAAGCCTTGCGGTGCTTCGGCTACGAAACCGGAATGGCCTTTCAAATCGTAGATGATATTCTCGATTTCACCGGTAATCAAACCGCGGTCGGTAAACCATTGGGCTCTGACCTGTTACAAGGTCTGGTGACTTTGCCGGCCATTTATTATGCCGAGTCTAATCCGGACGATCCCGATGTACAGGTCCTGGCCGAAGGCGGTTGGAGCAATCAGGAACGTATGAGCCGTCTGGTCGACTCCGTACGGGATAGCCAGGCTATCCAGCAATCCATGCGGGAGGCCGAAACCTTCATTGTGCGCGCCCGTGACCAGCTTGAGCCGCTCCCGGCCAGCGCAGAGAAGACTGCCCTGGATGATCTGGCCAGGTACATCATCGACCGCAAGCTCTAGGACAGGCCCTTGCTTGTCCTTTCTTTATGACCCCAAGAACCAGGCACATGCCTCCTGCCTACCTGGCCCTCGGCCTGGGTGTGGTCTGCATCGGCACCTCGGCCATCTTTGTCAAACTGGCGAGCGTACCGGGTGTGGTGTCCGCTTTCTACCGTGTATTCATCGCCCTCCTGGCACTGCTGCCCCTGCATCTTGGCGCACGAACACGTCCCACGCCAAACCGCCGCTCTTGGGGATTGGTCTTGCTGGGCAGCCTATTCTTCGCTGGCGACCTGGTGCTCTGGAATACCTCCATCTTGCGGACCTCTGCTGCAGCGGCGACGTTGTTGGCTAATAATTCACCGCTCTGGGTGGGATTGGGTGCAATGCTGATCTTCCGCGAACGACTGTCCCCTGTTTATTGGATAGGTCTGCTCGTCGCCCTGACCGGTATGGCCATTATCGTGGGTGGTAATGCCCTGCAGGAATTGCATTTCAATTCCGGCGACCTGCTGGCTGTCGCAGCCAGCTTTTTCTACGCCGGGTATATGCTGACCACACAAAAGACGCGTGCGCGGATCGATACCCTTACGCTGAATTTTCTTACCATGGGAGCCTGTTCGCTGATGTTGTTGCCCACCACCCTGCTGTTCGGCCAGGTACTAACAGGGTTTAGCGCCGGCGTCTGGCTTTCCCTGCTGGGATTGGGGTTGGTACCGCAATTCCTGGGTTGGTTGGCTATCAATTTCGCCCTGGGACAACTACCGGCGGCGCGCGTTTCAGTGACTCTCCTGGGTCAATCTGTTGTTACGGCGATCCTGGGGATCTTATTCCTTGGGGAAGCGCTCTCTGCCGCGGACCTGATCGGCGGCCTGCTGGTGTTGTTGGGCATCTATCTGGTCAACCGGAGAAACCGTACATCATAAAGGTGGTTATGCGAAGCTTGCTTGACTGCCCAACTCCATTGTGCTAGAATGTGCTCAACCTACTTTTAGCAGTGTGACTTAGTGACTGATCCCCATCGCCCCTTCCGCCTGAATGTCGGCTTCATTGTCCATCAGGAAGTCGGCTACCATCATGAGTTCCCTTTCGAATTCGAGCAAATCCAGATCGCGGATGATCTGGATTTGCATCATTTCCAGGGGACTGCCCTCATCGGTCGTACACCCCAAGGCCTGATCGTGCGTGGCAAATTCAAAGCGGAGACTTCATTGGAATGTATGCGTTGCCTGTCAACCTTCGAGCAGGCCATTCAATGGGAGATGACCGAATTGTACGCCTTCAAGAAAAAATCGGTCAGTGAATCCGAGCTTTTGCTACCCGAAGACGCGCATATCGACCTAGAACCGATCACACGCGAGTACGCGTTACTGGAAATTCCCATCAAACCGGTCTGCAAGCCTGATTGCAAAGGGCTCTGCCCGGAATGCGGCGAAGATCTCAACCTGGTCGACTGCGGGCACCGCAGGCTTGCGGAAGAATCACCGTTCTCGGCTCTAAAAGACCTTCTGAACGACTGAAAACGCCACAGGAAGAGGAGCGCAGCCAGTGACCATCAGCGAAAAAAACACCCCTCACCAATCCATGGAATTGCTCTTAGAGAAGGCTGGCATGCAAGGTTATTTGACCTCCAATGACCTGTTTGAGTTTTTCCCGGAGGCCTTGCAGGACGGAGAGCGTCTGACGAAAATTGCTCACCGATTGCAACAACATGGTGTGGATATCCTGGATCCGGACGACGGCTCCACTGTGGGCCCGGACGAACTTCCGTACCCGGGAGCGGTCGCCAACCGGCTGGATGACTCCATCAACCAGGACGATACCATTGGCCTGTACCTCAAAGAAATGTCACGCGTCCCGTTGCTTTCCATTGATGAGGAACTGGAACTGGCCAAGCGTATCGAACGAGGCCGGCAGGCAAGGCAGGAGAAGCTGCGACAGAACGGACACCGGAGCGCCGCAACTATGCGCAAGCTGGACCCGGTCATCGAAGACGGGCGGCAGGCTCGCGACCACTTGATCAAGGCCAATACCAGGCTGGTGGTAAGCATTGCCAAGCGCTATATGGGGCGTGGCGTGGCCTTCTTGGATCTGATCCAGGAGGGCAATCTGGGGTTGATGAAGGCCGTTGAAAAGTATGACCACAAACGCGGTTTCCGCTTTTCAACGTATGCTACCTGGTGGATCAGGCAAACCATCACACGCGCAATTTCGGACCAGGCTCGCACGATCCGTGTGCCTGTCCATATGATCGACCGCATTCGCCAATTGTACAAATGCAACCACGAACTTGAACAAAAACTCGGCCGTCAGCCTACCTTGGAGGAACTCTCCGAAGCGCTCGGTTTGCCGGCCAAGAAGGTGCAGTGGATTATGCGCGTTTCCTGGTTGCCGCTTTCACTGGAAAGCCCAGTCGGGGACGACGAGGAGACTGAATTGGGCCAATTCATCGAAGACCAGTTCAGCCCCACCCCCTTGCAGAGCGCTTACCAGTCTATCCTTAAGGAGAAACTGGAAGAGGTGCTTTCCACGCTCTCACCGCGGGAAGCGCGTATCCTGCGCCTGCGTTTTGGCCTGGACGACGGTACGCCCTACACGTTGGAAGAAGTGGGACGCAAGTTTGGCCTGACTCGTGAGCGCATCCGCCAGATCGAGGGGCACGCACTGCGACAGTTGCGCCACCCGCGCCGCTCGCGGCAATTGAAAGAGTATCTCTAGGGCATGCTCTCAGCAGGTTTCACATTCTCTCAGAGTTCGCTGCAGGATTACGCCGCTTGCCCACGTCGCTTCCGCCTGCGCTATCTGGAAGGGCTTGAGTACCCGGCGCTCGAATCAGAACCTTCTGAAATCTACGAACGCCATGTTCGTGAAGGGCAGCATTTCCATCGCATGGCGCAACAGGTCCTGCTGGGCATCCCGGAACAAAAGGTCGCGCGCAGTACGGGATCTCCGGACCTGGAGCGCTGGTGGCAGGCTTTCTCCTCGTTCTATCATACCGAACTGTTCAATGCTCAGGAGCTGCTGCCTGAAGTGAGCCTCGCAGCCCCACTGGGCCGGACGCGCCTGTTGGCTAAATTCGACCTGCTGGCAGCAGACGGCGATGGTCGCCTGCGCATCTATGACTGGAAGACGTACCGAAAACGCCCGCGCGAGGACCGCTTGGCCGGCCGCTGGCAGACTCGCGTCTATCGTGCACTGCTGGTGCGTGCTGGAGCGCAGTTCAACGGGGGCAATCCGGTCCTGCCGGAAAGCTGCGAGATGGTTTACTGGTTTTCCAATTTTCCGGCAAAGCCCGCGCGCTTCCAATACACAGAAGCGCAATTCCAGCTGGACTGGGCTGCCCTGGAAAAACTAGTGGCGGAGATCATGGCGGCCGCAGCCCAAAAGGACCAGGACAGGAGCTTTCCTCTCACCGACGATCAGGAACAGTGTGCCTATTGCCAGTACCGCTCGTACTGCTCACGCGGTGTGCAGGCCGGCGACGTGGAACTGATTGAAGCCGAAGGCCTATCGGAAGAGACGTTTGACCTGGACTTTGACCAGATCGGCGAGATCGCTTTCTAGGGAATGAAATAAATACCGAGGTGGTTGGCTACCGCACGTTCGCGGCCGGGTAGACCCTGGTCTATGGGACTGTTGAGCAATGCCGGCGACCCGTCTGAGTCAGTCATGACCATCGTGGCGGATCCCCCGCCGTCAAGGCTCATGCCATATTGAGCGCCGTGTGCTTTTAAAATGCGCGCCAGTTCAAGGAAAGTTGCTCCCCCGCTGTAGAAGGGCTGGCGCCCGTCCACCACCACCAGGTACAACCAACGCCCGTTCTTGTTGAAGCCGACCGCTGTACGCGGCTCGCGGGTGGTATCCTCCAAACCATCCACCAGTTCGCCACCTAACAGCAAGAAGCGGTCGCCTGCGATGGCGTGAAAAACACGACCCGGCTTGCGAAAGGATAACGTGTTGCGCGGGCCAATGTACAACACACGCTCACCGCCGTCTGCGTAGATCTTTCGATTCGAGGCAGCAAACCCGTTGGGCGTGACCGGATCGCCTTCATGCGGATAATAATCCAGCGGGCCGCGCGACCACCAGGGGAAAAAACCGTCGCCGTTGACGGCGAACTGCATGCCAAACTCGCTCAGGAATTGCGAGGTCGTGCGAGCATCCAGAGGAGGCCCATCCTCATGATCTGGCGGGGTGACCAGCAGGTGCAGACCTTTGGCCTTTGTGTCGATCGTCAACACATGCGCGACCACCAGGCGCGGCAGGTAGTACACGCGGCGATGGTACGTTACTGCCCCGTCGTAGTACGTGTGCTTAATCGGTACTGGCGCCGGGCGATCGCGGCCATAAAGTGCGTAAACTCCCAGGCACAGTGCCAGGGCGAGAGCAACACCCGACAACCAGACATGCCACTTGCGCCGTTCCAGATAAATTCTTGTATGAACGCGTGACATGGTCGCAATTATAATGAGTAGGCAGGCCGAGAGGCAAAGAAACCGGCTTTGTGAGAAAATTCTTATCTTGCGATACGAATATGGAAATTCCTAAAGACCTTCCTATACTGTATACGGACCTGGCTGATTGGTGGCCACTGCTCTCCGCGCCGGAGGAGTACGCCGAAGAGGCCGACTGGTACCGGCGATCGATCCAGGACGCTGGCCAACGGGAACTGCGCACGCTGCTGGAATTGGGTTCCGGCGGAGGCAACAACGCCTCCCATTTGAAGGCGCATTTCGACCTGACACTGGTCGACCTTTCGCCAGGCATGCTGGCGGTCAGCCGGGAATTGAACCCGGAGTGCGAGCACTTGCAGGGGGACATGCGCAGCGTGCGCTTGGGCCGCCAATTCGATGCCGTGTTCATCCACGATGCGGTGGACTACATGGCCAGCGAAGCGGACCTTCAGAGTGCGATCGAGACAGCCTTTGTGCACTGTGCGCCTGGTGGCGTGGCGCTCTTCGCGCCCGATCACACTCGCGAGAACTTCAAAGCGGGGACGGAGCGCGGAGGCCACGACGACGGAGCACGAGGCCTGCGCTATCTGGAATGGACCTGGGATCCTGCTCCAGAAGATGACTCCTACCAGACACTGATGGTCTACGCCCTGCGTTCGCGCGATGGCAGGATCGAGGTTTTGCATGAGGTACACGTATGCGGGCTTTTCAGTCAGGCCAAATGGCTCCGTCTCCTGGAGGAGGCGGGCTTTCAGCCTGCCTGCCTGCCGTTCGAGCACAGCGAAATCGATCCTGGCGCCTCCCACGTCTTCCTGGGGGTAAAACCCGATCCGTCTTCACGGACCAGTACCATGATACGCTGATCTAAACGGATAGGAACTATATACCTGGCAGGTACGCTCCTGCAGTACCGAACACAAAGCGAATCCCGGTCACTATGTGGTGAAAAACATCAATCCAACCGAACCAGGTTGGATTTCTAAGCGTGTTCTCACCCGTTTGATGCCGTGTTGAATCCCGCTTCCAGGCGTATCACAGCGTGTGACACGCCGTGTTGAACGAAGGATCTAACCGTGTTAATCACGAAATCCAGCTGTCAAAAATTTGTGACCGGTCGTGACAGCTTGTAGTGACTTTAGTCACTTCGATACCCACGAACATGCGGGGATCGTCATTCTATATCGCCATTATGCAGGTCACGTTTCCAACAGGGTAGGCCTGGACTGCAATCTGATGAAAACAAAGAGTCAGGTGACGATCTCTGCCTCAGCCTGGCGCATGCTTTCGAAGGAGCGGATGGCCACCTCCAGCATCGCGCGGTCCGGCTCACGCGTTGTCAGGGACTGCAAAGCCAGATTGGGCTTGATCATCCAGCGTACGAAGGCAGAATCAAGGTGGTTGGCCGTCCAGCGAATGTACTCCACGGCCACACCTGCCAGGACCGGTAGCAACAACACCCGGCTGGCCAGACGCCAGAAGACCGGCAACGGACCCAACAGCGTAAATACCAGAATCGAGAGCAGCACCAGAGTCAACAGGAAAGCCGTTCCACATCGGGCATGCTCGAGCGGGAAGGTCTCCACCGCTTCAGGTATCAGCTCAGCGCCGGCTTCATAAGCGTTGATGGTTTTGTGCTCCGCACCATGGTAGGCGAACACGCGCCGGATATCCGGCATGAATCCAATACCCCAAATATAGGCCACCAGCAGCAACAGTCGCACCAGTCCCTCAAGCAGGTTGTTCCACCAGACGTTCCAGCCCAGCCAGGCTTCCGCAAGGCTGCCCACTCCGGCCGGCACCAGGAAGAATAGTCCGATACCTAGGGTCAGAGAAAGAGCCAGGGTCAGGTACAGCGCCGGCCCTTCCAGTTGTTCGTCCTCCCCTGTTTGTGTGTTGGCTGAGATGGTCAGAGCACGCATACCCAAACCGAGTGCATCCCACAACAGGATGATTCCGCGCACGAAGGGGATTCTGGTAAGCCGCGACCGATAGACCTTTGCCAACTCTTCCTGGTGTACCACGATCCCCCCCTCAGGATCCCGCATGGCAATCGCAAAGGCTTTCTGCCCACGCATCAATACGCCTTCGATCACAGCCTGTCCACCGTAAGTGATGATCCTGTCTTCCATACCGATTAAACCCTGGAACCTTTCTGTACTCTGAGTACTTTTACTATAAATACTTGGAGTGCGAACTGATGCTTCGCGCTGCTCAGCACGCGAGTCCGCCCACCCTATTAAGAGAGAGTCTTCTAATACTAAATGGGAGGATGACGATTACCCAAGGCTTGAAAAGAAATAGATAAGCGCTTCAATGCCCTTTTCCCAGGTCGGCAGGTGCAGCCGCTCATTTGGGGCATGCACGTTGTCCTCCGGCAGGCTGAAGCCGCACAGGACAGATTCGACACCCAGCACGTTCTGCAGCATGGCTACCACCGGGATAGAACCGCCTTCCCGCTTGAACAATGGACGCTGACCCCAAACGGTCTCCATGGCCTGCTCCATCGACTTGATCCCGGGCAGGTTGCGGTCTGTCAATGCGGTCAGGCCGGTGTTGAGCAGCTTAAGCTCCCAGCCTATGGTTTTCGGAGCATGCTCTTCAAGGTACTTAAGCAGTTGTTCGTGTACCTGTTGGGGAGTCTGTTCGGGCACCAGGCGACAGGAGAGCTTTGCCATGGCTTTGGCCGGTAGGACCGTCTTGGAGCCCGGCTCGGTATAGCCGGAAAGCAGGCCGTTGACCTCCAGGGTCGGGCGAGCGCCCACGCGCTCGATCGGTAGGTAGTCCGGTTCGCCCCACAGGGCTGGCACGCCAGTCTGGGATTTGAAAAACGCTTCGTCCATCGGCAAATTCGCCAGGTCGTCATGCTCCTGCGCGCTGATCTTCCGGACAGGGTCGTAAAAGCCCGGGAGGGTGATGCGCCCCTGGGAGTCGTGCATGCCGGCCACCAGTTCGATCAGAGCCTGAGCCGGATTATGCACGGTGCCGCCATATAATCCCGAGTGAAGATCGTGATCCGGTCCCCAGACGTGCAGTTCGAAGTATGCAAGCCCGCGCAAACCGTACGTGATGGTGGGTTTATCGGGTGCGATCATGCCTGCGTCCGGATTCAGGCAGAAATCCGCTGCCAGCAGCTCCTTGTGCTCCGGCAAAAACTTTGCCATGCTCGGCGAACCCATCTCCTCCTCCCCTTCCAGCATCCACTTAAGATTGACGGGCAAAGCGGAATCGTGCAACAACGCGTCAATAGCAGCAATGCTGGCAATGGTCTGACCCTTCATATCGGAGGTTCCGCGTCCAAAGAGGTAATCGCCTTGCTGGGTGGCTTCGTAAGGGGCAGTATTCCACAGATCAAGCGGATCGACCGGCTGCACATCATAATGCCCGTAGATCAGCACGGTTGGAGCTTTCTCGCCTGCACCCCGCCATTCACCGAATACCACCGGATATTTGTCAGTGGGCAGCACCTGGACAGCTTGCATGCCGAGCGCCGTCAACCGTGCCGATAACCATTCGGCGGCACGCTGCATATCAGGCTTGTGCTGGTCTTGCATAGAGACCGAGGGAATTGATACAAATTCTTTCAATTCCCCCAGAAAGCGGTCCCTGTTTTTACGTGCGTAATCGATCGTTGATGGTTGTGATTCTGCCATGCTGTGCTCCTCAGGTCTTCAAATTCCCATACAAATACCAGTATACCTCAGCCGGGAAGGCGCCCTGTATTCCGCCCCCCCAAATGAACTCAGTGGGAACCAGAGCATTGCGCAGCAGGCTGTCCAGCTGGGCCAGGGCCTGCTGCTCTTCAGGTTCGCCTGATAATTCTTCCCTGAGCAGGTGCAGCATGACGCGGTAGCGCACTTCCTGGGGGTAAGCCTCAGCGTGCTGTTCGGGAGCATGCTGGTAATCTGCAATGTAATTCTGCCACAGGCCAAAGCGCGCCTTGAATTCCCGCCTGGCTTTGTGTTCCCATGCCGCGAGACGGCCGGAGCGGATCGACTCAAGTTGGGCGTCCAGCGAGGGCAAATGCTGGCCGGCACCAGCCAACCGTTTTTGGGATAGTAACAAACCGCCTATGGTAAGCCGGGGAAGTTGGAGACCACGAGCTGTGATCGGCCAGTAAAGTTCCTCAGAGAGCAGGTAATCCTTCAGATCGGGAATCCCCGCCTGCAGGTAAGCGGTTTCTTTAGAGACGATATCCATCACGTTGCTCACAGTTACGGGACGGTCGTGGCTTCCGGGGTGGTTTCTAACGAGCGACGCGTGACCAGGTACCAGTCCGTGATCACTGCAAACCGGTCGCTGACATCATAAAGTGGCGGCACCTGCACCCCCTGTACCTGCGCATCGACTGCAAATGAGTACACCGGATAATAGAGCGGCAAGGACGGGAGTTCCTTGGCAAAAACAACCTGGAAGTTTCGATAGAGGCGCGTCCTGATCGAGAAATCAGTATTGACACGCGCCTGCTCCAGGTATTCACTCGCCGTGCGGTCATCCCACTGGGCGTAATTCTGGCCGCCGGTGGCTTCCGCCTGGTGCCAGAAGGGATACGGGTCCGGGTCCGGTGTGCGGGCCAGGTTCAGATCCACCAGAGCAGCCTGGTAGGCGCGGGGCCCAAGGTGATCGAACACGATACGATCATACGGAACTGCCTGCAAATTAGCCTGCACTCCGATTACCGCCCAACTTTCCTGGATCATTTGTGCAAGCTGAGTATGCAATTCGTCATCTGGATGGATCAAATTCAAACTTAACAACTGGCCATCCTTGGCGCGTACACTACCCCCTTCCGCAGGGATCAGATACCCTTCTCCTTTCAACACAGCGATGGCTGCATCCGGGTCGTATTCGATATGCTCGATCCCATCGTAAAAGGCCCATGAACCAGGCAGGATCGGCCCATCCGCCACCACACCCTGCCCCTGAAGCAGAGTGGAGATCATGCGCTGGCGGTTCAGTCCGATCAGGAGCGCGCGGCGCAATTCCGGGTCTTGCAGGAATGGGACCTCCGGATTGGCCAGATTCAACAACACCATGCTGATCTGCGGAAGTCGGGTGGTATACAGGGAAAGGTTCGGGAGAGCCAATGCTTCATCCAGTACATCCCGAGTAATGCGGCTGATTCCAAGGACTTCGCCCTGTTTGTAGGCATCCAATGCCGCTGCCGAGGAAGGATAATACCGAAAGACCACCTGTGGAATGAAAGGTTTTTGGCCGTAGTACGTTTCTGAAGCCGTCAGGACCACGCCAGCGATCTGACCCTTGTCGAGCAGAAGATGGTCGAATTGATAAGGTCCGCTCCCAATGGGATTAATGTTGAATTCAGCGCTGACCAACTCCTCCTTTGGCACGGAACTGAGCACGTGAGCCGGTACAATTCCGAAGGTCATGTAATCCAGAAATGGCGCAAAGGGTTCCGGTAGCGTGAATTTCAGGTTCTTGTCATCCAGTTTGCGAGCTTCAATCTTGTTCCAGAGGTCTCTGATATCTTGCGGGAACAAGGAACCTTCGCTCTTCAACAACTCGATGGTGAACAGGACATCATCACTCGTGACCGGTGTACCATCGTGCCAGACCGCGTTGGATTTCAGGGTGATGTTGTAGATCGAGCCTTCTTCGTTCACCCCCCACGCTTCTGCCAGGTCAGGTTGCGGCAGCCCGCGCTCGTTGAACTTGAACAACCCGTTGAAGATCAAGCGGTCTACGTCGCGATCAGCAACATTATTCCAATCCAGTAGCGGGTTGAGGCGGCCCAGAGAGCCAACCAGACCCTCTGAATAGACTCCACCGGTGGTGGGTTGCGGCGAAATCTGCACAGGTCCCACCGATTGTTGTGTTAGCAGCAGGACGCCTACCACGATTAGGGTCAGCACCACCACCAGGATTTGCCAGCGTAATCGTCTCATTGTCGTTAAAAGGGAAAGGCGATTCCTTTACCGACGCCATGCGGCGGCAGCCAGGAACAGCCTTTCTAGGATCGGTCACCCATCAGCGCGTAAGTAGAACCGAAGCGATCGCTAATGCGAAGAAGATCACACTGAGAACGATCGTCACCCAGAAGAGGGTACGTTCGATCCCGCGCCGTGCGGTGTAAACCCCGCCGGTATCGCCGCCGGTCAATCCACCCAGGCCAGCGCCCTTGCTTTGAAGGATCACGCTGGCGATGAGAGCCACCGAGGTTATAATCAACGCAATATCTATAAACCTTTCCATGAAAAACCTCCTGCAATATAGCGGGGGAATTATACCTGTGAGTAAGGGAAATCGTCAACGCTAAGGCTTTCCATGCACGAAATCATCATCAACCTGCATATGCACACCCGCTATTCCGATGGTAGCGGCACACACAAAGATATCGCCGAAGCAGCGATGCAGGCCGGGGTGGAGGCCGTCATTGTCACGGACCATAACGTGCTCGTCCAGGGGGTCGAAGGATACTATCGGCACGGCCCCAAGCGCGTGCTGGTGCTGGTTGGCCAGGAAGTCCATGATCAGGACCGAGACCTGCAGAAGAACCACCTGCTGGTCTTCAATGCGAACCGCGATGTAGCCCCACTAGCCAAAGACCCACAGGGTTTAATCAACGCGGTTAGAGAAGCAGAGGGCCTGGCATTCATCGCCCACCCTAGCGACCCAGAAGCCCCGGCCTTCGGTGAGACGGATATCTCCTGGGTTGCCTGGGATGTACAGGGATACAACGGTCTCGAAATCTGGAATGCATTGAGCGAACTTAAAGTGTATGCCAAAAGCAAGCTACACGGCCTGTTCTATGCCTATTTTCCCCAGTTCATTGCCCACGGACCGCTCTCTAACGTCCTGATGAAATGGGATGAGTTACTGACCGACGGAAAGCGGATCGTGGCGATCGGCGGATCGGATGCGCACGCAACACGCATGAGGTTGGGGCCCATTTCACGAGTGATCTTCCCTTACGAATTCCACTTCCACACGGTGAACACGCATGCGTTCTTGAGTGAACCACTCACACGCGATCCGGCTGTCGACCGCAAGCTGATCTTCGAAGCGCTGGCCGGCGGGCATTGTTTTGTAGGGTACGATCTGCCCGCGTCTACCAGGGGGTTCCGCTTCAGTGCCCAGGGACGAGAGCGGACCATCGCCATGGGCCAGGAAATCCCGGCGGAAGGCGGCGTGACCCTGCAGGCTCGCCTACCCAAAATTGCAGAAGGACGACTGGTGAAGGATGGAGTAATCATTCGCACCTGGAAGCGCCAGCAGACTTGCACACACATCACCACCGAACCCGGTGTCTACCGATTCGAAGCCTACCGCCATTATCTGGGCAGGCAAGTGGGCTGGATCTTTAGTAACCCGATCTATATCCGCTAATTCTTTCTGACCACGTAGGTCACATTGCTAACGTGACCCGCATCAAGATTTGTCACGTTGCCCCCTTCGATGATCAGAAAGCGCAACTCAGGCGGACTGATTTACCGCCAAGCGCACTTCCGCGGCGCTCTCCAGGTTCAAGGCACGTACTGCCAGTTTTTTAGCCTCGCGACTGTCCCATTTCCGGATAACATGTTTGGCGTGTGGGATCAGTGCAGGGGATATACTCAATTCATCCACTCCCAAACCCAACAAAAGCGGAATAGCCTGTGGATCGCCGGCCAGCTCTCCACACACCCCGACCCACTTGCCATGTCCATGCGCCGCCTGAACGACCTGATGGATCTGGTAGAGGACCGCCGGATGGCAGGCGTCATTCAGATGAGACAGGCGCGGGTTACCCCGTTCTGCAGCCAGCGTGTATTGGGTCAGGTCATTGGTTCCAACGCTAAAGAAATCGACTTCTCGCGCAAATCTTTCTGCCAGAAGGGAAACGCTCGGAATTTCCACCATGATTCCAACCTGCACACCTAGAGCAAACTCTTCCTTATTTGCAATTAACGCACCAACCGCTTCGTTGAAAAGGGCCTTCGCTTGCCGGACTTCATCCAGGGTGGAGATCATGGGAAACATCACCCGCAAATCATGACCGGCGCCGGCGCGCAGCAATGCACGCAACTGTACCTTGAACTCCTCCGGGCGATCCAATGAGATGCGGATCGCGCGATACCCCAGAAACGGATTGGCATCACGACCAAAATTATAGTAAGGGACTTCTTTATCCCCCCCTATATCCAACGTTCGCACGACCACAGGGCGTTTCGCCATTAAGTTGAGGATGGTTCGATAGGCCCTGTATTGGGTCTGTTCGTCAGGCGCCTGATTGCGGTTCAGGAATAAGAACTCCGTCCGTAAAAGGCCGATCCCTTCTGCGCCGTTCTCCAATCCGAGGCGGGCATCTTCCACATTCCCGACATTCGCTACCACCTCGACGCGCTCTCCATCCATTGTGAGGGCTGGCTCAGCGGATAGGCTTATTTCTTGTTGGCGTTGTTCGTGATCGAATTGGATCCGTTGTTCGAATTCGGCCAGCAGGTCAGGCGCCGGATTGGCAAGGAGCGTCCCGGAGCTCCCATCCACCAACAGCATAGTCTCATCCGGGATCGCGAAAAGATTCTTCCCCAGGCCCACCACCGCTGGAATCCCCAGGGCTTTGGCCAGGATGGCAGTATGCGATGTCGGTCCCCCTTCGGCAGTGCAAAAGGCCAGGACTTTAGCCCGATCCAGGCGGACAGTTTGAGAGGGTGCCAGGTCAGCAGCAACCAGCACAACCGGATGATCGATCTGGATGCCGAACTCTACCCCAAGCAGATTGCCGATCACACGTTTGGCCACATCTCGCACGTCTGCACTGCGTGCCTGAAAGGTTTCATCCGGCAGACTTTCAAGCTGAGCCGCAAAGAATTCACAGGCCTCTTGCCAGGCACGCTCAGCATTTACGCCAGTAAGGATGGTATCCTCCGCACGCTTGATGAGCGCAGTATCTTGCGCGAACATGGCCTGCGCCTCGAAAAGCGCCGCCTCGGCTTCACCAAGGTGCCTGGCGGTGTCGTCCGCCAGTTCCTCCAATTGCACTGCCGCCAATTGGCGCGCCTTGCTCAATCGCTCCACTTCGATCTTTTTTTCCACCGGTACGTAATCGGGAATTTCCAGTGCCGGTTGGTCCCATTGGAATGCAGGACCCTTTGCAAAACCCGGCGCAGCTGGAATCCCTTTTAATTCTTCCACCATCTAGAACATCCCGGCAAAATCCGACTCGATCAACTCATGCAAAGCCTGAATCGCTTTCTTTTCATCCACCCCATCGCCAGTTAATTCAATCTGGTGGCCCTTTTCAACACCCAATGTCAACACACCCAGGATGCTTTTAGCGTCTGTCTCCTGGGATTCAGTCGTGAGGTTCCGCACAGTGATCTTCGATTGATATTGCGAAGCCAGCTTGACAAATTCGGAGGCTGGCCTGGCGTGCAACCCAACTTCATTGATGACGGTTAAAGTGATTTTTTGCATGACAACTCACATCAATCCACTGTGGTTTTGATCAAGGCCAGCGCCTCAGAAGGGGTTTCTACTTCGGCGAGACCTTCCAATAGACTGGGGGTTTGCAACAGGGTCATCAACTGCTGGATCATCTGCACCTGTTTTTCCTGCTCTTTGATCGCCAGGAGGAACATCAGCCTGATATCCAGCTTGGTGGACCCGTCAGTACCCATCTGTGTAAATTTCACCTCGGAATTCAAGGTGCCCACGCAAACTGCAGAACGGTTCACATGGGTTGCGTCCGCATGCGGGATGGCCACCGGAAGCGGTTGCGTGGGAAGGCCTGTTGGAAAGGTTTGCTCGCGCTGCCAGACATCTTCGGCAAACTCGGCTCCGACATGACCGGTCTTCATGAGTGCCGACGCTAACTGTCGAATGGCATCCTGGGCGTCGATAGCATCCAGACCGATCAGGATATGTTCGATACTCAATAAATCTGATAACGAAGATTGCATGTAGTGGTTATCCTGAGGCTGCTCTGAGAGCAGCCATGTTTTCCTTGATTTTTCCATCTTGAAAGATCGCCCGGCCGACAACGACTGTACTGGCTCCTGCAGCAAGGATATCAGGTAAATTTTGGGACGTAACCGCCCCATCTACTACCCATTCTATGCCTTCCAATCCCTTGACCTGCTTTCCAAACCGGACTTTTTCTAGCACTTCCGGTAGAAATGGGCAATCCGGAAGTTCGGGTTCAGTTGTCAGGATGACGACAAATGAAAGGTACGGCAGAAGGTACGAAAAATCTGGCAACGGGGTGGCTGGATTCAGCGCGATTCCGGCTTTCGCCCCGAGCGTAACAATCTGACGCAGCACGCGGCGAGGATACGGGCAGGCTTCATAGTGCACGGAGATGCGGTTTGCACCGAAAGCAATGATCTCCGGCAGCAGCCATTCCGGATTGACCATCATTAAATGCACGTCGAATAGCAGGCGTGTCCAACGACGCAGGTCCGGTATGAGCTTGACGCCAAGGTTCATCACCGGGACAAAGGACCCGTCTTCGATGTCAAAATGGATAGAATCCGCTCCTGCTTTTTCGAGGTCGACGACAGTCTGTCCGAGGCGATCCATCGGAGCAGCAGCAAGCGAGGGAGATATATGCAAAGTCATCGATCAATGACTCATTTCCAGATGCAGACCCAGGCTCTTCAACCGGCGTGAACAGCGCTGGAACAGATCCCTTTCCGAGATCAACTCGCGCAGAGTCTCCACCGAGCTACGGTGAACGCTCACAGCGGATCGTTTTGCCACCAGAGGAAAACGGCTCGTCGCCGCAGCACGCTCCCAGGACAAGTGAAAGTCACTCAGCCTGACGGTCTCCGGATCGCGATCACTCTTGCCTGCTCTTACGCGCTTACGGGCCTGTTCCACAATTTGATCGACCAGGTCATCGAGCATACGCGAGAGGTTCAGCCAAGAAAGTACCAGTACAAGACCATACGCCACTACCAGCGAATTGATCCACCACGCATGCTGTGAATACAAACCCAATAGTGCCGGACCCCAAACACCCGTCTGGCTCTTTACCCATTCAAAGAGTCCCATAAAACCTCGATCGAATCCGGCGAAGTAGGGAGCCCGGTGTGCAGGGCTCCCCGTGCGCCTCAGCGGTTAGTCCGCCGAACCGAATACATCCTCAAGTTTTACACGTCGCTTCAGGAAGTAAAGACCGACGACCAGGAGCAAGCTGATGACCACAGCCACGACTGCCGGGGTCTGGAATATATAGAACAGACCGTAGGATGTTGGAATGGCGGCATCGCTCATGACGGTATACGTCGCGTACCCGGCCGGGATGTCCAACCCCAGCGAACTGGTGTTCACCAGGTTGGTCACCGCCGGTGCCAGCAGCGTCGTGAAGATCAAGCCGATCCCCATGACGATGGCGCCCAGCAAGGTCGTCAGGATCACATCACCTGCAACCAGTGGGGCCAACATGGCCGCAACGAAAACGCCGTCCGCCAGGTCAATGAATGGCAGGGTTCGATTTCCTAGCGGAGAGAGCGCCAGTGCCAGCAAGATCTCGATCGGCACAAGCAACAATCCGGTGGCAATTACGGTTGAATTGCCGGCCAGGATAGCAGAATCAAGACCAATGTAGAACTCGCGTCCCTTGAAGCGGCTGGTCATGAATTTATTCGCGGCTTCCGCCACGGGGGTCAGCGCTTCAACCAGGATGGCGACCATGCGCGGGATCAAGACCATCACAGCAGCTGTGTTCACGGCTGTCAGGATAGAGTCGACGAATGATTGCCCGCCTAAGATGCCCAGCAGGAAGCCGATGATAAAGCCCAGCACCATCGGTTCACCGAGCAGGCCCAACCGCTTGCGTATGGCGTCCGGGTTAGCCCTCATATTCTTTAGGAACGCCAGTTTGTTGAACAACCAGGCAAATGGCACTGCCAACAGCATGTATCCGGCAGACTGTAAGTGTGGGATGGATATCCCAGGCATCTTGAAATGCCTTTGGATCAACGGCGCGGACCAATCTGCGAGGAACAGGGCGACGACGAGCGCCAACAGGGCAGCAAAGAGCGCGAGCGCAAAACTACCGGTCACAAACTGCACCAGAGCGCCTACGAAGGCCATGTGCCAGAAGTTCCAGATATCGACGTCCAGTGTCTGGGTCAGGCCAAAGACCAACAAAAGTACATTGAGCAGAATACCTAACGGAATAATCAAATTGCCAACTGGAGTCCCAAATGCAAGCGCCGAGGCTGCTGGCCAGCCGATATCAATCACATCAAGATTGGTGCCGGTATTCTCGGCAAAAGTTTGGCCGATGGCACTGACGGTCTCCCCCAACAATCCAACCGTGAGGAAGATACCGACAAATGCTACTGCAGTCAACAAACCGCTGCGGATGGCGCTATCCCATTTCTGACCCAGGATGATGCCCAACAGCGCGATGACCACCGGCAAGGCAATCAGCGGTCCAATATTATTAAGGAATTCACCAATTGTGGTAAGGATTCCTTCCATGTCAACCTCCTTCGGGTTCTTCTTCTAGAGCTTTCGCAAGTTGTTGTAACGTCTCGTTCTGACCAATGCCGGTTATCAGTGAGATCCCGTTAATGACAGTTGCCAATTCATCAAATTCCGGTGGGATATCGGTTGTCGCTAGAATCACATCTGCTTCCATACGTTCGGGGGAAATCTCGGTGACACGGTATTGGAGCACACGTGCCTGGATCCCCTTTTCTTCCAGGAATTTTTCGACTTTCAATCTCAACATTGTCGAAGTGGCAATTCCAGTGGCGCAAACTACATAAACGGTTTTCATTGATTATCTCCGGTCAGGTCCAAGTAATGAAGGGTGAAAATTGTGGGTAGAAATATTCTAAGATAGAACCTCCTTTCCGACATACCGATACATTCGTACGAAAATCCGGTTCAATGCTTTCGCACCTGTTTGACTTTATCCATCAGGGTCTGAACCCGGTTGACATCAATTGGGTTCCAAGTCTGGCCCTGCTCTTTGAACGCTGTGCCGATGATGGCGCCATCAGCCAGTCGTAATTGGTTTTCTAAATTTTCCAGACGAACACCAGTATTGGCGAAGACAGGCGTATCCGGCACGGCTTGCTTGACCTGTTTCAACGTACTTTCGGACGTCTCCGCGCCCGCCGTCAATCCGGAGACGCATAAGGCATCCGGCCGGTTGTTGAAAACCGTCGAACGCGCGATATCCGCAACCTGGCGTGCTCCCAGGTACACCGCCGACTCGGGCACGATATTGAAGAACAATCGCACCTGGCCAGCCCTGATGGCAAGTTGATGCCGAATGACTTCACCCACATTGGTGTTCCACAAGCCAAAGTCACTGGCATACACCCCCGTAAAGATCTCCCGGACGAATTGGGCGCCAGTCGCCATGGCCAGGTCGATGGAGGCGCAAGGATCCCACAGAACATTTACCCCAAATGGGATCGTGATCTCCCGTTTCAATTCGCTGATGATCGAAGCCATGCAGGCGACCGTGACAGTCTCCACTTTCGTCAGGTAGGGCAGACTGAATTCATTGGAGAACAGGGCTGCATCCACCCCCCCTTCCTGCAACGCCAGCAAGTCCGCCCGCGCTTGTTCATAGATCCAGGCCATGCCTTTGGCTTCGTCGTACAGCGGGTCACCCGGCAGGGCATGCATATGGCACATGCCGATGACCGGCTTATCCACACCAAACAACTCTTTTATCCATGTCTTCATAAAACCTCTCAAAAAGATTAGCCTCTACTCAGGTCAACCTTGGGGTTGATTGAGCTTGCAACTCTTTGTACTAGTTGAATGGTTTGTTCGATATCGCTCTTGTGACACATTTGAATCGACGCATGACTGTAGCGGTGCGGGACCGACAGAGCTGCAATGATGTTTCCCTGCTCACCCAAATATAGCTGGAAAGCCGGGTCAGTAATTACGCCAACGAGGACTTCCCTTTGTAAAGGAATGTGCGCCTGACCTGCTGTTTTTTCAATTAGTCGACGCAGTTTTGGAGAGGAAAACATCCCCCCTAATGTGCCTCTACCATGGAAGTCCATCATTTTGATCGCGGGACCCTTTCGCATTTGCACCGGGTGCAGAGGGGGATCTCCAGGAGTATCGGTGGCAATGGTGATATCAAGAGACAGGATTGCATCTGGATTCGTTGCCACGACCGTAGGTAAAGAACCCCGGATACTGAACTCCTCCAGGACCGTAAATGAAAAGATCATGGTTGCTTCAGGGCGATTCTGGCTGAAGGATTTTAAGATTTCAAATAGGATGAAAACCCCTACGCGATTGTCCAGCGCTTTTGAACAGATCATCCCGTCTCCAAGTTCTTGGTAGTTGGGATGGTAGGTCGCCGGGTCCCCTACCTGAATTCCGGTCTCAACCACAGCCTGCCGGTCCTTCAGTCCGAGGTCGATGAACATGTCGTGCACACGAGGGACCTTATACTTCTCCTCTGGAGGCGTTATATGATGGGATCTGGTACCCACATAGCCTGGAATCAGTCGACCGTCATCGGTCATTACATCCACCCGCTGGCCTAACAGGGATTTCTCCGGTACACCGCCCACGCGCTCAATCAGCAAAAAGCCATCCTCAGTGATGTTTCTGACAATCAATCCAAGTTCGTCAATATGGGCCTGAAGCATCAGCTTGAAATCTGGATATTTCGATCCGCGCAAGATGCCAATGACATTTCCTAGACGGTCCACATTGACATCATCCACCATAGGCTGGATAAAGTCACGTGTGAAGGCGGTCATGGCGTCCTCTCGTCCTGAGACAGCATGAATAGCGCAGATTTTTTCCAGCAAGCCCCAATCGATGTTCTTCATGGTTCCCTCGTTCAAAAGAATATGGACTCCTGCAATTTCAACAAATGGAGAGGGTTTTGCGCCCCTCTCCACTTTCCTACTTCTTTACATCCTATCCACCAAAGAACAACTTGCTGAGAGTCGTAAGCACCCAGGCGATCCAGTTTCCGCCGGAAAGGCCGGTGATCTGGACAGCTCCTTCGGGAATCGCAAACCCAATGTCAGATGCGATCTGGGTCAGCAACGGAGCAAATGCGCTCGAAATGTAGAGCACCATGATCATGATAATGGTGCCATACAGAATAGAGCGGAAGAAATTGCCGTTGGTCAATGGGGGCACCATGGCGATGAAGAAAGCCGTGGCCGCCAGGTCCGCTGCCGGCAAGGTGGTGTTGCCTGGCAAGACGGCCGCTAACAGCAATGTGATCGGGATAAGCAGGATACCCGCTGCAATCGTGATCGGATGGCCGATCAGGATGGCAGAATCCAGGCCAATGTAAAATTCTCGGCCCTCAAAGCGCTTCTGCATGAAGACGCGGGCTGCTTCCGAAAGCGGAGTCAAACCTTCCATGAAAATAGCGATGATGCGCGGGATCAACAACATCACAGCCGCCATCTGCACAGCCAGGGTGAGCACTCTGGTATCGAACCCATAGGCAATCAAACCAAACAACAATCCCAGGGTGGCGCCCATGATGATCGGCTGGCCAAAGATGCCGATGCGCTTCTGCATGCCTTCAATATCCCAAAAGATATCTCTTAAGCCCGGGATCTTCTCCACGATCCAATTCAAGCCCTTAATGATCGGTACACTGGTAATCGCCCAACCCTGAGGAATTGAAACGCCAGGGATCTTAAAGAAATCTTGCACATCCTTGGCAGTCCAGTCCGCAATCAATAAGGCTGCGACGGCGTGAATTGCCGCCGCAATCAGACCGAGCACCAGGTTGCGGCCAGTCACAAGATAGACCAAGGAGCCGGTGAAAGCGTAGTGCCAGTAGTTCCACATGTCCACGTTGAGGGTTTTGGTCCAGTTGAAAATGAGCATGACCAGATTGACGCCCAGGGCCACGATGAAGACCAGTGAACCCACCGCGGTTCCAAAGGCTATGGCAGCCGCCACTCCCCAGCCGACATCGAGCGCGTTCAGCTGGATGCCGGTTGCTTCAACCAGAGCCGCTGTTGCGGGGCCAAGTGCATCAAAGAGCAGTGTGATCACAAGACCGAGGCCGATAAAACCTACCCCAACCGTAATGGCTGAGATGAAAGCCCGGCCAACCTTCTGCCCCAAGATGACTCCCAGAATGAAGATGATGATTGGCAGCATTACTGGCGAGCCCAGGCCAGTAAGGAAATCAAAAATTGTCTTGATGGTTTCCATTTTGATTCTCCTTTATTGATAATTTATCGAAAGGGTATCATTTTGACTGCAATAGGGTTTCTATCTTATCGACCACCTCCTTTATTCCAATCCCCGTCAGGAATGGAATGCCATCCACGACCGGCACTTCAAGGTCATACGGCACCTGCGCAGTAGCCACTACCAGGTCTGCATCCGGGGCTAACGACGGAACCTCCGGAACGCGGCATTGGATTGTGTGGATCTTCAACCCGCGTTCTTCCAATAATTCCTTCAGCTTGATCGCAACGTGTGTGGAGGTCGCGATCGCCGTACCGCACGCCACCACGATCTTGAAAACCTTTACGGGAGAGGGTTCACTGGGCATGGTCAGCTTCCTTCAAAAAGGTTTCGAAATGTGGTTTCAAACATCCAGATGTCATACTCGTAGACATCATCAAAGGGAGGCGGCACTACTGCCAGCAGGTGAAATTTCTTCGATTCAAGTTGTTCTTTGAACTTTTCCATCACATCTCCGGGACTTCCAAATTGCGAATGAACCACAATTGCCTCTACCCCTGATACCTTTTTCAAGGCTTCAAGAATGGTTTCTGTTTCAGGTGTCACAGAGTCCGGTTCACAAATCGCAACGGTATAACTCCCCGGAGACCCGGCGGCTACATCCACAGAAAAGGTATTCTCCCCCACTTTGATCTGGGGTAGTACGAATACCTGCTCTTCTCCGCGTTTCTGCAGCGCGCGAACCATATAGAACCGCAGAATATGCCTCAAATGCGCATCTTCCTGTGCCGGTTTGGGAATAGCACTGCGGAAGGACATATAGGTGTCCGTATGTCCGGCATCAATACTGGTTTGGTTCTCAAGTTGAATCTCCACCATGAGTCTCCTTTCCAGGTATCCCTTAGCAGTCAATCTGCGAGGATGATCTCGACCCCTTGCTTTCGAATTTGCTCTAAGAGATGGGGGGGTGCGCTTTTATCTGTGACAATTTTGTCCACATCAGTGAGCGGAGCCACCGAGGCGAACGTCGTCACGCCGAACTTTGAACCGTCAACAACCACGATTTTTTCGCGCGCGCTGCGGATCAATATTCTCTTGATCTGAGTATCTTCGATGTTGTATTCGGTCAACCCATCCTCAATACTGAGCCCCCCAATCCCGATGAAGGCCTTGTCCACATGCAATTCCTGGTAGACCTGTTCAGGAACAGGCCCGACCATGGATAATTCGCGCGGGCGAATAATACCGCCCGTCAAAATGAGACGGGCGTCAATTTCAAGCGAAAGTTGTTCCACCACTTTGCTGGCAATTTGAAGGCAGGAAGTCACGATCGTGAGGTTTCGCTTCCCCCGCAGCCCAGGCACAATTTCCAGGGTGGTCGTTCCAACATCTAATGCAATACTGTCCCCGTCGATGATCAACTCGGCGGCTTTTCTTCCAATGGCTCTTTTCTGCGATTCATTTTTTGTCGTACGGGTTTGGAACGGAGGCTCATAACTTCGACCTAAATTGGCTATCCCGCCGCCATGAACACGCCGTAGGAGCCCTTGCTGGTCCAAGTGGTTCAGGTCCCGTCGAGCCGTCATTTCGGATACATCAAATAACTTGCAGATATCTGAAATATCCACGCGACCCTTTTCAAGCACGAATTCAATGATCTTGTTTTGGCGTTCTACAGCATTCATGGCCCTTCCTGATGAACGTTTCAAAGCCTTTTGAAAGACAACAGCCACCTTGCAAAAGCCTAACAACAATTTGTTCGTATTTGTTTATATAGTACAGGTATTTTGATCGAATGTCAACCACTTGTAGTAACACAGGAGACCCTGATTAGTTCCTGTGGGAGCGTCAACATACATGCAAACGTCTTCATGGAGGCAACCGCGACAGGTGTCGTAGCCCATCGGCTTCTGTCACTATGGCTAACTCCGTTTTTGTGGTAAACTTTGCCAGTTCAGGTACGAACATTCGTGCCTTTCCGTTCTCGGCTCACTTACGGTGTTGAACGAGAACAAACCCATGGAAAGGAGGTCCCAACATGCGTAATTATGAATTGGTTTGCTTGATCCAGCCCGACCTGGATGAGACGGCATTGAATGGCGTCGTAGATCGAGTGAAGGAGTGGATTGCAGAAGGTAGCGGCAAGGTAGAAAAAGTGGATGTCTGGGGTAAGCGCAAACTGGCCTACCTCATTCGCAAACAACGCGAAGGACAGTATGTCATCCTAAACATCAGCATGCCCGCAAATGCCACGGCGGAACTGGAGCGGAATATTCGTTTCCTTGAACCCGTTATGCGGCATATGTTGACTTCGGTTTAAGGGTTGCTGCATGTTTCGCTGCACGAAAGGAGAAAGCGATGAGCCGCGGATTGAATAAAGTGATGATCATTGGTCATCTTGGCCGCGATCCAGAGATGCGCTATACCCCTTCTGGCCGGCCAGTGACGACATTTTCTGTGGCAGTCAGTCGCTCTTGGAACACCGTAGACGGCGAGCGCCACACAGAAACGGAATGGTTTAACGTCGTCGCCTGGGGTAACCTGGCTGAAATTTGTAAACAATATTTAAACAAGGGACAGCAGGTCTATATCGAAGGACGGTTACAAACAAGGCGCTGGGACGACAAGGAAGGTCAGAAACATACCAGCGTCGAACTGGTAGCCAATGAAATGATGATGCTGGGTGAACGCCGAGACAGCGGTCACCAGCCGCCTGAGTCAGATTCGGAGAGCCAACAAAGCGAAACTGACGCAGATGCTGAAGATGAATTTCCCTTCTAGGAAGGGTTGACAGGAGTAAGGAATGAGTGAAGATCGTAGATCATCGAATGGTGAAACCGGGCGTCGCTATTACTCGCGACCAAAATTTTGCCAGTTCTGCGCCGATAAAGAATTGACGATAGACTATAAAAAAGTCGACGTGTTAAGGCGGTACATTATGGATGATGGAAAGATCAGGCCACGCCGCCAGACCGGTACGTGTGCAAAACACCAACGCGAAGTGGCTGCCGCCATTAAACGAGCCCGCCATATTGCCTTGCTGCCCTTTACCGGGCGGTTTTGGGAAGAGGGCCACTTCTAAACCGACTGACCACCAACCGGAGTTCGCATAAGTGCTTGCTCCGGGAGAGGCCAAGGAACTCGCTTATGGCACCCAACCCAAAAATCGAGAGCAAAAAACATGTCGCTCGCCTGGAAAGGGAGCGACGACAAACCCGCATTATCCAATTTGTGGCAATCAGTGTGGTAGCGGTTGTCGTATTGATTCTGGCCTACGGCTACCTGGACCTGACATACCTGCAAAAACGCCGACCTGTAGCTGAGGTGAATGGAGAGAAGATCAGCACCAGCGAGTTCCAGGCACGTGTAAAGGTCCAACGCGGTCAGCTCGTTAATCAATACATGCAATATCTCCAATACCAACAACTGTTCGGGATGGATGTGTCTACCCAATTACAACAAATTCAAACTTCTCTAGACACACCCATACTCGTTGGCCAGCAAGTGCTGGATGACCTCATCCAGGAGGCCCTGATCCGTCAGGAAGGCGACAAACGCGGTATTGAAATCACCTCCCAAGATATCGAAACTTTCACGCAGGCACAGTTTCAATATTTTCCCGATGGGAGCCCCACACCAACTATCACCCCGACGGAAGTGGATTTTTCCTATCCCACCCTGTCTGCGACCCAACTCAGGTGGGTTACCGTCACCCCTGTTGTAACCGCCGGGCCGACGCAGACACCTCTGCCCTCCCCAACCCAGGAATCCGGTACAGCCACACCGGGGGCGGAAGTACCCGAAACCTCCCCAACTCCCAGCCCAACCGCGACACCCTATACGCTGGAAGGGTTTCAGAACGCCTACGCCACCGCCCAGGCCAGCATTCTAGAGACAGGCTTCACAAAGGCGCAATACGAAGCGTTATTCAGGACCGAACTGTACCGGAAAAAATTGTTCGACCAGGTGACTGCCGATACGCCTCGCGAAGAAGAACAGATCTGGGCGCGCCATATCCTGGTGGAGGATGAGGAAACAGCTAAACAGGTGGAAGAGCGCCTGAACAATGGCGAGGACTTTGGACAACTGGCAGCTGAATTCTCGCAGGATTCTGGAAGCCGCGATGTCGGTGGAGATTTGGGTTGGTTTGGAAAAGGAAGGATGGTCGCTGCATTCGAATCTGTGGCCTTCGACCTGAAAGTCGGCCAGATCAGTGACCCGGTCCAATCCGATTTCGGGTGGCACATTATTCAGGTGCTTGGTCGCGCGACGGTTCCGCTTTCCTCAGCAGCCTACGACCAGGCGCGCCAGCAGGCGTTCACCGAATTCCTGACGGGCTTGCGCGAGAATGCCCAGGTGCAGATCTTTGATTATTGGACTGAGCGTATACCCACCACACCGGATTTGAATCTCCCACAACAGTAAAGTGCGAGTACTTATGATGGATCCGGCAAAATTTTGGAATCCCGGAACGCACCGAAAATGAACGAAAGCCGCCCAGGCTTGCAGCCTGGGCGGCTTTCGTTTTCATCATCATGCCTATGATTGCTTCACAGGGATAAACGATGAAAACCGGGATAATTTCAGCTTTTCCGGCCATCCAGAATGGATGGGAATCCTTCGTAATGGTTATTTGGTGCCAATGAAATCGTCCGTGACCTCATCCAACCGCAAGCTGATGATCTGGCTGGCAGAATCCCTGCTCATGGTCACACCGTAGATCACGTCGGCTACCTGGACGGTGTTGCGGTTATGCGTGATGATGATGAATTGCGTATCCTGGCTGAGCTCGTACAGCAGTTCCCGGAAACGACCGACATTGGCCTCATCCAGCATTGCATCCACCTCATCCATCACGCACACCGGTGTGGGTGATACTTTCAACAAGGCGAAGACCAACGCAATCGCTGTCAGGCTGCGTTCGCCCCCTGACAACAAAGCCAGGCCTTGTTCGCGACGGCCAGGCAGGCGTGCTTCAATTTCGATACCTGTATCCACCAGGTTATCGGGGTCGGTCAGTGCCAGGCGAGCCGATCCGCCTCCGAAAAGTCGCACGAAGATCTGGCGGAATTCCTTGTCTACCGCATCAAAGGTCTTTGAAAATTCTTGTTTGGTGAGATCGTCCAGTTCCGTGATCACCTGGCGCAGATCGGCTTCGGCTTTGTGCAGATCATCCATCTGGGTTTGCAAGAATTTAAAACGCTGGCTCTCCTTTTCATATTCTTTCTGCGCTTCCGGATTCACCGGGCCCATACGCCGCAATTGAGCGCGTTGGCGAGAAAGCTGGTCATCCAATCCGGGCGGCAATTCCTTGAGGTCAGGCAATTGTTCCACCATGCCGTCAAGGGGCAGCGGCATGGGCCCAACCACGTCCTGTGCATACTCGAACATCACCAGGCCGAAATCATCTTGGATGCGTCCTTGCAAGGTCTCGAGGGCCTCTTGCCTGCGAATCATTTCCACCTGGACCTGGTTGAACTGGCGGTCAGCAGCCGTCATCACTCGCTGCGACTCGCCCTCTTTACCCTGCAGGCTTAACTCCTGTTCTTCGGCAGCAGAGAGTTCCTTTTCCGCAGGCACAGTTTTTTCTTGCAGAACTCCGATTTCGGCCTGCAATGACCTTTCGGTTTCCTGCTGGATTTTTCGTTCGACTTCCAGGGCTTCCAATTGTTCGCGCACCGAATCCAATCTGGCTGCAAGCGTATCGGTTTGTGACTGCAACCTGTCCAGAGAAGCCTGGCGCTCTTGCATACGGTTCTCGGTGCCAGCCAGAGATTGTTCCGCCACTGCCACGCGCGTCTTCCAGTACGATGCCTGCTCCTGTTTTTCCTCCAGCGAAATGCCGGCTGCCTGCTGGCCAAGAGAGCGCAGTTCTTCAGCAGCTTGAGCAGCCTGCCGCTCGATCTCGGCCAGCGATTCGGTAAGCTGGTCTTTCTCCGTTTCACTGCGGTTCTGTTCCTGTTGCAAATCCGCGAGCTGTTCTTTTTGCCATTCCATTTGCCGGTTTGCTGAGTCTAGCGCCAGTGCCGCTTCTCGCTCGGTGGACTGCGCTTTAACGAGATCCTCTTGCATTTTCGCGTGGGATTCTTCAGCCCGGACCAGTTCTCGTTGTCCTTTCTCCAACTTGGAATCAAGGGCCCGCAGCTCTTTTTCAAGTGTGTTCAGATTTCCTTCCACGGAAACAAGGGAATCTTGGAGTTCTCGCCTTTGACGCGGGCGACTCAAGATGGTATCGCGCGATGATTTTCCAGCCACCACCAACCCATCACCGCGATACACCTCGCCCTGCAATGTGACCGCTTTGAACACGTCCGGCTGCTTTTCGATCAATCGATTGGCCGCCTTGCGATCACGCACAATCACTGTATACCCAAGCAGTGCGTTTACAGCCTGACGAAGTTCATCCGGAACGTTCACCAAATTGGCAGCTATCCCCAAACAGTCTTCGTCTTGTGGCGCTTTGATGCCTTCCGTCTTCCCCATCCGCGCCAGCGAAAGCAACGCCGCGCGTGAAGCCTTTTCGCTTTGGATCAGGTTTAGCGCCTCATCCAGACCCTCGCCCACCAGGACCACGGCGTCCAGTTGGTCTCCCAGCGCAGCTGCAATTGCGGTTTCAAGTTCAACCGGCACATCCAACGCCGAACTTAACACACCGCGCAATCCTTTCAACCGGGAACTGCGAGCGGGATCCAAAAGAAATCGAGCCCCATCCGCATAGCCGGCCAGGGAAAGTTCAGCTTGATCCAGCACTTCCAGTTGGGAGGCGAGTCGGGCTTGATCTGTCTTGCCTTTGGCGATAGTCTCCGTCTTCTGACGAATCTGGTCTTCTAACCCTTGAACCAGATCTCGTTGCCCCAAGAGTTTCCGTTCTGATTTCTGGATTTCTTTTTCAACTTGTTTAAGTGCCGACAGGCTGGCACGATGGGTTATATCTGATTCTTTTCGGTGCTCTTCCGCCTCCTGTACGACACTGGCAATGGAGCCCTGACGCCCGCTTTGTGCTTCCTGCCGTATAGCAAGATCGTCCAGGCGCGCCTGGGTTTCTGCACGGCGTGAGTTTAATGTCACGATCGTTGCACGTGCCTGCTGCAATTTTTGTTCGTTAGCCTTGTGTTCGTTTTGAAGAACATCCAGCGCCTTCTGTGCAGAAGCCAGTTGCGCTTGAGCTTTTTCATGTTCAGAACGCCCATGTACGACATCCTGTTCGGCTTCTGCCACGCGTTCTTGCGCAGCCGCAAGTTCCTGCAGGGCGCGTTCACGTTCCAGTATTAGCGCTTCGCGGGAACTCGTAAGAGATCGCTGTCGCTCTTCTAGTATCGCCAAGCTGCGACTGACCGACTCTCGCCGGTTATGCAATTCCGATGAGTCCCGATACCAATCGCTCATTTGGGAACGCAATTGCTGCACGCGCTTGCGGAACGAAGCCACTTCCGATTGCACTTCCTGAAATGATTCGCGCGTACGAGTCTGGCGTTCTTCTTGCTGCCGCATAATTTCCCGTGTCTCTGCTAGATCCTGTTGGGCTTTGTGCCAGTGATAACCGTACCAGTCCAGCAAGACCAGGCGAAGATCGTCCTGCAAACGGGCGTACTCCCTCGCCTTGCGCGCCTGGCGATCCAGAGATCGCAAGCGCGGTTCAACTTCAGACATAATATCCAGCACGCGCTCCAGGTTACGCTTGGTGGTTTCGAGACGACGCAGGGTCTCTTCCCGGCGTGTACGGTAAAGACCTACCCCGGCTGCTTCTTCAAACAGTCGGCGGCGCTCGTCTGCTTTAAGCGCCAGCGAAGCATCCACCAATCCCTGCCCAAGGATGGTGTATGTTCGTTCGCTCAAACCGGATTGCGCTAGCAGTTCATTGATCTCGCGCAGACGTACACGTTGGCCGTTCAAGAGGTAATCGTTGCGCCCATCCCGGTACGCCCGCCGCCCCATGGCTACTTCACTGAAATCCAGTGGCAACCAATTCGCTTCATTGTCAAACAGGACTGTGGCGGAGGCCATGCCTGCGCGAATCCTTGATTCAGATCCGGCGAAGATCATGTCCTCTGTTTTTTTTGCCCGCAACAACCCGTAGGATTGTTCCCCCAACACCCACCGCAGGGCGTCGGCGATGTTGGATTTGCCGGAGCCATTTGGACCCACAATCGCCGTGATGCCTCCCGAAAATTCAAACAAGGTTCTCGAGGCGAATGTTTTATATCCTTGTAATTCAAGCGATTTAAGGCGAAGAGGCATATTCGGATACTTTTCCAAACGGTCTAAACGAGGTCCAGCGCTTCCAGGGCAGCCTGCGCAGCCATTTGGGCGGCCACCTGCTTGCTGGATCCCTTTCCTTGACCATAGGTTTTTCCACTGACCTGAACTTCCACATAGAAGATTTTCGCATGGTCCGGCCCGCTTGAATCGACGATCTGGTAGCGCGGAATGCCCAGATGCTGGGATTGAGCCCATTCCTGCAGGCTGCTTTTCGGATCATAGATCTCGACCCTTCCGATGACCTTCTCGCGCACATCCGTTAGTAAAGGCTTAATGAAGGCTTCCACAGCCGGGATGCCAGCTTCAAGATAAAGCGCACCGATCAGCGCTTCAAACGTGGCACACAGCAGGCTATCACGCTTCCGGCCGCCAGAAGCCAGTTCCCCGCGCCCAAGGCGTAGCGCATCCCCCAGATTTAAGCTCCGCGCAAAAGAAGCCAGCGTGTCCGTTCGGACCAGGGCCGAGCGCATGCGCGTTAGATCCCCTTCTGGCATTTCTGGGAACCGCCGGTACACCCAGGCTCCGATCACAAAATCCAGTACTGCATCACCCAGAAATTCGAGCCGTTCATTATCTTCCAGCGCGCCCTGGTTTTCATTTGCGTAGGAACGGTGAGTAAGTGCGCGCGTCAGCAGACCGATATCCGTAAATTCCAGGTGCAACCGCTGCGCAAGGTCTGCGGCCGTTTCCGTTTCCGTATGTGTATGTGGAAGTGAATCCAAAAGAACCTCCCTGGAACTCAGGGAGCGCCAGCCTCCCACTCCGCAAACCCTCGGTGATGAGACTGGCGGCCCATCAGTTCCGCGTCCCAAGATGGTTCGATTGTAATGCCTATCAGGTAAAATGGCAAACTACTCTCAGAACCTGGTTTAATCTGATAAAATCAGCGCGAACCCGGATGAGGGGTTCCCCCTATGGACCCTACAATCAGCTCTGAAACTCGCTTCCTGCATGCCGTCGAAATGGGACTGGGTGCTTGGCAGTGGGGAGATAAACTTTTTTGGCAGTACGGTCAAACCCATACAGATGAAGATTGTCGCGCAGCCTTTATGGCATCCATCGATGCCGGAGTCCGCTTTGTGGACACCGCTGAAGCCTATGGTGGAGGTCAATCAGAACGTCTGTTGGGCCAATTCCTACGAGAGACAGAACAGCCCATCTTGATCGCAACCAAATTCCTGCCGTTCCCGTGGAGGTTGAGTAAAAAATCTCTCTTGCGTGCTTTGCAACAGAGTTTGAGTCGACTGGGGGTTGAAGCCGTGGATCTCTACCAGATGCACCAATCCTTCCCGCCAGTTTCGATCGAAACGTGGATGGACGCCATGGCCGACGCGGTAAAACAGGGCTTGGTCCGCACGGTTGGCGTATCGAATTACAATCAGAATCAGATGCTGCGAGCCTACTCGGCGCTGGCCCAACACAATATTCCCCTGGCTGCCAACCAGATGACCTACAGCCTGCTCGATCGCCGCATTGAGAAGGAAGGATTGTTGACCCGCTGCCTGGAGCTTGGTATCCGGTTGATCGCCTACAGCCCACTCGAAAAAGGGCTGCTCAGCGGTAAATATACGCCGGAAGACCCGCCACCAGGCATCCGTGGACGCCGCTATGGAGGTCTGGTACCGAAGATCGGCCCACTGCTCAAGACAATGACGGAAATCGGTCAGGACCACGGCGGTAAGAACCTGGTCCAGGTAGCGTTGAACTGGTGTATCTGCAAAGGAACTCTGCCCATCCCTGGTGCCAAGAATGCCATTCAGGCCGAAGAGAACGCTGGCGCATTGGGGTGGCGCCTGACGGAGGCGGAAGTGGCCAAATTGGATGAAGCCAGTGACCAGATCACAGGATAAATTGCGCATTTCTGGCAAGAGCCAGACTTGATTGTTATGCTATAATACGCGGACGTATGGAAACTATGATTTCTGAAAACAAGGACAATAAAAACGATCGCCTTTCGACCGTCGGGCGGTGCTTGCCTGGTTAACCAAGCGCGACTTGTGAACCGATCGCCCAACGCAACAGCGAAGGGCGATTATTTTTGTATCTGGCCACTATTGTTTCGAGCACAACGGACATAAAGGACTATAAGTTCATTAGTGGGATGTTTTGATCGCATGAGCATACTTGGAGACCTTGGTGTTCTTTATGTTTAGAAATTGTTTCGGAGGTGCGGCATGTATAAGACACATAGCTGTGGCGAATTGAGGGCTGCTGATGCCGGCAGCACCGTAACACTGGCCGGTTGGGTTCACCGTCGTCGGGATCATGGGGGCGTGGTCTTTTTCGACATGCGCGACCGCTCCGGTATCGTCCAAGTAGTGAGCAACCCTGATCTCCCGGCCAAGACACTCGCGATGATCGCTGAGGTACGTGCGGAGTGGGTCTTGCAAATCACCGGGATTGTTAAAAAACGGCCGGAAGGAATGGTCAATCCCAAAATGCCTACAGGGGAGATCGAGGTAATCGCAGTTGAAGTAAAGGTGCTCAATCCCGCCAAACCTCTGCCATTCGTGCTGACCGATGAGAACAAACTTCCGGATGAGCATATGCGGTTGAAATACCGCTACCTTGACCTGCGACGGGAAAAAATGCGCGCGAACCTCGAGTTGCGCCACCGAGTCATTAAATTCATTCGAAACTACCTTGACGGTCAGGGTTTTCTGGAGATCGAGACGCCCATCCTGTTCAAAACCACCCCCGAAGGCGCGCGCGATTACCTGGTGCCTTCCCGTTTGCATCCCGGCCAGTTTTACGCTTTGCCCCAATCTCCTCAACAGCTCAAGCAATTACTGATGGTGGCAGGTATTGAACGTTACTTCCAGATTGCGCGCTGTTTCCGGGATGAGGACCAGCGCGGCGACCGCCAGCCCGAGTTCACACAACTCGATCTGGAAATGTCCTTCGTCGAGCGCGAGGACGTCATGGCTCTGGCGGAGGACCTGTTCACTAAACTGGTGGCCGAGGTAGTCCCACACAAGCGATTGCTGGCCAGCCCGTGGCCTAGACTTTCCTACCAGGAAGCCCTGGATCGCTTCGGCAAGGACAATCCTGATCTACGCTTCGGTCTTGAACTGGTCGATGTGACCGACCTGGCTAGCGGTAGCGGGTTCGGCGTATTCGAAGAGGTGGTCGCAGCTGGCGGACACGTACGCGGCCTGAACGCCAAAGGGCTGGGAGATTACACCCGCAAACAGATCGACGAACTGACAGCCTTCGTCCAGAATCTGGGCGCCAAAGGCCTGGCTTACATCGCCCGCACCAGCCAGGGGGAAACGCGTTCCTCCTTTGCCAAATTCCTGCCGGAAGAACGGCTCAACGCTATGTTGGATCGCATGGGGACGAAGCATGGCGACCTGTTGTTATTCGTGGCAGATACACCCGCCATTGTGTTCGAATCTCTCGGACGCCTGCGCGTTTTGATCGGCGACCGTCTTGGCCTGCGCGACCAGAACGTCCTGGCCTTTTGCTGGGTGACGGATTTTCCATTCGCTTTCTGGAATGAGGAAGAGGGCCGTTGGGATCCAAGCCACCACCCGTTCACCGCTCCCTTTGCAGAGGATATCCCTCTGTTGGACAGCGACCCCGCCAAGGCACGCGGCACGCAGTACGATCTGGTTCTGAATAATTATGAGGTCGGAGGCGGTTCGATCCGCATCCACCAGCGCAAATTACAGGAAAAGGTCTTTAAGTTGATCGGGCTGGACGCAGAGGTCGCCCAAGAACGTTTTGGGCACATGTTGGAAGCCTTCGAATACGGCACGCCCCCGCATGGCGGCATCGCCCCCGGCATCGACCGCATCGTCATGCTGCTGGCGGACGAACCCAACATCCGTGAAGTGATTGCCTTCCCGAAGAACCAGGCTGCCAAGGATGTCATGGCCGAAGCGCCTTCGCCGGTAGACGAACAACAATTACAGGATTTGCACATCAAGATAAGTAAGTAGCGATCAGCTAGGGTAGGGCAGTTTGAAGCATCATAGGCGCAATGCTGATCGTTGATAGCTCAGGAGGAAATATGGATGTTGTCAGGGTAAGCGAAATTGCTAATCACGAAGGACAGGATGTGACCGTCCAGGGCTGGGTCTACAACCGCACGGACAAGGGCAAACTGGTCTTCTTGCTGGTGCGTGATGGCAGCGGTTTCGTGCAATGCGTGGCCTTCAAAGGGGACCTAGAGGAGAGCGTCTTCGACCAGATCATGCGCCTGCCGCAGGAATCCGCGGTGGTGATCACCGGCCCTGTTCGCGCCGACAAACGCGCGCCCGGGATCCCGGGCGGCTACGAAATCGGCGTCAAGCACATCCAGGTGCTGCAGGAGGCGGGGGAGGACTACCCCATGTCGCTCAAGGAGCATGGCGTCGATTTCGCGCTTGACAATCGCCACTTCTGGATCCGCATGCCCAGCCAGTGGGCCATCCTGCGCGTGCGCGCCACCGTCATGGCCGCCGTGCGCGAGTGGCTCGATAACCAAGGTTTCATTGCCATGGACACGCCCATCCTGACGCCGGCTGCGGCAGAGGGCACTACCACGTTGTTCGAAACCGAGTACTTTGATGAGGGCAAGGCCTATCTGGCACAGACCGGTCAACTCTACAACGAAGCCAATATCTTTGCCTTCGGCAAGGTCTACTGCTTTGGCCCGACCTTTCGCGCCGAAAAGTCGAAGACCCGCCGCCACCTGACGGAGTTCTGGATGCTGGAACCAGAGATCGCCTTTTGCGACCTCGACCAGTTGATGGAGGTCGAAGAGGGGCTGATCACGCACGTCGTCCAGCGCACCTTGCGCGAACGAGAGCCGGAATTGAAATCGCTGGGCCGCGATCTGTCGAAGCTGGAGAATGTTGCTGCTCCTTTCCCGCGCCTGTCCTACGATAAGGCGGCCAAGATCCTCACAGAGCTGCGCGAGGCGGAAACCGATCCGGAACAGCGCGAGTTGCTGGCCTTCGAGTGGGGCATGGACTTCGGTGCCCCGCACGAAACCGCCCTTACCCAGCGCTACGACCGACCAATTTTCGTCTACGGGTACCCGACCAAGGTCAAAGCCTTCTATATGGAGCCCTGGCCCGAGCGCCCTGAAGTATGCAAGTCGGTTGACCTGCTGGCGCCGGAAGGCTACGGCGAGATTTGCGGCGGTTCGGAACGCATCTCAGATCCCGATCTGCTGCTCAAACGCCTGCACGAGGAGAACCTTCCCGAGGACGCCTTCAAATGGTATCTGGAGCTGCGCCGCTATGGCTCTGTCCCCCACTCCGGCTTTGGTATGGGTGTGGAGCGTGTGGTGGCCTGGCTGTGCGGGATCGAGCACATTCGCGAAGCCATCCCCTTCCCGCGCACGATCAAGCGGGTATATCCTTGACCCCAAAAAGCGCCCCGCCAGTAAACTGGCGGGGCGCTTTTCCCAAGATCATGGGATCTTCAACACCTGCCCCGGCACGATCAGATACGGCGGCGCGATACCGTTCAACTGAGCGATGGCGCCGTACGTTGTCCCGTATTTCAGGGCAATGCCGGATAAGGTATCACCGGCTTTGACCGTATAGGTCCGTTGAGAGGGTGCCGTACCTCCCGATCCGGTTCCGCCACCGCCAGGTGCGGGCGTGGTCGTGGAGACCGAACGCGCTTCCCCTTCCGTGGGTACCGGGATACTCAGGATCATATTGGGTTGGATGAGCTGGGCGTTGGCCGCCGCAAGTTCTACAAGGGCCAAGCCGAACTGGTCTGCAATGCTCTGCAAGCTATCCCCCTGCTTTACCTTATACGTCGTTGGGCTGGGAAGCTGCGATCCCGCCAATTGGTACAACTCTTCTACAGTGCCGTTGAACCAGTTGAGATCCACGGACGAATTGATGCCGTTGATATGGCCACTCTCGGAATATTGCCAGAAAGCCCACTGCATCCACCCGGGAGGCAGCAAAGGTTGCGGTTGGCCATAATTGGCGATCCACAGGATATGATCCTTGGTCCAGAAAGGCGGACCTCCCCCAGGCACCGAGAAATTGTATTTCAGGAATCCCGGGCTGGAATAGAGGATGGGTTTCTTACCTAGCTGTTGCTGGACACGGTCTAGCCATGTTTTAGCGCGATCGATGATGGTCTGGTTGACCTGGTTATCGGTGACCTCCAGGTCGAGCACAGGCGGTAGTTCTCCAGCGTCGTTCATGTCCTTGACGACCCGGATGAATTTGTCCGCCTGCTTGGTTGGGTTCATGTTGGGGTGGAAGAAGTGGTAGGCTCCGCGCAGGATCCCAACCGATTTGGCGCCCAACCAGTTATCATCGAAGGTTGGGTCTAGATACTGCTCCCCTTCTGTCGCCTTGATGAAAACAAAGCGGATACCCTCTCCACGCACTTTTTTCCAATCGATACCAGCTTCCCAATAAGATACGTCGATGCCAGGTACGTTCGCCATGCTTCTCCTCCTGCATTTCAATTGCCTATTAATCTAAGCGTAGCACAAGTCGATTCCATTTTCAATGGCAGTCTGGTTCGCCTTTATTGAGAGTTTCGCCAGCTAACAGACCTGTATTTAATTTTTCCCTACCCATGCCCGGAGGAGTATGGTATAAGAAAGTTGGCCCTGCTGTGTTCGTGATGACGCACCCACGGTTTTGAGCCAACACTCTCAAAATGGGCTTCTATCTCACAGAAATAACGCGATAGGCCTGAGCCAAGGCGGCGTTTCTGGGTCGGAGCCCTCCTGCTAAAGCAGGTTCAAAACTTAGCGGCACACGGCATGAGCGGGGTTCCCTTTACCAGGGATCAGACCTGACAGATAGTACCTGTCAGGTCTTGCATTTAATAACGGCTGTGGCGCATCCAGCAGTGGCAGGTTACCCAGTGGTGGGCATCCTCCGACCAGATCAATTTATAAGAGGAAGACGATCACAGCTTTTCCCAACTTGACGCACCGCAGCGAAGCGTGTACAATCCCGTCAATGCAGGTTCCCTGCAGAGTTAACAATCGAAGAACGGAGATAAAGCGGCTGAGTCCTGGCGCTGCGCACGTTGCCGCCCAGGATGACGAGGTGAAGGTTCCCCCGTGCGAGCGGGGCGCTAATTCCAGCGAAGCTGGGAAAAAATCGGATCGATCAGCGGATGCCTTCGGAGCCCGGTCACAGGCTCCTCTCTCCCTTCCAAAACAAGCGTCAGGGCCAGGACATGAGGCCCGTGCCGAAAACCGACTGGTAACAGGCGGGACAAGGCCAACGCAGTGGCCAGGATCGCGTGTAGGATCGTTGCGCAGAACCTGTGTTGGGTTGGAAGGGCTGCTTTCTTTAATGCAGAATTGCATTTTACAGGCATGCCCGCGCATGTCTGTTTTTTTCTTGTATTCACCCTTCAGGTGAGCATCAAGTAGGAGAAATCATGATCGTCAGAATGTGGCACGGTAGAGTGCCTACCGAGAAAGCAAACGCATATCGCGAGTTTACCAATGGGCGCGCCATTCCGGATTACCGATCGATCAAAGGCAATCTTAGCGTGTTTGTATTGGAAAGAAACGAAGATGATATCACTCATTTTATGACGCTGACCTTCTGGGAGAGCCTCGAATCCATCAAGGCGTTCGCAGGTGAAGACGTAGAAGCGGCCAAGTACTACCCAGAGGACAAGGACTTTCTGCTGGAGTTTGAACCTCGCGTAATGCATTATGAAGTCGTCGGGAAGTCGAGTTGATACCCAAATTCAGGCGATTTGATTGAGATTGATGGAAATGAAAGGAAAAGACAGTCTTTGGCACATTCGATCATTATTGTTGTTCGTAGTGGATAGTCCGTTTTGAGCAAGAATCGGGTGTAATTCGTAGACAGAGGTTTGTAGAATGGGATCAGGCTAAAACCACAGATGAATACCGAAACACACTTTCGCATGACCAACAGCAGCAGTTATTTGTTCTCAAAAGGTCATCGTTCATCCGTGCTTATTTCTAAAAGGAGTTCCCATGAGTACCCCTGTCGTTGATTTCCACCAATTGTTCGAAGATTACCGGCTTATCGAACAGGCCATCCAGTACCTTGATGACCATGCCCATGATCAGCCGGACTTGGGCGAGATTGCCAGCGCGGTTGGATTAAGCGAATACCACTTTCAGCGCACGTTCAGCCGCTGGGTTGGAATCAGTCCCAAGCGATTCTTGCAATTCATCACCAAGGAAGGTGCAAAGCACCTATTGGATCGGTCGGAAAACCTGCTGGATACCGCTTATGGTGTTGGTTTGTCGAGCCTGGGTAGGCTGCACGACCTGTTCGTCACGACTGAGGCAGTTACACCTGGCGAGTTTAAATCCGGTGGCGATGGCTTGGTCATACGCTATGGGTTGCACCCCACGCCTTTTGGAATGGCACTCATTGCTGTTACCGACCGCGGAATCTGCCACCTCAGTTTTGCAGGCGTCAGCGAAGGAGAGGCAATCGATATGCTTGCTTCAAAATGGCAAGGCGCCAGCATGCGCGAAGACATTAGCACAACCGGAGCGTTTGTTGGTCCGATCTTTGATCTCGGTCTACGTAACAACACACAATTACACCTTCACCTTCGCGGGACAAACTTCCAGCTCAAGGTGTGGGAAGCGCTTCTCCGTATCCCGCTCGGCGCCGTGTCCAGCTATGAGAGCCTTGCAGCAGCCGCTGGACATCCTGGTGCAAGCCGGGCAGTGGGAACGGCTCTTGCACGCAACCCCATCGCGATTCTTATCCCCTGTCACCGCGTTATCCGTAAGCTAGGTGAGTTCGGACATTATCAATTTGGCGTTGCACGGAAAAAAGCTCTATTAGGATGGGAGGCAGCATCTTTCGTCTTGCATCAATCTCAGGACAATGCATTCTCTTCTTAAAAGCAGAGATTGAAACCACAAGAATATTTTGCTCTCCAGGCAACCTTCAATAAAACAACAGGAGAATAATTGATGGGGACTAATTTAAAATTTACTGGTAGCTACCACCGGTATCACATCCAAACCAAAACAGTTCCTAACATCATCCCCTGGCCGAATCGATTTCTTGTCAACGTAAATCGGTTCCAACTTGCCAGATATATGATTCAGGAGGTGTTCCATCAGCGTGGGGATATAAAAGCCATCACCAGTCGTCCTTGTATGTACGGTACGTTTTCTGGGCCAATCGGAGGATTTGCCCCCCGTCCACAGCATTGTGTGGGTTGCCTACGCTGCACCGTCCAGCACCCGGAGATCATCACCATCCTTCACAATCCTGATTTTCAGGCCCTGGGTGATTCTTATTTCCATTTTGGACATATCGGCTCCGTTGCCTACGAAGCTGAAACTGGCAGCATACCCGTCAAAGGTGCTGGCTACCGCGGTAAATTCGGTGGCAAAGGCTGGGATGGGATGTGGACTGACATGTCCGAGATCGTGCGCCCCACGCGGGATGGCATTCATGGCCGCGAATTCATTTCGACGGTTGTGGAAATCGGCGAGAAACCTTCATATCTGGTTTTCGACGAGGATGGTCAGCCGGTGGGTACAGTGCCACGCATCCTGGCGATACCCATCCCCTTCATCTATGACATCCCGCCTCAATCCGTCAGCTCGGGTCTGCTCGCCGATATATTGAGCGACTCAGCCCACCAGGCAGAAACACTGTCGATTCTACCGATTGAACAGATTGCAAGCTCCAAGTTGAATCGTGAAAGCCTGGTACCACTCATCAAGATCGATGAGGTAGACAAAGCCTCAAGTAAAAAATTCACCCCGAAAATGATCGAGATAGAGATTGGATACGCACTAGTCTCCGATCTCCAGTCTCTATTCTCAAGCCTCCAAACCTCCTTTCCCGATACCATCCTGGCTCTGCGCCTGCCTTACACGGATGGCGAAACGCTCCTGAATTATGCAGAAGCCGGAATCCGAGTGTTCCATTTTGTCGCCGACTATCATGGCCGCAGCCAGGACGGACGTTTTGTCTTTGACTTGATCCGCGAGGCACATTTGGCATTTGTCGAAGCCAGAATGCGTGACGAAGTGACCTTAATCGGAAGCGGCGGCATTGTGGCCGCGGAGCACGTTCCCAAGGCTATCATTGCCGGTCTGGACCTGGTCGCTCTAGATACGCCGCTCCTGGTGGCAATGCAGGCCACTTTCGAGAGCGAGTGCCAGGATCGCGGTGAAAGCAAGTTCATCCTGCCTAATAATTTGAACCGTGAGTGGGGCATCCAACGCATCTTGAACATGACCGCCGCCTGGCGCGATCAATTGCTTGAAATCCTGGGCGCGATGGGGTTGCGTGAAGTCCGGCGTTTGCGCGGCGAAATGGGTCGGGCCATGCTCCAGGTCGATCTCGAGCGAGAAGCCTTTGCAGAAATCGAAGGCTACGAATAAGGTGACATCATGACAACTGAAACAACCATACACTTGCCTTCTGTCAAAAAGCACAAAGAACACCTTGCAAAGGGATTTCTCTGCTGGCCGACCCTTGATAAAGGACTACCCCCGGCAATGGGCGACGCCCGCTGGCCAGCTGACTTGATCCTGTCGACCTGGCATCAGGCCGCAACCGGGCGCCCGCCTGAAAATGGTTTAGAATTTAAAATCGGGAATTCAGGGGGTGGATTTGATTTGCTGGATTTCAAGTTCCTACCTGAAGACAAATGGACACCCGAAACGGAATCGATCAATCTTTCCATTCCGTTGAACCGTCGCGGCTTTGGGAAAGAGATTGAAATCTCGGTGCCCTGGTATGGCGGCGGCATGTCGTTCGGTTCTGTCAGCGAGCAGGTCATGCGCGCCAGGGCAATGGCTGCACAGGCTTGGTCTACTTTCACTTCAACCGGAGAGGGTGGTTATCCAGATTCCTTAGTCCCCTTCAAAGACCATATCATTACTCAAATTGCCACAGGAATGTTTGGGGTAAGAGAAGAAACTATTCAGCAAGCGCGCATTATCGAATTTAAATATGCCCAAGGTGCAAAACCCGGTCTGGGCGGCCATTTGTTAGGTGATAAGACAACAGTAGCTGTAGCAAAAATGCGCGAAAGCGTACCCTGGGTGAGTCTGTTTTCACCTTTCCCATTTCACTCTGTTTACTCCGTGGAAGACCATAAGAAACATGTCGACTGGGCGAAAACCATCAATCCGAATGCGTTAGTATCGGTGAAAGTTTCTACACCTGTAGATGTAGATATGGTTGCCGTGGGGAGTTATTATGCTGGCGCAAATATTATCCATTTAGACGGTTCCTATGGCGGTACAGGGGCAGCCCCAGAAATTGCCAAGAAAAATATCGCCATGCCCATTGAATTTGCCATCCCGAAAGTCCATAAATATCTGGGGGCCGAGAATATTCGCGATGAACTGGTTGTTATGGCCAGTGGCGGAATTCGCAGCGCGTACGACATCACAAAGGCAATTGCTTTAGGCGCTGATGGTGCCATCCTCGGCACAGCGGAGCTTATCGCCCTGAGTTGTACACGCTGCTCAAACTGTGAGCGCGGTCGCGGGTGTCCCTTCGGACTGACAACTACAGATCCAGAGCTTTCGCTTCTGGTCGATCCTGAACTTGCTGCGCGGCGAATAGGGAACATGTACCAATCATTTGCCTGGCAATTACGAGACATCCTCCGACGTCTGGGACTCAAAAGCATTCGTGAGCTTCGGGGGCGAACGGACCTGCTGGTCTATCGAAAGGTTTAGTAGCTGCGCACGAACCAATGCAGCATTGATCATGTAATTGCGAATGATCTATGAATACGAGAGAGAGCTATGAACCATAAAATTGCTATTGATAAAATTCTGGCTTCGCGTAAGATGCTGCCTAAAATCGAAATAAACTCTGCGTCGCGTGAGAATACCGCTGAAGGGGGTTGCGGTGTTATCGGGATTGCCTGCTCGGAAAAAATTGCGGGACGGCACCTATTGCAATCCCTGATCCAGATGAGGAACCGCGGCAATGGCAAAGGAGGGGGCATTGCAGCTGTCGGTCTGGTTCCAGATGATTTTGGAGTCAGCCAAAGAGTGTTGGAAGAAGATTATCTCATTGCTGTGGCATATCTTGATTTGTCCGTTCGGGAAGAAGTAGAAACAACTTCCATCAATCCAGTGTTTGATGTTGATCATGTACGCGAGCAACCGCATTTAACTGATTTCAAGCTCCTTGATGGTTTGGATGTGCCGCCTCCGGAAGTTGTCTATTATTTCGTTCGCATCAAACCGGAAGTTTTGAAAGCTTTTCGAGAAGAATTCAAAATGGAGGATGCGCCACAAAGAGAAGTGGAAGATGAGATCGTTTTTCAAAACACGTTCAAATTGAATACACAGTTTTATGCGTCAACAGGTGAAACCAGAGCCTTTGTGCTTTCGCACGGCAAGAATTTGTTGATTCTCAAAATGGTAGGCTATGGCGATGATGTCATTAAGTATTACAAACTTGAAGATCTACACGCACATGTTTGGATTGGACACCACCGTTATCCAACCAAAGGTCGTGTCTGGCATCCGGGTGGCGCACATCCCTTTGCAGGATTAAATGAAGCCTTGGTGCATAACGGCGACTTTGCGAATTACGCCACTATCTCAGAGTATCTGGCACAGCGCAATATTTACCCTCTCTTCCTGACGGATACTGAAGTATCGGTTCAGGTCTTCGATTTGCTTCATCGAACTTATGCATATCCCCTGGAATATGTGATCGAATCTCTGGCCCCAACCACCGAACGAGATTTCACAAAATTGCCTGGTGACAAAAAGAAGATCTACCAACTCTTACAGACCACGCACATGCACAGTTCACCTGATGGTCCATGGTTTTTCCTGATAGCCCAATCAGCACCCAATGAAATGAAATCGGACGCCTACCGCTTGATTGGCATTACCGATACCAGCATGCTGCGTCCCCAGGTATTTGCCTTGCAGGAAGTTGGAATAGACGGTCCATCTATAGGATTTGCCGCTTCTGAGAAACAGGGCATCGATGCAGCATTGGAGAGTCTCGCTGCGGAAGATCCACGGTTCTGGACCCGAGCGGATCGATACTGGAACGCTCGTGGAGGTAGTTACACAGATGGGGGAAGCTTTATCTTCACAGTTCGACCAAATGGCGATTCTGCAAAAATGATCTGTACCGATAAATTTGGTCGCAAAGTGGGAGTTGATTCAAGCAAGCCTCCATACCAGGAGAATGGCAGCCCTGGTACAAAATCCGGAGGCGTTGTATTGCCTGAAGTGGAAACGCCAGAATTGTTTGATTGGTTCAAACATCAAATCCCGCAATGGGAGTATGGTGATATCAAACAAGTCCTGGGTGAACTTGTACAGGATTCAAGCTCGGATTTAGAACGTTTACGCACCATCCAAACGCTCACAAGTCTTATCGACCGCCGCTATCCAACCGGTAATTTACGCAGAAGTAGTCTGGTTTCTTTATACGACGTTGCCTTAAAACAGGTATTCGATCGTATCAGGGAAGCGCCATCCGGAATTTATGAATTTGTCTCTTCAGATCAGCCACTGCCCGAACACGCCAAACCGGATCAGACAGTAGTGATCGATGCGCGCGGGTATGCACCTGAAGGTGACCACTCGATCGCATTATTGCTGGTGAAATTGAATCATCGCGGTTATCGGAACTTCATTGTTGCAAACGCTCGTGGTCACCGATTTATTGGAAACGGCTTTGGCGTAGATTCAACCGGAGTTCGAGTCGATGTCTACGGCTCTTCCGGCGATTACCTTGCTTCTGGTCTGGACGGAATGGAAATTCATGTACATGGGAATGCGCAAGATCAACTTTGCCAGATCATGAAGTCTGGAAAACTTGTCGTGCATGGCGATGTGGGCCAGACATTCGGATATGCGGCGAAGGGTGGAGAAGTCTACATCCTGGGGAATGCAGCAGGTCGTCCAATGATCAATGCAGTTGGCAAGCCCAGGGTGATTATCAATGGCACCTGTCTTGATTATCTGGCTGAATCTTTCATGGCCGGCGACCCTCACAATGGCGGCGGATTTATCATTCTCAATGGAATTCACATCACTGATCAGGGTGAGATCGTCGAATTCGAAGAGCCATATCCAGGTGGAAACTTATTCTCGTTGGCCTCGGGGGGCTGCATATATATTCGCGATCCTCAGGGCAAAGTCAGCGAGGAACAACTCAACGGCGGTGAATTTACCTCATTCGAGGACCGTGATTGGGCCCTGATAAAACCTTTTCTTGAAGAAAATCAACGCCAATTTGGAATTTCGATAGCCGATTTATTGAAAGGTGAGGAACCCTCCAAAGTTTATCGGAAAATCCAACCTCATGCTGTTCGTGCCTTGCAGGCTGAGGAGAGTTGGGTACGACATTAGCAAGACACGGCATTACCTATGAAATCAAGCCGTTGATCACTTTTGTGCACCAGGTACTATCGATCGGCAATATCACCAGTATATCAAGTAATTCTTGGAGATGAATGAAAACCAAAATCTGGCTCGCCTTACTGGCACTTTATATTGTTTGGGGATCAACGTACCTGGCTATTCGCTTCACCGTGGAAACCATCCCACCTTTCATGTCAGCCGGGATGCGGTTCCTGGTCTCCGGTGGAATCCTGCTACTCTGGCGACGCGCTGCGGGTGATGCCATGCCAACCAAACGCCAATGGCGCTCGACTGCAATTGTGGGCCTCTTCCTACTTCTAGGAGGCAATGGCTTGGTTTCTTACGCTGAGCAATTCGTGACCTCCGGGATTGCAGCTCTGATCATTGGCTCGATACCTTTATGGCTGGTGCTTATCGAAGCGCTGCGTCCTGGCGGGATAAAACCAAATTGGCTGGCGCTAGTCGGGTTGCTGATTGGATTTGGGGGGATCTTCCTGCTGGTTGGTCCAACTGAATTAACAGGTGCCACCCAGATATTGAATCCATTTGGAATCAATGCCCTGATCGCCGCTGCCTTTCTTTGGTCGGTCGGCTCTATTTATAGCCGCAACACTGAAATGCCAAAATCCTCGCTCATAGCCACCGGAGCTGAGATGTTGGTAGGAAGCGCCGGGCTTTTCCTGGTAAGCGGATTAACCGGCGAATGGAGCAATTTTAGCATTGCCACTGTCACAATCAAATCCTGGTTGGGACTGGCATACCTCATAGCCTTTGGTTCAATGATTGGTTTTGTTTCGTATATCTGGTTGCTGGGTAACGCCCCGATCTCCTTGGTGGCTACCTATGCATACGTCAACCCGCTTGTCGCGGTTTTTCTAGGAGCCTGGTTGGCTTCCGAGACTTTAAATGCTCGCATCATTGTCGCAGCCTTGGTGATCATTGGCTCTGTGGTGCTGATCAACAGGTCAAAACCCGGCAAAGTCAAAGTAATTAAACACGAAACTGTGGAAACCACAACTTCTGGGAGATGATAATTGCGGTCAGCCAATTTCGAAAGTAATACAAATTGGTGGTCAGTGGACAAACATCCAACTTAATATACTTTTCAATGAAAGGTGTACCATGGATACAAAAGAATTGCTCAAACGTGTAAAGGAAGATCAACTCAAGTTCATTTCGTTGCAATTCTCGGATGTGACCGGAGCAGTAAAATCCGTGGATATGCCAATCAAAGGATTGGAGACTGCGCTGGAGGAAGGTGTCTGGTTCGACGGCTCATCAGTCGAGGGGTTTGCGCGCATCCAGGAGAGCGACATGCGCCTGGTGCTCGATCCCGATACCTACGCTGTGCTGCCCTGGGCAGCCGAGGAACGACGGCGTGGCCGGATATTCTGCGACATCTACACCCCGGACGGCGATCCCTTCGAAGGCGATCCACGCGGGACGCTCAAGCGCCTGCGCACCAGGATCGCTGAGCGCGGTTGGACGTTGAACGTCGGCCCTGAACCGGAATTCTTCCTATTCAGGCGCGCTGAAAGCAACGGCGGCAGCGTGCACCCGGTGCCACACGATGTAGGCGGCTACTTCGACTTCTCCCCCAGCGACGAGGCCGTGCGTGTGCGCACCGAATTGATGGACGCGCTCAACTTGATGGGGTTGGAGATCGAGGTCGGGCACCACGAGGTGGCGCTCGGCCAGCATGAGATCGACTTCCACTTTGCGGACGTGCTGCGCGCCGCCGACAATGTGCTCACGCTGAAGTACACCGTCAAGGCTATCGCCGCCAAGCACGGGCTGGTGGCCTCCTTCATGCCCAAGCCGATCTACGGCATCAATGGCTCTGGGATGCACTGTCACCAGTCCTTGTTCGATGAACAGGGGGTCAATCTGTTCTTCGATGATAAGGACGAATTCCGCCTTTCTAAGATAGCCTACGGCTACATTGCCGGGCAGTTGAAGCACGCCCGCGCCATGGCCGCCGTGGTCTCTCCAACGGTAAACTCGTACAAACGCCTGGTACCCGGCTACGAAGCGCCGGTCTATATCGGTTGGGCCCAGATCAACCGCTCGGCCTTGATCCGCATCCCGCGCTACAACGAGGGGCGTCCCAAGTCAGTGAGAGCCGAACTGCGTTTCCCGGATCCTTCTTCGAACCCCTACCTGGCTTTCGGCGTCATGCTGGCTGCGGCGTTAGACGGTATCGAAAAGGGCATGAACCCGCCTGCGCCGCTCAACAATCTCAACCTGTACCAGCTGACCAAGGAAGAGCGCACCAAGATGGGCGTGGGCGAGCTGCCAGGATCACTGGCCGATGCGCTGGTTGAGCTCGAAAAGGACGAGGTGCTGAAAACCGCCCTGGGCCCTACCCTCTACGAGGCCTTTGTGCGCGCCAAGTGGGAGGAATGGGACGAATACCGCCTGCACGTCACAGATTACGAAGTGAAGCGATACCTGGAAAGGGCGTAAATTGCCAGCGGTCAGCTCTTAGCGTTCAGCTTCCCTTGGTCGGATCGACCAGGAAGGCTTTTCATCTTGGGAGGGGTGGGCACCAATGCCTCCTCTGTCATCGGTCCTTGGTCTTTCATCCTTTATCGTTTGTCGCCCGTCATTTTCTCCACACAATTCTCATACACGACTCTTATACTGGTTTAAGTCTGCATTAATCGAGCGGTGTAGAATCAATTGGGGAAAGTCTTTTATTGGTCAGGAAAGGGATCGCTAGATGAATTGGAAACGAATTTTTTACGTACTCTTTGTCGGCATTGTAGCCGTGAGCAGCGGGACAGTAGGCGCCATCGTGGGTGGGCGCGCCGTGCTGGCATTCAACCATCCCGGCACGGTCCGGAACGTGCAAACATTTACGGATGCGCCCACGCAATTGAAGATCGCAGACACGCAGATCGAGACCGCCATCACGGGTACCGTTGAACAGATCGGCCCGGCCGTGGTGACCGTGACTGGCACTGTCCCGGGTCAGAACACCTTTTTCGGGCGACTACCTGACGGACAGTCCAGCGGCAGCGGCGTGATCATCTCCTCAGACGGTTACATCGTTACCAACAATCACGTCGTCGAGAAGGCCAGCGACCTGTCAGTGATCCTTTCGGACGGGACGCAATTGCCGGCGCAGGTCATCAGCACCGATATCTTCTCTGACCTGGCCGTGCTCAAGGTGGAAGGCCGGATGCCGGCGGTGGTGGCCTTTGGCGATTCGGACAACCTCAAGTCCGGTGAAACCGTCATTGCGATTGGCTCGCCCCTGGGTGAGTTCCGCAACACGGTCACGGTGGGCGTGATCAGCGCCACCGGACGTATGCTGGATACCGGCAAGGGGTATTTCATGGAGGATCTGCTGCAAACCGACGCCGCCATCAACCAGGGCAATTCTGGCGGCCCGCTGGTTAACCTGAACGGCGAGCTGGTCGGTATCAACGCCCTGATCGTGCGCGGCGGGAACGGCAGCAGTGCGGTGGCGGAGGGCTTGGGCTTCGCGATTCCCTCCAACACCGTGCGCTCCATCGCCGAACGCATCATCTCCCAGGGGTACTTTGCGCGGCCCACCATCGGCGTGAACTGGCAGAGCATCACACCCTCCATCGCCAGCCGCTACAGCCTGCCGACTGAATGGGGCGCCTACGTGACTGGAGTGGGCACGGGCAGCCCCGCCGCGCAGGCTGGCCTGCAGCGCGGGGATATTATCCTGCGCATCGGCGAGTACCAACTCGACGCCGAACATTCCTTCCTGAACACGCTTTTCAGCTACCAGCCCGGCGACCAGTTGGACATCGTGCTACTGCGCGGGCAGGAGCAAATCACGCTGCCGGTCACACTGGGCGAAGCCCAGCCCTAAGATCAAAGAACCGCGGCAATGCGAAGCCTGACCAGGCGTTGTGATCAAAGAACATCTCCTGTGCAATACATCACCACGCATTGTGATCGAGGAACATCGGCAGAGTAAAGCATCACCAGGCGTTGTGATCGAGGAACATCTCCTGTGCATGACATCACCAGGCTTTGTGATCGAGGAACATCACCTGTGCATGGCATCACTAGGTGTTGTGATCGAGGAACATCACCTGCGCATGCCATCACCAGGGCTTGATTCACGCCACACTCGTGAGTGTCAAGCATTCCCTAGCTTCGACCGAAGCCACGGCGATCTGTACGAAATCTCGCCTGCCCTGTTGCCTGTATCCTTTCCTTGAACGCAGGGCTGCTCAGGCATCGTCCGGATTACAGCAGGTCACGGGCTACTATCGTCGCCTGAGCACCTTCAAGAACAACAGCGGATACAAGCCGAAACCTTGGACGCCAGCCGAGAAATGAGGCTCCATGCTTCATCCAAAACCTCCAGAGTCCTTGTGACTCTGGAGGTTTTGCTTCGTCGTGGACTCTCGCAGGTTTAAGTCAACCTTCGGGAGCTTGCAACCAGGGATCACTGATCAATACACCTCGTGGACCGTGTTGTAGACATTGAACTTACCGGTAGGGGTGATCAGGTCCGGGATGCGGGATTTCTCCTCAAGGGTGGCATCGTCATAGATCACGATCTCGCCGGTCTCTCCGGGCTTGCTGGCGTCGCCCCACAGACTCACCCAGACTTCGCTGCCATCCTTGTTGTATTCGAAGTGAACCGCGCGCCCGTAGGTGCCGATCTCCCAGCACCTATAGGTCTTGGATGGGTCGGATTTAGCAATGACGCAGATGGTGCGCGAAAGCGCCGGGTCAGAATTCAAGGTCATATCCACCCAGACCCACTGGCTGTTGGGGTGGGTCTTGATAAACAGGCTGCCTGAGCCGGGCAGCGGAGTCGAGCGAACCGCCGTCCAGGCCGAATCGGGATGACCCTCGGGGTCGGTCCCAATCGACACCAGTTCCCCTTCGCCCAGATGGGAGGTCGTCCAGACGGGACCGTAATCCGGGTCGATCCAATTCGCGCCGCGCCCGGGGTGCGGCACCAGGCCTACATCCACGATCGCCTGGAGTTTATCCTCCTTTAAATCCACTATCGCCACCTGGTTGGACTGGTTGGCAGCCACGAGGAAATAACGATGGGTGGAATCCAACCCGCCATCATGCAGGAAGCGGGAGGCTTCGATCTCTTTAATGGAAAGGTTCTTCAGGTCGGTGTAGTTTACGATCCACACCAGGCCAGTTTCCTTCACGTTGACGATCCATTCCGGATGGTACTGCGAGGCCAGAATGCTTGCCACGCGCGGTTCGGGGTGGTATTCGCCGGTATCCTCGGTATAACTGCGCGTAGAAACGACCTTGATAGGCTCGAGCGTCTGTCCGTCGAGAATGGCGAAGTGCGGTGGCCAGTAGCATCCGGTGATGGCGTACCTGTCCGTGAAATCGCCTTCAACGCCGCTGTATTTGCTTACCTCCACCGACCGGGCGTCGTAACAGGTTTGCACACGCGCCACCACTTCGGGCTTCTCCATCCACAGGTCGATCAACGCCAGGCGGCCATCGCGACCGATCACGTAGGCGTAGCGCCCTGTGGCCGACATGCGCGTGATATGCACGGCGTATCCGCTATCCACCTGGTTGACGATTTCGTGGGTGTCGCCATCGATGATCGCCACCTTCCCGGCATCGCGCAGAGTGACGATGAAGTAATTCTGCCAGTCCCGCGTGGTTTGCGGGGAGGCGGGACGTCCTTCGACAGGTGTGATCAACTGCCATGAGTCTTTCATTTGCTGGAGCGAAAGTTCGGGCGCGACAGGAGGCTCATTTTGCAGGAACTTGGCCATGATCTCTGTCTGCGTTTGCGTCAGCACGCCCTGTTTGCCCCAATCGGGCATGCCGCCCGTGGTGCCGTTGTAAATGATCGCCGCCAACGCCACCGTGCCCTTGGGTTGAGTCAGGTCAGGCGTCAGGGCCGGACCAGTGGCGCCTTTACGCAGCGTGCCATGGCAACCGGCGCAGCGCTCGAAGAAGGTCTGCTTGGCCCAGGCGAAATCCTCATCAGAGAGTTCCAGGCTTCCACCGACCGCAGCGGTCGACTCCCCTGTTGCCGCGGCTGGTTTGGATGGAAGCGTTCGCGCACCGTCCGGCAAGGAAGCCAGGTAGGAGACCACAGCACCCAGTTCCTGATCGTTCAACGAACCGGAGAAGACCGGCATGAGCCCTTGCGGGCAGGCTCCTGCCGGGCAGGCCCCTGAGATGTAGGCGTTCGGCTCGACCAGCGATTCATGCAGGTATTCTGAAACCGTGGTCGCGCTCCCAGTGTACTCCCCACTTTGCAGGAGGGCCTCTGCCCGCGTGCCGATCTCAGAAAGGTCAGGGCCGATTTGGCCGACCGCGCCTTCCACGCCGGGAATGGTATGACAGGCCCCGCAACCGCCCTTGCCGAAGGCCTGCCCGGTGAGCTCGTCTTCACTCAGGCTGGCAGACTGTTCCGAGGGTTCCAGCGCCGCAGCGTTGACCTGCAAGAGACCCGCCATGCCAATATCCGCATGGTTGGCAACGCTGTCGTAATATTCCAGTTCGCCAGCCTGCCTGGGGACAGTGAAGGTAAGCGATACGCTCTCTCCCTTCGTGGAGACGCGCTTACTTTTGATCTTCAGGTCAGGCAGGTAAAAATCATGCTGACCTTCTCCGCCATTGATGAGCATGACGGTGAGGGTCTCTCCCGGGCGGGCCTGCAAGGTCGGGTTGATCTGGCCATTGATATCGCCTCCCACGCCCAGGTAGACCAAGTCGCCGTTCTCGAACCCGGTGGTGAGCAAATACTGCCTGGTGCTCACGCCTTCTATAGCAGAGCCACAAGCAGCTAATATTCCTGCAAACAGGAACACAAAAAACAATAAACGTAGCGACCTCATGGATCACTCCCTGACTAAAAATCGGAGGGATTTAGTCATATATAAAGTATTATTACGCCATTCGACCTTTGCGGCTATGACTTTTATCACAAAAAACGATCCGGAGACTGAGTCTCCGGATCGTTGAATTCGAACCCGTGAAAGGTGTCCCTTATATCCCCTGCGATAGCCTATCGATCTGGTCCCGGCCTTTTACCACGCGCTTTAACTTGCCGTCCTCCATCATCAGCACGCGGTCCACATAGCGACACATGCGCAGGTCGTGCGTGACCATGATACCGGCACGGTCGTTCTCGTGGATCAGATGCGCAAAGGTCTCCACCACCTGAAAGGCGCGCTCAGTATCGAGCGAGGCGGTCGGTTCGTCGGCCAGGACGACAGCCGGGTTGTGGATCAGGGCGCGCGCGATGGCCACGCGCTGCTGCTGCCCGCCGGACATCTGGCCCGGCAGGATGCGCAGGCGGTCACTGAGACCCAGGCGGGCAAGCAGTTCCGCCGAGCGCATGCGACCGGCTTTGTCCGCCCGGCCATTCAGGCGCAGCATCAATTCCACGTTCTCCTGAGCGGTCAGGAAAGGGATCAGGTTATTGGCCTGGAAGGTGAAACCGATTTTTTCCCGACGCAGGCGGACGCGTTTGATCTCGTTCAGTCGCGAGAGGTCCTGTCCGTCGATCATGACCTGCCCGCTGGTAGGCATCAGCAGGGCCGCCAGGATAGATAGCATGGTGGTTTTGCCCGAACCGCTCGGGCCAACCAGCGCGACGAATTCCCCGGCGTGGACTTTAAAGGAAACGTCATCCACGGCATTGATCGTGCCCCCGCCCTCTACTGCGAAGGTTTTGACGATGTTGCGAACTTCAAGCGCTACAGTAGCCATCATCTTACCTCACGCCAACTTCAACGCTTTGAGCGGCTCGATACGAACCGCATAAATAACCGAGACCAGCCCACCCAATGGGCCGATCAACAGCAGGGCGATGACCGCCAGTAGAGAGCGCGAACCGTTGAAGGCCAGTGGGATGGTGGGTGGAAACCCTAGCGAGAATAGGTAGGTCAGCCCACCGCCAATGGCGACACCGATAGCCGTCACCACAACGATCTGGATCACAGCCGCCAAGCCGACCGCACCGCTCGAAGAGCCAATGGCTTTCAACACGCCGATCTGCGGCACCTTCTGGAGCACCTGGATCTGGAAGAAACCCCCGATCACCAGGATGCCGATCAACAGCGTAAACCCGCCCTGAGTCTGCACGGTCCCCTGCTGGGCTGAATAGCCCGGGATGTTGTTGATGGTCGTGGGGATATCAGCCACTTCGATATTGGGGATGCTCGCCAACAGGCGGGCTTTCATCGCTTCGATCTGGTTTGGATCCCGCAATTTCACCGCCAGGATGTTCGGATAGGGCGTTGAATCCCGCAGATCCGCGGCAGGTTGCGGACGCATACGCTCCCAGGTAGCCGGCGGCACGAAGATGGTTGGTTGGAAGAAGTAGGATTGACGCCCCACCAGACCAACCACCTTAAGGAAAAAGAACTCGTCCTCGGTGCCTTGCGTCGAGCGGATCTCGATCTCATCCCCGATCTGGATGCCGCTGCGTAAGGCGACGCCCTGATCGATGACGGCTTCGCGCGCTTCGCCCGTCCGGAAGGGCTGCCCGTCGATCAATGGCGGCATGCCTGGCCTGCCCGGCTCCACCGCCAGCATCGAGATCTTGAGCGGCTCTTCCAACGATACGATCTCGCTGGTTGCGGTATAGATCGGGCCGGCATCCGCCACGCCCTCCACGCGCCTTACAGCGCGCACGGTGTTGGTGTCCAACCTGCTGGAGGCGATGATGTAATTCGATTTCTCCAGGAAGACGATCAGCTCGGCATCCAGGTTGGCGACGTACTGGCGGTTGCCGTCGGCCAGCCCCTCCCCAAGGGCGGCGATGAACAACACCAGCAGGGTGATCAAGGCGATCACAAGGCTGACCAGGAAGAAACGTCCTTTATTGCGGACAATCTCCTTTAGTGCAAGGTAAAAGGCTAGGAATAAGGTTTTCATCGGTCCTTTGTTTTCGGTCGCCGCAGGGAGGGGTTCCCCCGATGCGGCGGTATCCGTCCAGAATTGAATAATTTAGATGGGAATTTCCCCGAACCCTACTCTACAAGAGAGGGTTTCACCGGTCCTTCGAAAGGCTGGCTCCAATCCATCCCCATGACGCCGTGCAGCAACAGGTCAACGGGCGGTTGATCGGCAATAGTATCGTAGTAATACGGCAGTCGAATGCGGCCGTCCCGGCCAATCACAAACGTTCCGGCCATCTGCATGGCGTCCTGCCCGGCCGGCGGGAGCTCCGTATCCCACCCATGCTCCTGCTTCAGACGCCGGTTGGAACGCCATACGCGCCACGAAAGGAAAGTCTGCCACAGATTGGCGCGTTCTAGGCCGTAAGCCCGGTAAGCTACCCGCTCCGGGTCAGCCAGGCAGAGTTGTCCGGGCGCGCGTTCCTCGCAGAACACCCGGGCGGCATCGGGGGAGCCTTGCGTGACGAGCGCCAACGCCAGATCCCTTCGATGAAACTCAGGCGCAGCCGTCGAAAGCGCCTCCACCATCTCTTTGCACTGCGGGCAGCCAAAATGGCGTGTGAATGCTAGCACCAGTACCTGCTTCTTCCATAAGGAGGACAGCCTGACCGGTTTCCCTTTCACGTTCAGTAGTTCCAGGTCAGGCGCTGGATCGTTGAATTTCAAATGAGCGAGTTTTGGCATCAAAGGGTCCATTTTCTCTAAATGAAGTTTTCGTACGGAATTACAGTGTGGGATTGTAGCTGTAAGAACTCTCAAAACCTATCAGATTGCACAGGTTTTGTACAGATTAAGCAGTAAGGAGGCCGGACTGCTCCGTAACGCATTCCGGAGCAAACAGGCGCACGTACGTTTCGATCGCCTGCAACTGCGCGCGGACAGACGCTTCCGGCACCCCGGCCGGGACATAAGCCACATACAGAACATGGGAGGTCTCCCGGGTGATCGGGGAGCGCTGGTCCTGCCCACGCAGGATCGAACAGATGATGCCCTGCGAATCCTTCATGACCATGTCCCCTTCAGGAATGCTTTTACGCTCGCCGCCCATCTGAATGAACTTCTCACCCTCGCGAGCCACATCCACCTGCAAAGGCCCGGAGAGCAAGGCTGCATCATGCCCGGCTGTCAGGATGAGCGTCTCGAGCTCCGCTGCGAAATTCGCATCCACCAACGGCGAAACGTTTGGCAGGGATTTGCCCTTGTGCACCAGGGATTCGAGCTGCAGCAGGACGTGGTAGGTATAACCAAACCTCCGGTAGTAGCGATGGTACACGCTCATGACCGGCAGTTCCAACAATTCGCTGCGGGAAAAACAGGCGTAACGATCACGCAGACGGCTTTCGATAGCGCGTTTTTGTTCATCCAACTGCAGGGCAGGCTGGGAATTGTCCACACCTGTGAGTTCCAGCAACCCGATGCACGCGCCGGGGTAGGTAGTGCACCACGCCTGGTTGGCCTGGACATCCAGCATCTAGCGCTCCTCGCTCAGGCTGAGGTCAGCCTGGGCAGCCTTCTGCATCAGGCGACAGAAAGCGCACAATCCAGGCGCGGAGGTGGGCTGCCCGCAATTCGGACAGGGCGTCAGGTGCGACTGGACCTGATCCTGCTCAGCAAACAGGCCGGACTTGCGCGCCTCCAGAAAGCGCGTATAGAAGGTCAGTTTTGCGCCCGGGCGCTCGTTCTCGAGCTGGTTGAGCAATTCTTTATAGTAGATAGTCGTCGAGCCCAGCGCATATGGGCATTCCTCATAAATGTACTCGATACCGCGCAACAGGGCATACGCTGTCATCTCGCGCTCGTAAAAGCGGCACAAGGGCTTGACCTTTCGCGCCAACCCAGGCGATTCGGGCAACACCGGACCCTGCCGCAGCAAATATTCGCCTGACCAATTCAAGGTATTCCCAAACAGCACTGCAGCCTCGTCATCGAGGTTGTGGCCGGTGGCCAGCACATCGTACCCGAGATCGCGCGCGATGCGGTTCATGACATGGCGCTTGGTCAGCCCGCACACCGAACATGGACGTCCCTTGCCACGGTTGGTTAGATCAGAGAGTACCGGGATGGGCTGTCCGTACTGCTGCTCCACGTCGACCACGTGTAGCTTCAATTCTAGCCGGTTCGCAAACTCCTGGGTCAGGCGGTGCGATTCGCTCGAGTAACCTATCCCCCCGTCGATACCCAATCCGATGTAAAGACCGTCTGCGCAGTATCCCAGACGCACCAGGATATCCCACAGCGCCAGCGAATCCTTGCCTCCGGAAACTGCTACAAGCAACTGTTCAGAGTGCGTGAACATGCCATACTTCTTGATAAAGCGTTCGGTCTGTTCTGGCAACCATTCGAGGTAGTGCGGTTTGCACAAAGCTAGCTTGTGCTGGCGCATGTTGACCGAAGCCTTTTCACCACATTTACGACACTTCATAGGAGATCGATTCTAAACACAAAAGGACACGAAGAGCTCAAAGGAATCCCTGGAGTCGAGGTTGGCATTGTTCTGTGAACCTAATGTCAAAATTGAGCTATACATCTATTATTATCCTATAACATATAACATATAATGAGAGCAAAAAAGCATGCGTCTTAGTGGTTCATCAAGTTGACTTTCCTTGATAATCGCGGCATTCCGGTACTTCAATCCTTATTAAAGCAGGGCATAAAATCTTGAAGGAACAGCGTAGTGTCCTTCGTGTTAAGTTCCTCCAGAGATCACTGCGATCAAATTGATCTCTTCGCCATCATGTAAGCGCTCATC
>CAZULT010000010.1:41719-80037 GCA_964621295.1 uncultured Anaerolineaceae bacterium | reverse complement strand
TTTCCAGTATAGAAGGTTTCCTCTTCTTTGTCCGAATTCATGTCCGAAGGCCAGACAAAAATGTCGAGGAATAAGTGATGATCGTTAGAAAAACTGGTCATCGCGGCGTTCTCCAAACGCGTTGAATCTCGCAAAAATCCTTTGTTCCATCAGGAAGAACCGGAGGCGTTTGGCGAGCAGAATGCTTTCTAGACTTGCCATACTTGTCCCCTCGCCAGAGCCTCTCCCGAGGGAGAGGAAGCAACTTAGCCACCAAGCACAAATCGTTGATCGCGCTTATACACCGCGTTCTGTTCGTTGCTGTAGATCGTCACCGTACCGCCGCCCAAGACAAGCCAGCCCACGCCCTCGGTCAACATGCCGGTGGATTCATCCAGGCCGAGCAGGGTCGAGCCAGGGAGCAGCCCTCTCAGCTTGCCGGCCCAATTCTTCCCAAAGGTATTGTGGTGTGGCAGCACGCAGGCGCCCGGCACCAGGTTCAGGCCTTGTTCCACCCTCCCGCGGCCCGGGTCGTAGTAATGCTCGCACAGCACCATCGCCCCTGCGCTCGAACCCGCAATGACAGCGCCTTTTCGGTGGGCTTCCAGCGTGGCCTCCCAGGCGCGGCTGCCCTTGAGCGTCTGCCCGAGGTGACCCGTAAAACCGCCCAGCAGGTAGATCAGCCTGGCGGCGCGCAGCGAGTCAGCGATGGCCGGGTCGTCCGCACTGGCCGCGTCGATTAGCGGCAGAGACTCCACGTCGCGCACACCCAGGCTCCGGAACCAGCGCATGCCGTTGTTCCCGGCCCGCACGTGATTGTGGTCGGGTGCGGCCGCGGTCGGCAGGATACGGATCGGGGCGTCTTCTCCTCCAGCGAGGGTTATGGCACGCAGGTCGGGCTCGCGCATGGCCCCGCCGAACTCCGCCCCGCCTTCCAACAAAATGTGACCCATCAGAAGCGCCTCCAGTACAGGCCGGTGCATTCTGGCAGCACCAGCCACTCGTGCTCCTGCACCTGAAAGCCCATCTCTTCGCCAAAGAAGAACGTGGAGAGCTCAACCGCCTCCTCAAGAGAGTTAAAGCGGTAGTCTGTGCGCGTCCAACTGCGCTCGAAGCCGCTTTCCGCCAGCCAGCGGAGATATTCCGTCAGGTGTTCCGGCGCGCTGGGCTCTTCTACCCCCGTACCCAGCGATTCAATCAAGAGAAATGTTCCCCCAGGGCGCAGCAACCGCCGGACCTCATCCAACCCCTCCTGGAGCGCGCGCTCCCAGGCTGTCCCGCCCCACACCGCCAGGTAGCTGAAACTCCAGCCTGAGAGCACCAGGTCCGCACTGGCCACGGCCAATGGAATGCGGCGGTGGTCTGCCGCGCAGATTCCCCAGTTGGAGTTCCCCTGGTCCCGTAGCGAGCGCGCTGCTTCGGCCAGCATGTGGGCGGAGGCATCGAAGCCATAGATCGAGCGCACGTGCGGTGCCAGCAGACGCGTCAGGCGTCCGGTCCCGGCGCCGAGCTCGACCACATCCATGCCATGTATCGCAATGACCTTCTTGATCTCGCGGGCCAGGTTTCCCATGTAATCCTCACGCCGGATCAAGCGTTCGTACTGGTCGGCGTGCACGTCATAGACTTCACGTTCGGTCGGCATGGTATGGATCCTTGGACAGCAGGTTTCCCGGAGACGCAGGTGCTTGAATGTACCAGAGTTGCGAGGGGCTGAACAGAGTGAATTCGTGACGTAGGAAAGCTGTTTCTGTGTGACGCATTTCCCTGGGAAGTTCTGTATAATGAGGTGGCGCGCTCGATAGGCGCGGAAGAAGAGGATGGCCCATGGTACGATCTGGCAGCGAGGAGCACTTTCACACCTTGTTCGAATACGCACCCATTTCCCTCTGGGAGCAGGATTTCAGCGGCATCAAGCGCCTGTTCGACGAATTGCGCGGGCAGGAAGTGCGCTCATTGGAAGCCTACCTGGACCAGAACACTGATTTCATCGAGACCTGTATGCGCAGTATGGTCACACGGAAGGTCAACCAGCAAACCCTGGACATGCTGAGGGCGGAGTCCCAGGAGGAGCTGCTGGCTAATCTTGAGCAGGTCTTCCGGGACGGCATGCGCCACCACTTTCGCGAGGAATTGCTGGCTTTGTGGCAGGGCGACCTGGTGTGGTCGGGCGAAGGCGTGAACTACGCATTGGATGGGCAGACCATCGATATTCTGCTGCACTGGCGCATCTTGCCCGGAAGCGAGACGAGCTGGGAACAGGTGCTCGTGACCGTCGAGGACATCAGCGAGCGCAAGAGGGCCGAACGGCGCCTGGACCACCTGTTCGAAGCCTCGCCGGTCTCGCTGTGGGAGGAGGACTACAGCGCGGTCAAGGCGTTCTTTGATACGCTGCGCGCGGATGGGGTCACCAACCTGCAGACCTACCTCGACGAGCACCCTGAAGCGGTGGCGCATTGCATGAGCCTGATCCGCGTGCTGGACGTCAACCAGCGCACGCTGGAGCTGTTCAAGGCCGGATCGAAGGGGGAGTTGCTCGGCAATCTGGATAAGGTCTTCCGCGATGAGATGGAAACGCACTTCGCCAGGGAGTTGATGGACCTTTGGAAGGGGAAGCTGGTTTACGAGCGCGATGGCATCAATTACGCCCTGGACGGTGAGCCGGTGCACATTCACCTGGACTTCCGGGTCATGCCCGGCCACGAAGATGATTTCAGCTGGGTGCTGGTCGCCATCCAGGATATCACCGCCCGCAAGAAGGCCGAGGATTACCTGCGCTATCTGGGCACGCACGACGTGCTGACCGGCGTCTATAACCGGGCTTACTTCCAGGAAACGCTGTTGAAGTTGGAGAAGGAACGCAGCGATCCTATCAGCATCATCATGGCCGACCTGAACGGCCTGAAGCACGCCAACGATACGCTGGGGCACCATGCCGGCGACAACCTGATCCGCCGCGCGGCCGAAGTGCTCAAGACCAATTTCGAAGAGGCGGGCGTGGTGGCGCGTATCGGCGGGGACGAGTTTGCCGTGGTCCTGCCTGATGCCGATGCGGCGGCAGCCGAGGAGGCCTTGCAGCGCATGCCTACGCTGGTCGAACTGAACAATAAGTACTATCGCGAGCCGGAATTGAGCATTTCGTTTGGAGCGGCTACTAGCCAGAAAAGGTTCTCGCTCGAAAAGGTCGTCAGCCAGGCGGACGATGCCATGTATCGCAACAAGGGCGAGCACTACCGCCGACGCAAAGAGGATCCTTAACCTCGCTCCACTTGTTGGGCGAGACACTTTCTCGCGCTGCTATTGTCGGTTTCCCATCTAACTCAAGTTGACACCTACCAATCATGATGTCATGCTGAGGGGCGCTTTTTGCCCCGAAGCATCTCTACCGAGCCAGTTCGAGACCCTTTGGTCGCGAAGAACACGCCCCCTCACACCGTCCCGGTGTTCTTTGGGAGGATGACATGATCCTTTATGATCAAGGCAGCAACCTGTGTTACCTGGAAAAACCGGATTTTCCTAATTAACCCAAGTTGCTACCAAAGGAAGTTGATGCTGCAAGCCAGGGGAAAAGTTAATTTCCTAGCTAGGAAAAGTTAAACAAGCAGTGCAAGATTAAATTCTTGCACTAGGAGATTAACTTTTTGCGGTAGGAGATTCGCATTTGCTAGCTAGGAAACTTGACTTTTAGGGCGTCAGGAGAAATATTTATCGAGCACTGCGCGCCACTCTGCCTCCGGCAGAAAAGAAGCCTGCACGGCATAACGGTTGCAGGTTGCGATCTCGTCCAGGCTCATGCCCAGGATCTCGTGGGCGATGCGGTACTCGTTGTTCAGGTTGGTCTCCAGCACCTCGGGGTCGTCTGAGTTGATGGTGACCTTCACGCCCAGGTCGAACAATTGCTTGAGCGGATGTTCTTCGATACGCCGGACTGCGCTGGTCAGGTAGTTGCTCCACGGGTTGACCTCCAGCGGAATGCCGCGTTCCGCGACCAGTTCCACCGCAGCCGGGTCTTCGATGATGTGAATGCCGTGCCCGATGCGGTCCGGGGCCACGGCCTGGATGGTCTCGACCACCGCCGAGGCGGGCGTTTCCTCTCCTGAATGGACTGTCACCTTCAGCCCGGCCTCTTTGGCGCGCAGCACAGGGCGGGCGAACTCGCGGATGGGATGCTGGTTTTCGCTATCGGCCAGGTCGATGCCGTGGACCACGTCCCGGTGGCGGATGGCCCACTCGACGGTGCGCTCGCACGACTCGGCGCCCAGGCTGCGCGAGGTGATGGCGATCAGGCCAATGGCCATGCCGTAAAGATCGGCGGCCTCATCGCTGGCGCGCAGGATGCCGTCCAGGGCTGCGTCCCAGTCCAGGTTGTGACCGCTGAAAGCCCAGTCGGGCGAAAAGCGCACTTCCAGCAGCCGCACGTTCTGCCGGGCGCAATCCTCGAAGAACTCGCGAGCCACCCGTTCGACGGCCCCCGGGGAGACCAGACTGTCCCGTGCGATGCTGAAAGCCTCCAGCACGGCGTCCAGGCTCTCCCACTGGTCATAGACCTTGACATGCGGGTCGAGCCCGGCGACGTCGTAGGCCGGCAGTTCCAGGCCGTGCTCGCGGGCGATGTCGATCAGCGTGGCGGTGCGGATGGCACCTTCCAGGTGGACGTGGATCTCGGCTTTGGGGATCTGGTTGTACCTGGGGTCGAAGGACTTCATGGTTCGCTCCTGTTGCGCGCCCTTAAACTTCCACACTGAACTCGAGGATGCGGTCCAACCGGAAGTTGCGTTCGGCCTGGCGCAGGTGGCAGTAAGCCCGAAGATAGACGTAATCAGACAGTCCCAGCACCTGCACAGGCGTCACCCAGCGCTCGGTGCGCTGCCCGTCGCCGTCCTGGTAGGTGATGCGCAGTCGTTTGCCGCTGTAAACCGCCTCCCCCAGCTCGGTGGGCAGTTTGACGCCGTCCTCCGGCCAGACCGGGGAGTTGTAGATGCCGATGAAGTCCTCCAGCTGGCGGCCTTGCGGTCCCAGAAGGTCCATCATTTCGAAGAAGATGGCTTTGCAGGTCAGCGCGTCCGTCAGAGCGCGGTGCATTTCGGGCTTGCCGACCATGAAGGCTTCAGCGATCGTACTCAGCGTATAGGAGGGGAATTCGAAGTGCCCGCGCGCCAGCAGCAGCGTGTCGATCAGGTTGGGGATCTGGATCTCGCGCCCCAGGCGCCGGAACTCGCTATCCAGGAATTGCAGGTCGAACTGGGCGTTGTGCGCCACCACGACCGCCTCCTGCAGTAAGCCCTCAAGCGTTTCCGCGATCCCGGCGAAGGGCGGCGCCTGGCTCAGCTCGGCGTCGCTCAACTTGTTGGTGCTGGCGGCGGAAGGGGAGAGCGGCCGCTCCGGGTTGACCAGCGCCTGAAAGGTGTCGTGGATGCGCTTGCCTTCGGTCAGCACGAGCCCCACCTCGCACACACGGTCGCCGAACCAGGGCGAAAGGCCGGTGGTCTCGAGGTCGAGGAAGGCGAAACGGCAGGTGGTCAGATCGAACATGGTACAGGAGTCCGTGCGAGGGTTGCGCCTATTTTACCTGCCTTTGCGCTTTTCGAGCGGGTAACACCCCTGCCGGCTGGTAAATGGCCGGTTTGATGCCTGGCCTCCTGGATGTTTGCTGTGGCCATTCGTTGACGCCGGGGGGTTAGGCGCTCAGCTTTTGCCCAAGTTCGTAAGCGCGTTCCATGAGTTCGGGCTGCTTCCCGGCATCACCGATCTTGTCCGCCGTGCCGTAGACCATCCCGACGATCTCCGCGCCGATGTAGCGGAACATCGACTCGAAGGTGTGGATGGCATTGATCCCGCCGGAGGTGTACAGGTCGCTGTCGCCGTAGGTCAACACGATGCCGATCTGCTTGCCGCGCAGGGCGTTGCCCCCCGGGCCTTCGAGCGCGTACCAGCGGTCGATGCACAATTTCATCTGCGCGCTGAAGGTGAACCAGTAGACCGGGCTGGCGATGAGGATCGCATCCGCCTTCTCGAGCAGGGGATAGACCTTTTGCATGTCGTCTTTGATCACACATACGCCGGTCTCCTGGCAGGTATCGCAGGCGTCGCAGGCGCGGATGTCCATGGGATGCAGCATCAGGCTCTCGACTGTTGCTCCTGAGGCTCTGGCCCCTGCCGCCGCCTGTTCAGCCAGGGTATTGCTGTTGCCGTGCTCGCGCGGACTGCCTTTTAAGACCAGGATGAACTTGTTCATAGACCCTCCCCGGTATCGATAGTTGAACTGGCAATCTGGTTCGTAATCATTATAGACAAAAAAACCTGCCTGGCACACTTCTCAGGCAGGGTTCCTCTTTTTCCAGTTCACGGGCATGGGGGATGCCTCTTGCTTCATCCCAAATCATTCTAACAAGACACTGAACCAGTAGGAGACCTCGCCCTGCTTCCAGGTGACGTGCACATCCAGGACGTAGTCGCCGGGAGGAACCGCGGGGGACCACGCGATCAACTCGGACGGCGGCAATGACTCTGAGTCAATGGTTTCGCCGAAGATCTGTTTGCTGATCGAAAGGACCACCTCGTCGGGCAGGGGGGTATCAAATTGGATCTGGATCGGGTCAGTTGCGGGAAGCAAAGTCGGGCTTTCGAAGTAAGGCTCATTGGGATCCACACAAAGCTTGCCCCCGGCACCCCTTTCCCAGCAATACGAACTTTGAAAACCGTCTACCAGACCTTCGTTTGTAACCAGGTAGACGAGCGGCGGCCGGCCGACGGCTCCGCCACAGCCGGCCAGTACGACCGCTGCCAGAGCGATGAGAGTGCTGACGCTGGATGACATCAATGCAACTTTGTGGTTCATTTCATTCACTCCTTCAGGGACGGTTCGCGCGCAGCGCCAGAAGGGACACGATGAAGAGCAGTATCCCGATCACGATCATGCCCCCCACATAGAACACGGAAATAAAACCGGCGCGGTAGACGCCCGGCGAGAGGATCGCCGGCAATTGGGCGGAACCAGCCGCGGCCGGCCAGAAGAGCCCCAGGAGGGCATGGATGACGTAGCCCCGGCGCATCTGGCGGCCGATCCAGAACAGCGCCAGGCCCTGCAAGGCGAAAAGCCCGGCGATCACATAGGCGAGCAGGAAGGCAGGCACCCCGGCTTTGGCGGGCTCGCCGCCGGCGAAATCCTCCAGTGTGTGAGGGATAGTAAAAAAGAACAAGGCCAGGGACAGGATCACCACGCCGGTACCCCACAGCGAAATTTTCACTTTGGAAGTGGCCATGTCAGATCATTTCCTGCGCGTGCGCTTATTGGGCTGGGTCTTTTCATTCGCGGACGGGACAGCCTTATGAAGGATCTTAAGGAATTCATCCAGCGGTACGCGGTGGATGCGGGCTGCCCATTCGACCGTAACCGCCCTGGCAGCCAGCGCACGGATGGAATAGCGCCCGACCCTTTTGATGCCGAAGGCTTCCATGACATCGGCGATATCGCCGTATTCGCGAAGGATATCTGCAACGCGGGTATCTTTGGTAATGAGCATCGTATCGACTCCTAAAATAAAAAAGCCATCTGTCGTTGTGGAAGATGGCTTTCGTGGACAGGGATTCAAAGGCCCGCTGAAACCGGGCTAATGCACTCCGCATTATAACACGTATGGTTTTTGGCCTCCCTTTGGACCAGTTAAGGAGTATGCCCCAATAGAAAGCGTACTCGAAGAAGGTGATCGCGGCCGGTGAAGCGCCTTGCAGCGTGGGCGGCTTGCTGAGGATGCCGCAGTTGGAAGCCGCTACCGTCCCCAAGCCGGGAACAGGTAGGCGTGGACCGTCTCCCGGTAATTTCCGATGGCCTAACTCCAGATGCCAAACCAGGCCACCCCGGTAATAGTAACTAGCGCCCCCCTGCTGCGACGGAACAGTTCCTTGTCGATGCGCCAGGCCAGCAGAAGCAGCAGAGGCGCGTCCAGCAGCGCAAACAGCAGCGCGCCCTGCCATAGATAGCATTCCGGTCGTGATGTGGAGGTTTTCAGATGGCATAAAGTCTCCCTCCGCATTTTTCGTACGGAGGTTTCCCCTTGAATCCAAGCCCTCTCCGCTGATGAACTTGCAGCTTTGCACTTACAAGAAAGCGGGCCATCCTCCCGGAAAGCCCGCCTTTCTATATTCTATTCTCTTTTCCCTAGCCCGTGCCCTTACAACTTCGGGAAGCGGCTGACCACCTTCGCGGCCGTGGGCGGGCGCTCCATCACCCCGCCCTGGTGCACGAAGATGGGCGTGCCCAGGTCGGTGTGGGCCAGATCGAGGAAAGCCTGTCCGGTCAGGTAGCGCTCGGCGTCCACCGCGCAGGAGGTCACCCAGCCGATGGGTTTGCGGTCGGCGTCCACCACCGGGTCGCCGTTGTGGGCCATGCGCACGCGCGGCTCGTCGAAGCGGAAGCGCACCACCACACCTTTGCGCTTCCGCTCGCGCGCCACGAAGGCCTTGCGCCCGATGAACCAGGGTTTGTAGGGCTTGACGTAGGAGCCGAAGCCGCCCTCGGCCACGCCCAAATCCTTGTGGCCTTCCTTGCCGGAACCCAACCCCATCTCGTGGCCGTAGAGCGGCAGTCCGGCTTCGGTGCGCAGGCTGTCGCGCGCGCCCAGGCCGATCGGTTTGAGACCGAAGGGCTCGCCCGCTTTCATGACCGCCTTCCAGAAGTCCGCCGCCCGTTCGGGATGCACGAACAGCTCGAAGGCCATCTTTTCGCCGGTGTAGCCGGTGCGTGAGACGATCAGATCAAAACCGCCCACCACCGCATCGCACAATTCGGTGCGCTTCAGTTTCAGGATGCGCGCGCGCGTCTCGTCATTGACGCCCATGGCCAGCAGGATGTCGCGGCTCCTGGGGCCCTGCAGGGCGATGTCCACGCGCATGTCGTCCCCCGCCTTGGGGTCGCGCAGGTTGCGGATGAGCGCCTCGTAGCCGTACGCGCGCGCCCAAGGGCGGTCGTTGTCGATCCTGACACGCCCGTCGCGCACCGCCTCGAACCAGGTGCGGTCCTTATCGTCGTTCGAGGCGTTCACCACTACCAGGTACCTGTCCCACCCACGGCGGTAGACCAGCGTGTCGTCGATCACGTCCGCGTTGGGCGTCATGAAGTGGGTATACAGGCTCTCGCCCGGCTCCAGTCCGCCGCATTCGTTGCTGCAGATCGTATCCAGGAAAGAGGCGGCGTCCGCGCCGGCCACCTCGTAGACGCCCATGTGCGCCACATCGAACAGGCCGGCCGCCTGGCGCGTGGCCAGGTGTTCCTCCACGACAGAGCTGTACCAGACCGGCATCTCCCAACCCGCAAAGGGGATGACCTTGGCGCCCAGCTCCTTGTGGATCTCGTAGAGCGGCGTACGGCGCAGTTCACTCTCTTTTTCGCCCCAAAGGAAGGGTGGCTTGACGGTCGGGGAGGCTGCCGGACCTTTCCCAGACAGGGCCGGCTGGCCGATGAACCAGGGCTTTTCAGCGTTGAGGGGTTCTCCACTTCCCTTGATGGGTTTTTGATCCGAGGCCTGCACGATCACCGGGCCGGGCATGCGCTTCTGGCTGAAGTCGGGCTCGCCGTTCAGGTCGAACGAGACGTAGCCATCCGACAGATCCCGCAGCCAGGTCGCCACGAGGTTTGCCCCCTTGGCCGGCACCGACAGCACGTAATGATCGAAGGCCACGCACTGTAGCGCGCCGTCGACCTGCTTTCCAGGCAGGCTTAGCCGCGTGGCCTGCGCGGCGCCCGGCTTGAGTTTGGCTAGGTCGGAGCTCACGGCGTAATCCAGGAACTGGCGCACGCGCGGACCCTTCAGGTCGAAGACCCCGGTCGTGTCCTTATCATCTAGGTAGTAAAAGTGGGGGTAGCCATGCTCCGCAGGGGCGAAGTCCATGCCGGCTTCCAGCGCCAGTGCGCGCACCTTCAGCTTGGCGTCGTTGAGCGCCTTGAAATCCAGCTTGGCGCGACGCTGGCGGCCCTGGCGCGGGGTATCCACACTGTGAGGCGCGCAGGCCAGCAGCACATCGGCGATGATATCGGCCAGCGCGCGCGCTTTCTTCTCGTCGAAGCCGCGCTGTGAGATCCAGGGTGTGCCCAGGCGGATGCCGGACGGGTCGCGGGCGGACTTGTCGCCCGGGATGGTATTGCGGTTGACGACCACGCCGACGATATCCAGGATGCGCGAGGCGTAATCGCCGCTCAGGGAGGTGCCGTCTTTTCCTACGATGGTATTGCAATCGACGTTGATCAGGTGTGTATCGGTGCCGCCGAAAGGCACCGACAAGCCGCGCTTCTGGAACTGGGCGGCCATGGCGACGGCGTTCTTAACGGTCTGGGCCTGCAATTTCTTGAACTGCCCGGTCTGGGCCAGTTTGAAGGTCAGCGCCAGGCCGGCGAAGACGTTGACGTGCGGCCCACCTTGCTCGCCCGGGAAGACGGCCCTGTCAAGCTTGCGCGCGATGACCGGGTCGGTCGTCAGCAGCACCGCACCGCGCGGGCCGTCCAGCGACTTGTGCGTGGTGGACATGACCACGTGCGCGTATCCGACTGGCGAGGGCACCACGCCCGCCGCCACCAGCCCGCCGATGTGCGAGATGTCCGCCAGCAGGTAGGCGCCGACCTCATCGGCAATCTCGCGGAACTTCATCCAATCCGGTACCCAGGAGTAGGATGAGTAGCCCGCGATGATCAGTTTCGGTTTGTGTTCCTGCGCCAGGCCGCGGATCTGGTCGTAGTCCAGTTTCTGAGTTTTTTCGTTGACCGAGTAATGCACGGCGTTGAACCACTTGCCGCTGCGGTTGACGGAGGAGCCGTGCGAGAGATGCCCGCCGAAGAGCAGGTTCATACCCAGAACGGTCTCCCCTAAGTTCATCAGCGCCTGGTACACGGCGTTGTTAGCCGGCCCACCTGAAAGCGCCTGCACATTGACGTAGAGCTGGTCCGGGCTGTAGCCGTTGGCAGCGAAGGCTTCGGCCGCACGCCGGCGGGCGAGCGCCTCGACGGCGTCCGCGTATTCCACGCCTTTGTAGTAACGCGGGTCCGAGTTGCGGCGGTAATGCGCCAGGCGCGCCGGGTAGTCGAGAATCTGCTCCTCAGACATCCTGCGTGTCTCTTCGTCTGGATATCCTTCGGCATAGATGTTCTGGAAGGCGGAACCCAATGCCTCGCGGACGGCCAGCGGGGCCTGGCTTTCGGAGGCGATCAGGATCAGCTTGCGCACCTGGCGCTCGGCTTCCACCTGTGTCAGTTTGTAAACGTCTGGGTCGAGGTCAGCCAGCGTGCCGCGAAACAGGAAATCGGACATGTTTGTACTCCGTGATAGAGGGAATGGGATACAGGAAAGTGCTTCCTGGTTGTCAGACAGATTTAAGTGAATTGTAGAACGGGTGGGGGTACGGGTCAAGTGAGAAAAGACATATTTGGAAATATAAAGCAGGACGAGATGCCATCTCGTCCTGCTTTGATTGGAAGTTGCTATTGTATCAGTTGCGTGGGCCGGGTAAATCGGGGCCATTGCCTCCACCAGGCAATCCGCCGCCTCCCGGGAGAGACGGGCGCTGACCGAGCGAGCCCTCGAACTGTTGCAAGTTGCCGCGTGCCTGGGGCGTCTGTCCGCGGGCGAATTGGGTACTGATCTCGTTGAATCGCCCGCTAAATTGGGTCAGGTCGATGGCATTACCGCCGAGTCCGCCCACGCCGCCAAAGTTCTGGAAGCCAGCCTGAGCATTCGTGCCCAGTTGGGCCAGTCCAAGCAGTTCATCGCGTGACAGCCTGTCATCAGTCAGCGCATTGTTGGCAAAGTCGATAAATTGGAAGCCGGTCTGTAAAGCGCTGATGCGGTCAGTTGGGACGTTATCGGGTTGGAGTTGTCCGATGGCATCCAGGCGGTTCTGCTGGTCGGTTTCCAGGGTGGACATGATGGTCTGCGCCTGTGTCTGCATGGCTGTGACGTGTTCCTGTGTCTGTTGCGCGGCTGATTGCAACTGCGCGATGCTGTCTTCGGCCAGTTCAAGTCCCTGTGAAAGCGTGCTGCTCATCTCGTCCAGCGACGTGGCGACCAGCGACAGGGTGTCGTCCAACTGTGTTAATTCTGCTTCGATACCCTGCAGGGCAAAGACCATTTCATAGGCTAGGTCGCCGTACAGATCATAGTAAGCATTGAGCAATTCTTCGGCGTAGGCCACGTAGTAATCAGCGTAGTAATAATACGGATACATGTATTCCACTTCATCGTAGGTTACCGTGCCGTCGCTGGTTGTGGCCGTGATGGCGGTGGTAGTCTGCTCGGTGGCAGACACGGCTTCGGCCACGGCCTCGTCGATCAACGCGGTCAGTTCTTCTTCGGTCAAAGTGACATATTCGACCACTGGGCCGGGTGTCGGCGTGGCGGGCATGGCAGTCAACGCGCTTGCGTTGACGGTAGCCTGCACCAGCGCGGTAGCCATTTGCGTGCCTGCAACGGCGGTGTTGACCGCATCCTGTTGGGTTTCGGGCATCGCGCCCTTCGTGCATGAGGCCAGCAAGCTAGTGAGCAATAGGCTGGGAAGAATGGTACGGAGAAGAGATTTCATCGTGTGCGCCTCCAGTTTCTATCATTGAATCGAGTGTAGCAAAACAGTATGGAGATTTTGTGGATTTCTTCTTGTAATTCATGGAGAATCCATTCAGGTGAACACCAGCGCTTTTCAAAAGCCTATGCCTGATCGATAGCTGTAAGAAACTGTATAGATTGAGTTATCAATGACAATCGGCAAATAATAAAAGGGAAGAGTTGTATTCTTGGAAGAATAGTCGCGTTATACCCTTGGCCAGCGCTTTGGGTAACTTAACCTTCCCATATTCAATACGCCAGATGCTTCAATTCATTGTACGTCTAATAACCGTAAAACCACCTTTCAGTCGACTTGCAAATTCTGATGATGGCCAGCACGATCACGATCTGGTGGGCACACGCCACGCGAATATCATTTACGGACAATATACAAAGAGAGACCGGCTTGCCGGTCCCTCTTCTTAGCGCAAAGGTTGAACATTAGGGTGGAGGCGGCTCATCCACCAACTCTACGGCATCCACCTGGGCGGCATCGCCGCCGGTGGAGGGTGAGATGATCACCACGTAGGGGTAGTCGCCGGGCGGCGGGTGACTGTCTGCGTTATCCACATCGATCAGAATACCGGTTTGTGGACCAGGAGCAGGTGGATCTGGATACAAATCACTATAGGCAATGGCCTGATTGTCGATCTCCGAGGGGTCTACGCCGAGATCGCCGGTATCCGCGCTCGTATTCTCGTCAGGGTTACCATCGCCCCAATTGAAGACCTCATAATAGGGATCGCCATCAGAATCCTGTGAAATGCCGACGATCACATCATCCAGCATGATTCCCGAACCGGTGTCCCATTCGTAGTAGACCAGGTCGTAGTTGGTATCCGAAGGGCCAACTACCGTGATGGCAGGGTCCACTCCGCCCTGGGTGACATCCACTACCGTGTATGTCCCTGAGTTTAAGTTCGCCGCAGTCCCATCCGGGGACCCTACGTCGAGATCGGCAGGAGGTGGGGCTATTTCAGACAGAGTCGATGTATCGATGGTCGAGGTCACCGGTGGCGGGAGTGAGGGTGTCGGTGAGGGTCTTGGATCTTTATCTCCGGTGTTCGTGTTGGTGGGCACAGTCGTTGTGGTGCTGGTGGGGGTGTTGGTTGGGTTTGGCGTGCTGGTGACCGTCACCGTAGTGGTAGGCGAAGTGCTGGGCGTGACAGAAGGAGTGGCGCTCGGGTCGAACACGACCACTGTAATGGTTGTCTCCACAGCCGCTCCGTCCGGCATGGGGGTTAGATAGCTGTCGTTCCAGGTGGGCGGCGTCAAGATCTCAGGACGCAGGGGTTCCAGGCCACCGCTCTCTGACCGGGAGCGGAAGCGCGCATTGGGATCAAGGTTGGAGTTCATATCGGCGGGGATGGACCAGTCTGGTAACAACTGGGTGGCTTTCTGCCCTGCCACCAGCATGAACAACAGTCCCAACAACAGGATCAGGACCATTAGCCCCAAGTCTCGACTTTCGTGTTCTTTTTCTTTCATTTCACATGTCCATTGTGATTGACCGGCAGGCGCACGAAAAAAGTCGTACCGGGGCACTTCTTCTCGTCATGGCCAGGGCTTTCCAGCCAGATATTGCCTTTGTGGGCTTCAATCACGCCTCGCGCGATCGCGAGACCCAGGCCTGGCCCGCCGCCTTTGAACTTGGTCCTTCCGGACGAGTGCAGCAGCACTTCGCCAGTCTGGTAGAACTTTTCAAAGACCACATCCTTGTGTTCGGGATCGATGCCGATGCCGGTGTCTCGGATTGCAATTTCCACTTTACTCTTCCCGGCGACAGTTCGTCCACTGACGGAGATCTCGCCACCATCCGGGGTATATTTTATCGCATTCATGATTATATGGTGGAATGCTTTATAGAGCAACTCTGGATCCGCCGCGACCGGCGGTAAATGATCCAGGTCGATGGTTTTGAATGTCAGGTTTCGTTCGAGCAGGGCTGGCTTGAAGGTGCGATAAGCTTTGTCAACGACCTGGTCGATTGCCAGCTCAGACGGAACGACGCTCATCATCTTGCTGTCGATCTTAGTAATGTCCAGCATGTTGTTGATGACCTCCGCCATACGACTGGTGCCATCCAGGATGCCTTCGGCCATTAATTCTAATTCGGGATTGGTCTTGGCTTTTTGTTGCAGCATTTGTGAGTAGCCCTGGATCAGGGTCAGCGGCGTGCGTAGCTCATGGGCCGAGATGGTGATGAAATTGCTCTTGGTGTGGTCCATCTGTTCGAGCAGCTTGTTGGTTCGCTCCAGATCGACGGTGCGCTGCTTCAGGGCTACGGTCATTTCATCGAAGGAATTGGCCAATGCGCCGATTTCATCCTTGCTCTTCAATCCGGTGCGCCGGTCAAGATCACCGCCAGCGATGGCCTTGGAGGCAGTGACCAGCGAAGAGAGCGGGTTGATGATCATGCGCGCGATGAGGAAGCCGATGATGATCACACTGACCATTGCCAGTGTGAAGATGCCCGCGTAGGTGTTGCGGCTGACCGCTCCGGCCTGCAAGACGAAGTTCGAAGGCAGCACCACAGCGAAGCCTCCCAGCCGGTCATTGCTGACGCGCAACGCGCCGCGTGCCAGGCTGTAGGAGCGGCCCTCTACCGTCAAGTTTTCCCCGGTAACCAGGTTAGTGGCTCGCATGATCTCCTGGAACTCATCGGCAGGGATCGAAAGTGACTTGACGGCTTCCTCGTCCAGTGTCATGGCTCCGAGGGTGGTCGCAATGGCCTGGCCGTTGTCACCGTAAATGATCACATCGGCCAGTGAGGTGCTCTTCAGGTAGGGTAACAGGTTGTCCAGGGCAGTGCCGATCACGACCACGCCTGCCACCTGATCCTCATGCGGGACCGGGATGGCAGTAAAGTAGTAGTAGCGCCCATCAGCCGGGTTCAATCCCAGGGCCCTTCGAGGCGGGGCATCGGGATCGTCCCCCTGCAGGAGCGGTTGAACCAGCGGTGAATTACCGGCCCCGGTCGCCGTGGTTACTTTTTCAGGTTTGCCATTCGATGAGCGGATCAAATGAGCCACTTCCCAGCCCTGCCGATCGATCAGAATCAGATTGTCGATCCCCAATCCAGCCGCAACCGGGCTGGCCAGAGATACGCTGGTCTGGCGGTCTCCGTTCAATAATGCTTCATCCATCCCGCGCGTGAAGGCCACGATACGGGCTGCCTCAACATGCTGGATCTCCTGGCGGGCCATATCGTCCGAAACTACCCGCCCGGCTTCCAGTAGTTGGTTGGTCAAACGCTCGTTCAGGGAGCCGGCTACCAACTTGGTAACTACGTACACGCCCGTCACCGCAACGACGAGGGTTAACAGCAAATAAGGTAAAATGACCTTGAAGCGGATGCTCACGCTAGGCCTTGTGCTTTCGAATCAACATATTATTTCATTTATTATACAGAAAATTGACACTTTCTGTACCAATAGTTTTGTTAGTTATCAAATTGCTGTTTTCAGCCCCTGCGGGGTGGTTGTAAGCGAAACAAGTACCAAACTATCCTTTAGGCGCGACATTTCCCCCAAATCATCCGGTCTTCTCTGGGGGCTTCGGTGGAAATAAAAAGCCTCGCGATGCGCGAGACTCCTGTGGGCGCAAAGGGACTCGAACCCCTGACCTTGGCATCCCCCTTCGGGGGCTTCGGTGGAAATAAAAAGCCTCGCGATGCGCGAGACTCCTGTGGGCGCAAAGGGACTCGAACCCCTGACCTCTTCGGTGTAAACGAAGCGCTCTAACCAACTGAGCTATGCGCCCGGCGAGCGCAATTATACCGCAGTTCGTGTTGCGGAACTGCTGATTGCAGGTTAAACTACATCTGCAAACATCAATCGGGAGACGCCATGCGAATCGTACGCTATCAAATCAAAAAGGACCCGCCAAAATTCGGTTGGTTGCTTGACGACAAAGTTGGGGAGATCGAAGGCGATCTGTTTGGCTCCTATAAACGCCAGGAAGCAACCATCCCTCGCGCGGAAGTCAGCCTGTTGGCGCCGGCCTGGCCAAGCAAGATCGTCTGCGTGGGACGCAATTATGTGGACCATGCAAAAGAGTTGGGCAATGAGGTGCCGACCGTGCCGTTGATCTTCATGAAACCGCCCTCTTCGATCATCTCGAACGGCGAGACCATCCTGCTGCCTCCGCAGTCTCAACAGGTTGAGCACGAAGGCGAGTTGGTGGCTGTGATCGGCAAACGCGGCCGGAATATTACGGCGGAGGAAGCCAGCGGCTATGTATTTGGGTACACTGTAGGCAACGACGTGACGGCTCGCGACCTGCAAAAGACTGATGACCAGTGGACACGCGCCAAGGGCTTCGACACCTTCTGCTCTTTCGGCCCTTGGATCGATACGGAGTTCGACCCATCGGATGCAGTCCTGACCTGCCGCGTCAACGGGCAGATGCGCCAGATGGCCTCCACCCGTGATATGGTCTTCAACGTCAGTCTCCTGGTAGCCTTCGTGTCCTCCATTATGACGCTGGAACCTGGAGATCTACTCTTCACTGGTACACCTGCGGGCGTGGGTAAGCTTGACGATGGCGACGTGGTCGACATCGAGATCGAGGGACTCGGGAAATTGAGCAATCCTGTCAGGGCGGATACGCGCGCGTAGTCGTTGAAATGCCCAGGCATCAAGGCGCCGTGACCTCGCAGGTAGGTTTTTTACGAATTCCTCCGGCATGGTATACTCATGCCAGCCAAATAAAGTAGACCATACAGGGATCGTATGCGTATCAAAAGGAGTTTGAACACCGAACAGGAAACCATTCGACGTTTCCTGGCTGTGCTGGGCGGGGGGTCGATCGCCTTGAGCAATAAACAGCACGCCGTACCCGCTTTTTTTATCTCCTCCTACGAATTCATCCGGGATTATATCGAAAAGGGCTTCTTCAAGAAAGAAGAACTGCTCATCAAAGCCCTGGAAGAGGTGGGCTTCTCTCAAGAGTCTGGACCGATCGAGGCCATACGCACAGAGCATAACAGGAGCCGCCTGATCGCCACCAACCTGCTGGAGGCCGCGCGACGCTGGCAGGCTGGAGACGAGAGCGCCCGCCCTGAGGTAGGATGGAACGCGAGCGAGTACTCTCTGGTCGTGCGGCAGCATCTTGACCGGCTCAAGAACCTGATCTTTCCATTGTTGGAGCAAAACCTGTCTCGGGAGATAGAGCAGGAGATGGGGGAAAAGATCAGCCTCATCCCCATCGAAGGCGCCCAGGACGGCGAATCCAATAAATTCATTGCGCTGATCGAAAAGCTCGAAGAGGAACTCGACGACTGGGATTGAACCTGCTGTAACCTCCTCGCCAATTTGGATACAATGCAAAAGGGAAAGCCTCTGCTGCAAGTTCGCAGGCGCCGTCCCTTTTTGATTTGGAGTTTGCGGGGTAGAATTATATATAATCTGTGCGTGTCAGTGCGAGGCGCGCTCCGCCGCGGTAGTCTCCTATGCGGGATTCAATAGGAAATGCACATGTTCAAACTCCAGCACACCCCTTTCCATGCGCGCACAGCGCCATTGTGCCAGCCCCAAAACTGGAGGCGCTGGGCGGGCTACCTGGTGGCGGGATCGTACGAATTGACGCTCGATCGCGAGTACTGGGCCATTCGCAACGCCGCGGCATTGATCGACGTCTCACCGCTGATGAAGTATCTCATCCAGGGGCGTGACGCGGCGCGGTTGCTCGACCGCGTGGTCACGCGTGACATCGGGCGGTTACAAGTCGGGCAGGTTTATTACACGGGATGGTGCGACGAGGACGGCAAACTGATCGACGATGGCACCGTCTCGCGGCTGGACGGAGCGACCTATCGCCTGACCTCGGCGGACCCGAACCTGCGCTGGCTTTCGATGAACGCCGTTGGACTTGAGGTGGAAATCATGGAGGTCACCGACCGCGTGTCCGCGCTCAGTCTGCAGGGGCCGAACGCCAGGTCGGTGCTGGCGAGTTGCTGCGAGCGCTCTGTAGTGGAACTCAAATACTTCCGCTTGATGCAGAATAGGCTGGGCGGACTGCCGGTTACCATTTCGCGGACAGGCTACACTGGCGACCTGGGCTACGAGATCTGGATGGATGCTTCGGACGCTTTGCGGGTGTGGGATGCGTTGATCGCAGCGGGGCACGATTACGGGATTGCACCTGTTGGCATTTTGGCCATGGATATGGCTCGTGTGGAAGCAGGGTTGTTCATGATCGAGGTGGATTACACCTCCACCAGCCACGCCTGGATCAAGGCGCAGAAGTCTTCGCCATTCGAGCTGGGATTGGGCTGGACGGTGAACCTTGACAAGCAGGGCTATTTCGTGGGTCGGCCTGCCCTGGAGCGGGAGAAGCGTGAGGGTTCGGCCTGGAAAATGATGGGGCTGGAAGTGGAGTGGGACGGGATGGAGCGCCTGTTCAGAGATGCAGGCCTGCCGCCGCAGATCCCCGGCATGGCGATGCGCGCCAGCCTGCCGGTGCTGGTCGGGAACGTGCAGGTGGGGTATGTTTCCACCGCCAGCTGGTCTCCGTTGCTGAAGAAGTACATCGCCCTGGCGCACTTGCAGAGGCCGTATTTTGTGGCCGGTACGAAGGTACGCATGGAGGTAACGGTGGAACACCATCGCCAGTACGCACCGGCCAAGGTGGTCAAGCTTCCCTTCTATGAGCCCGAGTGGAAGAGGAAGTGAAGCGGATGAACCTACCACAAAGGACACAAAGGATCACAAGGCACTGCGAGCGACGAACGGTGAGCTACAAACCTCAAACATCGAACATGAAGCCATGGGCGCGTGCGTGTGCTTGTCGTCTGTGGTTTGTTGCCTGTCATCCGTCCTCCGTCCTCACGCTAACAACGCGGAGAGTCCTTCATGAAGAATTTCTATGACGCCATCGTGATCGGCGCCGGCCATAACGGGCTGGTGGCTGCGGCCTATCTGGCGCGTGCCGGTAAAAGGGTCCTCGTGCTGGAACGGCGCGAGATCGTGGGCGGGGCAGCCGTGACGGAGGAGATCTTCCCCGGCTACAAGTTCACCGAGTTCTCCTACGTGGTCAGCCTGCTGCGCCCGGAGATCATCCGCGAGCTGGAACTGCCGAAGCACGGGCTCAAGATCCTGCCGTTGCCGTCCACCTTCACGCCGATGGAAAACGGCGATTACCTTGCTACGTGGGACGACCACGACCTGACGCGTCGTGAACTGTACCGCCACTCTCCGCTGGATGCCGAAGCCTACGACGAATACGCGCGTGTCATGGCGCGTGCAGCCAAGGCTATCAAGCCGCTCATCAGCCTGGTTCCGCCCGACCCGTCGTCGTTGCACCCGCGCGACCTGTTGGGGCTGCTCAAGCTCGGCCGCTACGCAGCAGGGTTGTCCGAGAAAGAACTCTACACCATTGCTAAGCTGGTCACGCAATCTTCGGCAGACTTGCTCGAGGAGTGGTTTGAAACCGATGCGCTCAAGGGCACCAAAGCTGCCAGCGGTATCATTGGCACCTTCCTTGGTCCACGCTCACCGGGGACCGCCTACGTGTTGTTGCACCACTACATGGGCGAGATCGACGGTGCCTTCCGTGCCTGGGGATTTGCTAAGGGCGGTTCCGGCGGGGTCAGCGGCGCTATTGCCAACGCAGCGAAAGCGCTTGGGGCCGAGATCAGAGTCAATAGTTCCGTTGCGCAGGTCATCGTCAAGCGTGGGCGTGCAGCGGGCGTTGTGCTCGAGAGCGGTGAGGAACTATATGCCAATGTCGTCTTTTCGGCGGCGGATCCCAAGCGCACCTTCCTGCAGTTCGTCGATCCGGGCTACTTCCCCGATGAATTCGTTCGATCCATCCGCAATTTTCGCGTGCGTGGCTCGTCAGGCAAGCTCAACCTGGCGCTCTCGGAACTTCCCAATTTCAGCGCTCTGCCAGGCGAGCATGCTCTGCATCGCGGCGCGGTGTCCATCAGCCCCAGTATTGACTACATCGAGCGTGCCTATGACGACGCCAAGTACGGTGGTTTTTCGCGCCAGCCGTACATCGATATGATCTTTCCGTCGATGATCGACCCCGACATGGCCCCGCCGGGCCAGCACGTGGCTTCGTGTTTCGTGCAGTACGCGCCCTACGGCCTGGAAAGCGGGTGGAACGAGGCTAAAAAAGAAGATTTTGCTGAGACGGTTATCTCCACGCTGGAGCGCTTCGCGCCTAATATCCGCCGTGCTATTGTGGGCAAGCAGGTGATTACGCCTGTCGACATCGAACGCATCGCGGGCATCTCTGGCGGCAACATCTTCCACGGCGAACTGCTGCTTCACCAGATCTTTTTCATGCGTCCCACGCCGGGGTGGGCGGACTTCCGCACGCCTCTACCTGGGTACTACCTGGCCGCCAGCGGTGCGCATCCCGGCGGCGGAGTCATGGGCGCTGCAGGTAAGCTGGCTGCCCAGGAGGCGATGAAGGATGGGAAATTCTAATTGATAAAGAGCCTGGTGTTGGAAATGCCAATGACGAACCACAAACAACGAAAACTGAATAGCTTTCATGGTTCGTTGTCCGATGTTCGTAGTTCGATCGATGTCGTTTCCTGGAGTTAACGGTATGCGAGATACCTATGATGCCATCGTGATCGGCGCCGGCCACAACGGCTTGGTAGCTGCGGCGTACCTCGCCAAGGCGGGTAAAAAAGTCCTGGTACTGGAAAGCCGTGATCTTCCTGGTGGTACGCTGGTGACGGAAGCGTTCGGAAGTTTCCATGCGGACATGGTGCAGAGCGGAAGCCTGCGTTCTGACATCCTGAAGGATTTGAAACTCGCATATCTGGCAGGAGAGGGTCATCCTGCCCTAATTTCTTTGCAATCCAACTCGCCGCAGCTTGTGCTCGACTCAGATCCTGTTGTGGCTGTCGAGTCCATTAAACATTTTTCCCCTAAGGACGCGGCACGCTGGCCAGACTTCCTGGCTTTTATGTCCAAGGCGACAGGGTTCCTGGACTCCGCCTACGGTACGCTTATGCCGCGACAACCAAAATTCGGCTTGATAGAAGGCTACAATCTGGCGGAACTAGCCCTGGATTTGCGCCTGCCGGGACGAAAAGATATGCTGGATATCATCCGAGCCCTGCCGATGACCGTGGTTGAGTTCGTGGAGGAGTGGTTCGAATCCGAGCAGGTCAGGGTGGCGGTCGCCTCGCTAGGCGTACACGGCGTTACACTGGGGGTCATGTCGGCCGGCACGACCTTTAATTTGCTGCACAACTGGCTCAACCGCGGTGGGCTGGCGCATAAGTACATTGGCCTGGCGGGCCAGGTCACGGGTGCCCTGGTTGAAGCCGCCAAAGCATTCGGCGTGGAGATTCGGTTGAACGCGGAGGTCACCAGGATCAAGGTCGAAGGAGGGCGCGCCACAGGGGTGGAGCTGGCAAGCGGGGAGGAGCTCGCCGCCAAGAACGTACTTTCTGCTGTTGACCCCAAACGGACCTTCCTGTCTCTTGTTGGCCCATTGGAGTTGCCGCCAACCTTTGTATGGAACGTTCAATCCATCAAGATGCGCGGTTCGGTCGCCAAGCTGCACCTGGGCGTGGAATCCCTGCCTGAAGGTATGACGCCATACACTACATATGCGGTTGCCCCATCCCTGCGCTACTTGGAACAAGCTTATGATGCATCGAAATATGGCGAAATCTCAGAAAAACCTTATCTCGAAATGACCACGACGGAAAACGTGATTTCGATCCACTTCCAGTATGCTCCATTTCAATTGAAAGACAGCGAGTGGAAGGTGGAAGGTTCGAAGATTGAAAGGTTGGCGATTGATACAGTTGAAATGTATTTTCCAGATCTAAAGTCAAAAACCCAAAGCCTGAAATGTCTCACCCCCCTCGACTTGCAAGAAACCTACGCGCTGACCGAAGGCGACCTCAATCACGGGCAACTCATGCTCGACCAGTTCCTGTTCATGCGCCCCATTCCCGGCTGGTCGAATCACAGGACACCCATCGAGGGGTTGTACCTGTGTGGCAGCGGTGTGCATGCCGGGGGTGGGATCAGTGGCGCAAGTGGTCGTAACGCAGCCAGAGTGCTATTGAGGGAAATATAATCGCCAGAGCAACCATGATAGGGGATTTTCTGTTCTGGTTTGGGCTCGTCGGTTTTATAAGTGGGATTGGCGTGGGCATTGCTCTCTTGGAAGAGGAAGGAGATGCCTTCCTTCGAAATGTCATGTTTTCAGTTTGCATTGCCTGTGCGATGGTCATCTATTTAGCACAACTGGGAGAGAACACTTCCTGGAACCCTGTCTTAGTTAGCGTTTCGCTCTTCCTGGGGGGTATTGCCGGGTTGTTGATGGCTTTTGCTGCGTATGGGAACCTTCGCGCTGCCTTTGTTGCAGGCGGGTTGGCAGGGGTGACGCTGCAGGTGATGATCAAAAGGCTCCCGCCCGGCAGTTTTGGTTACACTGCTATGCATGACATTCCCTTGGCTATTGATGTGTTCACAACCATACTTGTGGGTATTGCCACCTATTATTTACTTCGCAATTGGGGCAGGGGTGGCGAAAAATGGGATTGATGATTGCTGCTCTAACTGCTCTTAGCGGTTTTCTTGCGCTATTTCATGTGTTAATTGCTGTCGCTCTCTTGACGTGCGTACGTGCAGACCCGCATATGTCGCTTATTTCTCCCGAAATGGACATACTTGTGATCCTGGTGGGTCTGGCATGCGCATGGATATTAGGGTATTTTCAAAAGGATGCTTTTTCTTTTCGCACCTTGGGCACGAAATTTTATGGTCGCGAGCCCACCGAACATGGATATATTGCTACAAAATGGCTGACAGCGGGTTTCCCATTACTCCCGATTCGTTCTTATATTATCAAATACACAATAAAGGATGTTTACAATATCGAATTCGAGCTTCAGAAGAATGTCAAGCAGCCTATCAAGGGGTATTTCTATTTTCCTCAAATGCTTCGGACTGCTTTGATCTCCTATGGCACGATACTCTGGTGCCTGGGGTGTTTGTGGGTGATGTTCAATTCTGGATGTATTGACTGACACTGCTCACGGCGTCAAACCTGTTCCGGGTGTTACCTTTGTGGCCGTATAGTGTCCATGCCTTATGGGGCGGGCGGAATAAATGTTGTTGGACTCCTTTTGGAAAATAAGTGCCAGCCAATTCTATTAAAAACACTCTGCTCAACCTGTTGGTAAGAGCCTGATCATCTTGCGGGAAAAAGAAAAGTAGTTCCGAGCTTTTTACGACGTCTGCCGGTACAGCGGCACGCGTATCTGCGAGGCCGCTGAAGGAAAATTCAAAAACAGCATCCAGTGCAGCTACCATGCCAGAACCTATGGCCTGGGATAGCAAATTGATCGGCGCACCCTTTATGAAAGACGTGGAAGGCTTCCGTACCGTAGAGATTGCTTCGCTACGTTCGCAATGACGCTCTAAAAAACAGCTAGGTTTTCGTCGTGAGCAGTACGCCATTCTGGGAGGTATCGTACAACAGCAACCCGTCCGAGGTCTGGTTGGCGGGTATGCCAGCCTGTTCCACCCAGGCAGCGACTGCGTTCAACGCGCTTTGGTCGGGCAGTTCCACGCTGAAGTGCCGCAAACCGACTGCATCGGGCGGCGGTGGAGGGGCACCCTCGCCTTGCCAGGTGTTCAGGCCGATGTGATGGTGATAGCCGCCTGCAGAGACGAATGCGGCGTGCATAGACCTGGCGTTTTCCATCACATCGAAACCGAGCATACTGTGATAGAAATCCAGGGCTTCGTTCACGTCCCGGACGTGCAAGTGCACATGGCCGACACGCGTGGCGGGTGGAATGGGTACATCCAATTTGTCTTCTTTTGTGAGATGGCTGAAGAGCGTTTCCACATCCAGTGGCTCGCGCCCATTGCTCAGGCTGCCATCCGCACGGCGCGCGATGAAATCTCCATTTTCCATACCCATCCAGCCATCTTCAGGCGATTCCGTATACAGCTCGATGCCGTTGCCTTCGGGGTCGTCCAGATAGGTAGTCTTGGTCATGATGTGGTCGGTGGGGTAATTCTGATATTTCAAGGCGAACAGACGCGCCATGGCGCGTGCCAGTTCACGCCGGTCCGGGAAAAGGACTGCAAAGTGGTACAAACCCGTCACGCCACGATAACGCTTATAGCTTGGCTGTTCCACCAGCCGCAGCAAATCTTTTTCACCTGTACCTAAGGCAGCTTGGCGCCCATCGCGCCAGTGTAACTGCATCCCCAGCACTTGCTGGTAGAAGGCGAGTTGGTTCTCCAGATCTTCCACTGTCAGAGAAACCTGACCGATTTTGGTGTTGGGATGGATCGAAAAATCCGTTTCTAACGTTGATTTGGATGGATTACTCATTCTATTCACCGATTCAACTGAGACGTTGTGAACTCAGCACTACTTGGACTACGCCTCCAGGCCCATTCTTTCCTGACCTTGAAGCGGCTAGTATAATCACCCATTAATTCTGAAGCGGCTTTAGTATTAGGAGTAAGTGATTTAATGAATGAAAAATGGCGTTCGCTCGTTTTGCTTTCCTTGTCGGTATTGTTCTCCATGGCGGTTTATCTTTCGGCTTCCGCGGTCGTACCCGCCCTGACGCAACTCTGGTCTCTGGATGATGGAGGGCGGTCCTGGCTGACGATGTCGGTGCAGCTAGGTTTTGTGATCGGTGCGCTTGTCTCGTCTCTCACGAATCTGGCAGACCTGCTTCCGGCGCCGCACTTGATGGCATTTTCTGCCTTCCTGGCCTCACTTTCGACCGCTTTGATCGCATTTATTGCATCCAGTTTTCCGGTTGCGCTCATTCTACGCCTGCTGACAGGGTTCTTCCTGGTGGGCGTCTACCCTGTAGGGATGAAGATCATTGCCACCTGGACTCGGAAAGACCGCGGGCTCGGGATTGGACTTCTAGTTGGTGCGCTGACCATCGGTTCGGCATCGCCGCACATAGTCAATGCACTGGGCGGTGTCTCCAATTGGAAACAAGTCATTTATTCATCTGCAGCATTTGCAGTGCTCGGCGGTTTGATCGCACTGGTGTTCATCAGAGAGGGCCCCTATCGTAGCCCCACACCAAAATTCAACTGGAAATATGTCGGCGAGGTCATGCACCAGCGCGATTTGCTGCTGGCAAACGCAGGGTATTTGGGCCATATGTGGGAATTGTTTGCGATGTGGGCCTGGATCCAGGTTTTTCTCACAGCAAGCTTTCAGACCAATGGTCTAACCGAGACTTGGGCCAGTGCGGTTGCGTTTGCCGTGATCGGTATGGGGGCACTCGGCAGTATCCTGGCAGGCCAGCTTGCAGACAGGTTTGGCAGGACAACCGTAACGATCACATCACTACTTATGAGTGGTGTTTGTTCGCTCCTGGCAGGTTCATTGTTTGGCGGCAACCCGGTTTTGCTTGTGATTTTATGTCTGATCTGGGGTTTTGCGATCGTAGCCGACTCAGCACAGTTCTCAGCAGCCGTCAGTGAATTGTGCCGTAGCGAGTACACAGGGACAGCGCTGACTCTACAAACAAGCCTCGGCTTTCTATTGACGCTGGTGACCATTCGCTTGATTCCCACACTTGAACATGCCTTTGGATGGCGGTGGGCCTTTTCTTTTCTCGCCCTAGGTCCTGCACTAGGAATCTGGGCAATGTACGCTTTGCGCAAGTTACCGGAATCGGTGAAACTGGCGGGAGGCAATCGATAGTAAAAGCAATATCCGGTTGGATTGATCTATGGAAGGACCTGTTTGGAATTATCGGTTTCGAAAATAACCCCGCAGAATGTCAGAATAATCAATAGTGGTATGGGAGTCCAGAACAGTAAAGAATTCATCCCCGGTTGCAATCTTACCGCTGTTCTGTATGAAGTAATCCCGTAAGAACGCCAAGAACGCTTTGTCACCAATACGCTCGCGCAGGTCCTTCAGGAAGTGTGCGCCATTGAAATAGACGGTGTGTTTGTAGATATCGTCATTTTGACCCTGGTAAATAGAAATGTCAATAAAACCGCCGGGTTTAAAAAAGTCGATACGGTAGGACCACCACCAGGGAATCAGGTCGGGATACTGGACTTCATAGTAGAGCGCTTCCGAGTAGGTGGCGAGCGACTCGTCCAGCCAGGGCTCCAGCGCCTGGTCATTGGAGACCCCCTCGAACCACCATTGGTGCGCGGTCTCGTGGACGGTGACAAAGATCAGGTAGTTCTGGACAGTGCCATCATATTGGTCATAGAAGTAACGGCTGTTGAAATAGAGTCCGGAGTATTCCATGCTGTCCATGAAATCTGCAACCACGATGGACAGCGTCTTATGCGGATACGGCCCAAAGGTTTGCGTAAAGACTTCAATGGCTTGTTTGCTGGCGACAAGCGCGCCTTTGCCTGCGCGTTCATAGAGTGGGAAGTAGTAGCTGGACACTGTGATGCCTCCCACCTTCAGACTGGCAACCTCGAAATCCCGGCTGGTAGAGATGGCGAAAGCACGGCCAGCAATCAGGGTGTAGCGAGTGAACCCGTCATGCGTTTCGGCGGCTCCGCTAGTGGCGACCACGGGGGCGTTCTCAGGATTAGTGAATTTCAGGTCGACCAAAAAATCTGCCGACGGATAGACAAGGTATTCGCCATGTGACCAGGGTTCATGCAGGACCCAGTCGCCATCGATGAACGGGACGACGAAAGGATACCAGTTGGTCAGGTTGGTTTGCACGGCACCGTAGCCAAAAATGCGGGCGCGCAAGCTGTGGGATTGATCAAGATAAGGCAGGGATAGGCTGTAGTGCAGATCAAGCTTGATCACCGATTCGGGCGCGAGCGGGGCGGACAGTAGGATGTCCAACCGATGCCCGCTGAGGGTGAAATCGGTTACTGGCTTGCCGTCCACGGTGACGTTTTCCAACCGGAAACAGTCTGGCCAAAGGTTGGCGGCAATGGCCAGGGTAAGCGAATCCAGGTTCTGACCAGTGTGATTGGGGTAAAGTAGGCTCTCGACAACAGTCACGAAGTGGCGGTCGTAGTTGAGAGTGGTGGTGAGGTTGTAGATCGGGCGTGGCGGGATGGGGACATGCGTGGGAGGTGGATTGGTGGGCGTGGCAGTAGGAGGCGGCGCGGGTGTAATGGTAGGTGCCTGAGCAGATGGGGTTGCAGGGGTGACAGGAAATGAACATGCAACCAGAAGGTTGAACAGAAGAAGAATGGAACGTGGATGATGCAAATTTGTTGGACCCACGCGAATCACCCTCTAACCAGAAATACTCCATCGCTTCGCCGCCAGTGCCTTGCAACCTGGTACCTACCATGCATTTCCTTCAGGGCCTGCGTAGCAGGTTCTGGCAACCTCCCACTTGCCAGGTACTCAGGTGATTAGGAGATTGCTTCGCTGACGGTGTTTGCTCGCAATGACAAAACTAATGCCAAATGCTCACATAGTTCCCCGTAATCTCTTTTTTTTCTTTAAACCGCTCTGGGTGGTAGATCGAAATATCCACAGCTTTAGCCTGGCCGTCGAGTAACAATTCAGACATACATAAGCCCACCGCAGGGGCAATCTTGAAACCCGTACCGCTCATACCACACTGCAAATAAAAACCCTCCGGACCGGCCTGCCCGAGCAGGGGATGCTGGTCGGGCGTGATGCCATCGTAGCCGCCATAGGCGGTATGCAAATGCCCCTTTTCCATTACAGGTATGCGCTGGCAAATTCGCTCGATGGCGCGTTCCACAAACCCATGCTTGGCATGATCGGTGTCGCCCTCCGGTGATTCGCCCAAGAGGTTGTTATCTTCTAGGCCCACCAGGGTTAATCCGCCGGTTTCAGGGCGAAAATACATCTCATTGGGGAAGTCGATCACGGTCGGATGGCTGGGTCCGATCTCCTTGGGCCTGCCGACCAGCATCGTATCGTGACGCCAGGTGCTGTAGGGGATCTCAAGCCCCACCATCGTGTTGATCTTATCCGCCCAGGCGCCGGCTGCGTTGACCACTGTCGGGGCAAAGAAATCGCCCTGTGTGGTAGTCACACCTTTGACCTGTCCTGCCCCCACTATAGCGCCTGTTACGAGACAATCCTGTTTGATTTGCGCGCCCTTCCCCTTGGCCGCATTGATCAGGGAAGCGGTTGTGGTGTTCGGGTCGGCATAACCAGATTCCGGTTCGTACGCGGCGAAGTCGAAATCATCAGTTACAAAAGATGGAGCCAGGCGCTTGACGTCTTCTGCGGAGATCATAAAGGAGGCGATACCGATGTCCTGATGCATGGCGGTGTTCAGCCGCAGCGCTGCTTCATGTTCTCGCGCGACGATCTGGATGAAGCCTGTGCGCGTAAAGCCTGATTCGCCGCCAACCAACTCCCCCCAATTCTTAAAGTATCCGAAAGAGATCCAGGCCAGTTCCGAATCCTGGCGCACATCATAATGCATGCGGACCAGACCGCCGGAGCGTCCGGTTGCGCCCGCAGCGATGAATTTCTTTTCCAGCAGGATGGGTTTGACACCACGTTGTGCCAGGTGGAAGGCCAGGCTTGCGCCGTGTACGCCGCCACCAATAATGATGACATCGCTTGTATTTGGCATGATTTGCTCCGTTCCTATTTATCCACAAAACTGAATAGCGGTCTCTGTCAGCACATAAGCCAGATCGATCACGGAACCCAGTTCAACCCATTCTTCCGCACTGTGTAGGCCCTTTCCCACCGGTCCCAGCAAGACAGTCTGCATGCCGGCTTCGGAGATCAGAGCAGCATCAGTCCAGAAAGTCTGGCCAGAATGGATTGGGGGCCGGCCTAGGCGGTTTGCAAGGGCGGATTCCACCGCGCGGGCAATGGCCGCCTTCGAAGAGATTTCGAATGGCTCCCGCCAGAAGGCCGGTTTTAGTGTGGCTCGAAAAGTTGAATCCTGCTCGGCTAGCCTGTCGATTATGGCTTGAAGTTCGGCTGTCACCCCGGAGACTGTTTCTCCGGGAATGGTGCGCCGTTCGATCTTGAGCGTGCAATGCTCGGCATAGGTGCTGATCTCAGTCCCGCCCTGGAGCAGCGCAGCGTGTAGGGAGGGCGGGCCTGCCAATTCGTGGGCTTCACGCTTCAAGAGGTTCTGTTCCAGTTGATCTAGTTCAGCCAGGAAACGTCCCATGCGCATATTGGCGTCGATGCCTTCCGTATACCGGCTTCCATGAGCGGCGCGGCCGAATGTTTCGACTTCAAACCAGATGAAACCACGATGGGCCCGACAGAGCTGCATGTCAGTGGGTTCGGTGACGATGGCGGCGTCTGCGTGGAACTCTTTAACCAGTTTTTCCGTTCCGAGGCTGCCAAACTCTTCGTCTGCCACGGCTGTGAGCAGCAAGTCCCCTTTCAACGAGATGTTTGCATCTACCAGTGCCTTGCCTGCAGCCAGCATGGCGGCCAGGCTAGCTTTCATATCCTGGGCACCGCGCCCGTAGAGACGGCCTCCGCGAAGTTTGCCACCAAATGGATCGATGGTCATGCCTTCCACACCGACCGTGTCCAAGTGGGCATTAAGCAGCAGCGAACGCCCACCACCTGTTCCTTTGAGCACGCCAATAACGTTCATACGCTTGGGAGCGAATTCGTCCACTGACACTTCTAGCCCGAGTTCCCCCATTCTTTCGGCTACATACGCCCCAATTTCCGCCTCCCCTGCACCTGTGAGTGAGAGAGAGGGGTTTGTTGAGTTGATACGTACCATATCCTGCGTAGTTTGGATGAGATAGTTCTTGTCGATCTCGAAGATCATTGGCAACTCCTCATATTTGTTTGGCCTGGCATGGGGGAATGCTGCGAACCGTGGATGACGGGAGACAAATGCTGAACCGCGCACGCCGAACCATGAATGACGATCGGTGGACAAGGGCGGCGCGGAGGAAGTTTGTGTTTTGTGCCCTCAGCGTACCCGGTTGTGCGCATGGGAGCGAGTCCGCTCATGCCAGCGCCAGTTCTACCGCGGCCGTGGCGTGGAGAAGAGTTGTGTCGAAAAGCGGCACGGGACTATCGGCCTGCTTGACCAACAAGCCGATCTCAGTACAGCCCAGGATAATGCCCTGTGCGCCTGCAGTTGTCAATTTCTCTATAATGGTTTGATACTGCTTACGAGAGGCAGGCTTTATTTCGCCCAGCACCAGTTCGTCGTAGATTATACGATGGACGATCTCTCGCTCTCTTGCCTCTGGAACAAGAACTTCCAATCCGTGCCGGGTTTCCAAACGGCCGCGGTAGAATTCGCCCTCCATAGTGAACTTTGTTCCCAGTAAGCCGACCCTGTGCAACCCCTGTGCCTTGATCGCCTGCGCGGTCGCATCCGCGATGTGTAGGAGGGGAATATCGATAGCATCCTCCACTTCTGGCGCCATTTTATGCATAGTGTTGGTGCAAATGAGCACGAAATCTGCACCGCCGGACTGCACTTGCTTGGCAGCCATGCTCATGGCCTGCGTAGCCTGGTCCCAGCGGCCTTCGCGCTGCATGGTTTCGATCTCGTCAAAATCAACCGAGACCATCACGCACTTGGCGGAGTGCACTCCCCCCAGTTTCTCTTTCACGGTTTGATTTACGATGCGATAGTACTCGATTGAAGATTCCCAACTCATACCCCCAATCAGCCCTATGGTTTTCATAGCCATGCTCCTTTTCAGGCGACTTCTGTGGTGATGGTGTTACGCGCGCCCGCTTCCTGCAGGGAACCGACAACCGTTTCAGCTTGATCTGCCTTGACCAGCGCGATCATGTTGCCTCCGCGTCCCCCACCAGACAGCTTGGCGCCCAGCGCGCCAGCATGTTTGGCGCTCTCAACCAGTTGATCCAATTCTACAGACGATACCCCCATCTCTTGCAACAGAACATGGTTCTCATCCATCAGGGGACCAAGCTCATCAGGGGGGCCAGCTTCAAGGGATTGGCGTGCGATTTTCACGATTCTCCCAATGGCAGCGAACAGGCTTTCATAATGCGTCGGATCCCTTTGCCAGCCAATTCTCACGTCCTGGACGGACTCTCTTGTTGAAGCCGTTACACCTGTGTCACCAATGACGATGGTAAAGGGTGTTTTGACGCGTATAGGTTTGATTGGCTGCCCCTTCATGAAATAGACAGGTTTGACATACGTGATGACGGTGTTGTCGACCCCGGAAGGGGTACCATGGTGCAATTTCTCAGTCTCGTAGGCCAGCGCGCTGACCTGTTCGTCTGAAATTATTTTGTGAGCGTACTTCGCAAAGGCGCGGATGAGCGCCACGCTAACAGCAGCTCCCGAGCCCAACCCGGATGCCACCGGGATGGTCGATCGGATCAGGACGGTCACGTTGGGAGGGGGTGAGATTGATAAGGCCTCCAAGGAGTTGTTAATGGTCGTGGCGATTGGATGATTATGGGGCAACAATTTCAATTTTGCATACAATTGGATATCTGCCGCATCGATCCAAACGCCAGAGTCTTTAGACTCCTCAATGTGTACTTCTGCCTGCACCTGGGTGACCGGGACAGCCAGAGCCGGCTGCCCGTACACTACCGCATGTTCGCCAAACAGGATAATCTTGCCAGGCGCACAGGCGCTGCTCATGAGATGTAGAATACGACCAGGACCGTCAGCACCCAAAGAACGATGGCGATTTGCAATGGCCGGTCGGACAGCACAAGTTCTTCGGGTGCGCTTCCAGTATTTTTGACTTGCAGCATATACTGATAGCGCAGGATGCTGTAGATGATAAAGGGAATAGAGAACATCATGGCGTGGTTTTCGGGCAGGTTGGGCGCGGAAAAAGTATATAGGCTATAGGTAATGATCGTCATGCCCGAAGCCAGTGTAATGAGCTGATCTAGAAAATTCAAGGTATAGCCTTCGAGTACACGGCGCTGGTCATTGGGTCCGCCAGCCAGCTCGGAGAGCTCGGCACGCCGTTTCCCGATGCCAATCAACAAGGCCAGGAACACCGTGAACACATAGATCCAAGGTGAGAAGCGCACAACTTCAATAAGGGCCACACCGGCAGCCACGCGCATCACATATAACGAGGCCAGCAGGATGATATCCAGCAGCACTACGTGCTTGAGCCACGTGGAATAGATCAGGTTAACAACCAGGTAAAGCAGAGCGACCAAGGCAAAAGAGGGAGAGAGCCAGAAAGCGATCGGAAAGGCTATGATGAGCAACGCAAGCGCAAAAACGCGTGCCGTAGGGATCGGTAGCGTGCCGGCTGCAATTGGGCGTTTTCGCTTGGTGGGATGCAGGCGATCTGCCTCCACATCTGCAATGTCATTGATGATGTAAACTATGCTGGCGATTAGACTAAATGCCACTACGCCTATGACGGTGTGCAGGATCGCGTCGAAATTGGTCAATTTTCGGTCGAACACCAATGCAGCCAACAAGAAGACGTTCTTAGCCCATTGTTTTGGGCGCATGGTTTTGAGCAAGGGTTTCAGCATGCGGTTATTTTACCCGATGGGGGTACAATACGGACATGCCAAAAGTACGGCTGGATGTATTGCTTCTGGAACGTAAAATGGCGGACAGCCGAACCAAAGCGCAAGCCATGATCATGGCTGGCCAGGTCCAGGTCGATGGACAGGTCGCGCTCAAGCCTGCTACAGCGGTTTCACCCGATTCTACGCTTTCAATTGATGAAGGCCCGCGATTTGTCTCACGTGGTGGTGAAAAGTTAGATGCCGCGCTGGAAGCTTTTCGTATTGATGTCACCGGGTTTACATGTGCGGATGTAGGCGCCTCGACAGGAGGCTTTACGGATTGTTTATTGCAGCGTGGTGCGGCGAGAGTCTATGCCATCGATGTAGGTAAGGGCCTACTGGAGTGGAAATTACGCAAGGATCCCCGAGTGGTTATCATGGAGGAGACCAATGCGCGTTATGTTGAACAATTGCCGGAGCCGGTTGATTTTGTAACCGTGGATGCTTCGTTTATTTCTTTGAAGAAATTATTGCCGGTTATCAAGAATTGGTTTGGCCCCCCCCATCAGACTCCCCCCCATTTTCAAGGAAAATTTTGGGGGCAGGGGGGGGTGGCCCTCATCAAACCGCAATTTGAAGCAGGTCGGGCGCAGGTCTCGCGCGGCAGCGGTGTCATTCGCGATCCTGAAGTTCACAAGCAGGTTCTGGTGGATGTGCTCTCCTTTGCCCAGGATACTGGATTTGGTTTGAAGGGATTAATCTGCTCGCCGTTACATGGGCCAAAGGGAAATGTCGAATTTCTGGCGTGGCTCGATACCCACCCGGGGGGGGATTCTGTCGATACGCTGATTGGACATATCCTGGCGGAGGAAAAAGCAGATGAATTGTCCTAAGTGCGGTGCTGGATTGGTCCGGAAGTCGTATAAGGGGGTGATGGATGTGGAGAGGTGCCCTAATTGCCGCGGAATGTGGTTGGATTTCCATGAACTTGATCGACTGGAAGACCTTGCATTTGATGAGGATGATCGTAAAGGATCACTTGTCCATCGTGAGAGTCAGACCAATTGCCTGTGCCCACACTGCGAATCCCTATTGAAGGAATTCCAATATCGCCTATATGATCTTAAGCTCGAATATTGCGAGAACCAGCACGGTTTCTGGCTGGATGCTGGAGAGGATGTGCGCGTGATAGGCATCATGACGGCACGTGCGGCAGAGATCGAACGGAAAGTGGATGCTGAAACCGAATGGCAGATCATCTTGAAACGCATGCATGCATTCTTGAAGAAATAGCCGCAAATTGTCCAATAGAAATCGAGTATACTTCTGCCCGCTACCAAGGCATTTATGAGCGACCAAATTCGAAATTTCTGTATCATTGCCCATGTGGACCATGGTAAGTCCACCCTGGCAGATCGCATGCTGCAATTGACCGGCACGCTCTCTGACCGGGAGATGACCGAACAGGTCCTGGATACAATGGACTTGGAGCGCGAAAAGGGCGTCACAATCAAGGCCTCAGCAGTCCGCATGGCCTACAGATCACAGCAAGGCAATGAATACGAATTAAATCTGATCGATACTCCGGGGCATGTGGATTTTGGCTACGAAGTCAGCCGAGCGCTTAATGCCTGTGAAGGCGCTGTTCTGGTGGTGGATGCCAGTCAGGGTATTGAGGCACAAACGCTAGCCAACCTGTACTCAGCCATCGAGGCCAACCTTGAAATCATCCCTGTCATCAATAAGATCGATCTGCCTTCTGCTCGACCGGACGATGTGGCTGAGGATATTGGGAGTTTGCTAGGTGTGCCGCCTGAGACGGTCATCCGCATTTCAGCTAAGGAAGGTCAAAACGTAGGAGCCGTACTTGAAGCGATCGTTGAAAAAGTCCCACCCCCCCAAGGCTTGTCTGAGGCTCCTTTGCAGGCACTTGTTTTTGATTCGCATTATGATGCTTATAAGGGCGTAATCGCTTACGTGCGCGTGGTAGAGGGGGCGATCTTGCCTGGCGAAACTCTTCGTATGATGTCCGCCAGGGTGGATATGAAACCGGTCGAAATCGGTATCTTTTCCCCGGTGATGAAACCGGTCAAGGGACTTTCGGCCGGAGAGGTCGGATATATCGCCACCGGGTTAAAAACTGTCCATGACTGTCGCGTTGGCGATACCATTACGCATCCCTCCGCGCCGGCTCCCCAGCCTTTACCTGGATACCGGACCCCAAAACCGATGGTCTTTGCCGGGATTTATCCGGTGGACGCAGACGAATATGCGGACTTGCGCGAGGCATTGGACAAATTGCAGCTTAACGATGCTTCACTGACCTTCCAACCCGAGACTTCACAGGCTCTGGGTTTCGGGTTTCGTGCAGGCTTTCTGGGATTGTTTCATATGGAAATCATCCAGGAGCGGATTGAACGCGAATATGATCTAAATGTGCTTTTTACGGCGCCCTCAGTAGAATATGAAGTCGTATTGATCGATGAGTCTACCATCCTGGTTGATTCGCCGGCTGAACTGCCTGATGAAGGCAAGATCCTTGAAATCCATGAGCCCTGGATGGCGATCGAGATTATCACGCCAACAGACTATTATGGCCCAATTATGGAACTGGTCACCAAACGGCGAGGTGAATTCAAAGGACAAGAATACCCGGCGCCCCACCGCGTACAACTCAATTTTCTGATCCCGCTTTCGGAATTGATCGTGGATTTCTTTGATGAATTGAAATCGCGCACAAAAGGGTACGCCTCGTTAGATTATCAGTTTTCGGAATACCGCCCGGATGACCTACAGAAGCTAGAGATCCTTGTCAACAATGAACCCGTGGATGCGTTGGCGTCCATCGTCCATAAGAAGGATGCCTATCACAAGGGACAGCGTTTGATTACCAAGCTAAAGGCCATCATTCCGCGCCAATTATTTGAAGTAGCCGTCCAAGCCTCGGCAGGAGGACGTGTCATCAGTCGCGCCAATGTCAAAGCGACCCGAAAAGATGTGTTGGCTAAGTGCTATGGTGGCGATATCACCCGCAAGAAGAAACTGCTTGAAAAGCAAAAGAAAGGGAAGCGCCGCTTAAAGATGATCGGGAACGTTGAAATCCCCCAGGATGCCTTCATGGCAGTGTTGAAATTAGAAGACGAATGATCCAGCGACATCCTGTTTTTTCAATAGTTGATCAATTAGCTGGGAAGCAAATTGCCGTGGATGCTAACGATGTCTCGCCTATTGCAAAACACTAAACGCTGGTTGCCTGGCACACTGGTCAGCCTTTTATTGATTGCCATCATCCTGTACTTTGTAGATTTTGGGCGGATGACGGAAGCTGTGCGCTCAGCAGATTATGGCATCCTGGCAGTAGCGCTGGTGATCTCATTCATCTGGTTGGCTGTGCGAGGCATCGTATGGAGGATCTTGCTGCGCGAGCAGGCTTCCTACTGGGACGTGTTCCTAACAGTGGGTGAAGGGTATCTGTTGAACAACTTCCTACCCTTCCGGTTGGGCGAAGTGGGTCGCGCCTTCCTGCTCAGCCGTAAAACAAAATTGCAGTTCATGAAAGTATTGCCAACAATCTTGATCGAACGGGCGGTCGATCTGGCCTACTCTGCGGCGATCCTGTTGACGGCGCTACCTTTTGTTGTGGGTACTTCGGGCGCGGAACAGGTAGGCATGGTAGTGGGTGTGCTTGTGCTGGCCGGTCTGGTCGCCTTGTACCTGGTAGCGCGCAATCGTCAATGGGCGATGCAGACATTTCACAAGCTAAGTGCTCGCTGGACGCCGTTGCAGCGTGTCGAAGGTGAGTTCATGGAGCCCCTATTTGAGGGTTTGGCAGTGTTAACGGAAGGGTGGCTGTTTGCCCGCTTCTTGCTTTGGATGACGGTCAATTGGGCGTTGGCGATCCTGTGGTATTACCTGGTCGTGCTGGCGTTCTTCCCACAGGCGAATCTGGTGTGGGGCGTGTTTACCCTGGGTGCGGCTTCATTCGGAGGCGCCATCCCTTCCCTGCCTGGAGCGGTGGGAACCTTTGAAGGCGCCTTTGGTGGAGCATTGACTCTTTTAACAGGAGATCAATCCACTGCGCTGGCTGCAGCATTAACCGGCCGTTTGTACAACTACCTAAGCACGACAGCGGTGGGCATGATTGGCCTGACTCGCGAGGGCCAAACGCTTTCAGGTATCTACCGGCAGTTGCAGGATTTACGCGGGAGAACTAAGCGGTCTGATGGTAGTACAGGCGATGAGCCGCAGGACGCCTGATTTTTACGTTTTTTGAGTGGTGATTGTCGATTGATTGGAACTTTTTGAGATAAATCATGGCCAAGAATTATTTGATCACCGGCGGAGCCGGTTTCATTGGTTCAAATTACGTCCAGCGCTTGTTACAGCGCGGCGAACGTGTGACGATCTACGACAATCTCAGCCGCGCAGGCGCACCGAAGAACATCGCCTGGATGAAAGAGACTTTTGGCAAAGGCGCTTTCAAGCTGGAGGTCGGGGATGTGGGGGAAACAGTTCGCCTGGCAGAAGTCGCCAAGGATGCGGATGTGATTGTACACTTGGCTGGCCAGGTGGCGGTCACGACCTCTGTCACACATCCCAGGCAGGATTTCGAAGCGAATGCCCTCGGGACCTTTAATACCCTTGAAGCGGCACGCGCTTCAGGACGCGATCCGATCTTCATTTACGCCTCCACCAATAAGGTCTATGGCGAGATGGAGGAAGTGGCGCTGTACGAGGAGCGAACACGCTGGCGCTACGCCGACCTGCCTTTTGGTTGCCCGGAAAGCCAGCCGTTAGATTTCCACTCTCCTTATGGCTGTAGCAAAGGGGCCGGAGACCAGTACGTACGTGATTATGCTCGTATTTATGGGCTTCCAACCGTGGTAATGCGCCAATCATGTATCTACGGCCCGCGCCAGTTTGGGATCGAAGACCAGGGCTGGGTTGCCTGGTTTGTGATCGCGGCTGTGATGGAACGCCCGATCACGATTTATGGGGATGGAAAACAGGTGCGGGACGTGCTGTACGTGGAGGACCTGTTGGATGCGTATGACTTGGCCATCGCTGAGATCGACAAGGTAAAAGGGGAGGTGTACAACATCGGAGGCGGACCCCAAAACGTCATGTCAGTTTGGGCGGAGTTTGGACCTTTACTCGAGAAGCTGTTGGGAAGATCGATCCCCGTTAGGCATGGTGACTGGCGTCCTGGCGACCAAAAAGTGTTCTATGCCGATATTCGCCGGGCAGAGCGCGCATTTGGCTGGAAACCGAAGATTGGCGTGCAGGGGGGCGTAAATAAGTTGTTTGAGTGGGTGAATGAGAATAAAAATCTGTTTTAAGGGTATGCATCTGATTCATGAGCATTAATTA
>CAZULT010000010.1:11505-41709 GCA_964621295.1 uncultured Anaerolineaceae bacterium | reverse complement strand
TAGTATTTGCAAATTGCGAACCAGAATGAATATTTATGGGAAACGGTATTAATCGACGGGAATTTCTAAAATTAATGGGGTTGTTTCCATTGGGGACAGTCGCTCAACGCATCTTGGGACCCTTAAACAGACCGGAACAATTTCAAACAGATCGAACTAATGTGCTTATCGTTGTCTTCGATGCGCTTTCCGCACTTAATGTTGGGCTCTATGGGTATGCGCGTGAAACGATGCCGCATCTATCAAGATTGGCGGAGCGCGCAGTGGTTTTTCACAACCACTATGCCGGGGGAAACTTCACTTCACCGGGAACAGCCTCGTTATTGACAGGTACACTTCCTTGGACCAATCGGGCTTTCAGACCTCTTGGCAACGTTTACAAAGAATTAATCGACCAGAACCTATTTGCGGCTTTTCCTAACCATTTTCGATTCGCCTATACTCAAAATCCCTGGGCAGATGCCATCATCGGTCAGTTTACGAATGATTTGGAAGCGTATATCCCATTGGAACGTTTCATGCTTTCAAACGATACATTGATTAAATCATGGTTTAGCAAGGATAAAGAGATAGCCAGCGTAAGTTGGAATCGAATCATCAATAGCGTAGATGATATGTATGCTTACTCGTTATTCTTGACACGACTATATGATTTGTATTCCAAGAGGCGTGAGCCTCAATTAGCTCAATTTGCCGAATTATTTCCACGTGGGGTTCCAAGCTATGAAGACAATTATTTTCTACTTGAAGAGACCATAGCGGGCTTGGAAGACCTTGTCTTGGATGCTCACACGCCATTTCTTGGTTATTTACATTTCCTACCACCTCACGAGCCTTATCGAACTCACCGCGAGTTTATCAATTATTTTCAAAACGATGGATGGTTTCCCGTGTCAAAGCCGACCGATACATTTAATTATTCTTTGTCCGAAAACGAGTTATTTGAGGAAAGGACTTATTATGATGAGTTTATCCTTTATGTGGATCGAGAATTTAACAAATTCTATAATTACCTTGAGATTACAGGTATATTGGATAACACCTGGCTTGTTATAACATCTGATCATGGTGAAATGTTTGAAAGAGGAATTCTTGGACATCGCACTCCAACACTATATGAACCGGTCGTTCGGGTTCCCCTTCTTATTTTCGAACCTGGGCGAACTGTCAGAAAGGATATTTATGAGCCGACAAGTGCGGTCGACCTTTTACCAACTATGGCATATGTGACCGGGCAAACATCGCCTTCATGGGCGGAAGGTGAGATATTGCCCCCCTTCTCAAAAACCGACTCTAAGACTGATCGGACCCTTTATGTTCTGGAATGTAGCACGAATCCAAAAAGAGCACCGATTGAAGTCGCTACGGTGGCTCTCCGTGAAGGACGATATAAGTTAACTTACTTTTTCGGATATGAAGAGTTAGGGGATAAAGTTGAGCGGGTCGAACTTTACAATGTCGAGAGTGACCCTGAGGAACTTCAAGATTTGTCACATGTGGAGATTTCCATACGTGAGGAAATGCTTGTGAAAATTAAAAACAAGTTGATTTCAGTCAACAAGCCTTTTATGTAATTCTGCCTCCGAAGGTGGGTGATCTTGAATCCACGAACAAAGTAAAAGTTAGTTTTTGAAAGAGTAACAGGAATAAATTAGATTGTAAGATTCCTCACCCCTTTAGAATGACTTTGTGATGAAGAACTCATTTTCGCAAAAGGGCTTTTCGCCAAAACGATATACCAGGAAAGGGGCCTGGTCATTGTTTTTGATGTGTGCTTTGCCTTTGCATGCCTGGACCTTTATGTTGGCACTAAGAGATTATTCCTGGTTGGCAGACCGCACAAATGCATGGGATGCCATCGGGGTGTTCTCTTATGGATTGCTTTTTGCATTGATTGAAACGCTGTTCGTATTTCTGGTGATGTTACTGCTCGGGTTTTTAGTTTCTAGAAATTGGTTGGAACAGCAGCGTATAGCATTGCTAAGCAGCCTAGTGTTAATCGCCAGCCTATGGGCTATGCTTGTTCAATTGTTCTATATTTTGAAAGTGGCAATCCCCAACCAGGCTATTGACTTTCTTATTAGAAGAAGTCATCCTCTTCGTTTCATGTACCTAGTCACGCTAAGCTTCGTTGGTCTTACTGTTGCTGTCCCGACTTCATTCATTTTGCGATCGAGCAGGTTTCTCCGAGTCTCAAATGAGTTTATTAAACGCCTATCTTTGCTATCGTCAATTTATATGAGTTTTGATATCGTTGCCCTGATGATTATCATTATCCGTAATTTCTAAGATCGGGGTTCTTAAGAAATTACTTGCCCTCCAGAGGTTTTTCAAATAGGCTGGATATTATTTCGTTACATTCATGCCTAGTGTGCATGGGTGTGTAAATGTTTAACTCAGACTAAAAAGCAAAATCAAGGAGGTAGTAAAGTTAAGAACGTAGACCATATTTCGCAATTGCCCATAGTGGTTCCCGGACAGGCTGAAATGAAAAAGTAACCGAGCAAATTTTCTAATGAAGCAGATTCCAGAACATGCGTATTGTCTCGTCAGCTTAACCAGCGAAAACGTACATAAATTTCTTCGCTAGGTGTGAGTTATAATCTCCCCGCTGTATGAAAATCTTGACTGTTTTAACCTATTACCGACCTCATACCTCCGGGTTGACCATCTATGCCGAGCGATTGGCGCGGGCTTTTGTCAAGCGCGGACATGAAGTGACGGTTATGACCACGCAGTACGACAGGTCTCTGTCACGTGAAGAAATGATGGATGGTGTCCGCGTCTTACGCGTGCCTGTTGCCTTTCGCCTGAGCAAAGGAGTCATTGCCCCAACTTTTGGTTGGGTCGCGACCAGACTTGTCTGGCAACATGATGTTGTTCAACTGCACTTGCCACAATTCGATGCGCCCGGCGTAGCCTTTCGAGGGCGTCTTTTTCGTAAACCGTCTGTGCTCACCTATCATTGTGACTTGCAACTCCCGCGCGGTCTCTTTAACAGTATCGTCAATCTGGTGGTGGACATTCAAAATAACCTGGCAGGCATGCTGGCCAACCAGATGGTAACCTACACCCAGGACTATGCCGATCATTCTCCCTACCTTTCCCGCTACACCTCCAAACTGACGCCAATTCTGCCACCGGTCGAATTGCCCGGACCTGCTCCAAAGGCGGTGCAAGCCTTTGCGGAAAGGTATCAGGTGAAGACACGCCGCCCGGTGATTGGCATGGCGGCGCGTTTTGCCACAGAAAAAGGTGTGGAAATTCTCCTGGAGGCGCTGCCAGTAATATTAGAGAAATATCCAAAGGCCCAGGTCCTTTTTGCCGGTCAGTATGTGGATGTGTTGGGGGAACAGGCCTATCACGATCGCTTGATTGGTCGGATTCGAGAGTATGAAGCCAAAGCGCATTGGAAATTCCTGGGTGTGCTCAACCCCAGCCAAATGGCAGCGTTCTATCCCAACCTGGACGTGCTCACTGTCCCTTCGCTTAATTCCACAGAAGCCTTCGGGTTGGTACAGATCGAAGCTATGCTGAACGGGGTGCCCTGCATTCCCTCGGCGTTGCCAGGCGTCCGGCAGCCAGTATTGATGCACAGCATGGGGCAGGTGGCGGAGATTGGGAACCCTGCCAGTCTGGCCGAGGCAATTCTGGCGGTGCTTAGCCAGCCAGAGAGGTTCCGCGGGGACCCCTCCTTGATTGCGCATGCATACGATCCAGATCGTATTGCAGGAGAATATGAAAAACTGTTTGCAAAGATGGCCCAAGGTTAACTAGTGCCACTAAAAAGATCGCGCGAATATCCCTGGTGGTTTTACGGTTGAGTTCGGATCCTGAATCTATCAATGTATTATGATATCAACTCCATAAATGAATGATTTCCTCTCTCTTCAACTACGTGACTTGCCTTACTTCCGCGCGTTGCTTCGGTCGGTTGAAGCGACCTTTTACCAGAAGCTGGTATTGCCCTCGCCTGTCTACGATGTGGGTTGTGGAGATGGCCATTTCGCCTCATTGACATTTGACCGTAAGATCGAGGTTGGCCTCGATCCCTGGCATGGGCCCATTCATGAGGCGAAGAGATACGGTGCCTACCGTGGGTTGGTCGAGGCGGATGGTGCTCGAGCGCCTTTCCCAAGCCAGTATTTCGCCAGCGTCATCAGCAATTCTGTCCTGGAGCATATTCCCCATATCGATGCTGTTTTGGCAGAAACTGCCCGGGTGGTCAAGAAAGGAGCCCCCTTCTATTTTTGTGTGCCCAACCCGCGCTACCTTACTGACCTCTCCATTTCACAGGTACTGGGTGGCCGGTACACGGAATGGTTCCGACGCATCTCGCGCACCGAACATGCCGATGGTCCCGAAATTTGGAGGGCACGCCTGGAGGCGGCAGGTTTCGAGTTGGTCCGTTATTGGCACTATTTCTCCCCTGAGGCTTTGCGCATGTTAGAATGGGGGCATTATTTTGGATTGCCATCGCTTATCGCCCGAAAGCTGACGGGAAAATGGATCCTCTCTCGCACGCATTGGAATTTATGGTTTACCGAACGGTTTGTCCGGCGCTATGCCTCGCCCGAACCAGTGCCTGATGGAACCTATACCTTCTATATCGCCAGAAAGAAGTAAGCTTTTCGTCTAATCGTCCCCCCGATAGCGTATGCCCATCGTCGAAACATATTTCTATCCCAAATCGTATTCAAATAGTCCGAGCGCGAAATTCCGCCACTTTCGGTGGTCAAATCGATTAAACAGCAAAGTAGAATGCCTTAAACACAAACTGCCTTCACATATGTTGGAGACCAGTTGCGGAATAGGGAGTTTGGTCGATCACTTTAAAGATTCATTCTCAGTTTCCAGAATGAACCTGAACCATTCTGCTCAATTTAGAATTGCATCCAGGAATCGCAAAGCCTCACAAGAATCGACCTGCCTACCAGTAATGCCTGCTGTAAACGGGTTCTGGTATGTGCCGTATCCTCCTGCTCACTGCACGACACGCTAATCCGATTTCTTTGCGATCTTGGATACTCTTTGAACCATTACTCCTCCAGATTTCCCCTTTGCGCTGATAAAGGTTATCATTGTGATTGCCAGATATAAAGAGGCCAGAAACAGGTAAGCACGAATGCCACAAGACATCCAGCCCCCAATTCGGGAAGTCAAACCTGAAGAGCCAACTGTATTGGATTTATTCAAATCCATCTTTAAGGATTGGCGGTCCTTTACGGCCTTTGTAGCCTCCATTTTCGATGCTACGCGGCGCGAACAACTCAATCGTTCCCTGGTTGTGGAGCAAGTAGTGGTTGAGGACATAGATCAAAGGCAAGGAAGCATCGGTGTGGCTGGACACTTTCCGTGGCGCTCCCTGATTGGATTGGGCTTGGCCTTAGTGGCCCAATTCTTGCTTGAACCTGGCGGCACGTTCTTGAAGTTTGGTTCTTTCCAGATTGAGCGCGTTGGACGCAACCTTTCACTCGCCTTGATATTCTATTTGTTGGCAGGCGCCTTGATACTGTGGGGAGTATTCAAAAAGGAATGGAAACTACCGCCTCTTCTGCCTGACCGTGAAGGTGGAGACCCGGCCACTGTGTGCGTGGTTTCGTTTGCAGTTTCCATCCTGCTTGCGCTTATGGCCTTCCTTGCCTTTATAGGCAACTTGTTTACCCTTTTCAATGTGGGGATTTGGATTTTGGCAATCCTCTCGTTTACCTACTCATTGTGGATTTCTTACAAAAGAAGCCGCCAGTTACCCAGTCCAGCTCAGTGGCAGGCGGCGCTTGCCTGGGCAGGCTTGTTGCTTATTGCAACGGCGCTAGTGGTTTTCTTCCGTGTGTACCACCTTGCGGAAGTGCCACATGAACCATTTAGCGATCATGCTGAGAAACTCCTGGATGTCTATGATGTTACTCAGGGAGAGACACACATCTTCTTTCCGCGTAATACCGGTCGTGAGGCCATCCAGATGTATGCGACGGTGCTGGTCAGCTGGGTCTTTGGCACAGGCCTTTCGTTTCTCAGTCTGAAGATCGACACGGTGATTTTCGGCCTGTTGACCCTTCCATATATGTATTTACTCGGAAAGGAAATCGGGGGAAAGCGTGTGGGATTGCTGGCGGTCATCTTTACAGGGATCGCTTACTGGCCGAACGTCATCAGTCGCGTGGGATTGCGGTTTTCGCTTTACCCATTGTTTGTTGCGCCGGTGCTGTACTATCTGATACGTGGCCTGCGCACCCGCAACCGCAATGATTTCATCCTTTCCGGTCTGTTCTTAGGGCTTGGATTGCACGGATACAGCCCCAGTCGTATTTTGCCCTTCTTGGTAGTCACGGCAATCAGCTTGTACCTGCTCCATACACAATCGAAAGGGGCGCGCCGGGATGCATTGCTCTGGCTGGCGGTGCTGGGATTCTCTGCGCTAATCGTTTTTCTGCCCCTGCTCAGATACGCGTTTGATTATCCCGACATGTTTTCCTATCGCGCCTTCACACGGCTGGGTAGCCTCGAACGACCCTTACCTGGACCAGCCATCGAAATTTTTTTCTCGAACATATGGAATGCTCTTCGTATGTTCAATTGGGATAACGGCGGAATATGGGTACATTCGGTTGCTGATCGACCGGCATTCGATGTGGTCTCAGCCGCACTTTTTCTGATCGGTGTTTTGCTGCTGGTCGTGCGCTATATGCGCCAACGCCACTGGTTGGACCTGTTCCTGCTGCTTTCCATCCCGTTATTGCAATTACCCTCGGTTCTTTCTCTGGCTTTTCCGGCCGAAAATCCATCACTAAACCGGGCGGCTGGCGCCTATGTGCCGGCCTTTCTCATAGTGGCACTGGCCATGGATGGCCTGCTGGCCGGCCTCGGATCCGGAAAGGTACGAATGGCGTTGGCCTGGAGTCTGGGGATTCTGTTGGTAACTCTTTCAGGGCTTCAAAATTATGACCTGGTCTTTCGTCAATATGCTTATCAATACAATCAACAATCCTGGAACACATCTGAAATGGGTGCGATCATCAAGCAGTTTGGGGAGACCTATGGCGAGACCGATACTATTTGGATCGTTCCCTTTCCCTATTGGGTGGACACACGCCTGCCGGGAGTCTGGGCTGGAATCCCTAACCGGGATTTTGCATTGTGGCGAGATCAACTGGGCGAGACGGTAGAACTGCAGGGACCGAAGGTGTTCCTGGTAAAGGCCCAACTCAAGGTGCCGGTCGACAATGATCAGGAAACACTGGATGTGCTGAGGAGATTGTACCCGCAGGGAACGCTTAAGTTACATCGCTCAGACGTGGAAGGTCACGAATTCTGGATTTTCTCCGTTCCGGCGCAATAACGCTATGCTAAAGAAAAAAGAGACAAAGGCCTGGGTTTACGATGTTCTGCTGATCGTCGTGCTGATTGTGGCGGTCTTTTTACGCGTAAGCGGCGCAGATTGGGGCGAACTTCAACACCAGCACCCGGACGAATTGTTTCTGACCAGCGTGGTCTCCAACTTGCGCATGCAAGTTTGCGAGGAGTTTAACACCACTATCGACGATTGCCCGCCGGAGAAGCAACGCTTAATGGGGCTTGGCGATTATTTCAATACGGCCACCTCGCCGCTCAATCCGCACAACCGGGGATTTGGTTTCTTTGTGTATGGGACCCTGCCTTTGTTCATCATACGCACCACGGCTGAAATGATTGGACAGACGGATTATGGCGCCTTGAAATTGCTCGGCAGGCAATTCTCTGCGCTGGCAGACCTGGGCACCATCCTGCTGCTGTATGTCATTGTGGCACGCTTGTATAACCGGCGTACGGCCTTGCTGGCGGCAGCCTTTTCAAGCCTGGCTGTCATGCAGATCCAGCAATCCCACTTCTTCACCACAGATCTTTTCGTCAACCTTTTTTCCTTCCTGGCAATTTACTTCGCGGTCCATCTTCTTCTAGGAAAGCCCACTGATAACGATCTGCAAATGGAAGCGGTCCAGGACTCGGCGGACGTGTCGCCTGCGGCTTCTTCGCCTTGGTTGGAAATGGCTGTTCGCTTTGTGCGAGACCGCACCTTATGGTTAAGCATTGGTTTTGGTGTCGCCTTTGGCATGGCACTAGCTTCCAAGCTCAACATCTACCCCCTGGCTTTCCTGTTGCCATTTACGTTTCTACTGCGCGCTTTTTCGCATGATCGCGATCGCTGGTTCGGTTCGGGGCGAGAGGTCGCGTTTTCCCGGTACTGGAAGTCAATCCTGGTGTATCTGGTTGCGGGTGGGGCGCTGGCGTTGATCACCTTCCGTGTCTTCCAGCCCTATGCCTTTGACGGCATCAAGCCAGACGCGCAGTGGGTCTCTAACATTGCCGAGCAGCGCGTGCAAGCGACAGGCGAAGCAGACCTGCCCTGGAATCTGCAGTGGGCCAGGCGAACACATTTGTATTCCTTTGAGAACCTGACGGTATGGGGCTTGGGTTTGCCGTTGGGTCTGTTAGCCTGGGCAGGTTTCCTGACCATGGGGTGGCGAATCTTCAAGGGAGAATGGCGGCATGCTTTGTTATGGGGCTGGACCGCAGTGTACTTCATCTGGCAATCTTTGCAATTCAACCCTACCATGCGCTACCAGTTGCCGATATACCCCTTGCTGGCAATGATGGCGGCTTGGTTCGTATTTGAGCTGGCTGGTTGGAGGTTGAGATCCATCAAACTGTCCGGCTTTGCCTATACACTTGGTGGATTGGTATTGATTGCATCAGGGGTGTGGGCGTTTGCCTATCATAGTATTTATATGCGCGACGAGCCTCGCATTGCCGCCTCACGCTGGATTTACCAGAACGTGCCCGGACCGATCAATGTGAGGGTCCAGACGCAGGATGGTTCTATCTTTAACCAGCCTCTTTCATTCCCAGCTGGCAGGATTATCCAGCCAGAGGATCCATTCGAGACAGCCTTCACAGCAGAATATGGTGGCCAGACGGCAGAAGTCATGCTGGGGTATGTGGTAGATCCATCTGCTTCGCCTGAGTCCAATCACCCCCCACAACGCCTCAGGTTGCTGATCGCTTCTGAACCAGACTTTACCCCAGAGCAAGTGCTTGCCACCGCTACCCTGACGCAGGATTTTTCGCCTGGAAAGGATTCACGTGGCGATCCAGCTACATTAACTCTGGATTCATCATTGGAATTATATGAAGGCCAGACCTACTTCATTCGCCTGGAAACGGATACCGGTCAGTTGACTCTCTCCGGCTCGGCTGTCGCGAACGAGACCGATTATGATTTCCCTTTGCCTTTTCGCACGGAGTATGATGGTTTTGGAGGCATTTATCGCGGGGACTTGAACTTCCAGGTTTACTGGGACGATAACCTGGATAAGCTTTCCCGCTTCATAGAAACTCTGGACCAGACCGACTACATCTTCATTCCCACCAACCACCAGTACGCGCAGATCACCCGCATACCAGAGCGTTATCCCTTGACGTCAGCCTATTATCGGGCTTTGTTGGGTTGCCCGCCACAACGAAACATCATCGAATGTTATCGTGTAGCAGAACCAGGTATGTTCCAAGGAGATTTGGGTTTTGAATTGGTGGCAGTCTTCGAATCTTACCCACGGTTAGGCCCCTTGGTGATCAATGATCAGGCCGCAGAGGAGGCTTTCACCTTCTACGATCACCCCAAGGTGTTGATTTTTAGGAAGGGGGCCGACTTTAGTGTTGCTAGGGTGGCCGCCATTCTGGGTGCAGCCAACTTGAATAACGTTGTCCACCTGCAACCCCGCGAGGCCTCCGGGTATAAAGACTTATCGTTACCGGAAGAAAGCCTGGCCAGGCAACGCGCTGGCGGGACCTGGTCGAAATTGTTTGATTACGATTGGCTGCAAAATAAATACCCCCTGCTTGGCTTGGTGCTTTGGTACATATTTATCTTTATGTTGGGTCTGTTTGCCTATCCTATCACCCGCCTGGTCTTGCCGGGTCTGGGCGAAAAAAGCTATGCGCTCGCGCGTACTTTCGGATTTGTCTTGTTGGCATACTTCCCCTGGTTGTTGGGTTCTTTTGGGGTGCCGTACAGCCGGGTCACGATTGGGTTGGTGTTTGCCGCCATAGCGGTGGCCGGGACGGTATTGGCCTGGATGCGCAAGAATGAGTTTGCTCAAGAATGGCGAAGCAGGCGGCGTGAATTCCTTATGATGGAAGCCGTATTCCTGGCGTTTTTCTTGTTTGACCTGCTGATCCGCCTGGGTAACCCCGATTTGTGGCACCCGTCCAAGGGGGGAGAGCGCCCGATGGACTTCTCCTATTTCAATGCCATCCTGAAAAGTACGTCTTTTCCACCCTACGATCCCTGGTTTGCCGGGGGGTATATCAATTACTATTATTATGGATTTGTACTGGTGGGCACACCCGTAAAGCTGCTCGGTATTGTGCCGTCCATTGCCTACAATATGATTCTGCCGACCCTGTTTGGTCTGGTAGGGCTGAGCGCCTTTGTGATTGGCTGGAAATTATTGGATGGAGAACCTGGCTCTGTGGACTCTCCACCGGATTCGAAATTTCCTAAACTTGACATGCGTTTTGTGGCTGGTCTGCTTGCAGCGTTGATGGCGGTGGTCTTCGGTAATTTGGGTACTGTGCAGATGATTTTTCGGGCGCTGGCACGGATTGCTGCCCCTGGTGGCGATCTGGTCGGGTCGTACTTCTTCCAGCGCCTGCTTTGGGCCGGCGAAGGATTGTTCAAAACGCTATTTCAGGGAGTGGTCTTACCGATTGGACGCGGAGAGTGGTACTGGAATCCCAGCCGTGTCATTCCTCCCGGCCCAGGCAATGAGATCACTGAATTCCCCTTTTTCACTTTTCTGTACAGCGACCTGCATGCGCACATGATCGTCATACCGTTGGGCCTATTTGTGATTGCATGGGCATTGGGAACGGTATGGTCACGGCGAACTTCGCTAATCTCATTGGTTGGAGGCGCATTGGTGATTGGTGCGCTCTACCCGACCAATCTATCCGATATCTATACTTACTTGCCGGTAGGGTTGACAGCGCTTGGATACGCACTCTGGCGCAGCAGTCAGGCCACTTCCGGGCGCTGGTTGCCAAGGCTTCCATCGGGGGTCAAACGAGCCATCATAGCGTTCTTGAGCATGATGGCGCTGACGTTGTTTTCTTTCTATCTGTACGAACCCTACCGAGCAGCCTATAGCCAGGCTTACAGCAAGCTTGATGCCTGGACGGCCAGCCAAACGCCGGTTTCGTCCTACCTGACTCATTGGGGATTGTTCCTCTTTATCCTCTTTTTCTGGCTGGCCTGGGAAACACGCCAGTGGATGGCGGCCACACCTGCCTCTGCGTTAAACAAATTAAAGCCGTTCATGCTCTGGATTGAACTTACCCTGGCATTCTTCTTCATCGCTTTGCTTTACCTGGCCTTCCGCCATGTCTGGATGGATCGCCTTGCCTCTGGCTGCGTGGGCGGGGATTTTGTTGTTGCGCAGAGATATGCCGGACACAAAACGCCTGGCCTTGTTCTGGGCTGGTACGGCTTTGCTGATCACCCTGGTGGTAGAGTTGGTTACAGTGCGAGGCGATATCGGCCGCATGAATACTATTTTCAAGTTTTACCTGCAGGCCTGGGCATTACTATCCGTCTGTGCCGCGGCGGCTTTCGCCTGGGTCCTGAAGGATGTGGTCGCCTGGCTACCGCGTTGGCGCAACCTGTGGCAGGGAGGCGTGGTAGTGCTTGCATCTTGCGCTCTTCTGTACACAGTGACAGCCACAGTAGACAAAGTGAGTGACCGGATCAATACCGAGGCTCCGCACTCGCTGGATGCGATGGAGTACATGGCGCATGCGGAGTACTGGGATGCCCAGACGATGGACCTGAGCCAGGACTACCACGCCATCCGTTGGATGCAGGACAATGTCCAGGGGTCTCCGGTCATTGTCGAGACCAATTGCCCTGAATACCGTTGGTGCTCGCGCTTTACGATTTACACTGGACTTCCTGGTGTGGTCGGCTGGAACTGGCACCAGAGACAGCAACGCGCCCTGCTGCCACCCAACGTGGTGACCGACCGTGTGGATGCGATTGGGAACTTCTATTCCACTACGGATGTCGAAACTGCCCGCGCCTTCCTGGCTAAATATGAAGTGCATTACATCGTTCTGGGTCAACTAGAGCGGATTTATTATCCCGTAGAAGGGTTACAAAAATTCGAAGAATACGAAGGCATACTGTGGAAAGAGGTCTACCACGAGACGCAAACCACAATCTACGAAGTGCTCCCATGACAGATCAGATCCTCCATATCACGACCACGGCGGCCTGGCAAGATGCGCAGGAAACAGGTCGCTACGAGCCTGAAACCCTTTCTACTGAAGGATTTATTCATTGTTCAGCTGCCTCCCAAATTCTTGGGGTGGCGAATACCTTTTATCGCAACCAGCGCGGACTGATCTTGCTGGTGATCGATCCTGCTCGTTTAACTTGCAAAATGGAATGGGAACCGCCGGCTGAACCTCACCCGGCTGGTGTCTCTCCTGAGGAGCGGTTCCCACATCTTTACGGCCCCTTGAACCTGGCGGCGGTGGTACGTACGGTAGGAATCGAACCGGATGCGGATGGAGAGTTTCGCAAGGTACCTGACGTATGAACGAGCCAGCTTCTCTGACGATCCGGCCGGCTCACGCGGTAGATGCGGAACTTGCAGCCCGTTTGATATACTTATCCATGGGCGAGCTCGCCGACTATCTCTTTGGCGGGGTGCAAATACCTGTGCAAGAGATCCTGGCGGGCCTGTTTTTACGCGAAGACGACCGCTTCAGTTGGAGTCGAACAGAGATTGCGGAGTGGCAGGGTGTATCGGCTGGATTGCTGGTCAGTTTTGTCGGAAAGGAATTCCTCCGTCGTGAAATGACAATAGGACTAGGATTGCTGCAACTGTGCGGTTTGTGGGACGTGATGCGCTTATCACTTCGCGCGTTGTCTATCGCAAATGGAATCGAAACTCGCATGGACGAATATTACCTCGCTAACATGGGAGTTCTCCCTGAGTACCAGAATCTTGGGATAGGTTCCGGATTGTTAGAGCAAGCGGAGCAAAAGGCCAGATTAGCGGGACTGGGCAAGTGTTCTTTGATTGTGGATCTCGAAAACCCAGCAGCGCAACGCCTTTATGAGCGCGCAGGATATCGCGTTGTGTACTCCAAGACCTATCCTGGCCCTGCGGAGCAGGCCCATGCCGGATACCACCGTATGGTGAAAGCATTGAACTGACTTATGATCTGGTTCATTTCTTGGTATCTGATCGTTACCGCGTTGGGGTGGTTGACATTTCCCCTGGTCTTCCGTCTCTTTCCAGCATTAACGGAACGCGGTTACGCGTTTTCGCGCACTGTTGGGTTGTTGTTGTGGGGCTATATCTTCTGGTTGTCCGCTTCTCTGGGAATGGCACAAAACGATCTGGGTGGCTTGATGTTTGGGATCGTCCTTCTAACCGGGATCAGCGTTTGGGCATTTGCGACTCAAAGAACTGAGATATGGAACTGGATCAAATCCAATGTGCGTTTGATCTGGCGTGTAGAACTCCTATTCTTCCTTGCCTTTGCGTTCCTGTCCTTCGTGCGCGCCAGCAACCCTGAATTAACCAGTGCCGAAAAGCCGATGGAGTTGATGTTCATCAATGCCATCCTGCGCTCGCCGACTTTTCCCCCCCGCGACGCCTGGCTTTCGGGCTATGCTATCTCCTACTACTATTTTGGGTACGTGATGGCTGCCATGCTGGCCAAACTGAGTGGCGTGCCAGGTTCCGCCGCGCACAATTTAATGACTGCCCTGGTGTTCTCCCTGGCAGCCCTTGGCGCATATGGAATCCTCTACAACCTGGTATCCGCCCGCCAAAAAGCGAGCAGCACTTCTACTACGCCTAACCTGGCTGTGTCTTTGCTTGGCCCGCTATTCTTGTTGCTGGTCAGCAACCTGGAAGGCTTTCTCGAGGTCTTGCACCGCCGTGGGTTTCTCTGGAGCGTTGCGCCGGACGGCGGGTTGACATCCTCTTTCTGGACCTGGCTGGATATCAAAGACTTAAACCTGTCACCTGCGCAACCTCTGAGCTGGGTTCCAGACCGCTACCTGTGGTGGTGGCGCGCCTCGCGCGTGATCCAGGATTACGATCTACCTGGTACCTTCCGTGAGATCATCGATGAGTTTCCCTTTTTCTCCTTCCTGCACGCGGATCTGCACCCACATGTATTGGCCATCCCATTTGGGTTGTTGGCAATCGGGATCGCCCTGCACATCTACCTGGGAGGCTGGCGCGAGCAAACGGACCTGTTCGGGTTTTCCATGTACGTCAGTAAGGCTGGTTTTTTGTTCACAGCCTTGACGCTTGGCGGCCTGGCGTTCCTGAATACCTGGGATATCCTGATTGCCGGAGTATTGATTGTTGGAGCGTATGTGCTCGTCAGAGTAGATTCAGCCGGTTGGGGTTGGCAGAGGCTCGAAGGCGCGCTGGTTTTTGGTATGCCATTGGCAATTACCTCCTTCTTGCTTTACTTGCCGTTCTACCTGGGTTTTTCCTCACAACTGGGGGGGATCTTGCCTAACCTGGTCTACCCTACGCGCGGGGCGCACTTGTGGGTCATGTTCGCCACCCTGTGGTTACCGTTGATCGCATACCTGTTTTACCTGTGTCGTTCCGAAAAGATACGAGGCAGCTGGGGGGTGGCGTTGGGCTTTTCCGCAGGTCTGGTGTTCTTGTTGTGGGGTTTATCCTGGTCTCTGGGTTGGTTTATTTCATGGACAAAGCCCGAAGAGGCGCTTCTTTTTCTGAACTCGCAGGGTGTGCCTGGCTTGGTGTCTTTGTTCGGGGAAGCCGGCCAGAAACGCCTGGCTTCGATTGGCGGATTGCTGACTTTATTGGCATTGCTGGTACCTGCTCTAGCTTTCCTTGTGAGTGGAACCTGGGAGAGGGCCCAGGGAAAGAAAACGAAAATGGAGATCGGCCCACATCGTTTCGTTCTGTTGCTCATCAGCCTCGCCACGCTGCTTGTGATAGGGCCGGAATTCTTGTACCTGCGCGACCAGTTCGGCACGCGCATCAACACCATCTTCAAGTTCTATTACCAGGCCTGGATGTTATGGAGCCTGGCGGCGGCTTTTGGCGTGGCGCTCTTGTTGCAAATCTTGCGTCGCTTTTGGCATGGTATTCTCAATGCCGGTTTGGTGCTCCTGATGCTGGTGGGATTGACTTATCCGGTCTTGGGGCTTCTTAGCCGTACGGACGACTTCCACCTGGGCCGCGCCTGGACCTTGTTGAACAATCTGCGGGTTAGCCAGGATATCCAGGAGAAGGCTTTCATACGCCAGGAGTTGGGCTCCCTGTGGACGCTGGATTATTTCGATCTGGTCCAGCGGCAGACACCGGATGAAGCGGCAGCTTTACGTTGGCTTCAGTCAGCGCCGGACGGTATTGTGGCGGAAGCCATCGGCGGCAGCTACACCGGTTACGCCAGGGTTTCCACATACTCCGGATTGCCGGCTGTGCTTGGTTGGCCCGGACACGAATCTCAATGGCGCGGTGGCTATGAGGAGCAAGGCTCGCGTCAGGCGGATATCCAGGTTCTCTTCGCGGCAGCCGATTGGGATGCTGCAAAGGAGATCATCGATCGGTATGGGATCCGCTATGTGTACGTGGGTCCATTGGAAAGGATGGAACCCTTGCAGGAAGCCAAGTTCAGCCAGTACCTGCACATTGCCTTCCAACAAGGCGACGTGACGATTTACGAAGTACCGTAATCGTATTTGAGGATTGAAAAAAATGACCCTGACTCGCCCAAAGTACGAAACCTTACTTTTTTCTTTGGCCTTCTTCCTGGCATTGTTCATGCGTTTCTTCCAGCTCGGTGTGCTGCCTTTGGGAGATAACGAAGCGGAGTGGGCGCTGCAAGCCTTGGGATTGGCTCAGGGAATGCGACCTTTGCTGGGGCCACAACCTGCCTATGTCTCTCTGACCGCATTGCTGTTTTTCTTATTCGAACCGGCAAATCTTCTGGCGCGTTTGCTGCCTGCCCTGACCGGCAGCCTGCTTGTTCTGGTTGCGTATCTCAATCGTGAACGCCTGCAGCCGCTCCCAGGTTTGTTTCTGGCTTTCTTCCTCGCCCTTGATCCGGGTCTGGTGGCCCTTTCCCGCCAGGCGGGCAGCCTGATGCCTGCGTTGGCTTTCACATTGCTGGCCTGGGTGCTCTTCTCAGAGCAACGGCCTCGCCTGGCCGGCGTGCTTGCAGGCTTGGCGTTGCTCTCCGGGCCTGGTCTGTGGGCTGGAGTGTTTGGACTTTTGCTGGCCTGGATGGTGTACCGCGTCATACAGTCAGGACTTACTCAGAGAGCTCAGATTGCAAAAAATGCGGGTGCACTTCGCAACTTGGTTAGCATCCGGTTCGAGGATGTTCGGCCATCCTTGATCTATGCTGGAGCGACCATATTGCTTGTAGGTTCATTTCTCTTCTTGTCCCCAGCCGGATTGAGCGCCTGGGTTTCTTCCCTGCCGATTTATTTGAGCGGTTGGCTACAGCCATCCGGTGTGCCAGCTAGCCGCCTGCTGTTGGCCCTGGTCGCTTACCAGCCTTTGGCTGTCTTACTGGGGGCGGCGAGTATCCTGCGGGGATGGAGAGAGAGGAGTTCATTGCATGTGCAGTTGAGCTTGTGGCTCTTCATGGCACTGGCCCTTGTAATGCTTTATCCGGCGCGCCAGGTGGTCGACCTGGCATGGGTGCTGCTTCCACTCTGGGCACTGGTTGCGCTTGAGCTTGACCATCATACCCACATCAACCGGGAAGAACGCCAGGAGGTATTTGGTGTGGCTGCACTTGTGGTCTTGCTGCTAACCTTTTCCTGGTTGGATTTTGCCGGGATTGCGCTTGACCCGCTTAACCCGGCTAATCTGACTCCCAATGGCATTCAGGTCGGTGGTACCGTTCTGTTTCAAAATCTTCCCCCCACTCGATATCTTTTACTCTTCAGTGTACTGCTATTACTGGTGGTCAGCTTGATTCTGGTGGCGCTTGGTTGGTCGGCGCGCACGGCGCGGCTTGGATCGGTTTGGGGATTGGTGGTTGCGCTGGGTATCTATACATTGGGAGTGGCCTGGGGAGCAACAGGTTTGCGAACCCCGGATGGGTGGGAACTATGGTGGTCGGAAGCGCGACCGGCTCAGGCTGATTTGATATTGAAGACGGTCAGGAACCTTTCCGATTGGAGTGCTGGGGATCCAAACGCGCAACCGGCCACGGTGCTGGCATTGGAATCGCCAGCGCTACATTGGCTGCTGCGTGATAGGCAGGTTCAATCTGTCACTGCACTGGATGAGCAACAGCCGCCGGCGATCGTGATTTCTCCACAAATGGAAGATCTGAACCTTCCGATTCCTTACCGCGGACAGGATTTTGTGTGGCGTCAAAAACCTTCCTGGGGATCGTTGAGCGTGTATGATTGGGTACACTGGTCAGTGTTTCGTGATCTCCCGCACGATTCGGAAGTAGTGATCCTGTGGGTCAGGAGCGACCTGTTTCCTGATTTGCGAGAAACTTTTCAATGATCAAAGGAAATAGCACGGAATTCCTTGCGATGAATTGGTTGAAGAACTGATTGTGCAGAACCCAATGCCTGATTCGACTCCGCCCTCGATCATCACAATAGACGGTCCAGCCGCCTCGGGGAAGACTACCCTTGGACGAAGATTGGCGGATTCTCTTGACTATTTGTTCTTTGATACGGGCGTAATGTACCGGGCAGTGACCTGGCTGGCGTTGCAGCGAGGGCTTGGTATGGGTGATGAGCAGGGGATTACCGCTCTGGCCGAAACGATCTCCATTGATGTTCGTCCTCCCTCACAGGAGGATGGTCGCGCCTGCGATGTGCTGGTAGAAAGTCGGGATATTACATGGGAAACACGCCAGCCTGAGGTGGACACCAATGTCTCTGTGGTTTCGGCCTACGCCGGTGTGCGCCGGGCGCTTTCCATCCAGCAGCGCAAGATTGGTCAGCGTGGGCGCGTTGTGATGGTAGGACGCGATATCGGTACGGTGGTGTTGCCCGAAGCCGATCTGAAGATCTATCTTGACGCTTCCGCCGAGGAACGCGCGCGCAGGCGTTATAAAGAAATCCTTGCTCGTGGTGGGCAGGCTGATTATCAGGAGATCCAGGCGCAAGTCATTGAACGCGACCGCATCGATTCGACCCGCAATGTGGCTCCTCTCAAAGCGGCCAAAGACGCGGTTGTGGTGGATTCGGATCAATTGACCGCTGAAGAAGTCTTCCTGAAAACATTGGAAATGTGCCGGTGATGACGCCATTCCAACTGCCGATGCGTTACCGTTTGATCCGTCCACCTTTGAAGGCGGTCTTCCGCATGATCTTTCATATTCTCGGGCGGGTGACGGTCACTGGCCAGGAACACATTCCGTATGGCGAGGCTTATCTGGCAGCCATGAACCATATCTCGATCTTCGACCCGCCACTTGCAGCGTCCTTTTGGCCGGAACAATTGGAGATCATCGGCGCCGCGGATGTATTCGATAAGCCTGGCCAGGGGCAGATATTGAAACTTTACGGAGTTATCCCGGTGCATCGTGGTGAATATGACCGAGAATTAATGCGACGCGCGGTGGCCGCCCTTAAATCGGGTCGACCATTGCTGGTAGCCCCGGAAGGAGGCCGTTCGCATGTCACCGCCATGCGGCGCGCCAAGCCGGGGATTGCATATCTTGTCGAAAAGACCGGCGTACCGGTGGTTCCGGTAGGTCTGGTGGGCACCACGGATGATTTTTGGCAGCGCGCCAGGCGTGGAGAACGACCGCATCTTGAAGTGCATATCGGCGAGGCGTTCCGCTTGCCGCCCATACCCGAAGCGAGATCTGCTCGCCGGGAAGCCAGGCAGCACAATGCTGACCTGGTCATGTGCCATCTAGCACGTCTTCTGCCGGAGGCGTACCGAGGCGTGTATGCCGGACAACTTTTCGATTCCCCCGAAACCGATCAGTGAATTCCACCGGCCTGATCTTACTCGCCTTCCGCGATTACACTGGGGGCGGCGCTGGTTTCGCGCGTTCGCTCGCAGACTTTGCAAACTGGTGATCACGATTTGTACGATCAGGACTGTGGAAGGCATGGATAACTTCCCCCGCCATGGTCCTGCTCTGGTGGTGATCAACCATCTGGGGGACGCGGATGCGCCGTTGTTGGTGGGTTCACTTCCGATTGCTCCTGATGCGTTGGGGAAAATTGAACTATATCAATATCCAGTGCTCGGACGGTTGATGGATTGGTATGGAGTGATTTGGTTACATCGCGGTCAGGCGGACCGGCGCGCATTGCGGGCGACTTTCCAGGGTTTTTCAGAAAACCGGGTGATCCTGATTGCACCGGAAGGTCGCTATTCTCTGATTGGCGGCCTGGAGCAAGGGCATCATGGCGCGGCTTACCTGGCTTTAAAAGCCGATGTTGATATTATTCCAGTGGTTGTGGTCGGAACTGAGAACGAGCGGGTGTATGGCCATTTGAAACAACTGCGTCGTGCCCCTGTAAGCTTGCGGATTGGAGAGGCGTTTCGCTTGGCACATTCCAAAGAACGTCGCGATACAATCAAGGAAGGCACACGCCAGATCATGCGGCGCCTGGCGGCATTACTCCCGGAAGAATACCAGGGGGCGTACCGCAAGGACAATTAGGCAACCATGTCTTTTGTAGAGCTCCGCGGAGTGCGGTCTTGGTCCATTTGCATTGCAAATGCAGTCGTACAATCGGTAGAATTGCGATATAATCTGCACTCGCTCTCGCTGCGCGGGAGCGAATTTTTGTGTATGATTGAGTTTGGAAAAATGACGTATGGGAAATTTTGAGGAATCCGACCAGCAGTCAATCATTCGCCGTGATGCGGAGTATACGCCGCCACGATCGCTCAGTCACTGGTTGATTGGCCGGCCACTTTCTACCGCCGATGCCCCGCACGAGACGATTGGAAAAGCGGTCGGTCTGGCAGTTTTTGCGTCGGATGCGCTTTCCTCAACGGCATACGCCACGCAAGAGATCCTGGTGATCCTGGCGGCCGCTGGGACGGTTGCCTTTGGGTACGTATTTCCGATATCGATTGCGATCGTCGCTTTATTGGTGATCGTTGCGCTTTCGTACGAGCAGGTTATACATGCCTATGCAGATGGGGGGGGAGCCTATATTGTCGCCCATGACAATTTGGGCAAATTCTATGCATTAATTGCCGCTTCCTCATTGCTGACGGATTACATACTGACCGTCTCGGTCTCGATTTCCTCCGGTGTGGCACAAATTGTCTCTGCCTATCCGGCTTTGCATCAATACCGCGTGCTCATTGCTGTTGTAGCAGTATTCTTCATTATGTTGATTAATCTGCGCGGTGTACGCGAATCCGGTACAGCCATTGCGGTACCAAGCTACTTCTTCATCATCATGCTATACGCTTTGGTCGGAACGGGCATGATCCGGTATTTCTTTGGTTCGCTTGGCGCAGTGGCCGCTCCGCCGCCTGTTGAAGTGCTGGAACCCCTGGCTGCCATTACGCCGTTTCTGATCTTGCACGCATTCTCAAGCGGTACGGCTGCCCTGACAGGGATCGAAGCGATATCTAATGGCATTACAGCATTCAAAGAACCGCGCAGTAAAAACGCGGGCATTACCTTGATTTGGATGGCGGCTATCTTGAGTTCCCTGTTTATCAGCATATCTTTCCTGACCGGGCAAGTGCATGCCGTACCATCTGAGCAGGAAACAGTGATTTCACAATTGGCTCGTACTGTGTTTAATGGACAGGGCACTTTGTACCTGGCGACTATTTTGGCCACAACGGTTATCCTGATTCTGGCGGCGAACACCGCTTTTGCCGGGTTTCCGCGCCTTGGCGCGCTCATGGCAAAAGACGGCTACCTGCCGCGCCAGTTGACCTATCGAGGCAGTCGCCTGGTGTATTCTTATGGAATTGTCAGTCTGGCTTTGATCGCTTCAGCTTTGGTTATCATTTTCCAGGCCAGCGTGACGCGCTTGATCCCTCTCTATGCGATCGGTGTATTTATGTCTTTTACCCTGGCACAGTTCGGCATGGCCCGCCGCTGGTTGAAGAGTGGCAGGCTGAAGCCTGGTGAAGAGATCCTTGAATTTGGTTCGACCTTGCGATACGAAAAGAACTGGATGATGAAAATGTTCGCCAATGGCTTTGGCGCTTTGTGTACAGCCGTTGTGATGGTGATCTTTGCCATTACCAAATTCCGAGACGGGGCTTGGATGGTGCTGATTCTGATCCCCACGTTGGTGATCCTTTTCCAACGCATCAACCGCCATTATCGTGGCTTGGCCAACCGCCTTTCGCTGGACGAGTTTGGCGGTCCGCCACCTCAACCAGACCGACATCGTGTGATCCTGCCAGTCAGTGGCGTGCACCAAGGTTCGCTGGCGGCCTTGCGCTACGCACGTTTGTTGTCCGATGATGTCACGGCTGTGCATGTCTCAATCGATCCTGCTGAAACGGAGAAAGTCAAGAAAAAATGGGAGACCTGGGGGGAGGGGACGCGCCTGGTCATCGTCGATTCGCCCTATCGCCTCTTTGTAGAACCCCTGCTAGACTATATCGAAGAGATCATCAGTCAGCGGCAGCCCAACGAAACCGTCACGATCGTAGTTCCCGAGTTTGTCCCCTCAGAGCGCTGGCATGATTTCCTGCATATGCAGACCGCCAAACTATTGCGCAGCGAATTGCTCTCCAAACCTGGAGTGGTAGTGACCAACGTGCCGTACCAAGTACCGTAACAAAATGCCTGTATTGGGAGATTTGCGATGAATTTCATGGTGATTGGGTGCGGGCGCGTCGGTGCGGAACTCGCATTACGCCTTTACAAGAGCGGTCACCAAACGGTGGTCGTGGATGCCTACCGGGAGGCCCTTAATAATTTGTCTCCTGAGTTTCGCGGTAGAACCATCGAAGGGAACGCGCTCGCTGAGAAGATACTGGAACGCGCCGGAATCGCCGAAATGAACGGATTGGCCGCCGTGACGAATTCGGATACCCTCAATGCTGTTGTCGCACATATGGCGCGCGCAATCTACAATGTGCCAATCGTCGTGGCGCGTAACTATGACCCGTCCTTGAGGACCGTTCTGGAAACCTTTGGTTTGCAGGTGGTGAGCTCTACCAGTTGGGGTGCACAACGCATCCAGGAATTGCTGCTGGATCCTTCCTTCCGCACTATCTTCTCTGCAGGCAATGGTGAAGTGGAAGTCTATGAGATGCTGATCCCTGCCGCCTGGAATGGATCATCGTTGGGAGAACTGTTGGGCGAAACCAGTGATTGCCTGCCCATAGCATTAACCAGTGCTGGACGGGCGTTCTTGCCCACTGCCGAGGCGGTCCTGAAAGAAGGTGACTTGCTCAATGTCAGCGCCACTTTCAATGGGATTCAGGTTTTACGCGACCGCCTGAATTCTGGAAGGGAGAGCTGAGATGTTTGTGATCATTGCAGGGGGCGGCCGCACCGGCTCGCAGTTGGCCTTTCTGCTCCTTTCAGAAGGGCATCAGGTCAGGCTTGTAGAAAACCGGCGAGAATTACTGGCCCGTGTGCATCAGGAGTTACCGACCGAAGTCATTTATGAGGGTAACCCTGCCGACCCGGCCGTGCTGATCCATGCAGGCATCCGGGATGCGGCTGTGGTAGCGGCTTGTACGTCGGACGATGCAACCAACCTGTCCTTTTGCTTTTTGGCTCGCAAGGTGTTTGAAGTGGAACGCACGATTGCGCGGATCAACAATCCCCGCAATGCCTGGCTTTTTAATGAAAACTTCCATGTGGATGTAGCCCTCAACCAAGCAGATGTGTTTGCACGTTTGATCCAGGAAGAGATGTCCATGGGCGATATGATGACCTTGCTAAAATTGCGGCGGGGACGCTATTCCCTGGTGGAAGAAAAAGTACCGGCCGGCGCAAAAGCGATAGGAGTGGCCATTAAAGATCTGGATTTGCCTGACCAGTGCGTAATAGCAGCCATTATTCGTGATGGTAAAGTGGTCGTCCCTGCCGGGAATACAATCTTTCAGCAAGATGACGAGGTTCTGGCCGTCACGCATTCAGAAGGGGCCCACCAGTTGGCCGAGTTGCTGACCCCGGACAAAGGGGAAACACCTGCGGAAGACGACTGAAGCATGGCTGCATCAAGTTTGACCAATCTTGGTCGTTACGGTATAATACCCTGCCAGTTAACCTACCTGCTACCTACCTTTAAACTGGGGCCAGCTATTATCTTTTTTATAAGGAAAGTTCATGCCAAAACGAACCTACCAACCCAAGATTCGACGCCGTGTGCGTGTACATGGTTTTCGTAAACGCATGGCGAGCGCCCAGGGACGAAACGTCCTCAAGCGCCGCCGTTTGCGCGGTCGTTACAAATTAACCGTGACGGCCAATGAACATGTAAAACGGGTACGGTGGTAAGCTGCCGGCCTGGTATTTGGACGGTTATCCCCCTCCGTGCGTGATTGATTAGAATAGGCGTATAGTTGACATTCCGAGGTGCGGGTGCAGCGCAAATACCGCCTGACCCGGTCGACTGATTTCAGGCGGGTGCGGCGCTCAGGAAAATCATTTGCCCACCCGTTTGTAGTGTTGTTGGTCCATGTTAGCGAATCGCAAAAATTACGTGTGGGGGTGACAGCCGGCCGGTCAGTGGGTGGCGCAGTGAAAAGGAACAGAGCCAAGCGCTTGTTACGCGAGGCAATGCGACCCCTTTTACTGGAGTTACAGCCCGGCTGGGATTTGATTCTGGTAGCGCGACCGGCTTTGCTCTCCGCATCCTTAATTGAAATCCGCCTTGTTCTAAATGGTTTACTTGAACGCGCACACCTGGTGGCCTCTCTTGATGAAAGCTGAATTCTACCTGCCGAAAGAAAATCCCAATGAACCCCGCTTGCGGGACCTGCCACGGACACCCCTGTACTGGTCGCGGCTGGTGGTCTTAGCATTTATTCGTCTCTACCAGAAGACGATCTCGCGTGGTTTGCCTGAGGGAACTTGCCGGTTCTATCCCTCCTGCTCCCATTACGGATATCAGGCCATTTACAAATATGGTCTCGGGAAAGGCGTGTTAATGGCTGCCTGGCGGGTCGTGCGCTGCAATCCCTTCAACAAAGGCGGTTATGATCCTGTACCTTAGGAGAAACGATCAATCCATGAAGTCAAAGAAAATATATTTGTTGTTCGCGATGGTCCTTGGAGCACTGCTACTCAGCGGTTGCAGTCGGGCCGGTTTTAGCAATAGCTGGCCTGGGTTGACCACGGATGGGGAGATTGCTTACCTGGCCGCTGGCCAGCATGTCTATGCCATCCGGTTAAGCGATGGGAGCGAAATCTGGAGGTATCCCTCCAAAGCCACAAGCAGCTTGTTGTTCATCGCCAAACCCGTGATCACGCCGGATGGTATGATCTTGCTTGGTTCCGCTGGTAGCGACCACCGCCTGGTTGCGATCGATCCGACTCGTATCAATGTCGAGACCAATGCCCCGGAAGAAACATGGATCTTCTCAGGTGCGGCTGATCGCTGGATCGCGGCGCCTTTGATCCTTGGCGACAAAGTGTTCGCTCCCAACGCGGACGGTCACCTGTACGTCCTCTCCCTTGGCGATGACTTGACCACAAAAACAGCCGAACAAAAGATAGAGTTGGGAGGGGCCCTATGGGCGCAGCCGGCCTCAGACGGCAGGTTGGTCTATATCCCAACCATGAATCACTATCTATATGCCGTTGACCCTGAAAGTTATGAATTTGCCTGGCCTGCCCTGAATTTGGGGGGCGCGATCCCGGGCTCCCCGCTGGTTACCCCGGAAGGTGAGTTGTTTCTGGGATCCTTCGCTTCCGAAGTGGTCAGGATCACCCCTGCAACTGGTAAGATGGATCCCTTCATCAGCACACAGGGTTGGGTTTGGGACAGCCCGACACTGGTAGAGGACACGCTTTATTTTGGAGACCTTGATGGCTATTTTTATGCTGTTCGCGTTAGTGGCGAACGTCTCTGGTCGATCCAGCCGGATGGTCCGGTGGTCGGCAGTCCCTTGGCGATGTCCGATTATGTCGTCTTTGTGACCGAATCAGGAACGGTTTATGCCGTTGATCCTGAGGGGAAGATCGTTTGGCAGCACGAAGCCGGTGGACAAATCTACACCTCCCCTGTAACTGGTAGCGACCGCCTGCTTGTTGCACCTATGAATGCTGAGTTCTTGTTGGCGGCGCTGGATACAAACGGAAACCGGGTTTGGACGTTCAAGCCTGAGAACTAAGGATTAATGCGATGTGGAATACCTTTATCATTTATCCATTTACCAATGTGTTGCTCTGGATCTATTCCTTGCTGGCCGGTCTCCCCGGAGCTTTTGGGTGGTCGATCATTTTATTCACCATCCTCATTCGGGCGATCACCTGGCCGCTTAACGCGCAGCAGTTAAAAGGCGCTCAGGCTATGCAGGAATTGCAAAACGACAAGGATTGGCAGGCCATTCAGAAGAAATATGCGAAGGACCGTGAGAAGCTGGCTCAGGAGCAAATGCGCGTTTACAAGGAAAAGGGCATCAATCCCTTTGGTTCCTGTTTACCAACGGTTATCCAGTTTCCCATCATCATCGGTCTCTACCAAAGTATCATCCGTGCGCTGGCTGCCACTCCGCTGGGATTGTTGGACCTCGCCCGCAGTATTTACCCCAGCCTCAGCGCTGCGGCGCTGATCCCGCTCAATAGCCGTTTCCTGTGGATGGACCTGGGTCGTCCGGAAGGCATACCACTACCTTTTGACGTTTCCTTCCTGCCAAATGGCTTTCCCACCCTGGCGCTGGTGGTTGCGGTCACGACCTTTATCCAATCCAAGCTGACCATGCCGGCCACCTCTAATCCCGGCGACCAGACGGCCGCCATGAGCAACACCATGAGCATTTACATGCCATTGTTATTGGGTTATTTTGCGCTTACTTTTGCTTCCGGTTTGTCCGTCTACTTCATTACCAGCAACCTGCTGGGTATCTTCCAGTATGCGGTTACGGGGCGAGCCAATTGGCGGAATTTGTTACCTGGAGGTAACAAACAAGCCTCAGGAAATTAGGACCGTTGGGAGGACTGCATGAATGATAATACAACGCTTGAAGTGATTGCTCCGACCGTTGAGGAAGCCCTTGCGCAAGGTTTGGCGCAGCTTGGTTTACCTGCAGAAGCCGTCCGCGTGGAAGTGTTGGATGCCGGGACCAAGGGCCTTTTTGGATTGGGTGGACGCCAGGTGCGTGTGCGCTTGACGGTCGCTGCCTCCGAGGAAAAAGCTCCTATTTCATCTGCATCTCCAGGCTCTGCCAAATCAAAGCCAAAACCTGCTCGAAAGAAAAGAGAAGCCTCAAAGCCAAAAGAGCCTAAAGAACCCAAACCGCGCGCCGCCACCACCATTGTCGATGCCGAAACAGCTCCGGTGCTGGATCTCACAGAAGAGACGATCTCGAAATTGCTTTACCACCTCAATCTCCAGGCGCAAGTTTCTGCTCATATTGAAGAATCGGACCGTGATGATCGCCAGACTGTGTATGTCGATGTGCGCGGGGACGACTTGGGTATCCTGATCGGCCGCCGGTCGGAGACGCTGAACGCCTTCCAGTATGTTGCCAGTCTGATGGTAGGCAAGCAAGTCCAACAGTGGGTGCATCTGGTGGTCGATGTGGAAGGCTATCGCAGCCGCCGTGAACGTCAGTTACGCCAAATGGCACGCCGCATGGCGGAACAGGTCATCAAAAGTGGGCGTCGACAGGCGATGGAGCCCATGCCTGCAAGCGAACGTCGGCTGATCCATTTGGAGTTGCGTGAGCATCCGGCTGTGACCACAGAAAGCGTCGGGGAAGAACCGTATCGCAAGGTAACCATCATTCCAAAAGACTGATCAAAACGCATGGGTGCGACCAGCATGCCCCTACAGTGTATAATTTGTCCATGCCAAGCCTGGTCCCCCTGGAGCCGGTCGATTATCTTGTAGTCGGTCATATTGCGGAAGATATCACTCCTGATGAGGTGCGCATTGGAGGATCAGCGGCTTATTCGGCTTTGACAGCGCAGGCTCTTGGGCTGAAGGTAGGGGTTGTCACGGTTTGTGCGCCTGATACTGACCTTGAGAGTTTGCAGGGGATCACTATCGTTTCCACCCCTTCCCAGAAAACGACCACCTTCGAAAACATTTATTCCGATGCTGGCCGCCAGCAAGTGTTGCATCACCGGGCGGGCCAGGTCTCTTTCGATGCCGTCCCGCAGCAGTGGCAGCGCGTTCCCGTCCTTCACCTCGGTCCAATCGCCCAGGAAGTATCGCAAGACCTGCCGGCCACTATCCAGCCATCCTTGTTAGGGTTGACCCCGCAGGGCTGGATGCGCCAATGGGACGAGGATGGTAGGGTCACGCAAACCGTCTGGGAACCCGGTGAGCAGATGCTGACTGCGGCAGGCGCGATCGTACTCAGCATTGACGACGTGGCAGGTGACGAGCAGCGCATCGAATTCATTGCTGGCCATACGCGTATCCTGGCGGTCACTGAGGGACCGGCGGGAGCGCGATTATACTGGCATGGCGACCAACGACGTTTCAGAGCTCCGGAGATCAAGGAAACCGACGCTACTGGAGCCGGAGACATCTTTGCAGCGGCATTCTTCATCCGACTGCTGACCACCCGGGATCCCTGGGAGGCCGCTCGCTTTGCCACTCAGCTTTCTGCCCGCTCCATTGCGCGCAAGGGGTTAGATGGTATCCCAACGGCGGCTGAAATTCAAGATTGTTTAATGGAGGTATTCTAGTTCATGGGACGCGTGTATACGCTTGTCAACCAGAAAGGGGGCGTGGGTAAGACCACGACCGCTATTAACCTGGGGGCTTATCTGGCCTATCTGGGTCAGCGAGTCCTGATCGTGGATATTGATCCTCAGGCCAACGCCACATCCTGCCTGGGCTTGGATAAACATAACGTTCAGGGGAATACGTATGGCGCCATGCTCGGGCAGAGCTCGGCCGCTTCTTCGATCCTCTACAATGAACGCCTGAAACTGGCGTTACTGCCTTCTTCTCCGGCGCTGGCCGGCGCCGAAGTCGAACTGGTGGACCAGCCTGGCCGGGAAACCCGCCTGCGCCAGGCGATAGCCTCCCTGGTGGAGCGTTACGATTACACGTTGATCGACTGCCCGCCCTCTTTGGGACTGTTGACGGTCAATGGCCTGGTGGCGGCGCGTGAAGGGGTCATCATCCCGGTCCAGTGCGAATACCTGGCGCTGGAAGGGCTTGGCCAGTTGACCCAAACGCTGCAGCTAATACGCTCCGGGCTGTACCCCGAACTAAAGGTGCGGGGGGTGGTGCTGACCATGTTCGATGTGCGCACTAATCTCTCCACCGATGTGGTCACAGAGGTCAACCGGCATTTTCCTGAACTCACATTCAAAGCGGTCATTCCTCGCAGTATCCGTTTGGCTGAAGCGCCTTCATACGGCCTGCCAGTCTCTGCCTATGCACCTGGCTCGCCTGGCGCGCGCGCGTACGAAGCACTGGCTCGCGAAGTATTGGTTGGTGATGGGGTTAGCGTGCCTGTAACGGAATAATGGTGCACAGGACGGGCGTAGTGCACCCTTGACCTTGGAAGGAGATCTGCATGGCTCAACGTTCGGGACTTGGCAAAGGATTAGATGCGCTCATCCCCTCCTCACAGGAGGCGGGACCTGCTGCAGGAGAATCAGGTATCTTGCAGGTCGTGGTGGAGGCGATCGTCCGTAACCCGCGTCAACCGCGCAGCCAGTTTGATCCCAAAGGCCTGGAAGAGCTGGCTGCCTCGATCCGCGAGAATGGCATACTCCAACCATTGCTCTTAACGCCTGCCGCAGGGGACCAGAAATATACCCTGGTTGCAGGAGAGCGGCGCCTGGAAGCTGCCAAGCTGGTAGGGTTGCGCACCGTGCCAGCTATTCTGCGGCAGGCAGGCGATCGTGAGTTGTTGGAATTGGCTTTGATTGAGAATCTTCAGCGAGCAGAACTGAATCCATTGGAAGAAGCGGAAGCCTACCGCCAGCTGACAGAGGACTTCAAGCTTTCGCACGATGAGATCGCTCTGAAGGTTGGAAAGAGTCGCCCGGCCGTGAGCAACACCCTACGCCTTTTGGGCCTTTCGGACAAGGTCAAGAACGCTTTGATCGCGAGTTACGCCCATGACGATGAAATGGACAGGGATTTAGAGGAAGGTGATCAGGAAAGCAAGTTTCACATTACGGAAGGGCACGCCCGCGCGCTGCTGAGGCTGTCCTCGAGCAAGGCGCAGGAGGCAGCGCTTGATCAGATCGTGGCGGGGAAATTGAATGTGCGCCAGACGGAGGAATTGGTGAAGAAGTTGGGTGGTAAAAAGCCGCCCTCACCGAAAAAGGCCTCTCGACCTTCGGAAGTCACCGATATGGAGGAGCGCTTGCGCAGCTCCCTTGGCACCAAAGTGTCGCTGCGGCACGGCAAGAAAGGCGGCACTGTGACGATCTACTATTACTCAGATGAAGAACTAGATTCGTTGGTGGAGAAATTGATGTAAGGTATCGGGCGGATTGGACCGCCCTATTCATTAAACTGGCGTCTCTATGAAAATTCTCTGCAATGCTCATATCCATACGCTTGACTCAGACCATCCGCACGTAACTGCGCTGGCGATCGAGCATGGACGGGTGTTGCATGCGGGGGAAACCGACCAACTCATTTCTGCATATAGCAAGGCCGAAATACAGGACTTGGAGGGCAAGACGATCCTTCCCGGGTTGATCGATGCCCATTTGCATCTCAAGCAATTCGCACTGTCTTTGCAATCCGTGGATTGCGAAACCGATACAAAAGCAGCCTGTCTTGAGCGGGTTGCGGAACGTGCTCGCCTCACAAAACCGGGGGAATGGATCCTGGGCCACGGCTGGAACCAGAATGATTGGAAGGGCTGGCCGGACGCCGCAGAGCTGGAGGCGGTTGCCCCAGGTCGGCCGGTCTACCTGAGCGCCAAATCTTTGCATGCTGCCTGGGTGAATGCCGCGGCATTGAAGCTGGCTGGCATTGGAGCAGGCACGCCTGATCCAGCCAACGGCCAGATTCAACGTGACAAGCACGGCAGTCCCACTGGCGTATTGCTCGAGACCGCCACG
>CAZULT010000010.1:0-11495 GCA_964621295.1 uncultured Anaerolineaceae bacterium | reverse complement strand
CCGTTCCATCCCCGACGCACCCCAGGAGCGAGTTGCCCAGGTGATCGAGGACGCGCAACCTGCCTTGTGGAGCCTGGGCCTTACCGGCGTGCATGATTTCGACCGGCGCGATTGTTTTTTAGCGCTGCAAGCATTGAATGAGCGGGACGTGCTGCGATTGCGCGTGATCAAGAGCCTACCCATGGAGGTCCTGGACCATGCCGTCGAAATCGGCCTGCGCTCTGGCTTCGGGAATGAATGGTTGCGGGTTGGGTCAGTGAAAGCCTTTATGGACGGTGCCCTGGGTCCCCGCACAGCGGCCATGATCGAGCCCTACTTGTCTGAACCAGAGAATCGGGGTATTCTGAATATAGATGCAGAGGAATTATTGGATGCGGGTCGTCGAGCCGTGACGGCTGGGTTGAGCCTGGCCGTGCATGCCATCGGGGATCGTGCCAACCATGAAGTCTTGGACGCGTTCGAACAACTTCGCCAGTTCGAACGCGAGCTTGGCGTGCCCCCACGAAGGCACCGTATCGAGCATGTCCAGTTGCTCCACCCTCAGGATGCAGAACGGTTGGCCGATCTGGATCTGATCGCCTCCATGCAGCCCATCCACGCTACTTCTGATATGCACATGGCCGACCTATATTGGGGTGAACGCGCAGCGCTTGGTTACGCCTGGCAGACACAAATACAGCACGGCGTGCACCTGGCATTTGGCTCTGATGCGCCGGTCGAATCGCCAAACCCATTCTGGGGTTTGCATGCTGCGGTAACCCGCCAGCGTGCGGATGGCACGCCGGGGAAGGAAGGCTGGTATCCGGACCAACGTCTGTCCTTACAGCAGGCCATCGAGAGTTATTCGCTCGGTCCTGCGTATGCAGCCGGTTTGGAAGACCGCCTGGGCCAGCTCGCCCCCGGCTATTTTGCAGATCTGATTGTCCTGGTGCAAGATCCATTTTCGGCAACGCCAGAAGAATTGATGGATATGAATCCCGAGGCTACCATGGTGGGCGGGGAATGGGTCTGGCATTCCTGAGGAAACTATAATGACGAAGTTGCCGCAACTTACCCCTGAAATGCTGGTCCCCCGCCTGGGAGAACATCTGGTGCAAAGGGAGACGATCACGGAAGCGGACTTGAAGCGTGGATTGGCTTACCAACAGGAGCAGCGGGAAAAGAATCGCACCTGCCTGCTGGGAGAAGCTTTGATCGAGTTGAATCTGATCGAGCGCATCGACCTCGATCAGGCCGTGACGGAGCAAATTATCCAATTGCGGTCCGCCTTGCAGGCTGCCAACCGGAACCTGGAGCGGCGCGTCGAAGAGCGCACTGCTGAGCTCCAAAAAGCCTTGGAACGGCTTTCCGAGTTGAGCCAGGCGAAAGCCAATTTTGTTAGCAATATCTCTCATGAGCTCCGCACGCCCTTAACGCATATCAAGGGCTATATTGAGTTGCTGATCACCAATTCGTTGGGGAAAACCACGGGGGAACAACAGCAAGCCCTGGATGTCTGCCAGCGTGCCACTTCCCGCCTGGAAGGACTGGTCGATGATTTGATCATGTTCTCGTTGTCCTCAAAGGGCGAGTTGACCTTGAAGCAGGACAAGACAGATCTGACCGTGCTGGCCTATTCGGCCGTCAAAATAGCAGCCCAGAGGGCGGAAGGACGGGATGTGACGGTCCACGCAGTTGTGGATAAGGACATCCCCTTCGTAAAGGCAGACGCAGAGAAGATCTCATGGGTGCTCTCCCAGTTGATTGATAACGGCATCAAGTTTACACCGGCGGGTGGCCGGGTGGTTGTAAACGTCAAGCAGGAAGCAGAGAACTTGGTGGCGGTGTCGGTCATCGATACCGGCATCGGCATCCCGGCGGATAAGCTAAAGGAGATATTCGAACCCTTCCATCAGCTGGATGATTCAAGTACAAGGCGTTACGGGGGGACCGGTCTGGGCCTTTCGCTGGTGCGCCAGATCATCGAAGCGCACGGATCGATGATCGAAGTGCACTCGACAGAAGGGCGCGGGACTACGTTCCGATTCCCCTTGCTGGTGGTGACTGATTCATAGACCATTTGCCATGGCCTCTTCTAAACTCGATTCCACGACCCTCGCATATATACAGACCTTAATTCAGGCTGCCAACTCCAAGAAGGATTGGAAGACAGTGTTGGATAAGATGCTGAGCACTTTGCGGACTGCGTTCGTGTTCGATAATGTGGCGATCTATCTACTCGATTCTGGGACAGAGGCACTGGAAATTGTGTACGCCCGGGCGATGGGGCGGGGAAAGAGCGCGGAAGCGGATGCAGCCTGGGGAGGCAATATCGCGAATGAGGTTGTCTCGAGCGGAAAGATGGTCCTATTCAAGCCCGAAGAAGGCTCGGATGACCGGCTGGAGCAGGCCCACCTCCTGGGTTTTCCGGTGGACGATGTGCTGCAGACCATCGGGGCGATCGTATTCATCCGGTTTGGAGGCCCCGAGTTTGTCAAGAAGCAAACCGACTTGGTGGAAATTGCAGGCAGCTGGATATCCAATTTCATTCAGAAGAAGTTGCATCGAGAGTTCCGCCAGGATTACGATGTCCTGCAGCAGAAAGCGCTCCTGCAGGATGATTTCATTGCTACCATTTCGCATGAACTCCGCACTCCGCTGGGGTTCATCAAAGGATACTCAACCACTTTGCTGCGCGCCGATACAACCTGGACGGATGAGGCGCGCAATGAATTCCTGACCATTATCGATGAGGAGGCCGACCGCCTGACGGAGTTGATCGAAAATATCCTTGAATCCGCTAAATTTCAGAGCCGCGCCATTCAATTGCAGATCCAACCGGTGCGCCTGGATGCGCTCATTCGGGATGCGGTAAACCGCATCCGCACGCGTTACAAGGATTTGGAAATCGAGTTGGACCTGGCCAAATTGCCCCCTCTGCAGGCCGATAGCGTGCGCCTGACGCAGGTGTTCGAAAACCTCTTCAGCAACGCCATCAAGTATGCGCCGGGATCAAAAATTTCCATTATTGCGAAGCAGGAAAAGGACGACGTGCTGGTCACCTTTCGAGACTATGGCAAAGGCATCCCGAAGGCCTATTTGCCTTTCGTGTTCGACCGCTTTTACCGAGTTCCGGGAGGGCCTTCCAAGGCTGGCAGCGGATTGGGGTTATACATTTGCAATCATATCATTATGGCTCATCATGGTAAGATTTGGGTAGAGTCTGAAATGAACCAGGGAACCACCTTCTTCATAAAGCTCCCTGTAAACCCGGTGTAATTACCTTCATTTGGACAAGGAGTGGTCAATATGTCAAAACGAATTCTGATTGTAGATGACGAACCTCGCTATTTGCGTCTTCTTGAAGCCAATCTGCGAACAGAAGGATATGAAGTGGCAACTGCACAGGATGGCGTACAGGCGCTGGACGTGTTCTCCTCTCAACCGATCGACCTGCTGTTGCTTGATATCATGATGCCGCGCATGGATGGCTTTTCAGTTTGCCAGCGCATCCGGGAATTTTCGGATGTGCCCATCATCATCCTGACAGCCAAGGGGGAGGAGCAAGATCGTGTACGAGGATTGGATTTGGGGGCGGATGACTACCTCGTCAAGCCGTTCTCCGCGACCGAATTGTTGGCGCGCGTTCGGGCCGTGTTGCGTCGCAGCCAGATGCCGGCTGATACCGGTCAGGCGCGTTTCTTTACGCATGGCGACCTGAAGATCGACTATGCGCGGGCGGAAGTGTGGCGCGGGGAATTGCCGATCTCTCTCTCCGCGACAGAATATCGTTTGTTGTTGCAGTTCACCCATAATGTGGGGAACATCCTGACCTCCGAAGATCTGCTCACCGGCGTATGGGGCCCGGAATACAAGACCGAAAAGGAAATCCTGTGGGTAAGCATTGCCCGCTTACGGCAAAAGCTTGAAGAAGATCCGCATTCGCCGCTCCATATCGTGACGCGTTCGGGGTTAGGGTATTTGATGCCGCCGGTAGAGGCCTGATCCAAAACAGGTGAATTCGTGCCGCAAAAAACGATCCTGGTAATTGATGCCGACAATGCCAGTCTGAATTATCTTTCCCAGATGTTGCAGGAACTGGCCTACCGCGTCTTGCCTACCACGTCTGGCAAAGAGGGGTTGATCTTCGCCTGGCGCGATCGGCCGGATTTGATTCTGCTTGATCCGGTACTGAGCGATATGGAGGGATTGCAATTCCTTGAAAAAATGCGCCAGGATGCGCGTACGGCCAAGACCCCCATTCTGGCTCTAAGCAGCGACCTTTCCCCGGACCTCAAAGAACAATGCCTGGCAGCGGGCTGTACCGAATACCTGCTGAAGGCCGGTGATGTAGCCGCGGTGCTGCCCGACGTTGTGGGACGACTGACCGGTTCAGTCAAATCGCAAGAGCCCGTCAAAGAAGAAAAAGAAGGATATCTGATCGTCTTCCTCAGTGCCAAAGGTGGGACGGGGACTTCGTCACTGTGTGCAAATTTCGCAATGACCATCGGCGGCAGCCTGCCCGACTCGAAGGTGGTCGTGGCAGATTTTGTGTTGCCGATCGGCTCGATCGGGGACATCGTCGGATATGATGATAAATTCGACCTGGTGTCCGCCGCTTCTTTACCTACCGAACAGATCAGCGGGGCTTATTTCCTTGAGAACCTGCCTGTCCTGCCGCAAACATGGGGGTTTCAGATACTGCCAGGCGCCAGTAATCCTGAAAGGGCCAACGAATTGCAGGTGGCCAGGATTCCCGAGATCATTTCTGTTTTGAAGAAAGCCTACGATTACATCGTGGTCGATCTGGGGCGTGCCCTGTCACGCATCAGCCTCCCTATCATTCTGGATGCGGATTTGCTGGTGCTGATCATCAGCACCGACCAGAGCACGGTGGCGCTCACAAAGAAGGTGCTGGACTACCTGCAAGAGCAGGGCATCCAGGAGCAGACCATTTACCCTATCGTGAACCGGGTGGTGGGACTGGAAGGCATGACCAAAGCTGAGGCGGAAGAGATACTGGGTTTAAAGGTCAAATCCACCATCCCCTTTATGGGCAGCAATTTTGTACTGGCCAACAACCAGCACCAGCCGATCTTGTTGAAGTACCAGAATGAAACCACCTCCCTGGTGTTCAGGGAAACGGCCAGCGATATGCTCGAAGTGGCACACCGCATCCATAAGGAATGAAGAGAGACCCCATGAGTGTTGAGTTTGATGACAAGGGAAAAATATACACCGACGTCGTTTCCAAGATTGCCATCCCCGCCTTGGTCCAGACGACCGAGCAATTGATTAGCGGAAAAGTACATGTCCGGATGAATGAAAGGGTCAAGGATGAACTGGACCGCGATGAACCCTTTTTAGCCATGACGGATGCGAGCGTCACTGGGCCAGACGGAAATGCCCTTTACCAGGCGCCCTTCTTAGCGGTGCGTCGATCGCAAATCGTTTGGGTCATGCCGACCGAGTCTGAGGGGGAAAGCGGCCAGCAAGAACATGAAAGCAACTGATCCAATGCCCTCGCTTTCACAACCGGACCATGTGCGCCTGAAGAAATATCTCATCGAAAATATCTCCAAGGCTATCGAAGCTGAAGGAGTTGCGACTCCCGACAGAAGTCATTTCATCCAGGATAGTATCGATGGTATTTATGAAAAGGCGCAGCTGAAGCTCCCCGAACAGATTCGCGCGCAATTAATGAATGAAGTCTTATATGAATTACTCGGTTATGGGCCTATCCAAACACTATTGGATGACCCGGAGATCAGCGAAGTGATGGTGAATGGGTCTCAAAAGGTGTATATCGAAAAAAAAGGGCAATTGGTGAAAACGGACATTACCTTCGATGATGATGCTCATGTTCTCCAAATCATCGATCGCATCATCCTGCCCTTAGGCCGCCGTGTCGGACCGGATTCGCCTACGGTAGATGCCCGCTTACCGGACGGCTCGCGCGTCAACGCTGTGGTTCCCCCAGTTGCGATAGACGGACCTTCGATTACCATCCGCAAATTCAATAGGGACAGCTTGGATATCGGCCGGTTGGTGGAATATGGGTCGCTCACGAACAATATGGCCGAGTTTCTCCGCGCCTGCGTATTGGCGAAGTTCAATATTGTCATTTCGGGGGGGACGGGCTCCGGTAAGACCACCTTTCTCAATGTGCTATCCAGTTACATTCCCGAGAACGAACGCATCGTGACCATCGAAGATGCGGCTGAGTTACAACTACAACAGGAACATGTGGTTCGCCTGGAGACAAAAACTGCGACGTTGGAGGGAGGTAGCGCTATTACGATTCGAGACCTGGTCAGGAATGCGTTGAGGATGAGGCCAGACCGGATCGTGGTGGGGGAAGTCAGAGGCGGCGAGGCATTGGACATGCTTCAAGCCATGAACACCGGTCACGATGGGTCGATGACCACGCTGCACGCGAATACTTCGCGGGATGCGCTTTCGCGCCTAGAGACTATGATTTTGATGTCTGGCATGGAATTGCCGCTGAAGGTCGTTCGACAACAGATCGCCTCTGCGGTGGACCTGATCGTGCAGCAGTCGCGCTTGAAGGACGGGGCTCGTAAAGTAACGGCGATCACGGAAGTGGCGGGCATGGAAAGCGACACGATCATCCTGACAGACATCTTCACGTTCGATCAGACCGGCGTGACGCCGGAAGGGAAAGTGCTTGGTGAGCTTAAACCATCCGGCATACGTCCGCTCTTTTCCTCACGTTTGGAGGCCGCCGGATTTAAACTGACGCCCGAAGTGTTCGGGGTTTCAATAGCAGATGTATTGAAGCACCCTCCGCGGCGTTGAACTGAATGCCAGAGGTTCTCTGCTATAATCAACCCACTTAACGGCTAGAATAGCAGGTTATTAACCATGAATATGCAAGCCCAGATTACCCTTCGCGCAAAGAAATTAGGCATCCTGATCCGTGATGCGCGTACCGCCCTTCGCCGGACCAGCAAGGAGTGTGCGGCCGCCATCGGGGTGACCCCGGGCATTTTCAAGGCCTACGAGGAAGGCCGCAAAGCGCCTTCGTTGCCGGAGCTGGAAACCCTGGTGTACTTCCTGAAGATTCCCATCGACCATTTCTGGGGGAGCGAGTCCATCTCGGACGATGTGGCGATCCCTTCTGATCTGGACCTGCCCAGGTTGATCGCCATCCGGCACCGCATGATCGGGGCTTTCCTGCGCCAGGCGCGTATGGATGCGAGCCTTTCCATGAAAGCCGTCGCCGAGCAAAGCGGCATCTCGACGGGCCGCCTGAAGGCTTTCGAGCTGGGTGAACGCCCCATCCCGCTGCCCGAACTGGAATCCCTGCTGCACATTATGAACGTGCAGATCGAAACCTTCTTTGACCAGGATGGGCCGGTGGGGCAATGGATCAAGCAGCAGGAGAACATGCAGCAGTTCTCGCAACTGCCGGTGGAGCTACAGGAATTCATCTGCCAACCGATCAACAAACCTTACCTCGAACTGGCCCGTAAATTGAGCGAAATGTCCACCGATAAATTGCGCTCCGTGGCGGAAAACCTGCTCGATATCACCCTATGACGACATGAGCACTGATCTTGAAAAACTGGTTTCACAAGGCAAGCAGGCTTTTGACGCCAAACAATTTGACCGGGCAGCACAAGCTTTTACTGATGCGGCAGAGGGATACCAGGCCCTGGACGATGCGCTCAATGCCGCCGAAATGCGCAACAATCTGAGCGTCGCGCTACTGCAGGCGGGGGAGTCGCAGAAAGCGTACGACGCCGTGGAAGGGACCGAGGCAGTGTTTGCCGATGCCGGGGACGTACGGCGGCAAGCCCTGGCTGCCGGCAACCAGGCCGCTGCCCTTGAGGCCATGGGAAGTAAGGATGAAGCCCTGGCCTGCTATGAGCGCTCCGCCGCACTTTTCCTGGAAGCTGGGGACGGGGAAATGCGCTCCCTGGTGCTACAGTCGGCGGCAAAGATCAAGTTGCAACGCGGCAAACTGGTCGATTCGGCGCTTTCCATGATCGGCTCGGTCGAATCTACCCCCAAACCCGGTCTCTTGCAGCGGTTCCTAAGGTTCTTGTTACGTTTCAGGCCATGATCTCCGTCCATCTCCAGGCTCGTCTGGCTGGTCTCGAGGACCAGCAACAGATAGCCAACCTGATGTATTTTGAATCTCATGTGCACCGGCATCTGGATTGGCGCACACCGCTCGACTGGTTGGGCTCGCCGTACTACTGGGTGCTGGAAGAAAATGGGCGGCTGGTGGCTGTGCTGGCCTGTCCACCGACTTTACCGGGGGCTGCCTGGGTGCGACTGTTCGCGCACGCCGATCGTGTCAACCTGTCCGAATCCTGGAACTTGCTTTGGAGAACGGCCCAGTCTGAAATTGCCCGGCGGGACGGTGCGACTGTGGCAGTGATCTGCATGCACGAGTGGTTCAGCAAGGTTCTGACGGAGAGCGGATTTTCACATCGGCAGAGTATCGTCATGCTGGAGTTGCAGCGCTCTGAGGTGATCTATAAGGCTTCTCCCCCTGGTCTTCGGGTGCGTGTGATGCATAAAGCGGACTTGCCCGCAGTGGCACGGCTTGATGCACAGGCATTTGAGCCGCTCTGGCAGAACCCGGAAGAGACGCTTGCTGTAGCGTTGCCTCAAGCCAGCGTGGCTACTGTGGCTGAAGATGACCAGGGGCTGGCAGGGTATCAGATCACCACATCGAACCCCTTCGGGGCGCACCTCGCCCGCCTTGCCGTTCGGCCCGACGCACAGAACCGCGGCTACGGATCCTGGCTGGTCACGGACCTGGTCAAGCGGCTGGAAAAGATGGGCTCGAACCGGCTGACGGTCAATACACAGAGCGACAACCACTCCTCCCTGGCACTCTACCAGAAGATGGGTTTCGTGGTCTCCGGCGAGCGTTTCCCGGTGTATGCCTACCGAGTTCCGGGCGGTTGATCAGGAGGTCTTATGGTCAGAGAAGATGCAGTCATCGTCAATGCGCTCGTGCGCCAGGCGTTCGCTTCGGCGCAAGAAGTGATGGGAGAGAACGGGTTGAATACGGTGCTGCGTACCAGCGGGCTGGAAAGGTATATCGGTGATTTTCCGCCGGACGACCTGGAACCGGCCATCCAGACTTCCGACTATGCGCGTTTCAACGAGGCGATCGAATCCTTCTATGGCCGCGGGGGGCGCGGTATGTTGCGCCGCATCGGCCGGGCTTCCTTCCAATATGCGGTCCGGGAGCAGGCCGCTTTGCTGGGCCTCGCGGGCGTGGCTCTCAAGGTGCTGCCTGCCAGGCAGCGCATCAGGTTCATCCTGAACGCCATGGTCAATGCGCTCAAGAAATCTAACCCACAGGTGGACGCCTGGGTGGAAGAGAAGGGGGAGACGCTCGCGTATTGCGATGCGACCTGCGCCATCTGTCACGGCCGCCAGAACACAGAACCGATCTGTTACCTGTATCTGGGCTCGATCGGCGAAGCGGTGGGCTGGGCCACCGGCCAGGTATACGAGATCATTGAGACCCACTGCATTGCAAAGGGGGATGCGCATTGCCGTTTCGAAGTCACGGCATCGCAGGCGTGAAGGCTGCCTGGCTTTCCACCGGCGCGCAGGTATTCGAGTTCAACCGCAGGATGGAGGCGGTATCCATATGAAGACCAACACCTGGAATTGGACGACCACGGATGGGCTTGAAATGCTCGCCCGCGACTGGGAACCTGAGCGCAAACCAGGGGCGGTAGTGTGCCTGGTACACGGGTTGGGTGAGCATTGCGGCCGCTACGCGCACGTGGGAGCAGCTCTTGCCGGGGGAGGCTTCGTGCTGTCCGGCTTCGATCTGCGAGGGCATGGGCGTTCAGGCGGCCCGCGCGGGCATTTCCCTTCCCTGGGCAGAATCATGGAGGACATCCACGAATACATCGACCTTGCACGCGAGAAGTTCGGCGACCTGCCGGTATTCCTGTACGGGCACAGTCTGGGCGGCTTACTGGTCCTGACCTATGCCACCTACCGCTCTCATGCCCTGAGCGGCGTGATCGCCACAGGCGCAGGCTTGCGATCCCCGGTGCTGGAGCAAAAGGGCAAGATGGCGCTCGCCGAGGTTCTGGGAGGTTTTCTGCCCAACCTGACCATCCCCAGCGGATTGGACGCCAACGCCATCAGCCGTGACCCGGAAGTGGTGCGTGCCTACCGACAGGACCCCCTGGTGCATGCGGTGGCCACATTGGCCGCGGCGCGGGCTGGCATTGCAGCCGTGGATTGGGCCTTTACGCACGCGGGTGAGTTCCCGGTGCCGCTGTTGTTGATGCACGGCTCCGCAGACCACCTGGACTATCCGCGCGGCAGCCAGGAATTTGCAGGCCTGGTGCCTGCCGATTGCACGTTGAAACTCTGGGAAGGCCTCTCCCACGAAATCCATAATGAGCCTGAGCAGGCAGAAGTGTTGGATTATATGCTGGCCTGGCTGAAGGCCAGGCTTAAAAAGAAATAAGTATCTGCGCGCTTAACTGGACAAATCCTCCCTGGCATGGGAAAATTCTCACTTCAAGTATTGTGAGTACTGAGGAGATGAGAAATGGATGAAGAAAAGAAACTGAGCAAACGCCAGGCGTTGCGCGAAAAGCGCCGCCGCCAGGAAACTACCAAACGGATATTGTTGATCGGTGTGATCGTCGTCGGGGCTGCCTTTCTGGCTTTTGCGCTGATCTATCCATCCCTGAAACCGGTTGGGGAGTTCACTTCCGTGGACCCGAACCCGCGCCCGCAGGCCAACGGTAACACCATGGGCGACCCGAACGCCCCCATCCAAATTGAGGAATTCTCGGATTACCAGTGCCCGTATTGCGCGCGCTTCTTTGAGGAGACCGAAGCCCAGATTGTGGATGCGTATGTGGACACTGGCAAGGTTTTTTTCGTGTACCGCTCGTTCGGTAATTTCATCGGTCCCGAGTCCCAGTCTGCCGCGGAAGCCGCCTATTGCGCCGGCGACCAGGGCCAGTACTGGGAATACCATGACATGCTGATGTCCAACCAGACCGGGGAGAACGTCGGCGCATTCACCGACCGGCGCCTGCAGGCTTTCGCCGAGACACTGGGCCTCGACATGGACGCCTTTAACAGCTGTTTCAACGGCGGCCAGTACACACAGCGCGTGCAACAGGATTTTGTAGACGGCAAGGCCGCCGGTGTGACAGGCACGCCCGCCTTCGTGATCACCTATGAAGTCAATGGCGAGTCGAAGCAGCGCCTCATCGCCGGTGCCTACCCTTTTAGCGAGTTTCAGACGCAGCTCGACGATGCCCTGGCGGAGATGGGCCTGGACTAAGATTCGTTCTACTGGGTAACAAAAGGACACGCGCATGGCCGTGTCCTTTTTTGTTTTCTGTTTGCGCGAACCGTTCGGAATCGGGCCGCCAGGGTCGCCGACCACGACAACCTGACCAGAACTGACGACACGGTCGTCGATTATCGCGGAAGGCACATAGCGCCCACGCATGCCGGACGCACAAGGGTTTGACACCGCT
>CAZULT010000009.1:0-80184 GCA_964621295.1 uncultured Anaerolineaceae bacterium | reverse complement strand
CGCCAGGCTTGAACGAAGAGAAAGCAGCGCCTTGAGGCGCTGCAAGAAACAGGCCCTTATAGGGCCAGGTCAAGCCACCCGCATAACGGGTGGCTTGACTAAAAGCTGGAACTAAAACTGTAAATAACGTGCGATTGACATGCCGATGGTAGCCAGGATTAAAAATGCGGCGTTCAATTGCCCCCCGATCGCCAGAGCCTTTCCCAAGTTCTGCAGGCGCGCTGCCTGTTCAGCGGTTGGAGGGGTACCCTGAGATTGGATCTGACCACCAAGCTGCGCCAATGAATTAGAGTTGCGGCCCTGAAAGATCCCTGTGATCAAACCCAGTAGGGCAAAGAAAGCTGCCGTCCCAAACCCAATACCGGGACCGGAGTGCATCCAGGCGGAGGTAAATCCATCTGAATCGATCCAATAAAGGGTATATCCGGCAGTGACCGCTAACAGCGCTGACGACCACATCACCAGGTTAAATCTGGTCTGGCCCATGAAGTGGCGCATGAATTTTTGACCAGCATTCTGGGTGGCTCCTGCAGTTGGGCTGATAAAAAATGTCAACATCAGTGCCGCTCCAACCCAAAAGACACCCGCAAGGATGTGGATAAAACGTAAGAGAATCAATAAGAAATTCATGGTTCACCTTTCTAAAAGGGGATTGGGATTAATCTCAAGTCAACGTTTACCTTCGATGGCTGATGAAGGTAAACGAAAATCATGAGCATGAGTACCAGAACGGGAAATATTTATAAAGTCAGATTCTCCTCGAGAGTTTTGATCGCCTGTCGAGCCAGGGTCGATAACTCTCGGTCAGTACGGTCCGCTGCAATTCTTTGCAAAGCGGGCAGGGAGCGAGTGTCTCCTATACTCTCAAGGGATTGAATGGTCTCACACACGACTTCACGTGCCGGATCTTCAAGCAACCTAAATAGCTCGGGAAGGACTCGTTTGTCTCCGCTCAGCATTAGCCCTTTCACGGCATGCTGCCTGATCCAAGCTTCAGGATGTACCAATGCCTCTACCAGGACTTTCACACCTTTTTCCCCAAACCGTGCCAAGGATTCTGCGGCGGCTTGCCCTACTTCAAAATGCATGTCATACATTACCATCTCAAGCGGCTGAATTGCACGTTCGTCGCCGATGCGCCCTAAAAGAAAAGCAGCGAACCTCCGGACCGTGCCTTCTGGGTCTTGCATAGTATCGATAAGCGGTTCTACGGCGGGAATTCCTATACGTTCAATAGCTTCTAATAAAGGTTCGACAGCTGTCTCACGTTCATACCACCAGAAGGAGTCGTGCATTGCCACCATCAGGTAGGCTAGTGCCTCCTTGAGACGCGTTCCCCCGAGCGCTCGGGCTGCAGCCTGGCGAACTTCGAGATGTGGGTCTTCCAGTAGAAGATCGGCCATACGGTCAATAGTAGTGGAGTCGTAAAACCGTCCAATGGCCAGTAGTGTACTACTGCGAACTTCTGGTTCGGGGTCACTCAAAACACTCATCAGGGCTGGAAGAGTTTTCGGATTCCTGATCTCGCCTAACGCCATGGCTGCTTTTTCTCTGACACGAAAGCTTTGATCTTTGAGTGCCTTGACCAGGGCGGTGCTCGCTTGAGGGTCTTTGACTTGAGCCAGAATTTGTGCACACTGACTGCGCAACTCCGCATCATCACATTGTAGATATGTCGTTAACGCGGGTGTGGCTGCCGGACCTATTTGAACAAGCAATGTTTCTGCAAGAGACGGCAAATACGAGGCCTTGGAACGAAGCCCCTCGATGAGTGCAGGGGCCGCCTCTCCACCCAGACGGAGCAGTTCATCTTTGGCGCGCTCACGCTTTTTGGGATCAGACAGTCTTTTGATCCATTTTCTTACTTCGCTGTGTGCAGAGCCTTCCATCCATTTCATCTCGTTCATTTTACAATGGAAATCCCCGCCATCAGGCGGGGATTTGGGTTTGAAAATGATCCTGAACTAGAAACCCTTCATCGTCAAACCAAGGAATAAAATGACGTATCCTACAACCACAAACCAGAAGGCATAGTCGCTGACGAATGGGATGCTGACAAAGCTTCCGATCAATCCCAATACAGCCAGCACGACACTGACCCAAAATGTGGTTTGCTTAGGGGGGGTTAGTTTCATGTTTTCTTCTCCTTTATGATCTTGAAAGTAGGCATTACTATGCCAATGCCTCGTACTGATTAACACAGCCCGACCGTATTCGATACGCACTAATTTCAGGCTTTATAGCCTGGTTATGTCTCTCAAAATGTATCAAATTTTCCGAGATCGGGCGATTTTCGATAAATTCATACCAATAAGATATAATTATCGGATATAATCTTGGCTTGGTAAGGCAGCCATTCGTTTCTGCCGGGTTGTTTTCCCGGCTGTTTTTTTGTCAATTCGTTGGATGTGGAGATCGTCATGAATAAAGAACAACAACTACAGATGTACCGTGAAATGGTGCTGATCCGCCGGGTGGAAGAACGCGGTGCGGAGCTGTACCAGGCAGGGAAGATCGGAGGTTTCATGCACCTGTATATCGGTCAAGAAGCTGTCTCGACTGGTTTGATCGCAGCACGCGAACCGCGTGACCGGGTCATCACGGCTTACCGTGATCACGGCGTGGCGCTCAATTGTGGGATCTCAGCCAACCAGGTCATGGCCGAATTGCTTGGTAAGACAACCGGTATTTCGAAAGGCAAAGGCGGCTCCATGCATATGGCCGATCCTGGGGTGAATATGTGGGGAGGGCATGCTATTGTTGGTGGCCATATCCCGATAGCATCTGGACTTGCTCTTGGTGATCAATACGCAGGTAACGAGAACGTTACCATCTGTATGTTCGGTGACGGTGCCACCAACATTGGATATTTTCATGAAGGATTGAACGTGTCCAAAGCCTGGAACTTGCGTGTCTTGTGGGTCTGTGAGAACAATAAATACGGTATGGGTACTTCCGTTGAGCGGGCTTCGGCCGTTTCCGAGATCCGCCAGAAAGCCGAAGGGTATGGCATGGCGAACGCGCGTGTGGAAGGCATGGACGTGATGAAAGTATACGAGGCTGCTCAAAAAGCTCTGGAACACGTCCGGACCAAGAGCGAACCCTTCTTGTTGGAAGTCGTGACCTACCGCTTCCGCGGTCATTCCATGGGGGACCCTGAACGTTACCGTACACGGGAGGAGGTTAAAACCTGGCAGGCGGATGATCCGATTGGTATCTTTCGGAAGATGTTGACATCCAAGAGAACCGCCAGCGCCAAGAAGTTGGATGAGATCGAAGCTCGGGTAGAAGAGGAAGTCCAAAAGGCAGTTGAGTTTGCTGAAGCCAGTCCTGACCCGGTTCCTGAAGCCTTATGGGAAGACGTATACGAGGAAGCTTAATTGGGTTAAGTTGGATTTAAGGATATAAAAATGTCAAGAATCACAATGCGTGAAGCCATTTCGCAAGCGCTCATGGAAGAGATGGACCGTGACCCCGCTGTCTTTATCCTTGGTGAAGAAGTAGGCGTTTGGGGTGGAACCTATGCTGTGACCAAGGGATTTTACGATAAGTATGGTCCTGAGCGCGTGAAAGATACTCCCATCGCTGAGAATGCAATCATTGGCACGGCGATAGGTGCGGCTTTGGTGGGCCAGCGCCCCGTGGCAGAGTTGATGACCATCAACTTTGCTTTTTCGGCCATGGATTATATTGTCAACCAGGCGCCGAAACTTAGGTATATGTTTGGCGGGCAATTTTCGGTTCCTATGGTTATCCGGGCAGTAGGTGGTGGTGGACGCCAATTGGGTGCGACGCATTCGCAAACCCCGGATGCTATCTTCGCGCATTTCCCCGGCTTGAAAGTCGTTTCCCCTGGTACTCCGGAAGATGCCAAAGGATTGCTCAAATCTGCCATACGTTCGAATGATCCGATCCTGTTCATTGAACATGCCACAATGTACCAAACCCGCGGTGAAGTGTCTGAGAAGGAATATCTTATCCCCATAGGAAAGTCCAAAATTCAGCGCCCCGGTGAACATGCGACCATCGTTACTTACTGCAAAGGATTGGAGCTTTCTTTGAAGGCGGCTGATGAATTGGCAAAAGAAGGGCTTGAGGTCGAAGTTGTCGATTTGCGCACCCTGCGCCCGCTTGATATGGAGCCAGTGCTCGATTCTCTCAAGAAAACCAATCGTGCGGTAGTGGTTGAAGAGGGGTGGAAATCGTTTGGTGTTGGGGCGGAAATTGCCAGCAGGATCTATGAAGAAGCCTTTGATTCTATTGATGCCCCCATTCGGCGTGTGGCACAAAAAGAAGTTCCATTACCTTACAATCGCGAGCTTGAGCAGATGGCATTACCGCAAGTGCCGGATATCGTGAACGCGGTTAAGGAGGTGATGAAGTAATGGCTGAAACTATCAATATGCCAAAATTAGGTTTCGATATGGCCGAGGGTACGCTGGTACGCTGGGTCAGAAATGAGGGCGAGTCGATCAAGAAGGGGGATGTGTTGGCTGAGATCGAGACCGATAAGGCGACTGTTGAAGTCGAATCGTCTGCCACCGGGACCGTGTTGCGCCTGCTTGCTGACCAGGGGGATGTGGTGCCCGTCAGTTCACCAATTGCCATTGTAGGTGAACCGGGTGAAGATATACCGATTCAACCTGCTTCTCCTCCCGGGCCCCAACCTGCCAGGGAAGAAAGCGCAAAGTCAGAACCTGAGAAATCGACAGAACCCCTATCCAGTTCACTGCCAATGAGTACTTCCGAAGTGGAAGGAGAAAGAATAAAAGCCTCACCTCTGGCGAAGAGAATGGCGAGCGATAAGAACCTTGCTTTAGAGAATATCCGGGGCTCTGGTCCTGGTGGTCGTATTGTCCGTCGGGATATCGAAGCGGCGCTCGCAGGTGGACTCCAACCAACAGAACCCAAATCACAAGCTTTGGTCGCTGTCCCATCGTTCGCTGGGGAAGCTTTAAAAGTGGACGAGACCGTTCCAATCACAAAGCTCCGCCAGGCTATCGGTCGTCGCCTTGTGGAAGCCAAGCAGCAGTTACCGCATTTTTATGTAACTCATGAGTATCGCATGGATGCCATACTGAACATGCGCGCGCAAATCAATGGGATGGTGCCGGAAGACGAGAAACTCTCGGTCAACGACTTCATTGTGAAAGCGGTCGCGCTGGCGTTGCGTGAATTTCCTAATTTGAACGCTTCTTTGGATGGAAACAATCTCGTCAGGCATGGGGCTATCAATGTGGGGAATGCCGTGGCTGTCGAGGGGGGTCTGTTGACCGTTGTATGCCGAAACGCGGACCAAAAGCCCCTCCGTCAGATTTCGTTTGAAGTCAGAGATATGGCAAAGCGCGTTCGAGCCGGGAAGGTACGCCCGGAGGATATCGAAGGCTCCACTTTCTCGATCAGTAACCTGGGGATGTATGATGTCGAGGACTTCATTGCTATCATCAACCCCCCCGAAGCTGCAATCTTGGCGGTGGGGTCGGCCCGCGAGGTACCGGTCGTGGTGGACGGAGAAGTCAAACCTGGCCGGCGCATGAAAGCCACCATCTCGGTCGACCACCGCATAAGTGATGGAGCCGAAGCGGCCAGGTTTATGCAAGCACTGGCCAAGTTTATGGAAGAACCATTGAGATTGATGATCTAATAGACGACTGAAAGCCGGGGTTCGCTTACTAGCGAATCCCGGCTGGTGATTTAGGCTAATGAGATTATTTCCTATACGCTCAATACCATTGATCTCATCTATTTGCTCGTGTAATACTCTACGACGAGTTGTGGACGGTTCGTGATATCTCGGTAATCCCCGCTGTAAAAACTCAAATAGTCATTTCCCCGGTCGTCGTTATCATCTAATTCAAAGCGCAGTCGGAATTGAGTGATGCTGGTCAGGCTAATATATTGATAAGCCGAGCTGTCTATGAACGCCCAATACCAACCATAGTAAGGATTGTTTATTATCTTGCCGACACCATCCTTGCTGGCAGGGCTTTGAAAATCCATTGCCTGTAATCCCCGGTAGGCGTAAGGGCCTAGGTTTCCGAACGGACCTGAGCGTATGTCCACCAGAAGAGCATTGTGGGTTTCGAATGGGTTGGTGCCTACCAGGCCTGCAGCCTTGACCATCAATAAGGCTTTTGTGATGATGGCGTTGTCGGGAAGTGAACCGGTGGGGAAATCAAGTATAGCTCGAAATTGGCGATCCTGTTTATCATCTCCAAGGTAGATTTTGGTGGTGTTTCTCTTAAATGTGCCACCTTGATTGCTGTCCTCCCTCGACTCGAGGATCCAGCCGTCGTTTTTTCCGTTGGACCTGATCGTTTCGGTTTCGGTAACCATGTTCGGTTTATCGATGGAATATTCTTCGCCGCTGGTAAAATTTCCATTCCCTATCCCCTGACCTGCAAGAGGCTGACCCGTATCGTCCTCGATGCTGTCATCGTCAAGGATATCCAGCCGAAGGGAGCCATCTCCACTTCCAGTGGATACTGTCACGATGTATAAATATCCCAGGCCACTGACGCTGGTTATTGATGCTCCGGAGAGCGTGCCAGTCGCCGATATACTGAAATCGCTTGTATCTACACCGCTGACCGGTTCCGAAAAAACCACAGAATACATAACACTATCAGCAGAGGTTGGGTTGGGATCTGTTCGCAAGCTGCCGGTCACCAATGGAGCGGTTTTGTCCACCCAATAGGACTCGCCGCTTGTAAAGTCTCCATTTCCTGCGCCCGGTCCTCCTAGCGGAATATTCGCGGCATTCATGATGCTATCGTTATCCAGCAGGTCCAGGCGCAAACCACCGTCTCCGCCGCCCGAGTCGATGGTAACCGTGAAAGTATTCCCGGTACCGCTTACAGATGTAATATACGCGTCATTGAGGTAGCCCGTGGTAGTCAGAGAAAAATCATTGGGATCCACACCAGAGACAGATGTGGAAAATGCAACCGTAAAGTTAATGAATCTGGCAGCAGTCGGGCTGCGGTCGGCGCGAAGGATACTAACCACGGTTGCTCCGCTTTTTTCGATTGTGAAAGCTTCCCCTGTACGAAAGCTACCATCGTCAGTTTGTATTCCAGCAAGTGGGTTCCCCGCCGAGTCCGTGATAGTGTTGTTATCAATCAGGTCCAGACGTATTGTTCCATTGCCGGAGCCGGTATTGATCGTTACCTGGTATGTTAGCTCTGAAACAGGGGTGACACCGATAATGTATGCACCGCTAACCTCTGAACCGGTGGTGAGCTCGAAATCTCGGAACGGTGGTAGACCGTCCATGCCCGTAACGGGTTTTGAGAAGGTTACCACGAATTTGACCTCTGGGGAGCTGGAAGGGGTTTCATCGGCGCGTAGGATCGATACCACTCTGGGCGGGAGATCGGCAGCAAATTGGGATTCAAAAGCACCGATATCCGGAGCTCCCCCTGTGAAACGATCATTTATGCCAGGGATCAAAATCCCTCGATCGATATCCGGGCTGTTTGGAAGAAGCGTAAAATCTCCGACGCTCGCATTGGTCCAACCGGGCAGGTCATCAAGACCGTTGCATTCCAAGCCAGTGGCCGCGCAAAGCTCTGGAAGACCGGCATAGTCAACATTCTCCCATTTAATGCGAGGGTTTTGCAAGGTGTACAAGTTATCGTAGTTCCAGTCGTGACCTCTTGAACCCTGGCGAACCTCGTAGATCGCAGATCCATTCACCTGGAATATATTGTTGCGCAGGACAGCATTTTGGACCGGATTGATCATTTCCATTCCATTTACGTTCTGGAAATTGCTCCAAAATGTGTTGTGGTAGGCCAGTACGATTCCATCTGAGTTTCGATCCCATTTGAGGCCTTCACCGGTAAAATTGGAAAACACAGACCGCATGATCCATGTAGGTCCTATTGTAATAGGGGCCAGGGAAACGCCCACAAATGCCGAATCAACAGTGTTATTTCTAAATCGTTGATTGATGCATGCCCCTTCCGGTTCCAGTGCGTCGTCGCCAATGTGATGAATGTGATTGTTGTAGATGTCCGCGTCGAACGCAAGCCCCGAATTCTCCAACGCGCCTGAAGAGCCTGTGTATATGCCGTTGAAAAAGTTATGGATGTCATTGCCGCGTACAATTGCTCCGATGTGACCCCGGATGATGATGGCGGTGCCCTCCATTCCAGTGCCTTTGACAGCCAACCATGGCCATTCATTCACGGGTGGGTCGTAAATCTCGTTATACTCAATGCGTGTGTCGTTGCCCTGGTTTTCGCCGCCGGTCCAATTGATGAAGATCCCTAGCAACAGATTGTGGATTCGGTTTTGGCGGATGACGATATGCGATGCATTGGTCATACACACACCACAGCCCCCATATAGGGTTCCGTAAAACCTGACATCGAATCCTTCGATCCAAATCCAATCTTTTCCAATGGCGCTGAAGGCATCGTTAAAATGAGGAACCTGCCAGGAATGCAAATTTGGATCGTCATGGCTGCGTACAAAGAGTTTTAATGTGCTCCGCTCCAAATACCAGCCTTCTTTCATAGTGATATTGTTATGTCCTCTTTCTTTGAGTAATCCGCCAAGGTCGTCGTACGTGTAGAAATTTTTCTGGTTGCGGCCCAGGTACCTGATGGGCCCTGTGATCTTTGTAAACCATACATGACTGTTCGATTTATACGGTTGCCAGACATTGCCCGAAAGAGTCTCGGACCCATCCAAAATGGCACCGTTTCCCTCAGCTTTGACCTGGATCCAATTCCCTGGGGTTCCTGAGGTGGGAAAAAGGATAGCCTCGTGATAGATCCCATCCGACACCAATATTTGTGTGCCAGGAGTCGCGTGGTTGATGCCATCCTGAATGGTCTGAAATGGAGCCGAACTGGTGCCGTCACCCCCCGGAGGAGCATCATCGTTTACAAATAATATGACAGAAGGCGTGAACTGAAGTGCATCAGGTTGCGTTGTGGTGGAACCGCTGATCTCGGTAAGTCCGTCGAAAACCTTTATTTCGTAGGAGGTGGAAGGAGACAGGCTAAAAAGACTGCCGATTAGCCTTCCATCATCGATGCGCAAGAGCGGGTGAGCAGGATTCCAAGTAGAGTCTCCGGTCCTTCGATACTGCATTTCCGCTTGCTTAGGTAAATTTACACCGCTTACGACTACCCCAATCGTCTCAATGTTGGCAAAAAGCTCCAACCGGGTCATACTTGCGTGTATTTCCGTCAAGTCGCTGGCCGGGTCGATCGTACCTGATCTTTCTGAGCCTACTGCCGGGAGGTGAGCCAAAGTCCCTTTACCATGACCGGGAGTATGCACAGGTACCAAAAATAGAAAAATCGAAATGATGTGGACCAGTTTATTAGATGGCAGAAACGCCCGGGTTCTACTCTTCATATTGTGTTATTTTTGCAAGTAATACTCAATCAACAGGCGAGGCCTGTCTGGCAGGATATTGTAGTCTCCAGAGTATATTACCAGCAAATCGTTGCTCAGGTTGTCATCGTCTTCAACTTCGAACCGCAATCGGAATTGAGTAACGCCGTTCAGATTGATGAAGGGGAAAGCGCGGCTATCCAGCAAAGCCCAATACCAGTTGGCGATCGGAGCATTTGGGATAACTCCGACCGCGTCCATACTTGCCGGATTCTGGAAGTCGAACACATCCAGGCCATAGAACCAGAAGAACATGGAATTGCTGAAAGAGCCGTTGCGGATGTCGACCAGCAGGTTGCCGTGGCTGGTGAAGGGATCGCTGCCAACCAGGCCCAAACCCTTGACCATTACGATCACTTTCGTGATGACGGCGTTATCAGGCAAGTAGTAGGTTGGGAAGTGCAGGATAGCGCGGTATTGGCTGTCCTGGTTGCTGTCACCAAGGTAGATGGTGGAGGCGGTCGAATTGAATGAACCGCCGACGTTGCTGTCCTCGCTGGATTCGAGCACCCAGCCATCATTGCGACCGTTGGAGCGGAAGGTAGTGGTGAAGATCCTCTTGGGGGAGCGGTTGATTGTGTAGCTTTCGCCAGATGTGAAATTCCCATTGCCTGCGCCCGTTCCGCCCAGGGGGAAGCCGGAAGCATCGGTGATGCTGTCGTTGTCTATCAGGTCGAGGCGTAATGTGCCCTCTCCGCTGCCTGTGCTGGCGTTGACGGAATAGTTCGCCCCCGAACCGCTGGCACCAGAAAGCGCAACACCAGTCAGGTTGCCGGTGACCGCCAGAGTGAAGTCGCCCACATCCACACCGGTAACGGGTTCGGAGAACACCACCGAAAAGGAAACCGATGCGGCGGTGGTTGGATCGGCGTCAACGCGCAGGATGCCAAAAACGCTGGCAGTGGCTCTATCGATCGTGTAAGTTTCCCCGGAGGTGTAGTCTCCGTTGCCTGGACCCATTTCGCCCAGGGGGTTGCCCTCGTCATCGGTGATGCTGTCGTTGTCGATCAGGTCCAGGCGCAAGGTGCCCTCCCCGCTGCCGGTGCCGACTATGACGGTGTAGATTTCACCTGCGCCACTGACTGTTGTGATGGAGGCGCCGGAAAGGCCCCCGGTGAGAGTCAGGGCAAAGTCGTCGGTATTGACGCCGGATACGGATTCAGAAAAGACCACGTTGAAGTTGACGCTGGAGGCGGCTGTCGGGTTGGGATCAGCGCGCAGGATGCTGGTGACGCTGGGTGCGATCGGCCCGCTTTTATTGATTGTGTAGACCTCGCCTGAAGAGTAGTCTCCGTTCCCAGCGCCCGTGCCTCCCAAGGACACAGGCGTGTCCCAGTCGCCGATGGAGTCGTCATCGACCAGGTCGAGGCGCAGGGTGCCGTCGCCCGTGCCGGTGGAAACCGTGACGGTGTAGGTGGCCGCACCGATGTGCTCATCCTCTGCCGGGGAGATGGCGGTTACGGCCGCACCGGAAATGCTTCCGGTGATGGTCAGAACCAGATCGCTGGACTTGAGGAACCCGACCTCCTCGGAGAAGTTCACTGTGAAGTGCACCGTATCCGCGGCGGTGGGGCTGGGGTCGGCGCGCGTGATGCTCGTCACAACGGGCACGTTCTTGATGACCCAGGCCGAGGTCCCGCTGATGTAATCCCCGTTACCTGCGCCCGCGCCGCCCAGCGGGTTGAGGTTGGTATCCAGGATGCTATCGTTGTCAACGACGTTCAGACGCAATTTCCCCTCGCCTGTGCCGGTATCAACAGTAACAAAATATTCGCTGCCGTAGCCGCTTACCCCGGTGATGGTCGCGCCGGTAACATCGTCAAACATGGTGAGCGCAAAATCATCCACTGTAACCCCGGTGACCTCTTCCGAAAAGATCACGACGAAGGTCTCAATGGTGGGGCTTGGGAATGGGCACAACCACGTATACCACCCGCACTTGGGAGTGGTCGAAACAACAGTTGGATTTCGCTCGGGACCGTACGAGATCTCGCGCGCGAAGATGTCGTTGGCGTCATTGGTATCTCCACTGACCAGGTTGGAGGCGTGGGAGGAGAAGGCCACCACGCTCCCATCCGTCGAGAGAGATGGAAAGTACGAGGAGTCATTGCCGTATCCAACATCCTGGGAGATCCCATTCTGAAGGTCGCGCACCCAGATGTCCATGGAGCCGTCCCAGTCACCCTTTTCGTGGAACGAGAAGGCCGCATGGCGGCCATCTGCAGAGAGGGCCGGATGATCTAGAATGCCGGTGATCAATATCTCCCCTTCTGTGTAGACCGAGGCGAGGATGGTCTGCCCGCCCTGGCAGTCGTGCACGTAGATCAGGGGTTTATTGCTTTCTTCGGTCCTGGGCGCTAGGTTCTCGGAGCTCGACATGAAGATCACGTAGCGACCGTCCCCGGAGATGTCCGGTTCGTATCCACCCTTGTCCCCTTCCTCCCCGCTGGAATTGATCGAAGCCCGGATGGTGCTTCCCAACTGCAGATCGCGAATGAAGACGTCCGACCTGCCGTTCGTATCCCCGGGCACCAGGTTGCTGGCGCCTGAATCGAAGGCCACATAGCGCCCGTCGCTTGAGATACTGGGATCACCGGAACCACTGTTGGCTTGCGACCCATCCGAAGCTATTGAGGCGCGAGTGGTCTGGCCGGTCTGCAGGTCGTGTACGAACACATCCTGCGCATCGTTCGTGTCGCCTGGGACCAGGTTGCTGGCATCCGAGTAAAAGGCCACATAGCGCCCGTCACCGGAGATCGAAACCACCCCGCTGTCATCGGAAGGGGGTGCATTGGCTTCGGTACCGTTCGAAGCGACCGAGACGCGTGTGGTCTGGCCGGTTTGCCGGTCGTGCACGAAGATGTCGCCAAACCCGTTAGTATCTCCGTTGACCAGGTTGCTGGCATTCGAGTAAAATGCCAAGAAACGCCCATCGGCCGAGATTGTGGGTGAGAAGGATCCGTCGTTTGCTTCGGTACCGTTTGATCTCACTGAAACGCGCGTCGTTGCCCCGGTCTGGCGGTCGTGTACGAAGATATCCTGGACATTGTTGGTGTCCCCGGGGACCAGGTTGCTGGCAGTGGAATCAAAAGCCACGAAACGGCCATCATCGGAAATGGCAGGCAACCGCGATCCTGCATTTGCCTGGAGGCCACTCGAGTCTACCGAGACGCGTGTGATATCACCCGGTGCAGCCCGGGCGGGTATCACCTCGCCAGAAAATAATCCAATTAACAGGGTTATTAATAGAAGCGTAGTAAAAACGCGTGTAAATTTACCTTGGGTTGTTGTCTCCATCCTGGACTCCTCTCTTAAGATGGAAATGCAATTGTTGGAACGCTCGAATTTCCCCGCGATGGTTCTCCCCCTGTCTTTTATCTGCAATTTGAAATGTAATCGTAATTTCATCTTACATCCAGATTGAAGTATATACAAGTACTATTACTCACCTGCCGCAATCAAAACGATTGCTACTATATATTAAAGCAAATTTCCCCAGAATTTACAATCCCTGCATTTTCTCTGAAACCTGCTCATAAAAAGGATTACTGTGTCCATGTTACTTGGATGAAAAGGTTTATTGATCATTCCAATCAATTTGTCTGGTCCCTGGATAGGTTCCTCAAACAGGCGAAGTGTGAGTAAAATAGAATTATGCCCGTTCGCATACTCAACTGTTTGACCGTTTGCGCTCGCTGGCCCTCTGATTGGAAAACCGGTACGCTCTGCTTACTGGTTCAAACCCGTCAGGGTTGGGTGCTGGTCGACACCGGTTTGGGGAATGAAGATTATTCGCATCCCACTACGTTTACGCGCGTCTTTCGTGTGCTGACGAAAATGCCTTTCGACCGACGAGAGACGGCAGTGCACCAGATTATGCAACTTGGAATTGATCCTCAAGAGGTGCGCCATATCGTGCTCACCCATATGCACTTCGACCATTGTGGTGGGCTGCCGGATTTTCCACATGCCCACGTGCACGTTTTACGGAAGGAGTATGACGCAGTTAACAGTCCCCCCGCGAGCTTCTATGATTTGGCGTATGTGCGTCGTCACATCGCACACGAACCGGAGTTTGTTCTTTATGAGGAAACAGGAGAGCGCTGGTTTGACTTTCCGGCGATACGCTTGCCTTTTGAGCCGGAGATGTGGCTGGTGCCGTTACCTTACCATACGCGCGGGCACTGCGGTGTCACCATTCAGACTGAGCAGGGTTGGTGGTTGCATTGTGGGGATGCAGCTGGTGACTTTCGCAAGAATTTACCCGCCTGGGCGATTCGTCTGGTGTTAGGACCGCATGAACCGCGCCTGCGCGCTTTCGGGGAGGCGCATCCTGAAATACGCCTGACTTCCAGCCACATGTTCCTGGATTTTTTTGCATCAAAGGAAAATCTGTGAAGGTCCACATTCTCAATGGATTGACAATCAATACGCGCTGGCCACTACACTGGCAGACCGGGCAGGTATGCCTGCTGGTCGAAACCAGACGGGGATTGATCCTGGTCGATACCGGATTGGGTCTTGACGATTACGCTCACCCAACGGCCATTATTAATCTGTTTCGTTTGGTCATGAAAATGCCCTTCGACCCGAACCAGGCGGTGACGAATCAACTCTCACGCCTGGGTTTCATTCCGCAGGATGTGCGTCACATTGTATTGACTCATTTGCACTTCGATCACAGCGGCGGATTACCGGATTTCCCCTGGGCGCGAGTACACGTACATGCACGCGAATATCATGACTGCCTCGAGGGGAGGTACCGGCGTTGGGCAGATGGAGGCTATAACCGCCGCGTCCTGGTCCACCAGCCCGACCTTGCTCTCTACGAGAAAATCGACACTACCTGGTATGGCTTTGACGCGATCCGGTTGCCGTTCAAGCAGGAGATGTATTTGGTTCCATTATTCGGACACACACTTGGGCATTGTGGGGTGGCGATCAAACGACCGCAAGGCTGGTATTTCCTGGTTGGCGACGCGGCTTCCTTCACTGAAAAAGTCCCCGGCGCACTGCTGCGTTTCGTGGTGGGCCCACATCACGCTCGCTTGCGAGTCTTCCAGGTAGCCCATCCTGAGGTTTGTCTGTTGACCGGGCATATGCCGCTGGAATTCTTTGTGGAGCAACCCAGCCTATAAGCTCATTCGACGCCTGTTTCGATTCGTATCAGCGGTTGGACATCTACAGATTAATTGGGAACTTGCGATCAGTCAGTGGATTTCACCTTGCACTTCCCCTTCGATCTTGTCATCCCAGGGGTATTTCTCTGTGCCCAACGCCGCGGTGCGGATAGCAGGATCCTTTGAGTAGTGGCCGCGTACTTCAGGAGGCAGCAAATTGGCAATCTGTCGCATGATCTCGTGACCGATCTCATCCAGCTGTTGCCGGCGAGCGCGGCTGTTTGTTTCGGTAACTTTGAAAGGCCCGAAGGGTTTACCGATATTGATGGTAACTCGTGCTCGTCTTAATCGGAAAAGCGACGGAAAAACCTGGGTAAATCCATACAAGCCAACAGGTAGTAACGGAGCACCTGTGCGCGTGGTAAGAAAGGCGGTGCCTGGCCGGGCTGGTCGCAGCACCGTGGCCCAGTTACCCCCTTCGGGAAAAATACCCAGCACGCCGCCCTGCTTTAAAAGCTGTTCGGCAGCGCGCAAAGCGCCGCGCGCGCCAGTTCCTCGATATAAACGATGGTAGCCCCACAAGATTGGAATGATGCGCGTCATCAGGGGAGCGTGTGGGTTGGCTGCTCCACCTACAAATTCGATCTCCCATGGCGCCATGCGCACAAAGGCCACCGGATCAATGAAAGAAAAATGGTTGCCCACGACCAGTAACGGTCCATGATCTGGCAGGTTATCCTTACCGTTGATTTCCAGGTGGGTCAGTGTGCCAAAGGTAGGGATGGAAAGCGTTTTTAAGATGGACCGCACGAAGGGGCGGTGCTTGAATCTTGGCCCCATCATCCGTTATTCAGCCATAGGGGAATAATCTTCAGCTGCCTGTCGCGCCTTCTTCTCATTGACGGTTTGCAGGATGATCATTCCGATGACCAGGAAAATTGCGATCCCGACGATACCGCCCCGCTGGCCGATCTGTTCGGCAAGCAGGGAATCCATGCCATTGCGTTGCAATTGCAGTGCCACTCCTCCGGCCAGTAAACCGTACACGGTCGGTCCAATGAAGGATGAGGTGCGGCCAGCCACGGATTGAAAGGAGAAAAATTCTGCGCTTTGTCCTTTGGGGGCGAAATACCCCGTCATGGTGCGGCTTACCACTTGTACGCCAGTCAGTGCGAACCCTGCCAGCGAGGCGATCAGGAAATACCCAAACAGGGTTTGATTGATCAGCATCCAAAGTACGGCAACAAGCATCAACACCAGCGAAGCCATTAGCGCGCGTTTGAACCCAACTCTTTCTCCGAACAGGCCTGCCACATAAGCCCCGAATACACTCATCACCTGTACCAGGATCATCAGCAGGATCAGTTGTTGCTGGTTCATCCCGTACAATACCGCCCCAATAATGGCGGCAAAATCCATGGCCATCATAATCCCGTCGTTATAGATCAGGAAGGCCACCATGAATTTACCAAATTCCTTGAAATGTCGGATGGACTTGAAAGTTCGTCCGAGGCGTTTGAAGGCAATCGTCAGGTAGGTTTCACCTGCCGGTAAAGTTTGAGGAACCGCCCGTTCACGGATGTACAGAAAGGCCGGTATGCTGGAAATCGCAAAGAATAAGGAGGTGATAACCATTGCGGAGCGTACCGGTATGTCCGTTCCTTTCCCAAAAACGATGATAATAGGTAGAACAATTAACAGGCAGACGATTCCTCCCAGAGATCCAATCGCCCAACCATTGCTTGAGACACGCCCAATTTCTCTGGGTGTACTGATCTCAGGAAGTAGCCCGTTGTAAAACACTTGCCCAGCGCGATACCCAATTTCAGCCAGAATGTAAAAGACCATTCCAAACAGGATTTCCCCTTTTGTAACTGTAAATAACAAAGCAGTGAAAACCCAACAGATAAACGAAAAACCGAAAAGGAATCTCTTTTTTGAGCCCGAAAAATCGGCAATAGTACCCAGTATGGGGGAGATGATGGCACTGACCAGCATAGCAATTCCGACTGAAACACCCCACAGACGAGTGCCTTCAGCGCCACCCACCACAGATCCTTTAAAATATGCCGAGTAAATAGCCAGTACGACCACCGCGGCATAGGCTGAATTTCCAAAATCGTACAAATACCAGGCCCAATGTTCGCGGTTTCTGACTTTTTGATTAATTATGTCTGTTGTCATGGGGTTCCTCTCAAAGGGGATGGCCTAATTCTACTAGAGTTAACCGCATTCAAGTCGCAGAGTTGTGTTTGTAACCCCCAAAAAAATGTGGTTAAATTCCAAGAGGGCGTCCGTGTGGATGACTGGTATCCTAAAAGGATCCCCATGATAGGCCAATAAACGATGCCAGCTCTTTACGCGCTTTATCTCCATATCCCCTTTTGCCGCCACCGCTGCGCCTATTGCGATTTCAACACCTACGCCGGGCAAGCAGCCTCCATGCAGGAGTACGTACAGGCTTTGGCACGAGAGGTGGCTTATCTGGGAGAGCACGCACCGGAACGGCCGCGTTTGGGATCGATCTTCTTTGGTGGTGGCACCCCTTCACTACTGGCACCTCGGCAATTTGAAATTGTATTCGAGGCCATTCGGAAAGCGTATGACCTCGATGAACCAGAGATCACGCTGGAGGCTAACCCGGGCACTGTCACTCTTCCTGCATTGCAAGATCTATACAGCATCGGCTTTAATCGCATTAGCTTTGGGGTGCAATCGGCACATCCTTCAGAATTGCGCATGTTGGAACGGGAACACGACTATTTCGATGTCATCCGTGCCGTGACTTGGGCGCGCCAGGCCGGGTTTTCAAACCTTAATCTCGATTTGATCTACGGTTTGCCTCATCAAACGCTGAAGGATTGGGAAACCAGCCTCCGGTTGGTAATGGGGTTGAACCCGGAGCATTTCTCCCTGTATGCCCTGACTCTGGAACACGGCACGCCGTTTGGGCGTTGGGCAGCCCGCGGATTGATGTCCACTCCCGACCCTGATCAGGCGGCTGGGATGTATGAGTGGGCGGGCGAAACGCTTGGATTTGCCGGATACCAGCAATACGAGATCTCAAATTGGTCTCGTCCGGACCGTCAATGCCGGCATAACCTGGTTTACTGGCGTGGACTGCCCTACCTGGCTGCCGGTGCGGGGGCACACGGCTTTGCCAACGGCTACCGCTATTCCAATGCCCTGCGCATCAAAACGTATATCAAAAGGATGCAACCGCCACTTGCTCAGCTGCCTTTTCCCCTGACCCCTGCTACTATCAACCGGCACCACCAGACTTTCCGGGATGAAACCGGTGAATTCATGATGACGGGTTTGCGCCTGACTCTGGAAGGCGTATCCTATCGTACTTTCGAAGATCGTTTTGGAAGGAGATTGGACGAACTATTTGGCCGGGAGATTGATGAGTTGGTGCGTTTAGGATTATTGGAAAGAACAGGCGACCGCCTGCGTCTCACACAACGCGGTCACCTGCTTGGCAACCAGGTATTTTTACGATTTGTGGGTTGATCGCCTGGATCGCTCAGAAGGGTCCCAGGAATTCACACGTACAGGTATCCTGGTGCCAGGTGTAGGAGGCGCCGCCGCAATAAGGCGGTGGTTGACATGGAGTAGGATGCGGTGCTCTTGGTTCGGGGGTTTTTTCTTCGCGCGGGCAAAGCTGCGGTTCGTATCCACTGGCTTCGAATCCGTAGGCTTCCCTGCAGGCGTTATCTACCGCATATAAGGCTTTAAGCGGGTAGTATTGCTCGCTTTTTTCCGGAGAACCGGCTTCTTCCTCAGTGAAGCGGTCTACGTAATCGAGCATGCCCACATCTCGCAAACCGGCATCCGCCAGCACACCCAGCATGTAAACTCCATCTGTCAACGATCTCTTAAAGGCAAACTGCACCGTAGCCTGCTGCCCGGCATTAACGCGCACCCACGCCAGGTCCGGATCGTCGCCTATGCCCTTATCAAAGACCAGCGTTTCGTACCCATCACCTTCCAGAGGCGCATCTGATTTTTCAGCGGAGAGGCCACCGGTATCGTGGTTCTTATCGGCGTACACCTGCACATTGACCACGTCCCATACTGGGGTGTAGGGTGGGTGCGCCCAGATAATAAAATCTCCAAATCCATCTGCGTCTTCGTCGATTTCCACCCCATAGTCGATCCCTGAAGGGTTGTTTGGATCTGTACCGACAAGTTGTATCGAAACATAAATCCAGGTGCCGTCATCGCTCAGGTTATAGGTCAGGATATCCAGGTCAGGGATGTAGACCATATCCTGTTGGAAAGGCCGTTCCAGGCGATTGATCTTATAGGAATCTCCATAGGGTGCACGTTTCTCGGATGCAGTTCCGGAAGAATCGACGTCATAGACCAGACGGCCAATGCGCGGAGCGGAAACCGGCGTAACTACATGTACGATAACTGGTGTATCGGTTGGGATCGGAATGGGGTTAGCCGGTTGGAGCGGTGGTGTAGGGGGAGGAGGTGAGGTTGGATCGGTTTCCCCACCATGGTTGTTTGGTAGGTTACAGGATAGGGATACCAATATGAAGATGGCCAAAAATAGGGTCAGAGGACGTCGGATCATGGCTACTCCTTGATACATGCGCTTGGCTTTTTCTATCATAATGCATAGAACGCCGGATTCTTCAAGGCGCTGCTTGTAGAAGAACGACCCACCTACATTCTCGCGTGTTCTTCTTCGAGCAGGTTCATGATTTGCCCGGCAATACCTGTCAGGTCGACCAGATTTTCTGTAAACTGCGGGTGTGCGCGTCCAATTACCAATCCGGGCACCTTGGCAGGAGTGTGTCTGCGCGTCGAAAGATCCTCCATGTTGCCGTGGTCAGAGGTAACCAGGATCAAGTCCTGGTCCAGGTCCCAGAAAGCTAGCAGCCCTTCCAGCACACCATCAAAGGCCTCCATTTGCCGGACAGCCCACTCCATATCCTGTTTGTGCCCGGCATAATCGCTTGCCCAGTATTCGAACAAGGAAAAATCAAACCCGCCTGCCAGTTGGCCAAGTTTATGGCCGGCTTCCACAGGTGTGAACGTGGGCGCATCCGCGATGCCGAGCATGGACCGCCAACCCTGGCCGGTAAAGTCTGCTGAAAGCGCTCGGCCGCCGAAATAATCCGCTTGGGTGAAGAGCGCATAACCGGCATTGGTGTATGCCAATGGAATGGAGGAGTACAATCGTTTTCCGCTTTCAATGCCACTGAAGTAACGTGGGGGATAGGCGTTCAGCAGAACCGCTTGCCTACCATTCTTGCGCAGTCGGGAGAAAATAGTCTGCCCGTCGCCCAGATACCCAGCAACTTGGGGATTAGGTTTCGGCCCGTAGTGGTAACCCAGTTCGCTAGGGATGTTGATCCCAGTCATCAGGATCGCCTGGCCGGTCGCAGATTGTGGTAATCCAGCTACTCCCAGGCCTGCGTCCAGAGCCAACAATGCAGCGTGCTTGCTTTTAAAGGGCGCTGCTGCCGCCGTCATTTTGTGACCGCCCAACAATATTTCAAGGGCGGGCATCACAGCCCGCGCCAATGGGTTGATTTCGGGATTGTCGCTTCCTAGGCCAATACCGTCTAAGAACAGGAATAGAATTCGCATCTCAGGATTTCTTCGGAATAGAATTCAGACTGCGGGTTTCTGAAAGATGAACCAGGCCGATGGGCGTTCGCCGCGTTCCAGTCCGTCTTGTCGCCAGAGCAAGGCCAGAGTCCTTTGCATGACTTTCAGGTCCCGATCTCCGATGCCGTTTCCATCCTGCGATCCGGTAGGGTCAAGAAAGGCATACAGCAGCCAGTGTCCACCGGGCACCAGGATGCGGTTTAATTCTGACAGGTATTCATCGCGGCGCCTCCCTAGGCTGTGAAAACAACCCATATCCAGGGCCAGGTCGAAGGGGCCTTTGACCTCTCGCAATGCCGTAACGTCGGAGAGCAGCAAATCCGCCGTGAGCCCGGCGTGATGCAACTTGCGCCTGGCAGCGCGGATGGCTTTGGGGATAAAATCCACGCCAGTAACCTGCCAGCCAGCCTGAGCCATGGTAAGCACATTTGTGCCGGTGCCGCAACCCAGATCAATGGCTCGTCCGGGTGGGTGCGAATGTAGGTATTCGAGTAGTTCAGGTGGGCTAACGCCACTGTCCCATGGGGGGGCGGAGAGGTACAACAGGCTGAAGTACAGGCGGCGCAGCAGTGAGGTCATTCTTGGTTCAGGCTATCGCGTATACGTTGAGGATCGAAATCGCCGATCTGTCGCCAACGCTCGGTTCCGTTGCTGTCAAAGTAGATAAAGGTTGGCGTGAATTCGAATCCATAAGCCGGCGCCAGTTCGCGGCCGATCTGTTCCTGAATGTTCAGGCGTATGACCAGCAGTCGGTCTCCAAGTTCATTTTCGAGCTCGTCAACGACGGGCTTTAAACGCGTGCAATTAATTCAGTAAGGAGATTGGAATTCGAGCAGGACCGGTTTTCCATTCCCGATCATTTCCAGCACCATTTTGGCGTCTCCCATTAATGGGGTTTGAGTAGGGTGCAGAAGCATCCAGGCTACGACCAGTCCGAGCACAACGGCGCCGAGGGCGATAAAATCGGCTGCCTTGGGGGTCTGCCGGAAAAGAATCAACGCAATCGCTACCACCAATCCGGCAGCGATCCACAAGGCAGAAAATTGATTGACGAATTGGTTCATGGTGTTTGCCTCGAATGTGATAGTTCACACTTTGACAATTCAAAGGTCTTCACTTAGAATCATTCGGCGGGCATCATCCAAATCCATTTAGAAGGGTTATCAATGAAAGAGTATACCACTGAGTTTTTACGCAACATTGCGCTGGTTTCGCATGGAGGCGCAGGCAAGACCATGTTGGCGGAAGCCTTTTTACATTTTTCGGGGGCGGCAACGAGGTTGGGTAAGGTCGAAGAGGGTTCGACGGTTTCGGACCATGATGAGGAAGAGATCCGCCGCAAGATATCTATCTACACTAGTGTGCTCCCGGTTGAATACCGTGACCATAAGGTCAATGTTCTGGATGTTCCAGGGTTCACAGATTTCATCGGTGAAGTCATCTCCGCACTATCGGTGACCGACGGTGCGGTGGTTTTGGTGGATTCGGTGGCCGGCATGGAGGTAGGCACGGAGATTGCCTGGCGTTACGCCGAGGATTTCAAATTGCCCAAGTTTGTAGTTGTCAACCGGCTCGACCGCGAAAACGCTGATTTTGAGAAAGCCCTAACAAGCGTCGAGGCTTTTTCTGAAACTCGATTGATCAAGGTCCAATTACCAGTTGGCGAAAAACACGAATTCAAAGGCGTGGTCGACCTGATCACTATGAAAGCCTACCTGGGAGACGGTAAAACCGCTTCCGATATACCGTCCGATCTAAAGGCGGCCGCAGACAAAGCTCATATTGCCCTTGTAGAAGCGGCGGCTGAAGGGGAAGACACCTTGCTCGAAAAGTATCTCGAGGCAGGGGAACTCACCGACGAAGAGTTATTGCGAGGGCTCAAACAGGTCGTGCGAACCGGGGATTTCATCCCGGTCTTCTGCGCAGCTGGCGGCCATGAAATTGGGGTGGCGCCGCTGCTCAACGCGATGGTGGACTTGATGCCTTCACCGGCTGATCGACCGGCGCGCATCGCGGAGGGCAAGGATGGAGAAGAACAGCTGACGGTATCAGACGCTGGTCCATTGGCGGCTTACGTCTGGAAGACCACCGCCGATCCCTTCGTTGGCAAAATGACCTATTTCCGCGTCTTTTCCGGTTTGATACAGGCTGATGCGCGTGTATGGAATCAGGACAAAGAAGCCGAGGAGCGCATGGCAGGCCTCCATATCCAGCGAGGCAAAGAACAGATCGCTGTAAAGACGGTTCATGCTGGAGATATTGCTTCGGTCGCCAAGTTGACTGTGACCGCCACCGGCGACACATTTTGCGATAAAGGCCATCCCCTTACTATTCCAGTTCCGGAATACCCATCGGCACTTTATCGCGTGGCGATCGGCCCCAAAACACAGGCTGATGCGGCCAAGATCAGCCCTTCACTGACACGCCTATGTGAAGAGGATATGACGCTTAGCTGGTCAAATGAAAAAGCTACCGGACAGACTATCTTACAGGGCATGGGCGACCAGCATATTGACGTGGCAATCCGGCGCGCCGAGACCAAGTTCCAGGTCGGCCTGACAACCTTTGAGCCCAAAGTCCCATATCGTGAAGGCATCACCAAGAAAGCCAGTGCCCAGTACCGACACAAGAAACAGACGGGCGGGGCTGGCCAGTTCGGCGAAGTATACTTGCGCATCGAACCGTTACCAGACCAGGACTTCGAGTTTGCCGATGAGTTGGTGGGCATGAACCTTTCCCGTTCTTATCTGCCGGCCATTGAAAAAGGCATCGCTGCTACCATGGCTCAGGGTGTGGTAGCCGGTTATCCGATGAGCAATGTCAAGGTCATTGTATATGATGGCAAGGAGCACCCGGTTGACTCGAAGCCGGTCGCATTCGAGATTGCTGGTCGCGAAGCTTTCAAACTAGCTGTCCACGATGCGGGTCCGGTGCTTTTTGAGCCCATCATGAACGCGCGCGTCGTAGTTCCAGAAGCCAACATGGGTGATGTGATGAGTGACATGAACACACGCCGCGGTCGGGTGCAGGGCACCGAAACAGAACGCGGCAATACCGTTGTGATGGCGCTTGTACCGCTGGCCGAGATGTTGCGCTATACGACCAACTTGCGCTCATTCACCGGTGGGCGCGGATACTTCACCATGGAATTCGATCATTACGAAATTGTCCCGCAGCATCTGGCGGCAGATATCATCGAGGCGCACAAGAAAGAACTGGAAGAAAAGAAGGAGGATTAGCTTTGGTTCCGGAAGCGCAGTGGTAGCCTGTTTAGAAAAATTGCATCGCATACAAAAGAATTTCGCAATGAGGCCGTCCCGGCTCTGTAGTAGTAGGGACGGCTTATTTTTCGAGGAAAATCGATCGATGCCTGGGTCCTTCGGTGACATCCATATCACCCCTGAATGAGTAGCCAGTCCTTTCAATACAACCGGTATTATTGAATTGTAAGATTGTCTTTTCCTGGCACGTCAATTCCAATAACTCAACCATTTCTGTCTTGACAAACTGGACAAAGATTGTAAAATTATTTCAAGTACTTATGAACGTTTTATCGGAGAAACCATGATTAACTATTGCTCGTGTCTGGGGCGGGGTTCGTAAACACCGTCCTATCCACGAATATTCGGCCAACATACGGAAGACGGTGTCCGACCCCCGCAATTAATTGGAATCTTTGCGTGGCTTCGCAGCCGTCTTTTTGTTTTATGTTGGCCTTTTGTATTGGATTTTCTTATGGCATTGATGAATTCGACTTCATTGGACATTGGCCTTCCGCTGGAAAAGGGTTTGGCTGCCTATGTTGGCGGCACTCCGCTGATACCCTTGTCCAGGTTGGCTTCCAGCCTCCATCTGCCGGCTACGGTGCGTCTTTTTGCCAAAGCAGAATGGTTCAACCCGGGTGGTTCAGTCAAGGACCGTCCGGCGCTTAACATTCTACGCACGGCCATTCAACAAGGTCAGTTATCCACAGGGAAGCGCCTGCTGGATTCGACCTCAGGTAATATGGGCATCTCCTATGCCACTCTGGGCGCAGCCCTTGGGCTTCCAGTTACCCTGGCGATCCCATCGAACGCCAGCCCCGAAAGGTTGGCCATTCTGCGCGCCTTGGGAGCCGAACTTGTTCTGACCGATCCCCTTGAGGGATCCGATGGCGCCATCCAAACCGCTCGCCGTATGGCAAGTGAGCATCCTGGGCTGTATTGGTATGCCGACCAGTACAACAACCAAGCCAACTGGCAGGCGCATTATGACACTACCGGTCCGGAAATCTGGGCCCAGACGGAAGGAACTCTCACGCACTTCGTAGCCGGTATGGGAACTTCCGGCACGGTGATGGGCGCGGGAAGATATTTACGGGAAGTGGATCCGTCGGTTAAAATTGTTGCAGGGCAACCAGACGCCGCGTTCCATGGCCTTGAAGGCCTGAAACATATGCCCACCGCCATCAAGCCTGGCTTCTATGAGCCTCGCTTTCCGAATCACATCCTGGAGATCCCCACGGAAGCCGCACAGGCTATGCTTTTGCGGCTGGCACGTGAAGAGGGGCTGTTCGTCGGGATCTCGTCTGGCGCAGCTGCCTGGGCTGCCTTGCAAGTCGCTACTGAATTGGAGCATGGGGTGGTTGTGGCCATTTTTCCTGATGCGGGTTATAAGTACTTGAGCGATCGATCTCTTTGGGAGGGAATATCATGTTGATCATGACGCCGAAAATTCTTAAGCAAATCCATGAACACGGTGAAGTAGCCTACCCGGAAGAGGGTGTGGGTTTCATGCTGGGCAAGGAGGAAGAAGGGGGATGCCTGGTCGTGCAACTCTATGAGATCACGAACGCCCGCGAAGAAGAAGCCCGTAAAAATCGCTACCAGGTCACACCCAGAGATTACTTGCAGGCCGAGGTCCGAGCCGACCAGTTGGGGATGAGCCTGATCGGCGTCTTCCACTCTCATCCAGACCATCCCAACCAGCCGTCTGAATACGACCGCGAATGGGCCCAACCGAACTTTTCCTATGTCATCACGAATGTCAATTTAGGAACAGCAGTTGAATCGCGTTCCTGGCGGCTAGAAGAAGACCGTTCCAGATTTATCGAAGAGCATATCCATATTAAAGGTTAGGAGTTTCAAATGTCTCTCTATTTTGTACGTCACCAGCATGCTTCCGACACTTGCCCTGCCAGAGATCCCGAGATGGGCGCCAATCTGGTGCAACATGTCACAAAGCAAAATGCGCGTAAATTCGGCGTGGATCTGCTCAGTGATGTTGTGCTTGATGGCCAGCACACCTTTGTATTGATCCTGGAAGCTCAGGATCGCACCCAGATCGTACAGTTTATGCAGCCTTTTGCCCTGGCGGGTACAGTCGAAATTATGCCTGCCTCCACCTGCGAAACTGTCGTCGAACGCCAGGGATGCGAATCTATCCCGGTCGCGGATTAAGGACTGGCAAGCAGTTGGATTGTGAACTTCAAACGCGACTCTTGTTTGATCCATTCTGGATTGCCACTGGCGATCCGTTCATATACAGGAAATCACTGTAAACACTTTTTATTCTATTGAGGAACTATGTCCACCTTGAAAATACCCACCCCGCTGCGCTATTATACCGATGGCAAGGCGGAAATCCAGGTGCGAGGTGCCGATGTATCGGCCGCCATGCAAGACCTGGTTAAGCAGTACCCTGCGCTCGAGCAACATCTTTACAATGGAAAAGGCGATCTGCGCACCTTCGTAAACCTGTTCCTGGGCGAAGACAATATCAGGGATCTACAGGGGTTACAAACTCCGCTGGGGCAGGAGGATACGTTGCGCCTGATTCCCTCTATTGCTGGAGGAGATCATGTTAATGGCGACTTCAGTCGCTGTTTGAATCGTTCCCACTGATGGTAAATGGAAGCGGATGAACATGCCCAATTCTATGAGCAATCTATCATTGCTCATCATTGTTCACCTGCTATGAATTGAGCCTATCATGTACCCTGAACTCTCACACGAAGAAATCTTGCGCTACTCGCGCCACCTGTTGATCCCTGAAGTGGGACTGGACGGCCAAAAAAAGTTGAAGGCTTCCTCCGCACTGGTGATCGGTACAGGTGGATTGGGTTCTCCGGTCGCGCTTTACCTGGCTGCGGCCGGTATAGGTCGCATCGGCCTGGTGGATTACGACGTGGTCGATGCCACCAACCTGCAACGCCAGATCATCCATGGCACAGATCGCGTCGGATCCCTTAAGGTCGAATCAGCTAAAGAGCGCATGCTGGACCTGAACCCCGACATCCAGGTTGAGGTCTACAACGAACCGTTTACTTCTGAGAACGCCTTACGCATTGCTGCCGAATATGACATTCTGATCGACGGCACCGATAATTTCCCTACGCGCTACCTGACCAACGATGTATCCGTTTTTCTGGGAAAGCCGAATGTCTACGGCTCGATCTTCCGGTTTGACGGCCAGGCCAGTGTATTTTACGCCAAGCAGGGACCGTGCTATCGCTGTTTATTTCCAGAACCGCCCCCACCCGGACTTGTGCCCTCCTGTGCTGAAGGTGGCGTGCTGGGAGTGCTACCCGGCACGATCGGCACCATCCAGGCCACTGAAGCGCTTAAGGTGCTGCTGGGCATCGGCGAACCGTTGATCGGTAAGCTACTGCTTTACAATGCTCTGGACATGTCCTTTGAATTTGTCAAACTCAAGAAGAATCCTGACTGCCGCGTATGCGGACCACAGGCGGATATCAAGGAGCTGATAGACTACGAAGAGTTCTGTGGCGTACCGGGCCATGATCACGACGAGGGCTCAGCCGGCTCGGATTGGGATATCTCTGCGTCGGAACTGGCCAACCGTTTGCAGAATAACCACCTCAAGCTGCTGGATGTACGCGAGCCTCACGAACTCAAGATCTCCTCCCTGCCCGGTGCTGTTAACATCTCGCTAGGCACGCTGGCGGCGCATCTGTCTGAGTTGGACAGCGCCGAAGAGATGGTGGTCTTCTGCAAGGCCGGTACTCGTTCGGCGCGCGCGCTGGAGCTGTTGGTCTCGGCCGGCTTCAAGAAGGTTAAAAACCTCAAAGGCGGCATCAATGCCTGGGCAAGGGAAGTAGACCAAAGCCTGCCGGTTTACTAATATGAGTAGATTGGGATACGGTCTCGCTTAAAGGAATTCACGTAACAAAGCCAGGGATTGACCACTAAAAGCTAACCTGCCTGGTACGCAACGCGAAAAAGCCAGTCGTAATCGATGAAACGCGAGCTATAGCGGATGACCATTTGAGTTCCAGTTGAGGAAAGACGTCGTTCTGAATTGGAGAATCGTTGGTGCGAGGTTCGCAACCCCTCAATCCTGGGTTAGTCACAACGTTTCCTGCTGTATTATGCGATGCTACCGCTCAGAAATACGGAAACCGGTTATCAAAGAATGTAGGTTGCTGCCATCCAGTTTCGCCATATTCGAATTCCAGATCACCCATTTTTAGCATGCTTTACGAAGGATACCTTTCATGAAAATTCACCTGGTTGACGGCACCTACGAGCTCTTCCGGGCATTCTATGGTCCGCCTCCGAAGAAAGCCCCCGACGGTCGTGAGGTGGGCGCCACGCTGGGATTGCTGCGAAGCTTGCTCGTCCTGATCATGGAGAATGAAGCCACTCACCTTGCTTGCGCCTTCGACCACGTCATTGAGTCGTTCCGCAATGACCTGTTCCCAGGATACAAGACTGGGGCCGGCATCGATCCGGACCTACTCGCCCAGTTTGCGCTGGCCGAAGAGGCTGTGGCTGCGCTCGGGATCGTGGTCTGGCCCATGGTGGAATTCGAAGCGGATGACGCCATTGCCACAGCCGCTCTGCGCCTCTACCAGGACCCTTCAGTCGAGCAGGTGGTAATTTGCTCACCAGATAAGGATTTAGCACAATTGGTCTCTGGGACTCGTATCGTATGTTGGGATCGCCGGCGTAATATCCTTTACGACGAAAATGGCGTTAAAGAGAAATACGGAGTGGCGCCGGTTTCAATCCCAGACTGGTTGGCCCTTACCGGTGATGCGGCGGATGGCATTCCCGGTATACCCTCTTGGGGAGCTAAATCCTCTGCTGCGCTGCTCTCAAAATTTCAGCACATCGAAGACATCCCGGATGAGATGGAAACCTGGGGCATGTCCGCCGGCCGCGCCCGTCGATTGCAGGAGTCTCTCTCCTCCCTGCGCGAAGAAGCGCTGCTCTACCGGCGCCTGGCGACCCTGCGCCTGGATGTGCCCTTGGAAGAAGATATGCCTGAGTTGGAGTGGGGTGGCGCCCGACCTGAATTTAAACAATTTTGTGAAGCGTTGGGCGCCTCTGACCTGGTCAAGCGAGTCCCGCGTTGGGCCTCAGCTCCTTGATATCCGGACCGCGGTTACCTTGAGGGTGATCTTAATAAGAACGTCACGTGAAACACGTGATCTTTTTCTTGTAAGGTAAAATAGCCCTGACCAATAAGGAGAGAGCATGTCCGGATTATCCCCTTCTGATGAAAAGCGGGTCTACGATAATATTCTGGGTGTGATCGGCCTGACGCCCCTGGTGCGCCTGGGGCGCATTGCGCAGGACTTGCCATGTCCGCTTTACGCCAAGCTCGAACTGCTCAACCCGGGTGGATCAGTAAAGGATCGTGTTGGGTTACACATCCTCGAGCGCGCCGAGGCGCGCGGTCAGCTACAACCAGGGGGTACGATCGTAGAGGCCACCAGCGGGAATACCGGTGTGGGCTTGGCCATCGCCGCTGCCCTGAAAGGGTACCGCACCATTTTCGTCATGCCGGACAAGATGTCCAACGAAAAGATCCAGTTGCTGCGCGCCTATGGGGCCAAGGTGGTCATCACGCCGACGTCGGTCGCGCCAGAGGATCCACGTTCGTATTACGAAGTTGCCAAACGACTGGCGCGCGAGACTCCCAAGGCCATCCTGGCGAACCAGTACCACAACCCTGACAACCCGGAGACGCACGAGCTGCAGACCGGTCCTGAGCTCTGGGAACAGACCGGCGGACGCCTGACCGATGTGGTCATCGGCATGGGCACTGGCGGTACCATTTCAGGTGTCGGCCGCTTCCTAAAAAAGCAAAACCCTGCGATTCGCATTGTGGGTGTGGACATTGAAGGCTCGATCCTGAAGGAGATCTGGGAGAACGGTGGCGTTGTTCCGGAGGGAGTGGAAGCCACAACGTACAAGCTGGAGGGTATCGGCGAGGATTTCCTGCCGTCCACGACAGACTTGTCGGTCGTAGACGAGATTGTGCGGGTGGACGACCGCGAAGGCTTTATCTGGGCGCGTCAATTGGTCCGCCAGGAAGGGATCTTCGCGGGCGGCTCGTCGGGCGCCGCGCTGGCTGGCGCCATGAAATATACCCGTAAGTTGGGACCGGAGCGGTTGGTGGTGGTGTTTTTCCCGGATGCAGGGGGCCGTTACCTCTCGAAATTCTACGACAACAAGTGGATGCGAGAGAATGGTTTCCTGGAACTGGAGTTTGGCGAGATCGCACTGGGGGACCTGCTTATTTCCAAGGCGGAAAAAACGCTGTATTCGGCGACGCTCGGCGAGACCATGCAGGATGTTATGGCGATTATGCGTGAGCACGCTATCTCGCAGATGCCGGTCGTGGGGACCGATGGTACTCTGGTGGGTCTGATCGACGAGGTGGATCTGCTGAACCATTTGCTGGAGCACGACGATCACTCGTCTAACGAACCGGTGGACGAATTGGTGCAGCACGCACGGGCGGTATTTCCTCCCGAAAGCACTCTGGATGATGGCATGCCTTCTCTTACCGAAGGTTATGCCCTGCTAGTCGTGGAAGGGGGAAAGCCGGTTGGCATCTTGACCAAAATCGATGTGCTGGATTACGTTGCGGGTAAGATATAGCTCAGGTTGGTTTTTGTGGTTAATACTAACCTGGTCGACAATCTGTTTGCCGGAAGAAGCTTCAAGATCTGGGCGATCGAAGCTGGTAACCACTTGGTCCATTTGCTGATCACCGGGGCGATCCTATCCGTTTGGCGCTGGGCTCTTTCCCAAAAAACCTCATCCTGTTGCTTTCCGGGACGAGGTTTTTTGATTCACTCATTCGACGTTGATGCTCAGGTTTTTCTGGATGTAATTCGCCAGGTCACTTTCCGGGTAGCCTACCACCCAGATAAAATGTGTACGACCAAAGGGGATCGTGGCGATCCTGGTCATTCCTTGTCTTTGGGCATTCTCGTAAAGGGCGGTTGCACCAGCGTGCTCCTCCGAGATGCGGTTGCGATTGGCTCCCACACTGAGTACAATCAAGTCTACTGAATGGTGGTTGAAGAGCAAATCCGGAACGGATACTGTGCTAAAAGCGATTTCGCGGGAATTCAATCCGAACAGATCGACCACCTGCCAATCGGAGTAGTACGGCGCGGTTCCGGCATCTCCGATGGCCATAGTGTATTGGTGATCATGGTTGTACTCGCTTAATAAGGTACCGAAGGTCTTGTAGTTGCTGATGCCAGCGCCGTAATTCTGTTTCTCGTTTATCATCTCTTCTAGCCCATTCAGGTGGCCAAGACTGATAATGAACAGGCCTGAAAATAGAATGATTTCCCATGGAACCTTTGCAGAAATTTGCCCTGCAAGCAGGCTGTATAGGCCCAGGGCTCCAATGCCAGTGATGATATAAACGAACGGAGTCGCCGGGTAAATAAACCGCCATTCAAATCCCATGGCGTGCGCCGGAAATAGGTAAAAGATCAACAGCAGACCAATTGGAAGCACAATGATCGAGAACTCCCGCCGGAAGCGCACTAATGCGACTACAGCCAAAACGCTAATGGTAGGCAACAAGTAATACAGGTAGGAACCCACTTCGCCAGCGCCTGCCAACCCGCCTGCGCGCAGCACCTTCATGTAGAAGGGAAGAGGGAAGGCGAGTTGGTAATAGTGGATGCGCCAGAGATAATAAAGTCCACCAGGCAGAATGTAGGTCCACAGGCTGGTCCAGACCAGTCGTTTGCGTTGTGGGCTGCTGCTAAAGAACCAGGAGGCGATGAGTAAACCGGCAGAGATCAAATTTCCTTCGGGTCTCGTTAAGCCGACTAACAGCCCAATGAAGGGGGCCCAATAGAACAACCGGGAAGTGTTCAAAATTCCAACCAACACCACGCTGGCCATCAAAGCGATCAGGAACGTGAACAGGCTGGTTTCCATCCCTGAGACGGCATGGACAGCAGTAATGGGCAGCATGCCGGTCAGGCAGGTGGCGAAGGCGCCAAAGAAGAGTCGAATTGGGGTGGGATATGTGCGCGCCAGGGTGTAGGTAAGGAACCAGATAAGACCCAGAGTACCGGATGTTAGAAAAACCCCCACTAGTTTGGAGAAAGTGGCTACATTGACTCCGATGAAATGGGGTAGCGTCATCAAGAGCATCCAGGCAAAGGTGGTATAGCCTTCAACCGGTAGCTGGCCGGGGTTATATGTGGGTCCCAGTCCGGCTGCCAGATTCTTCGAATATCGAAAGGTGATGTATGCATCGTCGATGGTGAACGAAAAGATCTGTGCCGTCAGCCAGAATAAAAATAGAAATCCGGCAGTGGAAAAAACTACCGCGCCAAGCAGGAAACCTCGCTGGCGCTCGCCAGTCGCATTGATGATTTGACCGCACGTTACCAGAAAAAAAACAGCCAATGCCAGGACCCATCCCAAAAGCGGGCTCGCCTGGATCAGGACCTGCCGCACGAGGGATCCGGTCTCAAAGTACAGCACCCAGGAAAGAAAACCCTCTACGGATCCCAGCACCGTGGCGGCCATAATAAAGCCCAGTGCCAGGCTGTTCGTCTTGCCATTTCCTTTTTGGGTATCTGCAGTTTCTAGAGGTTTGCGTAGTCTGCACCAGATTGCTGGAAGGTGCAAGAACAGTACGGTAATGATGATGGTAAGGCTTGTCCCAGGCAATTTGGCCACAAGGGCAGCGGCGCATGCGATTGCGCTCACGGTCGCGGAATAAAGGAGAAAAGGTATGGTAATTTGTATCGGGGACTTCATGCGAGATGTACTCACTTTGTTCGTCTTACAGAGCAAAGATTCTATCATCAATTGTAAATCGGAAATTAAGATTGACAGAAAATAGAACTTATGTTCTAATTCAACCATGAAAGCTCATCCGGTCGATATTAGGAATCTGTCCATTATTCATGCAGAAAGGCTCGAAACTGCCTGGGACGAAAAACCAATCACCAGAAGCGAGAGGCGTGATCGGACGGAATACCAGTTGGAAAACATGGGTCCCTTGCCAAGAGAAGCCCTCATTCTGGGAACAACCGCAGGTGGCGAAACGGTGGCGTTGAATTTATGGGAGCCCGACCTTGGTCCATTATTGATTGTAGGGGATCGAGGAGCCGGTAAAACTTCCTTTTTACAGGGGATTGCCTGCGGCACAAATTTCTTTCACCCGCCCGGAGATGTTCAATATGTGGTCATTAGCAAGGAACCTGATGAATGGCAAGAGTTTGACTCCATGCAGTCATGCGTGGGCATTTTCCAAGATAATGAAGGAAAGTTGCCACTATTCTTCCGCGCCCTCTACCACTGGTCGCTGGCAGAAAAAGCCGGGAGTCAGTCTGTGCTATTGTTATTGGATGGGCTGGATAGTATGGTCCGTGCTCACCCTGCAATTGAAGGTTGGCTTCGCTGGATCCTGAAATATGGCCCATCTCACCGGATCTGGCCGATCGTTACCCTTGAAACTTTAGCAGTAGCCGATATGGGGGACTGGTTGGACCTCTTCCGGACATACATCTTTGCCCATACGTCGATACCCAATCCAGGGTTATGCGACCGCAACAAAGCCCCTTCTTTAAAGACCCTTAAATGTGGCGAGGAATTTATGCTTTGTGGAGGAGATACTCCCTTGACTTTTGTCAGTTTGAGTGCAGGGTGGATACGAGTCTAAAGTACCCGATCGTTGATAATCCTATTCTATTCCATCCATTAAATCCAACGGCACAACAGCCGCACCGACAATTCCGGGACCGGTATGCACACCCAGCACAGGGGAAATACGCATCACCTCAAGTTTGGCAGTATTCATTCGATCAGAAAGCATTGTGGAGAGAGATTCGGCCGCCTCGTGGAAGCGTCCATGCAATACCGTCACCCATAGCGGGGTGTTTCCATACATTTCATGCAAGTGCTCGGTGATCGATACAAGCGCCTGTGGGATTGTACGACTTTTTCCAACGGTACTGTATTTACCGTCTGCCCGGTCGACGCGGATAATAGGTTTGATCTTAAGTGCAGCACCCATCAAGGCCTGTACGCGACCGATCCGCCCACCGCGAGCCAGATATTCCAGCGTCTCGAGTGTATAGATGACTTCTGATTTTTCCCGGATGGAATCCAGGCGCTCCTTGATCTTGTCCACTCCCCAGCCGGCTCGGGCAGCCCAGGCTGCCGCGAGGACCTGAAAGCGTTCCCCTCCAGAAAGTGTCAGCGTGTCCAACACGTGCACTGCTGCGTCCTTGAGTGATTCGGCGCCCACGCGGGCGGAGTTGAGTGTCCCGCTCAAGCCCGAGGAGATGTGAATCGAAAGGATCTGGTTGCCCGTCTCCGACAGCTTATGGTACAGGTCGGCAAACATGCCGCTGGAGGGCTGGGCAGTGGTAGGAGTTTCGGGACGCATGGCTTCCAACCGGTCATAGAAGGAGTCCGGTGTGATATCGGCTGAATTGATCTCGCCCTCTGGAAACTGAATGAACAGCGGCGCTTCGATAATGCCAAGCGCATCGCGTTCCTCGGCCGACAAGTCAGCTGCACAATCGGTCACGATTTTCATAGTTTATCCTCTCATATGGTTTATATGATTATAATGACAATTTCTGGGCGCGGTCCTGAATTTTTGATAAGAGTTTTTACCTGGCCGGTAGGCTGGAGTACAATTCCACTATGGAAATCAATCAGGCTACCATCACTTCCAAAGGTGGGGTAAGGTCGACTTTTGTGGAAGTCGACTTGAAATGCCTGAGCCGCAATCTACAAGCCATCCGGAAGCAAGTCCAACCAGCCAAGACTATGATTATTATCAAAGCCAACGCCTATGGGCATGGATTGGCGGAAGTCGCCAAATACCTTGATCCTGAGGTCGACTACATCGGCGTTGCAGTCCTGGAGGAGGGAATTCTACTGCGGGAGATCGGAGTCCGAACGCCCATCCTGGTTCTGGGAGGCATCTGGGGTAACCAGATTCCGGCTTATATCGAACATGACCTGACTCTGACAGCGCCGTCGGTGGATCGTTTGACCCAGATTGACCAGGCCGCCCAGACCCTTAAAAAGAAGGCTCGCGTACACCTGAAAGTGGACACTGGCATGGAGAGGATCGGAGTGCATTACTACAATGCCGACAAGCTTCTTCAGGCGGCCCTGGATAGTTCCCATGTGCAAGTGGAAGGGATCTTTTCTCACTTTGCCAATTCGGATTCGACAAATCTGTCCCACGCCCGCCTGCAATTGGAGCGTTTCAACGAGGTGTTGCGATTCTACGAGAAACACAGCCTGGCCATGCCGATCCGGCACATGGCCAATTCCGGTGCGATCCTGCAGATGCCTGATTCCTATTTTGATATGGTGCGCCCCGGAATCCTACTCTATGGGGTGTACCCATCGACTGAAGTGCCCAGGACGGTGAAGGTGCATCCGGCATTAACCTGGAAATCTCGCGTGGTGTATTTCAAAGTGACGAAACCGGGTCACCCGGTCAGCTATGGCTCTACTTGGCAAACAGACCACGATGTGCGCATTGTCACAGTACCGGTTGGGTATGGTGATGGGTATTTCAGAAGCATGTCGAACAAAGCCCGAGTATTGATCCGCGGCAAGAATTATCCGCAGGTGGGGCGGATTTGCATGGACCAGATCATGATCAACATAGAAGCCGATTCGGCCTTCAATGGGGATGAAGTGATTCTCATCGGCTCGAGCGAAAGTGGTGAACGGGTTTCGGTCGAAGCTTTGGCGGAGTGGGCGGGAACCATCCCGTATGAAATCCTCACGAATATCAACACCCGCGTCCCCAGGATTTATTTCAAAGGCTAATCTGGTACAATCGTGCGATTGTCTGACCAACTCCCTGTGCAGATTTGCTCGCATCCATAAAGGTATGCGATTGAGAGAGGAAACGTGAAACGGTTATTAATGAATTATCTAAACTTATTCCTTGTATCCGGAACGATCATTGGATTGGACCAGTGGACCAAATGGCTGGTTCGTGAAAATATTCCGTTTGCAGCACAATGGCTGCCTGGGTGGCTGGAGTGGCTGATGCCATACGCCCGTTTTGTGCATTGGTCCAACACCGGTGCCGCCTTTGGAATGTTCCAGGGCGGGAGCTTGGTATTCACAGCGCTGGCGTTTGTAGTGATCGGGTTGATCCTTTACTATTATCCCCAGGTCGAACCCGAAGACCGACTCCTGCGACTGGCTTTGGGTATGCAGATGGGCGGCGCAGCGGGTAATTTAATCTCCCGTCTGACCTTGGATGGAAAGGTGACCGATTTCATTTCAGTGGGCAATTTTCCGGTTTTTAACATCGCCGATTCTTCGATCACGATCGGTGTGGCTGTACTGCTGTTGGGTATGTGGATCAAGGAACGTGAATTGAAAAAATCCGGGCTGACTGAAACCAGCTTGGGCAAGTCCGATCCGCCGGGAGGCTGACCCCGGTGGGCGAACGTTTCGAATACTTCCAGTTCGACCTAGCGGAAGATTCCCGTCTTGATCATTTTCTGGTGGGGAAATTACCTGAATTCTCTCGTTCTCGGATACAAGCGTTGATCAAAGGTGGTCTGGTAATTGTAGATGGCGCGCCTGCTAAAAAATCCGGGCTTAAGCTTGAAGCTGGGCAACAGATCAAGATAACAATTCCACCACCTGACGCTCCAAATCTGATCGGGGAGCATATCCCGTTGGATATTTTATTCGAGAACAAGGATGTGCTGGTCGTGAATAAACCCGCCGGGATGGTCGTGCACCCGGCGGCCGGGCACGCCACCGGGACCCTGGTCCATGCGGTATTAGGGTACGCTCCCGAAATGGAAGGGGTCGGCGGTCAGGAGCGCCCCGGGGTCGTTCACCGACTTGACAAGGACACCTCAGGGTTGATCCTGTTGGCCAAGAACGACCGCGCTCATCACTGGTTGCAGGAGCAATTCCGTGATCGCAAAGTCAATAAAACGTACCTAGCCCTTGTGGACGGTCAACCTCCCACTCCCAATGGACGCGTTCAGGCTCCTATTGGCCGGGACCCCAGTCACCGTAAACGCATGGCGATCCAATCGGTGGGAAAAGGTCGGGAGGCATTCTCGGAGTACTTAACGCTTGAGTCCTACCCCGAGCATACCTTGCTAGAAGTTCATCCGCTGACCGGTCGCACGCACCAGATCCGCTTACACTGCGCTTTCCTGGGTTGCCCGATCGTGGGGGATAAGGTTTATGGCCGACGAAAACCCTCCTGGCCGTTGGACCGTCATTTTTTACATGCCATACGGATCGAGATCCGGTTGCCAGGTGAAGAAGAGCCCCGGATCTTTGAAGCGCCACTCCCTGATGATCTGGAAGAAATTTTAAATAAGATGCGCGCTTGAGGAGAAAGACATGGACTTCATCGACTTACGATCAGATACAGTCACCAAACCCACTCCTGAAATGCGAGAGGCTTTGGCCCGTGCAGAAGTTGGCGACGACGTCTATGGCGAAGACCCAACTGTAAATCAGCTCCAGGAGTTGTCGGCGGAGATGGTTGGCCAGGAAGCTGGCTTATTCGTTGCATCGGGTACCATGGGAAACTTGGCGGCGGTACTGGCTCATTGCCAGCGAGGGGATGAGGTGATGTTGGGGAAATTTGCCCACACTTTCTTGTATGAAGCGGGTGGCATCTCGGCGCTGGGAGGCGTGCACTCCTGCCAGTTGCCCAACCAATCGGATGGCTCGATCGCATTGGAGGACCTCGAAGCCGGTCTGCGTCACGAGGACGACCACCAACCGGTATCTCGCCTGATCGCATTGGAAAATACGCATAACCGTTGTGGCGGTACGTACCAAACACCGAAGTATATTCAAAAAGTGGTCGGCTTTGCCCGTCAGTATGGTTTGAAAGTCCATCTGGATGGGGCGCGCATCTTCAATGCGGCGGTGGCGCAGGGTGTAAACGCGAGTGATCTTACCGATCAAGTCGATTCAGTCACTTTCTGTCTCAGTAAGGGCCTGGCTGCACCGGTTGGCTCAGTGTTGTGCGGTTCACGCGAATTTATTCATGCTGCACACCGCATACGCAAGCAACTGGGCGGGGGGATGCGACAGGCCGGCATCCTGGCTGCGGCAGGAATCGTAGCCTTGAGGACGATGGTCTCACGCCTGAAGGAGGATCATTCTCTGGCCCGCAAGTTGGCTGAGGGGGTGGGAGCGCTTCCCGGCATCCAGCTGGATAGCCCGGTTCCGGCGACCAATATGGTTTTTTTAACACTGCCTGACGAATTTGGAGGGACTGCTGAGGAGATTGCTGAAGCATTGAAATCAAAGGGGGTTCTAGTGGGCGTTTCTGGAGCGATGCGCTTCCGCCTAGTAACCCACTATGGGATTGAACAGTCGCATATCGAACGTGCGGTCAGTGCATTTAGAGATGTGCTGTCGGCGAAAACATGAAATTCACAGTCAGATTGGACACGCTTATTCTGGTCAGGCCGACAGAGCCGTAATCAACCATGACATGCTGATTCGATTCTGATCCGGGTGTCCGCTCTTATTCTTAACAAATCTGTGTATTTGTTAAATTTTTCTCAAATAGTTTTCTCTGATATAATTTTATGAATCCTTGACCGTATTGTGTATTTGAAAAATCACGCGCCTGCCATTCACTTTAAAGTATTCAATCTGGGTAAATCATGCAGAAATTTATCTCCTTGCAGGAAATTGATCAGGTAGTTGAAACAATTCGAGCGAAATGTTCGATTAAACCGCGTATTGGCCTCATCCTCGGGTCTGGGTTAAGCGATGTGGCGGAAACGGTCACAGAGGCGACCATTATTCCATTTCAAGAGTTGCCTGGCTGGCCGGTCTCCACCGTGTTTGGTCATATCGGGCAATTGGTAATGGGGAGCCTCGAGGGGCAGCCGGTCATGGTCATGCAGGGACGCGTCCATTTCTACGAAGGGTATAGTATGGCGGAAATCACCCTTCCTGTCAGGGCTATGCAAAGGATTGGCGTTGAGATCATGATCGTGACCAACGCTGCCGGAGGCGTGAACCCTGATTTCTCGCCCGGGGATGTCATGTTGATCACGGACAATCTAAACTTGATGGGCATGACCGGACAGAACCCCTTGATGGGTCCAAATTTGGACGAGATTGGTCCCAGGTTCCCTGACATGAGTCAATCCTATGATAAGGAATTGGCTGGACTTGCACGCGCAGTGGCCAAAGACGAAGGTATCGACTTACAAGAAGGAATTTATTGCGGATTGAGCGGACCATCCTTTGAATCTCCAGCGGATCTACGATTCTTGCGGATGGCGGGGGCGGATGCTGTGGGAATGTCCACGGTACCTGAAGTTATCGTTGCGCGTCATGGCGGATTAAGTGTGATGGGACTTTCGGGTATCAGTAATAAAGCAAATTTGGATGGCTCCACGGTTACGACTCATGAGGAAGTCATCCAGGCCGGAAAAGTGATTGCACCCAAGATGGAAAAAATCATTCGCGGCGTATTGAATCGATCTTAACAACTGAATAGTCGTGAATATCGAGTATGGGTACGGTTTTTCGCTTCTTAGCCAATTACGAAGGCCTTATTTATATCCTTTTGGCTCTTGGGGCATTGTTTACGGTTCGCCAGATCATTCGATCCTGGTATGAGGTGCGGGAAGCCGTATTTGGATTAGAACGCGAATACGCCGTTCGACGTCTTAGTCAGGCCATCGCATTAACGGTCTTCATAGGTGCTTTATTCATGCTCGAATTGATCGTTGCCTCCTTTCTAGCCCCTGCCCTTCCTTCTGCCGGCAATCTGGCGACCCCCACTTTGGATATGATACAAAATTCGGGTGAACCATCTTTAAGCGAACCATCCCCGGCCGGGACCGGATTTCCCCCTTCAAATCCACTACCGGAAACTCTCGGCAACGGTTGCATTCCGGGGCAATTAACGTTCACCTCACCGAATCCGGGCCAGGAAGTGAGTGGCACGGTCACTTTGGAAGGCACGGCCAATATTGAAAACTTTGGATTTTATAAATACGAAGTTGCGCCGCAAGGATCGGATGCCTGGGCCACGATCTCCGCTGGCAGGGGCATCGTCATCAACGGTGAGCTGGGCCTTTGGGACACTTCGGTGTTAAATCCAGGCGATTATGCCTTGCGATTGGTTGCGACCGATAACCAGGGAGAATCCACCACTCCGTGTATGATCCCGGTGCGTATCCTTGCTCCTTAGTTGGAGGAAATAATTTTGCTTGAAGTTCAGTTACGAATGGCAGTGTCATCGGACTTACCTCGCCTGATGGGCATGGACCATAATTGCGTTAGTGAATATGTGTGGCAATTGGATTTTCGCAAGGAGAACGATCAGATCCTTGCCGGGTTTCGCGCTGTGCGATTACCGCGGCCGATCACGGTGACTTATCCGCGTGATCCTTATTCCCTGGCCGATGAATGGGCGCAACGTTCAGCCATTATCGTGGCCTCAGCTGGTGATGAGGTGGTCGGGTATGCTTGCATCTTGGAACACAGCCATGCCACCACTACCTGGGTGACCGACCTGGTTGTAAGCCAGGAGAGCCGGCGGCAAGGCGTTGGTAGTGTCTTGCTGGATGCCTCTCGTGAATGGGCTGAGGCGCATGGCTCTAGATATGCTTTCCTTGAAATGCCCTCTAAAAACTACCCTGCTATTCAACTTGCTCAGAAATCGGGCTTTGAATTCTGCGGTTATAATGACCATTATTACGTCACCCAAGACGTAGCTTTGTTCTTCGGGAGAACCTTATTGTAGGCACTGGGAAGGTCTATGCTTAACGGTTGGACTGAAAACTTATTGGCGGGGATTCAAACGATCAATCAGATCCTGACGGCAGGCATCGCAATTACTGCCTTCTCGTTGTTTCTGTACGCATTATCCTTCAATTTACGTGATCGAGTAGCCCGTTCATTTGCGGTTATCCTTTTATGCGTGGTAGTCGTCTTTACTACCGAAGCCTTTCAAAATAAGGACGTCCCGGACTGGGGAATCGATTTGCTCCTGCGGTTGCAATGGATCGGGATTGTATTCCTGCCTGCCGCCTATTTACACCTTTCTGATGCCTTGCTGGTGACTGCAGGTCGTCCCTCCCGGGGTCGGCGACGCTTGGTAGTTCGCTTGACCTACCTGATCTCCTCGGGCTTTTTGATCTTGTTGAGTCTGGGGTATCTGGTAGGAGATCTGGTTCCGAACGGAATGCCCGCTCCGCATCTGGAGCGTACGCTCTGGACGGAACTTTTCACCCTTTATTATATTGTGATCATGCTTTTGGCGGGCATTAATTTCGCCCGCGCCTATTCACGCATGTTGACGCGCTCCGGGCAACGCCGCATGTTGTACCTGATGGCCGGTGCAACGGCACCGGCACTCGGTTCCTACCCCTACATGCTCTATGGATTTGCCCTGGCGGCGCGATATCCCCTGCTGTTCTGGAGCGCGGCCACGCTCATCAATATGTTGGTAGGAGGACTGGTGGTCGTCATGGCCTACGCGGTGGCGTTCTTTGGAGTGTCCTGGCCGGACCGTCTGGTAAAGAGCCGCTTGTTTAAGTGGATTCTGCGTGGTCCGGTTACCGCATCGGTGGCGCTTGGGCTGATGACGGTGGTGCGGCGTGGCGGTGGCGTCTTCTTTGGCGCTACGTATTCAGCATTTGTACCCCTGGTGGTGGTGATCTCAGTGTTGTTACTTGAACATATGATCACGCTGCTCTCTCCGGTTTGGGAGCGCTGGTTGTTCTTTGGCCGTGACCGGTCTGAATTGCAGTTGTTACAGAATATCGAGGAGCGTTTGCTTACTCGCGGTGATATGCACCAGTTTCTTGAAACGGTATTAGCGGCCGTACGGGATCACATGCAATCTCCGAGCGCCTTCGTAGCTGCCCTGGACGGAGAAGACCTTTCTCTCATTGTCCTGGCAGGAAACCGCAAACTTATCGATCAGCAGGATCTGAACGAAGCCTTGAACGAGGTTACCCATAACGGGAACGGCACGGGTCGCCAGGAATTTATTTGGGGAGGTTTCTGGATCCTTCCGTTACGTAAGCGGCGCGAAAACGAAATGGATAAAGATGAAGTACCTTCTTTAATGGGTTTTCTGGGGATCGCTCGCCAAAGTGGGGCGCCGGATCAGATTGATGCGGACCAGCGCAATGCGCTCTGGTTACTGGCAGAACGCGCTGCCCTGGCACTTGAGGATCGCCAACTGCAACAAAGGGTATTTCGTTCCTTGGAGGATTTACAACCCCAAATGGATATGATCCAACGTTTACGCGCCCGTGGTAGTTATGATGCTCGGGGCAGCCTTTTAATGGAAGAGCTACCACCTGACTCGGACCTGGTGAATTGGGTCAAAGATGCCTTGACCCACTACTGGGGAGGTCCAAAGTTAACCAATAGCCCCTTGTTGGGCTTGAGTGCGGTCAGAAGTCTGGCAACTGAGCACGAAGGCAATGCGTCGAATGCATTACGGGTACTGCTTCGAAAAGCCGTCGATCAGGTCAAGCCTGAAGGGGAACGCAGATTTACCACAGAATGGATTCTTTATAACATTCTTGAAATGAAGTTCATTGAGGGACGAAAGGTGCGCGAAGTAGCCTCCCGGTTGGCAATGTCGGAAGCAGATTTGTATCGCAAGCAACGCGTTGCGGTGGAAGCCGTTGCCCGTGCCATCCTGGATATCGAGGCCGAAACAAGGCGCATCAGGTAGGGAAGGAGTATTTTATGGTTGCGGATCGTAACAAGGAAGATTCAATGCCGACGATCGATGAAAGCTGGTGGGATGCAGTTCTGGCTGAAGAGGAACGCTTTGTTGCATCAGTCTCCAAATCTACCAAAGTGGCTCGATTCTCAAAAGCTGAAGCCACTAGAACCCCTACGGATTGGCACGAGGTCCGCGAGTTGTATCACAAGGATCGCATTGTAGAGTTACAGGTGACCGGTTTTAATCGCGGCGGAGTCTTGGTGGAGGGCGACGGATTGTTCGGATTCGTACCGTATTCGCACCTGGTGGATTTGGTCGCCAATATGGACAAACATGAGCGCGAGAAGGGTCTTGAGTCCTATGTTGGTCGGACCCTGCGGCTTAAAGTGATCGAATGTGCGCCCGAGGACGGCCGCGTGGTATTCTCAGAGCGGGCAGCGTTGGCCGAACCCGGAAAGCGTATGCAGCTCTTCAATGACCTCGAAGTGGGAAATACAATACATGGGACCGTCACGAATATCACGGATTTTGGCGTATTCATCGACCTGGGCGGGGTGGAAGGGCTGATCCATATTTCAGAACTTTCCTGGGGACGCGTAACCCATCCGAGCCAGATCGTAGACCTCGGGCAGGAATTGCAGACCAAAGTACTAGAGATATCTGCGGAACGATGTAGAGTAGCGCTCAGTCTAAAGCAATTGTTGCCGAACCCCTGGGAGAAGGCCGATACCGACTTTGCCGCTGGTCAAATTGTTCCGGCGGTCGTTACCAGCATTGTTTCGTATGGTGCCTTTGCAAGAATCAATGCAGGCGTGGAAGGATTGATCCACGCCTCCGAGATGAATATCGTGGAAGGTCAATCCGTGCATGATGTGGTTGAAGAAGGACAGGAACTGGAAGTACGTATTCTGCACGTAGACGCGGCCCACCAGCGCATGGGGTTGAGCCTGATTCTGGATGGCGCGGATGACGCCTAAGCCCGCCAGGTCGCGCACTCGTAGAACGGAACCGGATACGCGCCCCAAGCGTTTCTTCCATCTGGACGAGTCGGGCGGGGATTGGCTTGATCATTTATTGAAGTTTGATTTCCACTTTGGCAGGTTCGCGCGGGATGCGGTTGGCGTGCTTTTGGTCGCATTGGCAGCCATGGTGCTGCTGGCATTGCTGGGCGGCAGCGATGGAATTGTATTGCTGTTCCTGGCTGATCTGTTCGCGCGGTGGTTTGGTTGGGGAAGTTACTTGCTCGTTCTTTCGATCGGATTCTTCGGTGTGGTCTTATTGCGTTGGAATCGAAGTGCGGTTTCGATCGATCGCATTATCGCTTTTGAATTACTGCTGCTGCTTACTCTTAGCCTGTTGGCGGCCCTCAGCGCAGTCAATGGAGACGCGTTGGCTCGCGCGGGGACCGGCCAGTTTGGCGGCTTGATCGGTTGGGGTCTGGCCTTCTTTGCCTGGCGCGTGGCCGGTGAGGTGTTGGGAACCGTGGTCCTTGGGTTGCTGTGGTTGCTGGCTCTCATGACCACGTTTGGTCTGTGGCAGGTTCTGGAGAAATGGTTATCGGAGTTGGCAGGCGAATACCCACGCCTCGATACGATTCCTGAACCACCGGTCGTGCACGCGCCGCAAACTGATAAAAGTACCAAGATAACCAAAACGAAAGTAAAGCCGGCACCTTTGCCGCCGGAATTCAGAAAATCCCTACCCGTGCCCGAAACCCAGGATAATCGGCCTGCCGAACCGACGCCCCGCAATGAAAAGCTCCCCGATCTGTCCCTTCTATCTGCAGAAAAGATATCTCGACCGGATGAACGGACCATCAATCAGACTGCGGGCATGATCGAAAAGACCCTCTCCGAATTTGGTATCCCGGCAACCGTCATCGGCTTTCGTGTTGGTCCGACCGTGACTCAATTTGCGGTACAGCCAGGATTCATTAAGAAAACGGGTTCCAAGGAAGAGGATGCACAGCAGATGAAAGTGCGTGTGGCTCAGATCGCAGCCCTGCAAAAGGATCTGACGCTGGCGCTCTCGGCGCAGCGCCTGCGCATTCAGGCTCCGGTCCCGGGTAAGCCCTTTGTCGGGATCGAAGTCCCGAACTCGCATGCTTCTGTCGTGCGGTTGCGCGCCATCCTGGAGACGGACGCCTTCTATAAGGTGAAATCGCCCCTGGCGATAGCGTTGGGACGGGATGTCTCCGGCCAACCGATCGTGGCGGACCTCTCGCGGATGCCGCATCTGCTCATCGCAGGCTCGACCGGATCGGGGAAATCTGTATGTATCACCGCCATCGCCTCTTGTCTGGCAATGAACAATTCTCCTGAAGATCTGCGCCTGGTGATGATCGATTCCAAGATGGTTGAACTGCTGCGTTTTAATGGTCTTTCGCACCTATATGGTAAAGTGGAAACGAAGATTGACCGCATCATGGGGGTCCTGCGCTGGGTGGTGGTGGAAATGGAGCATAGATACCGATTGCTGGAATCTGCCAAAGCTCGTGATCTTGACACTTACAATTCGAAATTGACCCGAAAGGGCGAACACACCCTTGTCCCGCGCATTGTCGTGATCATCGATGAGTTGGCAGACCTGATGATGTCCGCTCCCGATCAAACCGAACATAATCTGGTACGACTGGCTCAGATGGCCCGGGCGACCGGCATCCACCTTGTGGTGGCCACACAGCGCCCCAGTACGGATGTGGTCACCGGGCTGATCAAAGCCAATTTCCCGGCGCGGTTGGCATTTGCGACTGCCTCAGGCATCGATTCTCGGGTTATTCTGGATGCAGCCGGCGCAGAATCCCTGCTTGGTCATGGGGATATGCTCTTTTTGAACCCTGAAGTCGGAAATCCGGTAAGAGCTCAGGGAGTCATGGTTGCGGACCAGGAGATCGAAAATATCATTACCTACTGGCAAAAAGTGAGTGATTTACCGGTAGATGGAACCCCGCCGTGGGAGAAACTCCTGCAGGAACCTGCTGAGGGAGGTGATGACGTCTTGATCGAAGAGGCGAAATCCCTCATTATGGCGTCGCAACACGCATCGGCTTCGCTGCTACAACGCCGGCTGCGCATCGGTTACCCCCGCGCGGCGCGTTTGCTGGACCAGTTAGAAGAGATGGGCCTCGTTGGCCCTTCTCCAGGGGGTGGCCGCGAGCGCGAAGTGCTGGTGGATCCTGAAACGGATCTTGATCAAGAATGAGAAAAATTCGCAAACCGGAGAGGATACTTTGGAAAACCGTGCAATCACCAATCCAGTTACATTAACCGATCGACTGCGGGCAGGATTCAGATGGTTTCTGGATCCGGTGGGCAAATTCCTATTGAACCTTGGGCTTACACCCAACTTCATGACAGGTCTGGGAATGGCAGGTAATTTCCTGGGAGCGTACTTTCTCTCTCAGGGCAGGATGACCTTGGGCGGGTTGCTGGTTTTGGTTATGACCCCGATCGATGCGCTGGATGGGACCATGGCGCGCTTGCGCGGCGACCCCAGCGATTTTGGTGCTTTTGTGGATTCAGTCAGCGACCGCTATGCTGAATTGGCCATTCTGGGTGGATTGATGTATTTTTATGCCATGCAGGCACATGCGCAGGGCGCTATCCTGGCCTTTTTAGCGGCGGCTGGTTCAGTGCTGGTTTCCTATGTCAAGGCGCGAGCAGAAGGCCTGGGCTATGTTGCCAAGGTCGGATTATTGACGCGCGTTGAACGTTATCTGGTGCTTGCGCCTTTGCTGGTGTTGAATCTGCCCCTCCTGGCCTTGTGGATATTGGCGGTATTTGGAAATTTCACGGCTTTGCAACGCATCTGGTACATCCGCAAGCAGGCCCGATTGCAAATGAACTCGAAAGGTCAGGGCTGATATGCCCGAGGGATTCCAGATCGGACCGTTGCTTGTGCGCTATTACGGCATCCTGCTCACGCTGGGTGTGGTTGCCGGCGCCTGGGTGGCGACACGGGAAGCAAAGCGTAGGGGTCACAATCCAGAGATCGTCTGGGATCTGGTCATCTGGCTGTTTGTGGGAGGCGTGATCGGCGCTCGCCTTTGGCATGTATTCACTCCTACCCCCTCGGCGATCGCAGCAGGTCGCACGACATTCTTCTACCTGACCCATCCATTCGATCTGATCAATATTCGCAATGGAGGCCTGGGCATCCCCGGCGCGGTGATTGGTGGCGCGCTTGCCCTTTACTTCTATACGCGCCGACATGGTCTGGATTTCCTAGAATGGGCTGATATCTCCGCGCCCAGCCTGGCTCTGGGCCAGGCCATCGGCCGTTGGGGAAATTTTTTCAACCAGGAATTATATGGTGGCCCCACCGATCTGCCGTGGAAGATTTATATCGATCCTCTGCACCGTCTTTCCGGATTCGAAAATGTGGAATATTACCACCCGCTCTTCCTGTACGAGTCGATCTGGAACCTGGCAAATTTTGCCTTGCTCTATTGGTTGGCCCGTCGATTCCCGCAGCAACTCAAAAACGGGGATATCTTTCTGGTCTACCTGGTAGTTTATCCTCTTGGCCGCTTTGTACTTGAATTCCTGCGGTTGGACTCCGCCCTGGTGGCTGGCCTTAATGCGAATCAGATCTTCATGGCGCTGGTAGCATTGGTGTCCGCCGCAGGATTGTGGTGGCGGCACCGTGGTACCCTTACCACTGCTTGAGGGACTCTTGTCTCATTGACAGGTAATTCCCCAATGAATATGCTCATTAAACCATAAGGTCCTATGATTGAAACCTACGATTTAACCAAGCATTTTAACGGCTTCCAGGCGGTGGAAGGGGTGACCTTGCAGGTCAAACCAGGCCAGGTGCTGGCGTTGCTCGGACAGAATGGGGCTGGCAAAACCACGACTGTGCGCATGTTGACCGCCCTCTTGCTGCCCACGCGCGGCCGCGCCACGGTTAATGGCTTCGATGTGGTCCGGCAAGCCACGGATGTCAGAGCTTCAGTGGGTGTGCTGACTGAGCAACATGGCCTGTACGCCCGCATGACCGCGGAGGAATACCTGGATTTTTTTGGGAGTGTCTATCGCCTCGACCGCTCGGCCTTGGGAAAACGCAGTCAATTTCTGGTGGAATACTTCGGGTTGGCGGCGGTCGTCAAGAAACGCATCGGTGAATATTCAAAAGGGATGCGGCAGAAGCTGGCGCTGGCGCGCGCCATGATGCACGATCCCCCCGTGCTTTTATTGGATGAACCCACTTCCGCCATGGACCCAGAATCAGCCCACCTGGTGCGAGATGAGATCGCCCGCTTGAGATCCTCCCAGCGCACGATTGTGATTTGCACCCACAACCTGGCCGAGGCCGAAGGCCTTGCCGATACGATTGCCATCATCTACCAGGGTAAGATCCTCGTCAGTGGCACCTTAAATGAACTCAAGCAGCAAATCCTGGGCCCGGTGGAGTTCGAGGCTCAACTTTCACACGCCTGGCAGGCCAGCGCGCTTGAGCTCCCGGAGGGCGTCACCCTCGGCAAACATCCGGGCCGACGCACTTTGCGTTTCCGCGTACGTGATCCGAAAGCCTCCAACCCGGTTTTACTGCGGCTGTTGAGCCTAAGCAATGCGCCTATCGTTACCTTTCAAGAGGTCCCCAGAAGCCTGGAACAGGTTTACCTGAGCGTGATGGCGAAGATCCAGCAGGCCTCCTCAACAATATCGGTCCATTAGGATGATTTCATGAACTGGTTTGCTCCTGTCTGGTTGATCACAAAAAGGGAATTACGGGATCAACTCCGCGATTGGCGTATCCTCGTTCCGCTCCTGCTCCTAACGATCTTGTTCCCGATCCTGATGAACGAGGTCGCCAAGGCGGCCGTCAAGTTTGTGAGCCAATACGGTGAAACCTTACTGGTAGACCGCCTGGTGCCGTTTTCGGTCTTGATCATCGGCTTCTTCCCGATCACGATCTCGCTGGTAGTGGCCCTGGAATCCTTCGTGGGTGAGAAGGAGCGCGGCACCATTGAGCCGCTGCTGTCCACTCCGCTGTTGGATTGGCATATGTATGTGGGTAAGCTGATCATCGGTGTAATCACGCCCCTGACTGCCAGCCTGATCGCGATCGGATTCTATCTGGTGATCGTATCCCAGCAACACATCGAAATGCCTGAAATCGCAGTCCTGGTGCAGTTATTGGCCCTGACCTGTGCGCATGCCGTCCTGATGGTAAGCGCCGCCATCGTGATCTCCGTCCAATCCACTTCGGTGAGAGCCGCCAATCTGCTGGCCTCCTTCATTGTTATCCCAGTCGCGATCCTAATGCAGGGCGAAAGTGCCCTGTTGTTTTGGGGAAACAACCAGGTGCTCTGGTTGGCGGTGATCGGCGTATTAATTCTGGCGGCGTTGTTGATTCGCGTGGGCCTGGCGCATTTTCAGCGAGAATACCTGCTTGGGCGCGAGATCGATGTCTTGAATTTTCAGTGGATGTGGCGGACTTTTTGGGGGTATGTCCATGGACCCTCCCGGAGTTTCTTTGGTTGGTACCGCAAGGAAGTTGCCGAAAGTTTTCGAAAGTTGCGTGTGCCCCTGGTTGTCATGCTGGTGATCGCATTGCTCTCCTTTGGGATTGGATTTCAATGGACGGTGGCTGAGGTGCCAAAGTACCTGCATATCCATAGCGCGCGTGGTTTTCAAGACGTGGTCAGCGAGTTTAACCAGTCTCCTTCCTTGTTTGGGCTTGGGCAACAGATCTCTGCGCCGTACATCTTTGTGCATAACCTTAGAGCTGTTGGTGTGATCCTGTTGGCGGGACTGGTCTCCTTCAGTGTATTGGGCGTCCTGGTCTACCTGGTCAACCTGAGTGTGATCGGCGTTGTACTTGGCGCCTTCCAGTTGATGGGCTACTCTGCGCCTGCCATTGCGCTGGCCGGCTTGCTGCCGCATGGAGTATTCGAACTACCGGCCTTGATCCTTGCCAGCGCGGCGGTCCTGCGCATCGGGGCGGTCCTGGTGACACCTCAAATCGGACGTTCCATGGGCGAGATCTTGTTGGAATTACTGGCTGATTGGGTCAAGGTGCTCCTCGTCCTTGTGCTGCCGCTGTTGGGCATTGCAGCGGTGGTGGAGACCTACATCACGCCGGTCGTTTTAGTCTGGGTGCTTTAGCCAGGGGGGCGATCAAAATGAAGCTGCTCATTCTCGGTTCTTCGAATGCCATCTCCTCGCGGGAAAATGAAAACACACACATGGCATTTTTAGGCCAGGATCGCAATGTGCTGGTGGATTGTGTGAACAATCCACTCCATCGCCTCGAAGTGTATGGCGTCACGTACGATAACCTCACCGATTTGATCCTGACCCATTTCCATCCCGATCATGTCTCTGGCGCGCCGCTCTTGCTGATGGACATGTGGTTACGTGGGCGGCGGGCTCCGCTCGATATCTATGGATTGCACCATACCATGGACCGGATCGAAAGCTTGATGGCCATGTATTCCTGGGCGGACTGGCCTGATTTCTTCCCGGTCACATTTCACCGCCTGCCGGCGACCGAGAGGATCCCGTTGATGGAGAATGATGAATTTTGCATTCAGGCTTCGCCGGTACACCATCTCGTCCCAACCATCGGCTTGCGTGTCGAACTGAAGCAAAATCAGAAGATCATCGCCTACTCGTGCGATACAGAGCCGTGCCAGGAAGTCGTACGCCTGGCCTCCGGCGCTGACATCTTGCTTCACGAGGCATCCGGAGAATCGGTAGGACACTCGTCGGCTGGACAGGCCGGCGAAATCGCCCGGCAGGCGGAAGTCGGCGCGCTCTACCTGATCCACTATCCCACCGGGGAGTATACGGATAAGGAGTTGGTCCAGAAAGCAAAACGCCAGTTTTCCGGTGAGGTCAGACTGGCGACGGATCTTATGTCTCTCGAGTTTTAGATACTGTTTGGGCGAGAAGGGGGAATAGGACCATCGCCCGCTTGGACTTCTTCACCACCCTTGAATAAATGGCTGCCACTCGCCATCCACCTCTTCGTGATGTCCGAAGAGATACATCGCGTTTGCAGGTGGCTCAACCGGTTTATGCATGAGAGTCATATGGACCTCGTCCAGCCTGCGGCCGCCCTTACGATGATTACAGGACGGGCATGCTGCCGCCACATTGTCCCAGCAGTGTTCTCCCCCCAGGTGTTTGGGGAGCACGTGATCTACGGTTAATCCTGTGTCCCGCCGTCCGCAGTACTGGCAGGTATAATGGTCGCGGCGGAAAACTTCGCGGCGCGTCAACTTGACGCGCGGTCGCGGCCGGTGGATCATGTTTTCAAGTCGGATGACGGACGGTCGTGGAAAGGATTGGGAGACCGTATGGATCACCCCCCGACCGTTCACAACCATATCGGCTTTCCCTGTTAGAATTAACCCGATCGCGCGTCGCATGGCGCAGACGTTGATCGGTTCGAAGTTGGCATTTAGCACCAATACTGGCTCGTGCATGGAGCCTCCACAAGCGCTGATTATAGCATAACCGTTTAATCGGAGTACAGGCGATGAAAGTCCTACTTGCAGGCGGATCTGGCTTCTTGGGTCGTCACCTGGCGAAAGCATTGCTGACGGATCGGCATCAGGTCTATCTGCTGACACGAAAGCGAAAACCAGGCCTGCCCGGCACGGAAAGTGTGCTGTGGGATGGTAAAAATACGCATGGCTGGGGTTCTTTGATGAATGAAATGGACGCGGTGGTCAACCTGACCGGGCTCAGCCTGAATAACTGGCCCTGGACAAAGAATAAGAAGCGCAGGTTTCTGCGCTCGCGAGTCGAGCCTGGACGCGCGCTGGTCAGCGCCATCGAGGAAGCTGCCCACCGTCCTTCAACCTTCGTGCAGATCTCCGGCATCAACTACTATGGACTGCGTGGTGCACAGGTGGTTGGGGAGGACGCACCCCCGGGTGATGATAACCTGGCACAATTGGCCGTGGATTGGGAGTGTTCAACTGCTTCGATCGAATCTCTGGGCGTGCGTCGCGTGGTCTGCCGCACCGCGGTGGTGCTCGCCCCCGATGCCGTACTATTTCAGTTGATGGCCCTGCCGGCCAGGTTGTTCTTCGGCGGGCGACTCGGTCGCGGGGACCAGGCACTGCCCTGGATCCATCTGGAGGACGTATTGGGCGCGATACAATTCCTGATCGGGAATGAGCAGGCCTGCGGCCCGTACAATCTGATCGCTCCCCGTCCGGTCAGCAACGCCGACTTCATGCGTGCGGTCGCGCAAGCCTACCGGCGGCCGTATTGGTTTCATGTACCGGCCTTCTTGCTGCGGTTGGTCCTGGGTGAAATGAGCGTGCTCATCACCGAAGGACGCTACGCGGAACCGCGCCGCCTGTTTCAGTCTGGTTATACATTCCGCTATCCAACACTAAGTGCAGCGCTTGACCAGCTCGTCAGGTCAAGCACATCATGAAAGGAAAATCTATGGGTACCCGTTTCCTCTTATTCGTCTCCGTTCTTGTAGTAGCTATCCTGGCATGTTCGTCGCTTAACCCGCTCGACCAATCGGGTCAGCCGGCGGCGCCTTCCGCCACACCCTTCATATCCGAATCCTACCCGACTGCTGAAGCTGCCTTGGTTTCACCGAACCAGGTCATCAGCGGGATCGAGGTCAGCGTGGAGCATGCCTGGTTGGAGGGCAAACAGGTCTATGCTGACGTCTGCTATACCTTGCCCGATTCATCGGACTGGACGATCTGGAAAGCTGGTTTGCGCTACGGAGAGGTGGACGTACAGGAATATGGCGCTACGCTCATCAGCCTGCAGGAGCCTGGCGCGGAAGGCCAGGCGGGACAGCGCTGCGATCGCCTGGAATTCTACGTTCCACCCGATGCCGAGATTTCGACGGTCACGATCCGCGTGGAATCGATCGGATCCTACCCGCGCGAGGATGAGTATTGCACTATCTATATGCCCAAGATACAGCAGTCTCTGAATGAGAGAGGCGTCGCCATCACGTTGGAGTGCGTGGATTCTGGCGGGGGACCGATCATGCAAATCTCGAGCAAACCCGAGGCGATGAGCCAGGAAGAAGCTGAACAACTTGTGTACAGCGATGAGTTCTTCACCGTGAAGGGACCCTGGGAGTTCACCTTCGACCTCCTCCAGTGAGCTGTTGTATAATTACTGCCATGCCCGCTGCTAGCACACGCGAATTCCATCCCGAATTGTTATCCCGCCGAGAAGAGTGGACCGCCTGGGCTCTGGCGCTGGCCGTCGGGTTGGCGCTGCTGGTCCTCGAGCGGGCCGGTTCCATTCCTCTCTGGGTCTGGATCTTCTGGGGGTTTCTGCTCTTCTCCGGCGCCAGCATCAGCCTGGGAAACTGGATGGACCGGCGCACGATCCTTCGCCTGGGCTCTGATAGCCTGCATTTTGAGAACGGGCTCAGGGTGGTCAGCCTGGCCTGGTCTGCGGTCCGTGAAGTGACGGTCCTGCCGGCGCGTTTCGGCCGCACGGTACGGGTCCGCGGCGACTCGGCGCATTTTGAATTCATGACTCTGGGCGAGTTGCGCATCCAGGGCCAGGTGCGCGGGCGCACGGGTTTTGCGGATGGGCAATTGATCCTTGATGATATCCTGAGTAAGACCCGTCTGGATTTGGTGGAAAAATCCAAGGACGCGTACTATTACGCTCGGGGTTGACCGGGTTTTTACGTTTCACACGACGCATCACGGAAACGTAAAACGTGATGCGTTATTTTTTGCGGGAGGTTTCCATGAACATCGATGAACAGGTCGAACTCTTGATGCAGGGCACTGAATATGGCGACGAAGAACTGAAGAAAGCCATGCAGGGCGAGCTCAGGGAGCGCCTGGTCGCAGCGCAAAAGGAAGGCCGGCCGCTGCGGGTATACTGCGGCTTTGATCCGACCCACGCCGACCTGCACCTGGGACACACTATTCCCATGCGCAAGATGCGCCAGTTCCAGGATCTGGGCCATGAGGTCACCTTCCTGATCGGCAGTTACACAGCCCTGGTGGGCGATCCCTCCGACAAGAACAAGGCACGTCCTCTGCTGACCCAGGAACAGGTGGCGGAAAACTCCAAAACCTACACCTCCCAGGCATTTCGCGTGCTGGAAGAAGAGAAGACCAAAGTGCGCTACAACGGCGAGTGGTTGTCTGAACTCACGCTGGTGGACCTGATCCGCCTCGGGCAGCACTTTACAGTGCAGCAGTTCCTGGCCCGCAATAATTTTTCTAATCGCCTGGAAAGCGGCGAGCCCATCTACCTGCACGAGACTTTTTACTCCTTGATGCAAGGCTACGATGCCGTCGCCCAGCAGACGGATGTGCAGATCGGCGGCACCGACCAGTTGTTCAATATCATCGTCGCCGGCCGTAAATTGCAGGAAGCCCTCGGGCAGAAGCCACTGGTGGGAGTCATCTGCGGTATCCTGCCTGGTACCGACGGTGTGCAGCGCATGTCAAAATCCACGGGGAACGTCATCCCGATCAATACCACTGCCGAGGACATGTACGGCAAAGTCATGAGCATACCGGATTCTGCCATGGGCACCTATGCCCGATTGGTGACACGCTGGACTCCGGCTGAGATCGAGGCTCAGGAAGCCGCCCTCAAGGACGGTAGCCTGCACCCACGGGATGCCAAGATGGCTCTGGCGCGTGAGATCTCCACCATCTTCTACGACGAGGCTCAGGCTCAGGCTGCCGAGGCGGCATTCGTACACCTCTTCCAGCAGAAGGAGACACCTCAGGAAATGGCCGAATACGACCTGCCTGCGGACGCAACCGTCATGGACGTCCTGACGGGCGCCGGCCTGGTAGCCAGCAAGAGCGAGGCGCGTCGTATGCTCGACCAGAAAGGTGTGCGTCTGGACGGGGAAACGCTGGAGCGCGGCGATGCCCCTTTCCCGCATCCCGGAGTGCTGCAGGTCGGCAAGCGGCGCTTTGTACGCGTGAAGTAACCAGCAGGCGGAGGCGCTCCGCCTGTTTTTCTACCCGGCCGGCAGTTTCTTGCCAGCGGTCCCATTTGCGTCTATACTTTTTAGGGTACGCAAAAAATTACCAAGGAGGTCTGCATGAGCACAGTACGCGATATCATCCGTAAGAAAGGGAACGAGATCTGGTCGGTGGCACCCGATATGAGCGTTTATGAGGCCATGAAAAGCATGGCCGAGAAGAATGTAGGCGCCTTGCTGGTCATGCAGGGTGATCAGGTGGTCGGGATCGCCTCCGAGCGCGACTTCGTCCGCAAGGTGGACCTGAAAAACCTGGCTGCGCGAGACACGACCATCAAACAGATCATGACCGCCGAGGTCATTTCCATCCAGGCCAGCGAACCGCTGGAGGAGTGTATGGAGAAGATGATCGAGAAGAATATCCGCCATCTGCCGGTCTATGACGGCCAGCAATTGTTGGGACTGATCTCGGTGCGCGATGTGCTTAAAGAAGTGATCGAAGTGCAGAAATCCCTTATCGCCCAATTGGAACGCTATATTACCGGAGGCGGCCGCTAAATGCCTGAGCGGTCCATCGCTGAGTTGAGCGCCAGCATGGCCTCGGGGGAGCTGACTTGCCGCGCATTGACCGAGAGCTACCTGGAGCGCATCGAGGTGCTGGACTCCGGCGGCCCGCGCTTGAACGCGATCATTGAGCTTAACCCCCAGGCGCTCGAGTTAGCGGAGACCCTGGACGCGGAACGAAAGGCTGGGAAGCTGCGCGGCCCCTTGCACGGCGTACCGGTCATGCTCAAGGACAACATCGATACCCACGACCGTATGCAAACCACCTCCGGCTCTCTGGCCCTGGAAGGCCATTACGCCGCCCGGGATGCCTTCCTGGTGGAGCGCCTGCGCGCGGCCGGCGCGCTGATCCTCGGGAAGACCAACCTCAGCGAGTGGGCCAATTTTCGCGGTAGCCCCTCCGTCAGTGGCTGGTCGAGTCGCGGTGGATTGACCCGCAACCCCTATGCCCTGGACCGCACGGCCTGCGGCTCATCCTCGGGATCAGCGGTGGCGGTCGCGGCGAACCTGTGCGCTGCCGCAGTCGGCACTGAAACGGATGGCTCGGTCATCTGTCCGGCTCAGACCAACGGCATCGTGGGCTTTAAACCGACCCTGGGTCTGGTCAGCCGCTCGGGAATCATCCCCATCGCCCACAGCCAGGACACGGCCGGCCCCATGGCGCGTACGGTCGAAGACCTGGCCGCCTTGCTGGGCGCCATGACCGGTGTGGACGCGCGCGATCCGGCCACACTTGCGAGCCGGGAGCACGCCCTGATGGATTACCGTCCTTTGTTGGACCCGCACGGCCTGCAGGGCGCACGCATTGGTGTGGCGCGCAATATGGCGGGTTCGAACCCGCGCATCCTGGCCATCTTAGAAGGCTGCCTGCACATCCTGCGCGCCGCCGGAGCGGAACTTATCGACCCGGCCGACGTAGAGCAGTTCGACAAGTTCGTCCACTCGGAAGTGGAAGTGCTGCTCTATGAATTCAAGGCTGACCTGGACGCCTACCTGGCGGAGGTAGGCCCTGATGTGGAGGTGCATTCCTTGCAAGAGGTCGTCCACTTCAATGAAGAGAACCGTGAGCGCGTTATGCCCTATTTTGGCCAGGAACGCATGCAGGCCGCCGCTAAAAAAGGCCCATTGACGCAAAAGAAATACCAGAATGCCCTGGCCAGGAACCTGCGCCTGGCGCGTCAGGAAGGATTGCAGGCTACGCTGGATACATACAAGCTGGACGCGCTCGTTATGCCAACAGGCGGCCCTGCCTGGACGATCGACCTGGTCAACGGCGACGCCCTCAACTGGGACATGGAGAGCACCTCACCCCCGGCAGTCGCCGGGTACCCGCACCTGACCGTGCCCGCAGGGTATATCTTCGGTTTGCCGGTGGGGCTCTCTTTCATCGCGGGTGCCTGGCAGGAGCCGGTGCTGCTGCGCCTGGGGTACGCCTTCGAACAGGCTTCCCACGTGCGGGTGCCACCCGATTTCCGGCCCACTGCAAATCTCGCCTTGTAACCCCAGGCAGTCACCGGGCAGGTGACTGTCTTCCATACTTGTCAATCCTCCATATCCGTTCTATACTTCTATATCGGAGTTCTAATGTCTGATTTAGATCTGGCGCCCCTTGCTACCCTACTGGAACCTTATATCGCTCTCGGACGCGCAGGCTTGTTACCGGCCCTGTATGCCGCTCAGGCCCATTACGGCTGGTTGCCAGAGCCGATCACGCAGGAGTTGGCTCGTTCGTTGCAGGTTCCCCTGGCGGACGTACATGGCGTGATCGAGTTCTACACGTTGTTCTATAACGCGCCAGTTGGAAAGAAAATGGTTCGAGTCTGCACCGATCCGGCCTGTGCGCTGCGCGGGGCGGAAGAGCTGCTCGATCACCTTTGCTCCCACTACGGTGTCGTTCCGGGAGGCACCACTCCCGACGGCGAGCGTACCATCGAGCGCAGCCCCTGCCTGGGCCTGTGCGAGCAGGCTCCTGCGGCGCTTTTCGATGACCAGGCAGAGACTTCCATCGATCTGATGATGGACACTTACGAACTCGGACGCCCGCGCTCGAAGGTCTACGGCTCGCTCCGCCTGCTGACCCGAAATTGCGGCGGGGAGTCGACCGCCCTGGCTGCCTACGGGGAGTACACGGCCCTGCTCAAGGCGCGCGCGATGGCCCCGGAAGCAGTGGTCGCCGAGATCAAAGCCTCCGGGCTGGTCGGGCGCGGAGGCGCGGCCTTCTCGACCGGGGTCAAGTGGGAGGGGGCCGCAGCAGCCCGGGAAAACCCGAAGTACGTCGTTTGCAACGCGGACGAGTCCGAGCCGGGTACATTCAAGGATCGCGTGCTGCTGCTCGACGATCCACACCGCGTGATCGAAGGTATGTGCATCGCAGCCCACGCTGTTGGAGCCCGCAAGGGGTACATCTACCTGCGCGGGGAATACCCCTACATCCAGCCTGTGCTGGACTCGGCCCTGGCGGAGGCGCGTGCAGCCGGCTACCTGGGCGAAGCCTTCGATGTGGAGGTCTTCCTGGGCGCGGGCGCTTATATTTGTGGGGAGGAGACCGCCCTGTTCGAGAGCATCGAGGGCAAGCGTGGTTTTCCGCGCATCAAGCCGCCCTTCCCGACCACCCACGGATTGTTCGGCCAGCCGACCGTCATCAACAACGTCGAGACGCTCTGCAACGTACCGGCTATCCTTGAAAAGGGAGCGGCGGAGTACCGCAAACTTGGTACCGAGAAATCGCCAGGGCCGAAGCTGTTCTGCCTCTCTGGCGATGTAACCCAACCAGGCCTGTATGAGATCCCATTCGGCGTAACGCTGCGTGAGCTGCTCGAACAGGCGGGCGGTGTGGCTGGCGGACGCGACCTGGGTGCCGTGTTGTTTGGCGGGGCAGCCGGCGCCTTTGCAACACCTGCCCAACTGAATGTGAAATTGACCTTCGAGGACCTGCGTGCGGCTGGCCTGCCGCTCGGTTCAGGCGTGGTGATGGTCTTCGATGAATCGCGTGACTTGCGGGATGTACTCAGGAGCTTGGGCAGGTTCTTTGCGCACGAGAGTTGCGGCAAGTGCTATCCCTGCCAGATGGGCACGCAGCGCCAGCTGGAGATCCTCGAGCGTCTGGCGGAGGGCACCATGGATTCCGGCGATCTCGAACGGCTGCAGGACGTGGGCTGGACCATGACGGACGCTTCGCTTTGCGGCCTGGGCCAGACGGCCGCCAGCGCGCTGCTGAGCGCCATGCAGCAGTTCCCGGATCTATTTGCACACAATGGAAAGCAGCCAGCGAAATGACAGAAGAAATCACATTGACCATCGACGGTAAAGGAGTAAAAGTGCCTGCCGGCGCGACCCTGTTGGAAGCCGGACGCGCGGCCGGGGTTGAGATCCCTACCATTTGCTGGCATGAAGCCACCACGTCTTATGCGCTGTGCCGTATCTGTGTCGTTGAAGTGGAAGGCCAGCGCCTGCTGCAGCCGGCCTGCCTCGTACAGGCAACGGACGGTATGCAGGTTCTCACGCGCAGCGAGCGGGTCGTGCGGGCGCGCCGGACCATCCTGGAGATGCTGGCGGCTACCATGGACCTTTCCGAGGCGCCCGAGATCCTGGCCATGCTGGACGAGTACGGCGCCTCCCCCGAGCGTTTCCCGGGTGCAGAGCGGCGTGAGGTCCCGCTTAAGGACGACAACCCGATGTTCCTGCGGGATTACTCCAAATGCGTATTGTGCTGGCGCTGCGTTCAGGTCTGCGCGGACGACGCCCAGTACACTTACGCCATCAACTTCAACGGGCGCGGGTATGAGACCGAGATCGGGACGTTCTTCGACCGCACCATCCCCGAATCGACCTGTGTGTTCTGCGGCCAGTGCGTGGGCGTTTGCCCGAGTGGGGCGCTCAAGCCCAAACGCGAATACCTGCTCGAGCAGGGCATTTCGCCTGAGGAGATCACGGTCTTGAACTCGGGCGTGAAGAAAAGGAAGAAATAGTGTTGATCATTGAAGGGTAGAAAGTTGTTTGGAACCTTCACCTTCCCACCTTCAACCTGCAATTTTTAACCTCCCACTCTTCAACCTTAATCCTGGAACCAACTATGATAAAACCCGACCGTATCGTAACCACCACCTGCCCGTACTGCGGCGTTGGATGCAAATTGCAACTTCACGTCAAGGACGACAGCATCTTCAAGGTCACATCGCCGTTCGATGCGGTGGTCAATCAGGGCAACCTGTGCGTGAAGGGGCGTTTCGGTTTCGATTATGTCTACCACCCCCGGCGGGTAACGGTGCCGCTGATCCGGGTGCAGCCTCAAAAGCCCGGCGAACGCACCCAGGCCTTCGACCGCCAGGAGTGGCGGGAAGCCTCGTGGGATGAGGCGCTCGATTACGTTGCCGACAGGCTGGTCGAGATATACCGGCGCGACGGCTCCGACGCCATGTCGGTTTACTGCTGCGCCAAAGCCACCAACGAGGACAACTACCTGCTGCAAAAAATGTTCAGGGCCGTGTTCCGCACCAACAACGTGGATCACTGCACCCGCCTGTGCCACGCCGGCAGCGTGGTAGCGCTGCAGCAGGCACTGGGCTCCTCCGCCATGAGCAATACCGCCAGCGAGGTGGTCTACAACGACGTCCTGATGGTGGTCGGATCGAATACCAGCGAGAACCATCCCATCATCGCCCTGCAGATGAAGGCGGCCGTACGGCAGCACGGCGCAAAACTGATCGTGGTGGATCCGCGCCGCATCGACCTGGTCGATTTCGCCGAACTGTGGCTGCCGCTTAAGCCCGGCACCAACGTGCCCGTGCTGACCGCCATGGCGCAGGTCATCGTCGAGGAAGACTTGGTGAACCGCGCTTTCCTCGAGGCGCGCACCGAAGGTTACGATGACTTCGTCAAGAGCCTGGCCACGTTCACGCCCGAATACGCGGAAGAGCTCTCCGGTGTGCCCGCCGCGGACATCCGTGCCGCAGCGCGCCTCTACGCCCAGGCCGGCAACGGCGCCATCTACTGGGGGATGGGCATCTCACAGCTTTCGCACGGCACGGCCAGCGCGCTGGCCCTGATCCACCTGGCCTTCCTGACCGGCCACATCGGGCGGGAGGGCACCGGGCTCAATCCCCTGCGGGGCCAGAACAACGTGCAGGGTGCCAGCGACATGGGTGCCATGCCCTTCCATTATCCCGGTTACATGCGCGTGGACGATGAAGCCAACGCCGAAAAATGGGAAAGGGCCTGGAACGTGGAACCGGGAGGTCTGAGCCGGGTGCTTGGCCTCACCACCACCGAGATCCTCAGCCATGCCCATCCGGGCGGCGTGCGCGCCCTGTACATCATGGGCGAGAACCCCATGATGTCTGAACCCAATCTGAACGAGACCCGAAAGCACATGCAGCAGTTGGAGTTCCTGGTGGCCCAGGACTTGTTCATCAACGAATCAGGCGCCTTCGCGGACGTCTTCCTGCCAGCCACGCCCTTTGCCGAAAAGGAGGGCACCTTCACCAACACCGACCGGCGCGTGCAGCGCGTGCGCCAGGCCCATCCGCCGCGCGGCCAGGCGCGCGCTGATTGGGAAATCATCTGCGACCTGGCCCAGCGCCTCGAGGCACGCCTCGAGCGTCCCAGCGCAGGCTGGGAGTACGCCGGTCCGGGGGAGGTCTTTGCGGAGATGGCGGGCGTGGTGCCCGATTTCGCAGGGGTAACCTATGCGCGACTGGAGCAGGAGGGGCTGCAGTACCCGGTCTGGGACGCGGACCATCCCGGCACCCCCTTCCTTTTTGCGGATCGCTTCCCGCGCGGGCGCGGCAGGTTCATCCCGCTCTCCTATGTACCGGCCGCCGAACCGGTCGACGACGAGTATCCCTTCATCCTGACCACCGGGCGCGTGCTCGAACACTGGCACGGAGGCACCATGACACGCCACTCCGCGTTGAATGCGATCTTCCCCGAAGCGCTCCTCGAAATGCACCCGGCCGACGCTGAGATGCACGGCGTCAGCGATGGCATGGCGGTGCGCGTCCGCTCGCGGCGCGGAGAGCTTGTGGCGCGCGCGACGGTAACCGAGAAGACGACCGTGGGCGTGGTATTCCTGCCCTGGCATTTTGCAGAGGCGGCAGCCAACCTGCTTACGATCGACGCGCTCGACCCCGAAGCGCTCATCCCGGAGTTCAAGGCCTGCGCCGTACAGGTCTTCCCGGCGCGTGAAGTGGATCTGGCCAACCCGGATGCATTCGTGGAGCGTGGAAGATATTAGCCTCACACACACGGCTCGATGTGTCGACTCATTGGGAAATCCTGCGTCCGTTGTGATGAATTACTTCGTAGCTTCACACCTTTTTTCCCGGCGGCCTACGCCATTCAATTGATCTGAACGATCTGTAAGGAGTTTGGAAAACCATGCGCCGAGTGAGCACAATTTTTCTGTTGATGTGGTTGGTCCTGGTCTTGAGTCTCGGCCTGCCCTCGCCGGTACGCAGCCAGGCGACGCGGGCGCAGATCATGCTGCTCGATAAAGAAGGGCGCACGGCCCTTTCCGCGATTGACGGCAACCGCGTCAGCCTGAGGATCGAACTACCCGACCCGGTCGCTACCAGATCACAGGTGGAATTCCTGATCGACGAAGTGGAAGCTCCCATAGCGGGCTGCCAGGTCCTGGCTGGAACCGGCAGCTGCCAGAGCGATCCGTTCCTGACCCTTGGCTGGTTCTGGTCTCAAGCAGGCGCCCAACAGCCCCGTCGAAATGTGACCGCCCGAATGGATGGAAGTCCGGTTGAGGGCAACCTGGGTATCACCGTTATGCCGCGGCCTGTGGTCATGGTGCACGGCTTCAACGCCGATTACCATACCTGGGATGCTTATCTAGGTCCGCAGGGCTACCTTTCGACGCTTGGTCTGCCGGGCTACGCGGTCGGTGACGGGCAGGTGGCCGGGGTCATGAATACCGGCAGCCTGAGCGACCCGGCCGCCCGTACCAACTCGATCGCGCAGAACGCTGCCATCCTGGGGGAATACATCTCCGGCGTGCAACGTGCGACCGGCGCGGAAAAAGTGGATCTGCTGGTGCACAGCATGGGCGGTATGATCTCGCGCTACTATCTCGATCGGGTGATGACCACCGCGAACGTGGCCCAGCTCATCATTCTCGGAACGCCCATGGCCGGCTCGGCCTGCGCCAGTCTGCCTGCCTCCCTGGGATTGTTGTTGCCTGCCACGCTCGAGATCCAGCCCTCCTACATGGTGGGGGTCTTCAACCAGCAGATCGTGCGCCGCCAGGGTGTTCCTTTTCATGCTCTGGCCGGTACAAAGCTCCAGGACACGGTGACCTCCCCCTGCACACCGGTTCCTTCCGACTTGGTCGTGACGGTGGACAGCGTCCGGGCTATTCCCATGCCTGTGCAGGAAATTTCCCTGCTGCATACGGAACTCAACACGGCGCCGGAAGTTTTCCAGGAATTTGTGACCCCTTTGCTGCAGACCCCACCGGGCGAATTCGAAGTCTCCGTGGATCAACCGGCCAGGTCGGCGGCTGCTTTCTCCCAGCAATTCACCAGAACCTACACCGGCCATCTCAATCCCGGCGAGACCGGTACGGTAACCGTCTCGATCGATCCCAATGTCACCGTGGCGAACTTTGCCCTGTACGACACGTCTCGCTCACTCGACGTTCGCGTGGCCGGCGCCAGCGGTAAAGAGATCACACTTGATCCAGACGCGAACGGCTTGATCCGCGTCCAGGACCCATCGGTGATGGTCTATCTGGGGTACGGCTTCAAGCAGCCCAAACCGGGCCAGTGGGTCGTCACCCTGCTGACCACGTCCGAGACCCCGCCCGAGGGTGCGGACTACGCCATCAGCGCCAATTTCAACGGCGGCGCCACCCTGCGCGCCCAGACCAGCCTGACGGTGCCACGCCTGAAGGAAGCTGTCATCATCTCCGCCGATTTAACCGTCGAGGGGGCGCCGGTCCCACTGGGGACCGCCCGGGCTATCCTGCGTAAACCGGATGGGGACGCCGAAACCCTCGCAATGGATATCGATGGAAATGCGGCCACCCTGGAAGTCATCCCTCAAGAAAGCGGTATCTACGGGATCGAAGTGAGCGTCACCGCCCAGGCCTCCGACGGGACCTTGATCGACCGGGCTGCCTCTTTGAGCTTCGAAACGCAGCCGGAGAATGCACAAATCACCAGTACACGCCTTCTGGTGGGTATGGGGATTGCGGGTTTCCTTGTGGGACTCTTGCTTGCCTGGCGGGCGCGTAAGCGTCGAGCCAGGTAATTCCTTTTTCGAAACGCGTATACCATCTGGTTCCCCGTTCAGCGATGCAGGGGAATGCGCCCGCTGGTCGTCGACTGATAAGAAACGGTTGGGAGTTGCTCCCAACCGTTTTTCTTTCACTACGGATTGCGTGCGCCAGCGTAGCGACCGTCTTCAGAACGCACACAGACGCCTGGCCAGTTCGCGTAGCTGGTTTGGACTGACAGGTTTCAGCAGCACGATGTCCGCCTGTTCGTAAAGCATGTCTGCCATCTGCACATCCGCCGTGGTCAGGATGATCTTGGTTTTCGCGAGCCTTGGATCGGAACGGATCCTCTCGATCAGGATCTTTCCGGAAAGGTCAGGAAGGTGCAGATCCAGAACAACCAGGGTTGGAACCGTCGTGGTCAGGGTGTCGAGCGCGGGTCCGGCATCCTTAAAGGACTTGACCTCGAATGCCTCCTTCAATGCGACCCCGTAAATCTGGTTGAGTTGTGGATTATCTTCCACGATCAGGGCGAGTGGTAATGTCATCACTTGTTCCGGCTGATTTCAGCCTGCGCCAGATCAGGGTCATCGGAAGGTTTCAGGATTGGGAGGAAGACTTTGAACGCGCTTCCCTGATTGAGATCGCTTTCCAGGACGATGCGGCCGCCCATCAAGTCGACCAATTGTTTGGTGATCGACAATCCCAATCCGATGCCGCGGTTATGCGGAGACAGGGCCTTGTCAGTCTGTTGGAAAGGCTCGAAAATGCGGCTCTGGGAGTCCTTGGCGATGCCAATCCCAGAATCGGTGACTTCGATGCTCCAATGCCTTTCATCCGGACGTGCGATCCTGACCGTGACAAATCCAAGCTGTGTGAATTTGATCGCGTTCCCGATCAGGTTGATCATGATCTGGAGCAGGCGGCGTTCATCGCCGATCAATTGCACAGGCAGGTTTGAATCCATGGAGGCCTCGAATTTCAGGCCTTTCTTCTGGGCCTGGATCTTCATGCCTGTGATCGCCTGGCTCAACAACTCTCGCGGGGAGAACCGCTTCATCTGCAGGATGGTCTTATTTGCCTCGATCTGGGCTTCATCGAGCAATTCGCCGACCATGTTTGCCAGGTAGTTTACACTTAGGATGATCTCGTCGATGGCTTGCTTTTGCTCCGTATTTACGAGACCGTACGAGCCGCTCTGGAGCAGTTCCGCATATCCCAAAATACCGCCAAGGGGAGTGCGCAACTCGTGGCTGACCTTCGAAAGCAGCTGGGTTTTGACCCGGCTGGCTTCTAAGGCCTGGTCGTGAGCCAGGCGCAACGATTCCTGGGTTAGCTTGATCGCAGTGATATCGCGCGCCAGGACCTGAAAACCGGTCACATTTTCTCCATCGGTGATCAGCTGGACGTTCTGTCCGAACCAGATTTCGCGTCCATCCTCAGTGATGGCCGGAACCTCGCTGTAATGATTTGGGATCCGTTTGAGGAACTGCAGCTGGTAAATTCGTTTACTTCGGAGGCGCGCCTCTGGAGCAATTAATTCAAGGTAATGTTTTCCAAGCACCTGCGTTTCACTTCCGAATCCCATCACGTGTAGAGCTGCCGGGTTGGCGTAGGTGAAATTTCCGTCTGCGTCGGTGCGGAAGATACAATCGCTGGCGTTCTCGACGATTTGTCGAAAGCGGGTCTCGCTTTCCTGCAACAGGAGTTCGGCATGTTTACGGCTGGTGATTTCGCGCGCCAGGATCAACTGGCCGACCAGCTTGTCCTGAGCGTCTCGCAGAGGCGAGAGGCTGAATTCATACCAGTGCGGCTTCCCGTCGCGTTCGATGACGATCTCCTCATGCGCCTCGGTGACGTTCCGGTAGCGCTCGTACAGGTGCTGGAGATGCGCCAGGGTTTCCTGCAGTGGTTCCCCGATGATCGGGCGCTTGCTGGGCAGTCCCAGGATCATAATCGCCTCGCGGTTGATGTCAACGATGCGGTTGTTGGCGTCGATCACGATCATGCCGTCCTTCATGTTTTCGATGATCACGTCCCTCGCGACAGGTACCAGGTCCAGCATGCGCTGCCGGAAGAGGGCGTACCCCATTCCGAGTCCGGTGATGGTGAAGGCAAATGGCGTCAGGTCGATCGCAATGGGTACGATTTTGAAGATCGTGAGGGCATTCGCCAGCCAGGGGGCGGCGACAGCCAGCAGAACGGCCGCGATCTGTCCGCGATATTGCCGCGGCCAGCGCAGGATGTTGCGCACGATCAGGAATGCGCCCACCAGCAGCAGCACATAGGAATAGATGGCATGGACCCAGAAACCGCCTCCATAGGTGGAATTGAACGCTAGGAAAGGTCCGACCGTCACCAATTCTCGCGCCACCCAGAACAGGTTGTGATACTGATTGGTCAGGATCACGACAATGGTAAGCACGGGCATGATCGCCAGCAATGCCAGCCGCCGCCGGTTGATCCAGGCTTTACCGGTCGTGTATTCAAGCGCAAAGATCAGCCAGGCGGTAGGTGTCGTGACCACGCCGAGAAATGTGACATCGTTCAGTACCAGTTTCAAAGGGAGTTCTCTGGTAATCAGTTCCAGGATGTATAAGAATCCCCATACAACCAGGGCGATCATCAGGACCGTGAAGGGTGTGGCGCCCGGGGTGCGGCGGTGGCGCCAGGCGTATACCGCCAGGGCGGCAGAAACCGCTGTGGCGGCGATCAGGGGGGTCAAATAGAGGATGAGTTGCATCGACATGGCAAGTCCTGGTTCTGTCATCCCGTCCTGCGAGGACGGTTACCGCAATCCAATGTGTCAGTGCCGGTCCAGACGGGCTTAAACCGCTCGGATCCAGCCGAAGGAGTCCCGGGCTACCGGATACCCCACCCGTGAGCAAAATCGCAAGCGCACAAAGGTAGTTGAATTTTATCCAAGTGAGCTTGCGTGTTCATTTTCACTTTAGCAAGCTTACAAAACTGTAAGCAACGTCAATTCGGGATAAGGCATCATACGTCATTCTCCCGAAGGACACCGGTACGGTGTTAGGCATATAGGGGTGACACTTGCGCCTGCACTGCACACACACCATCCCGTTGTTTATCGGGAGTCGCAAGTGCAGGTGAAAATCTCCGCCGCAGCGTAGGAGACCCTTCGCCCACCTTCACTGTAATTTCCCTTGACCATGAAAGTGATTAATGATTGAATGGGATAATCCTTTGGAACTCCCAAAGAATGAATTTATTCACTGGAGATGGTCATGAGTGAACAAATCGAATCCAAGAACTGTTTTGCCTGTCAGTCAAAAATACCAGAGACAGCTAGTATCTGTTGGTATTGCTCTACAATTCAAAATCGTCTTATTTGGCGGTTGCAGAGGATTGGAACGACGATAGGGGTTTTGAGCGCGGCGCTTGCATTCTTGAGTTATATTGTTGCCAGTTTTCCAGCGATCAGGCAAACATTGATGTGGAGGGACGATGTCAGTATATTGTCGTACTCCGACGGCCCAATCGCAATTGCTAATATTGGGGATGGAGAAGTGTATGTGTCTCATATTTTTATAGATATCCCCGAGCTTGGTTTTGAGGTGGTCCGGGAGGTAAATCACACGGTTGAACCAGGAAAAATTCTTACAATGGATCTCGGTCAACCTGCACACAATAGGTTCGTAGTGGCACGGGATTTTCCTGAAAATTCATGGTATATGAAAATCAATCGAGGATTTTTTGGAGACGATTGTTACGGGTTTGAATTCCTCAGTAAAACCAGCCCAAGGTTCTTGTTCAACTTTCAGGAAGGACGTAATCAGGCTTATGTTTCCGGTGTAGGAACCGTTTACTTTTATTCCAGTAGGAAAGGTCGGATAGAAAGAGAGTTTGAAGTCGTTGCTGTTGCTCTTGAAAGTCAATCTCCTGAATGCGCCGAATAGTAAAAGGGACGCTTTCTATCTCGATAAGCTACCTTCCCCGAAGAAAGAGTAGGAGGTATGGAAGTACTTCCTCCCTACCATTCGGGCAGGAAGGAAGTACTGTATTCTTTTCCCTACAAATGGATTGTGGAGATAGACTACCTATTCGTAGGCCAGCGTATCGCGGACCGTCAGGCTCGAGGCGCGCCTGGCCGGCAGGGCGCTGGCGATGGTGGCGATGATCAGCGTACCGATCAGCCAGGCCAGGATGCCGGTCGCCCCGTACACCGTCGGCATGGGCGCGGTCAGGATGGCCATGCCTACCCCGTAGGTAAGCACGTTGGTGATCGGCAGGGAAAGCAGCAGGCTGATAGTCCAACTCAACAGGCCCACCACCAGCCCTTCGAAGATGACGATCGCCTGGATGTCCCCGTTGGAAGCGCCGATGGCGCGCATCACGCCGATCTCGCGCGTGCGCTCGAGTACGTTGATGCTCATGGTGCCCATCAGGCCGATCCCGCCCACGACCGCGATCAGCACGGCCATGACCAGCATGAAATAGACCAGGATGTCGGTCGTCGCCGTCTGGCTTTGCAGCCATTCCGAGCTTAATTGCGAGGAGGTGACCTGGATGCCGCGTTCTTCGAGGAGTGCCAGCAGCTGGTCGTTGATGGCGCTCTGGCTGGCGGAGTCGTGCTGTTCGGTCAGCACGCGCAGCGAGTAGACCTGCCCGGGCTGGCGGATGAGGCGGCTGATGTATTCGTAATTGGTGTAAAGCAGCGGCGGGCTGACGTTGCCGGGTATGCTGTAGATGCCGACGATGTGCCAGCTCGTCTCGCGGCCGTCGATCTCGATCGTCAGCCAGTCGCCTACCTTCAGTTCCGGGAAGATCGCCAGCAGGTGGTTGCCGATCACGACCGCGTTCTCGTCCCCGGTCGTCAGCCAGCGTCCGGCCGTGATGATCGGGTCGATCAAGGTGGAGGTGGAGGGCGGCGCCACGAACAAAATCTGCGTGCCCGCTTCCTCGTCGTTCATTTTGAGCGTGCCGGGATACTCGGTCCAGCCTTCCACGCTCGAGACGCCTGGAATGCTCTCTGCAAGGGGAGCCACTTCGTCGAAGCGGTAGTAGCGCCCGAAGGAGACGTTGATGTCCGCCAGCACGTAGCCCTGGATGTCTTCGAGGGTCTTATCGAAGGAGTCCCACATGTTGAAGACCCCGATGAAGATGGCCCCACCCAGCACCAGCGTGAACAGGGTCAGGCCCAGGCGCAATTTGCGCCGGAAGGCATTCCGCAGCGACAGGCGCAGCGGGCGCGGCAGCATCAGGGAAGCCCTGCCCACCTTGCTCTTTCTTGATTCGGCGTTGCCTCCCAGACCGTAGTCGCTGATGGCTTCGCGCACGGTGATGCGCACCGAACGGTAGACCGGCCAGGCCGCGGCCAGCAAAGGGGCGACCAGTGCCACGATGACCTGCTGCACGATCGTGCCGGGGTACCATTTAATAGGCCCCTGCCAGAAATTGAGGTAACCCGCCATCCCGCCACCGATAAAATGGGCGGCCTGGTTGGCAAGCGGAACCGAGATCAGCAAAGCCACGAATCCAAAAGACAGGATCAGGACGATGTACATCAGCGCGATCTGGGTCGTCCCGCCCCCGGTAGCCTTCATGATGCCGATCTGGCGCGTCTGCTGGGTCATGATGGCCGTGATGGTGTTGATGATCAGGAAGGAGCTTAGCAGCACCGTCATCCAGCCCAGCACGCTCAGGATGAAGAATACGCCCTGGGTGATGCTGTAGGCGAAGTGGTGGCCGGGCTGGTAGACGTTCACAAAGTAGACTTCCTTCCCTGCCCGTTTCATGCGGTCGGCGACGGCCTGCGCTACCTCGGTGACGTGCTCCGCGTCCGTCTGGCGCTCGCTTACGCTCACTTCCAGGGAGCTGTAGAAACGCGAGCCTCCCAGCCACTCGAGTGTATCCGGCGTGACGTACCCGCTCATCAGGTTGGCCAGGTTGTAGGGGATGCCGGTCACGTCGTGCACGTACCCGCCCACACGCAGCTCCCTGCGCTTACCGTCATCCAGTTCGATCACGATCACGTCCCCCGGCTGGTAGCCCAGGCTCATGGCTGAGCTGTCCAGCAGGATTTCCTTCTCGTGCAGCAGGGGCAACGCGTTCAGTTCAGGCGAAGCCGGCTTGAGCTGATTGACCTGCAGCGCCCCGGGATCTTCCACGCCGGTGAAGATGATATCGATCATGCGGCCGTCGCTGTGCACCACCCGCTCCTGCGTCTGCCGGCGCCCTTCCACGGCGTCCACGCCCGGCACGCGCCCCGCAAGCGCCACGTCGTCGTCGTTCAGTGCGCTGGTGTAGACCTGCGCCTCGGACGGATTGGCGGAAAGGTAGTCCGCGTCCATGTCGTTGACCATGAAGGCCCCCAGGTTGGTGGTGAACCCGACCGCGAAGACCCCGACCGCGATGGTGAGGATCGTCAGGAAGGTGCGGCTCTTGTTGCTCCAGAAATCCGACCAGACCTTCTTCCAGCGGCTGCTCATTTGCGCTTCCCACGTTTCTGGATGTTCTCCTGCTCGTGTTGCTCAGCCGCCTGTTTCAAGGCCTCTTGCGTGGTGGGTGAATCCCCTAAAAGGGCGTGCAGTTCGTCGTAGTCCAGCGCCAGCACCTCCACCGGCGTGCTCTCGGAGGCGCGGATGGAGGCCCGGTTCTGGCGCTCGTGGAAGAATTCCATTTCGCCAAAGTACTGGCCCGGGCCGAGCTGCGCCACGATCACGTCCGAGGCGTTGTCGCGCTGCAGCACGATCTCGACTGTGCCCTTCGAGACGATGAAGAAGTTTTCAGCGCTCATGCCTTGCTGCAGGATCATGGCGCCCGGATCGTAGCTCGCTACCTCCAGCTGGCGCGTGGCCTTCAGCAACTGGTCGCTTGTCAGCGTGGGCAAGGCTCTGGCCACGTACTCGTTGACGATCTCGCCGTCGGTGAGGAGCGCGGTGCGGTGGGCGCGCTTGGCCAGACTGCTGTCGTGCGTGACGACGATGATGGTCTTACCCTGCGCCACCAGGTCGTTGAACAGCCCGAAGACGCTGTCCGCCGTCTTGGAATCAAGGTTGCCGGTGGGCTCGTCGGCGATCACGATCGGGGGGTCGTTGGCCAGCGCGCGCGCGATGGCCACACGCTGCTGCTGTCCTCCGGAAATCGCGGTCGGCAGCTTGTAGGCGTGTTCCGCCAGATCCACAAGCTCCAGCAGCTGCAGGGCGCGCTTTTCGCGCTCGCGCATGGGATAGGTGCGGCAGAAGTCCATGGGCAGCATGATGTTCTCGATGACCGAGATGGTCGGCAGCAGCTGGAAGAACTGGAACACGATGCCCAGGTTCTTCCCGCGCCAGCGCGCCATGCGGTTCTCGTTGAGCTCGTGCACGGCGGAGTCGTTAACCCACACCTCGCCCGCACTCGGGCGGTCGATGCCGGTGATCATGTTCAGCAACGTGCTTTTGCCGCTGCCGGACTTACCGATGATGCTGACGAACTCGCCGGCCTTGATGTGCAGGTCAACCTTCTTGAGCGCCGGAAAATCGCCCACGGCGGTCTTGTAGAATTTGTCGACGCCTTGCAAATCGATCATAGCGCGGTTGCCGCCGTTGTTCTTGCCGTTCTTCGATTTAAAAAGGGACAGGGACATGGAATGCCTCTCAATTCTTCGAGCCCGGGTGCGCTGCGAGGCGCGCCCGAGCCGGCTTGCAGTCGATACCTATTCGAATTTGACTTCGGCGGTCATGCCCCAGCGCATGGCCGGGGAGGCATCGGTCAACAGGATGGTGGCTTCGTAGACCACGTCGCCCTGGTTCTCGGAATAATTCTGCCCGATGGTCAGCACGTTGCCCTTGAATTCGACATTCGGCAGCGCGTCGAAGGTCACGCTGACCTGCTCGCCTTCGGACAGGTTGACCACGTCGATCTCGGTCAGGTCGGTGGTCTTGACCACCCACTGCGAGGTGTCGGCGATGGTCACCACCGGTTCCCCGGCGGAGACAAACTCGCCCACTTTCAGGTCCAGGTTGGTCAGCACGCCGGCATAGGGCGCGCGCACCTCGGCGTTGGCCAGCGCAGCCCGCGCCCCGGCCGTGTCCTCCGAGAAGGAAGGATCCTGCAGGCTGTCGTAATCCCTTTGAGCCTGCGACAGGCGCGCGTTGGCGTTCTCGAGATTGGTATCGAGTTCGAGCCACAGGATGGCCTTGCGGTACTTGGCCCAGGCGTCGTCCAATCGCTTCTTGTAGAGCTTGGCGCTGTCGGTATAGAAATCGGACTCGGGCTTGTTGGCCGGGTAATCCACGCGCCGCTCACTGAGGTACTTGTAGGGTTCGAAGTTGAGGCGCGCTGCGTCGAGCTTGACCAGGGTATCCTCGACAGCCTCGGTGGGTGCCATCTCGGCAAAGTCGGAGGGCACGTCGAAGTTATCCAGTTCGTACTGCGCGTCGCGCACGGCCTGATAGGCGACGGTCAGCTCCTGGGTGGCCTCCGCCTGGGCCGATTCGAGCGTGCGCGCTTCGCTGCTCTCGATCACCGCCAGCACCTGGCCGGCTTCGACCACCTCGCCCTCTTTGACCCGCACTTCGCTGATCAGGCCGCTGGCGTTCGAGGCGATGTCGGCGTAACGGATGGGCTCCAGCCGGCCTTCGGTGATGATGGCCGTATCGGCCACGACGGTCGGGATGGCCGTGGCTTCCGGGGTAGCCGTACCGGCGCCGCAAGCGGCCAGCAATAGGCTGGTAAGTGTCAACAGGGAAATCGCGATCAATCGTTTCATGGTTGCATTCTCCTAGTTCAATTCCTTGAGTGCTTAAATCGTATAAATACCTGAGTCTGTTTACGCAAAAAAATGCAAGAAGTTGCATTTTAATAGCAACACTAACCTAACCTAAATGGTTCATCCTGTAAAGCAGCACGGGAGGGGTTTTGGGCCCTCACCCAGAATGGGGTGAAGGGTGCTCCCGTAGGAACGCCGGCGTGCTGTGCGGGTTAAAGTCATTGATACTTGTGCTGATCGCGGAAGAGCATGGAATGGAAGCCACCGGTGTGAAGTAGATCGAGCGCCACCGCGGGTACCGCCTCAAACTCTAAGCCTCACAGGAGCCTGTGCTTGACGGATCACAACACTCCAAAACAGAAGCTCTCGACCTGGACGAAACTGGCCTACGGCGCCGGGGATTTCGGATTCTCGTTCACCGACACCACCCTGGGCGTGCTGTTTGCGATCTTCCTGGTGGACGTGGTCGGGATGCTGCCGCGCATGGCTGCGCTGGCAGTCTTCATCGGCAAATCCTGGGATTACATCAATGACCCGATTGTGGGCTACCTGGCAGACCGCACGCGCTCGCGCTGGGGCCGACGACGGCCGTACCTGCTCTTCGGGTTCCTGCCCTTCGGGTTGGCCTGGATGATGATGTGGTGGCGCCCGCCCTTCGAAAGCCAGTGGGCGCTGGTGGCCTACTACGCGCTGGCCTACTTCTTCTACGACGGCATCCTGACCGTGGTCTCGATGCCCTACTTCGCGCTCACCCCCGAGCTGACCCAGGACTACGACGAGCGCACCTCCCTGACCAGCTACCGCATGTTCTTCTCGCTCTTCGGAAGCCTGGTGGCCTTCGTGGTGCCGCTCATGATCATCGGCACGATGCGCCCTGAGAACGCGAACCGCGTCTTCCTGATGGCGGCCATCTTTGCGACTGCCAGCGCGCTGCCGCTGCTGCTGACCTTCTTCGGCACACGCGAGCGCGAGGCGTACGCCCACCAGCCGCAGCCGACCGTGCGCGAGTCGCTGCGCGCAGTACGCCGCAACCGCCCCTTCTGGTTCGCGGTGGGCATCTTCCTGTTCACCTGGACGGCGGTCGAGATCGTGCAGACCATGCTGTTGTTCTTCCTGAAATACCGCATGGGTCTGGAGGCCGAATCGGATATCGTGGCCGGCGCGGTCTTCATCACCGCGCTGCTGGTGCTGCCGTTCTGGGTGTGGGCCTCGCAGAAGACCGACAAGCGCAAGGCTTACATGGCCGGCATGTTCTTCTTCATGGCGGTCATGACCGTGCTGATCTTCATCGACCCCTCGCTGGGCTTTCCCGTGGTGGTCTCACTGGCGGCGCTGGCGGGCGTGGGCGTCTCGGCCGTGCACGTGCTGACCTGGGCCATGATCCCCGATGCGGTGGAGGTGGACGAGCTGGAATCCGGCGCCCGCCACGAAGGCATGTTCTACGCGCTGGTGACGCTCTTTCGCAAGGTGGCCTCCTCCATCGCCATCCCCGTCGCGCTGCTTGTCCTGGACCTGAGCGGGTTCGTCTCGAACGCGGCCGCCCAGCCGGAGTCGGCGGTGTGGGCCATCCGGGTGCTGACCGGCCCGGTGCCGTCGGTACTGCTGCTGGGCGGGATCCTGTTCGCGCGTTTCTACCCGCTCAGCCGCCAGCTGCACAGCGAGACGCGCGAGCAGATCGCCGCGCGCCGCGCCTCCATGGATTAGTTCGAGGGGTTCGCCCAGCAGCGATACTGCCTGAGTTCTGCTTAAAGGTTGTCACTTTCCGGCGAGAAGCACGTAGGTCACGTTTTAATTATCCCGAAGGGGGCAACGTGACCAGGCGCTGCCGGAATTTTACGGCTTATGTGCGTGCCCGGCTTCCTCGTGCATCCACATGCGGCCGTCGCGCGCCAGCAATTCGTCCGCCTCGGGCGGGCCCCATGTGCCGGGCTTGTAGGTCGTCAGAGGTGGCGTCCCGCGTGATTCCCACACCTCCGCGATCGGATCGATCAGGGCCCAGGCCGTTTCGACCTCGTCGGCACGCGTGAAGAGCGCGGCGTCGCCCTGCAGCGCATCCAGCAGCAGGCGTTCGTAGGATTCCGGGATGGCCGAGGGACCGAAGGCTTCCGCGTACTCGAATTCCATATCGACCGATCGCGTTTCGGCGATGGTGTCGGGCGCCTTGGCCTCGAAGCGCAGGTGCACGCCCTCGTCCGGCTGCAGGTAGAGCACCAGCATGTTGGCCTTCATGCCCTGGCCGGGCGCCATGGGGAACATGGCCAGCGGAGGCTCCTTGAAGCGGATGATGATCTGGGTCTGTTTCTCGGCCAGGTTCTTGCCCGAGCGCAGATAAAAGGGTACGCCCTGCCAGCGCCAGTTGTTGATGAACAGCTGCAGCGCGGCGTAGGTGGGCGTGGTCGAATCGGGGCGCACATCCGCCTCCTGGCGGTAGCCCTCGTACTGGGCGCGCACGCTGTGCTCGGCCACGGCCTGGCCCGTGAGCGGGTAAATGGCGCTCAGCACCTTGACCTTCTCGTTGCGCAACGCATCGGCGTTGAAGGAGGCCGGCGGCTCCATGGCCACCAGCGTGACGAGCTGCAGCAGGTGGTTCTGGAACATATCGCGCAGCACGCCCACGCCGTCGTAGTAGCCGCCGCGGTGGCCGACGCCCACCTCCTCCGAGACGGTGATCTGCACCGAATCGATGTAGTTGCGGTTCCAGACCGGCTCGAAGATCGTGTTGGCGAAGCGCGTGAAGAGGATGTTCTGCACGGTCTCCTTGCCCAGGTAATGGTCGATGCGGTAGACCTGGTCCTCGCGCAGCACGCGGTGGATCTGCGCGTTGAGCTCGCGCGCCGAGGCCAGGTCGGTGCCGAAGGGTTTTTCGACCACCACGCGCCGCCAGCCGCCGTCCTCGATCAACTGGCCGGTGGCGTCCAGGTTGGCGATAATGGCCGGGAACAGGCTGGGCGGGATGGCGTTGTAGTACAGGCGGTTCGCCCGGCCGCCCTCGAGCTTCGCCAGGTGCGCTGCCAGGCGCTCGAAGTCCGCGGGCGCGTCGTAATGGCCCTGCAGGTACCCCAGGCGGGGCGCGAACAGCGACCACTCCTCTTCGGTGTAGTCATAGCCGGCGAACTGCTCCAGCGCCTTGCGCAGGTGCGCTCGGAAGGCCTCGTCAGAGTATTCCGTACCGCCGAAGCCCAGGATATGGAAGTCGCGCGGCGACTTGCGCTTGCGGAACAGGTTGAAGAAGGACGGGATCAGCTTGCGCCCGGTCAGGTCGCCTGAGGCGCCGAAGATTACGATGGAAGTGGGTAGTTTTTTATTTGGCATAATATCTTCTTGTCATTGCGAGCCCCGCAGCCCCTTACGCTGCGCTTTCCCCTTCCCCCTTCGGGGACTTGCGGCGGGGACTTGCGGCGGGGACCTGCGGTGGGGACCTTCGGCAGGGGTGCTGCGCGAGGGCGCGGCAATCCACACCGAGAGGATCAGGGGATAAGGAACTCATTCATTCTTGATGGTGTGCCCGCCTTTCATCAGGCGTTTGGCCATGTTCAGGCCCATCTTTCCCAAACCGATCATTGCGAGTTTCATGTTTTAACCACTATTCAGGAGTCATTTGATGAAATGAAATAGTGGGTAATGAGTGCGAGAGTAGCAGGGTAAAACGACAGACGACAAAGGACGAACGACGGAGAAACGACGAACGACGGAGGACAGACGACGGATGATGAGCGAAGGGTCTCCCGCGAACGCGCTGGTCATGCTGGTTTCCATTAAGGACCACCGGTTGTGCCGTCAAGAGCGCTGCAACCCTCCCGCGGCTTCGCGGTCGGCCAGCCAGAGCAGCCGGCCCTTGCCTGGATGGATGCGCTGGGCGGGCAGTCGCAAGGGGTCGCGCTTACCTTCCAGGACGCCGGCGAGCGCCTCGGCCTTACTTTCGCCGCTAACCATAAAAGCGACCAGGCGCGCGTCGTTGAGCAGCACCGGCGTGAGCGTAACGCGCTCGGCCGGCCGGCCCTGGTAGTTCGCCCTGGCGGCCAGCACGGGTTCCCGGGCCTCGACCGGCGAGCCGGGGAAGAGCGAGGCGGTATGCCCGTCCTCGCCCAGGCCGAGCAGGGCCAGGTCCAGGCGCGGCCAGCGGCGCGGAGATCTGGTGAAGGACGCCAGGATCTTCGCGTAGTCTTCGGCGGCCTGTTGGGAGGGCAGTTCGCCGCGCACGCGCAGCAGGTTCTCTTTCGGGATCGGCACGTGACGCAGCAGGGCCTGGTAGGCCTGGCCGTAGTTGCTGCCGGAAGCGCTGGGCGGCACGCAGCGTTCGTCGGCCCAAAACAGGAAGACCCCGGGCCAGTCGACCTGCACGCGCAGCTCGGGGCTCGCCAGCAGGGTGTAGGTTCCCAGCGGGGTGCCGCCCCCCGAGATCGCAACCAGGCAGCGCCCGCGCGCCTTAATGGCGCTCGCGGCCGTCTTGATGAAGAGTACGGCGACGGCCTGGCTCAGCGTGCCCAGGTCCGGGTAGAGGCGCAGCTCGCTCTTCATGGGCCCCAGGCCTGGTGGCGCGCCAGGGTACGCGCCGCGGCCGCCTCCACTTCAGACAGGACGTGCGCCTGGCTGCGCCCGGCCACCAGCTCGCCGAAGGTCACGCGCGGGCGCAGGTTGTAGGTCTGACCTCCGCTGGCCATCTGGCGCGCCATCTGCAGCATGAAGGCCAGGCGCTGCCGGTCGGGGCGGGCGCGTCGCAGCCGCGTCAGCGGGTGGCGGAATGCGCGCTCTGCGATCACGCCGCTCACGATCGTCACCAGTATCTGTGCGGCGGGGACGCGGCGCAGGAAGATCTCCAGGCTGTGCGACCAGCCGCCGAACTCGGCCTCGGGCGCAGGCATGAAGTCCGGGTCGGCTTCCATGGTGCCGAGCGCGAAGATCAGCAGCGCGCCGCCCCCCTGCAGGTGGCGGATGGATTCACGCACCACGCGCATGCGCCCGGATACGTCCTCCGGGGCCGGCGCGAACAGCGCCCGCGCGCGGATGTGCGGCAGGTGCTGGAAGAAGGGGATGTCGCCGATGATGACCTTGTAATCCGCGCGCGCCACGTGGCAAGAGACCGCGACCGAGTCGAACGAGCCGGGGTGATTGGCGGCGATCACCAGCGGACCCTCGGGCGGGATGCGTTCCGCGCCCTGCGCGCGGCAGTCCAGCGCGAAGCGCGGCAGCACCCAGCGCGCCCCGGCCGAAAGCCCGCCTTCGGCCACCACGCCGTCCAGCTCGAGCCCCATGCTCGCGAAGAGCCGCACGGCGCGCCCGAAGACGCGCCGCACGAGGGCATTGGCGGAACGACCCTCGGGCAGGGACATGGCCTTAACCAGTTCGACTACCAGCAGTTCGCTCAGGGTGTTCAAGTCGGGGTTCGCGTTCATGGCATGGAGGTGGGCCGCATGGGCTTTGATCGGCCCAACCTGTAAAACTATTGTAGTCCAATTCGCGTGGTTTTCCGGTGGTCTTGAGGTTAAAGGTTGTTTAAGCGGGTGAGCAATCTACCCCTTCTTCAACCTTTGTTCGTCCTCTTATCTCTGTCATTGCGAGCCCTGCAGAGCAGGGCGTGGCAATCTCCCCATGGCTTTTCACGTAGCCTTTGGCACTTAATGCGCTCTCGAGTACAATAGCCGCATGCCCGCGATCGACCTCGAAAAGCTAAAGGTGCACCGCGTGCGCACCTTCAACCTGCCGCCGCACGCGCCGCTGCGCAGCCCGGCCGGGGCGCGGCGCTTTGTGAACGAGCGCGGCTTCATCTTCTTCTGGCCGATCAAGGGCGTGGAGTTCCCCAGCCTGTGGGCGGCCGTGGCCGGCGACCGGCCGGTGCCGAACGAGCACGACGACCCCGGGCACGTCACCTGGGGCTGGAAGGACGACGCGCTCGACCGGAAGATCTGGTACTACGCCAAGGTGCTGCGCGGCCGGGCCACCCTGATCTCGCTGGAGCTCGCGCCTTCCTTCTACGCGCTGAGCGAGAACTACGGCTCGCCCGAGGAGGACTACCTGATCGCGTACGGGGAGGGCCGCCTGACGCAGGCCGCCAAACAGGTCTACGAAGCCATTCTGGAGCACGGCCCGACCCATACCATCGACCTGCGGCGGATGGCCAGGCTGGCCAACGCGAAGGACTCCGAGTTCAACAAGGCCCTGGAGACCCTGCAGCGCGACTTCAAGATCCTGCCGGTGGGCGTGGCGCAGGCCGGCGCCTGGCGCTACGCCTTCCTCTACGAGCTGACCGCGCGCTGGTACCCGGACCTGCCCAAGCAGGCGCGCCCGATCGGGGAGGCCGAGGCGCGTGCGAAGCTGTTGACCTGCTATTTCGAGTCTATGGGCGCGGCCCCGTTGAACCAGGTGAACAGGCTCTTCGGCTGGGGGCCGGAACTGACGGCGCGCGCCGTCGAGAGGCTGGCGGAACGCGGGGGGCTGGCGGGGGCGGCGCACCCGTCTGCGAAGGGGAAGTGGTACGCCCTGCCGGCTCTGGTCGAGTAGGACGGCGCCGCTTTCGCTCAGGCGAGATTCAGGCAGGCTCGTTTCCGTTGCGTGGATCAGTGGACAGGCATGGAGATCGATGCTCATGGTGACCATCGTTGTGAGGACCACGGATGGCATAGAATAGATCCATTTTAAGCAGTACCCGGAACACCTGACGTTCCCATGCTTCTTTTCAGTGATCGTGGTGACCGTCGTACCGGTTGCGATCATCCCATGGTGCTGGCATAAACGAAAATGGTTATCGATGAGATTGTCTCATAAAGTGAAGGCGTCTGACGCCGCGTACGCCGGCCTGGAACCGGCCTCGTGACCGTTTCAGGTATGCCCCCACGGGAAAGAACGATTAAACTGCCTCTGGTATTCAAAGAAGAAGCAGTTTTTTTGTTTGGGAGATTCTTACCGCAACAGCGACGATGTTGAAGAATACCGGGGAATCAATTCAAATTTGAGCTTTGGGCCCAAAGCGGTAGAGTCCAGGTTAATGGAACCATGTCATTTAAAATGTTTCATTTGTGAATTTCTTCAGTAAAGTGATTGAAAGGTATCCGGGCTGTCATTTAAGTTATTATCGAATTCAAATGAGGAGGTTGGGATCATGGGATGGTTCAATAAAATTAAAAAAGTTGCAAAAGTTGCCTTCTACCCGGTTGTTAAGCCAACAGAATTAATGATTGAAATAAATAAGAAAGAGTACGAATTTGTAGAAAATACCTATAAAACCACCAAAGATCTCGGTGGCCGTGGAAAAGGCAAGCTCAAAGGCGGAAGTTTTCTGGGGAGAGCCGGAACGATTGGAGCCATCTATACCGGAGCCTTTGTCGTGGGGGTGGGGCTCGCAGTGACAGGGACGAATACAACCTCTGCGGATTTTTTAGAGTTTGCGGAAAATATCAAAGGTACCTATGAGTACGGGTCATGCAACCTGGCCGCAAATACCGAGGGAGCCAATTTGGGGCCTACGACCGAATGTGTGGTCTGCGAATACTATCCGGAATGCAGGGATGGCGTCTATCGCAATATTTGCAGCCAATTAAATGTCAATACCTGCAGCCCATCACAACAGGCGTCGCTAAAGGTGGGGGGGGCGATCGCCGCAATGTTATTGAAACTCCAGGCTGTGTGCCCTGGCCCGGATTGCCCGACAGATAATCAGGCCTATGTGGACTGCCTGTTGGACGCCAGGTGTTCGTTCACCGATACAGAAAAGGGGTACAACTACGAATATGGTTGTGTCGAAGACAGATCTGCTGTTCGGTGCAGCCAGGAAAGAATCGATAAGGATGGAAACATCACATACGTTAAAGGGTCCATCATCGTCAAAAACCCTCCCCCGGCTTCCGGGGAACTGATCTATTCGGAGCCTGCTCCCCCAGATGCATCTGGACAGGTGAGATTTTCAGAACCTGTTCCCCCGGACTCGTCCGGGTCAATCGAATTCGTGTCGCCTGAAGAGATACCGGATCCGTCTTCAACTGGCTCGCAGGAAATTGAATCGGGCAACTCCACCACGGGTTCACAGAATTTCCAGGAACCGGAGGCAGCCAAGTCCTACTCCGAACCCGCTCCACCAGTCCCTTCGGTCAATCTACGCGTACTGAACATGGATGAACACAACAGGATCCTTTGTGGTGTATTTATCCGCCAATCCGGAGATGCTGATTGGGGAGGGAACAGACTATCGAGCACGCTCGCATTCGGTCAATCTCAACAGATCAGCCTACAGGGTGCGGGGACCTATGACATCAACTACAGTATGTCGCCCGATACATGCGAAAATCAACAAGGGGAACTGGGAGGAGGCAGCATCTATGACAAACGTATCGATCGTGACACCATCCTTGCATTGCCATAGTGAGTGGAGAAAATTCTATGCGATGCATTCACTGTAATACCCAGAACAGAGAAGGGGTTCAATTCTGTGAATACTGCGGGGAGAAGATCGTAACCGGACCCCAGAAATCCACAGCTCAATGGTCCTGTGCGAATTGCGGACACGAAAATAAAGCCGAATATAAGTTCTGTGAGCAGTGCGGCCTCGAACCGAACCTGAACACAGATACAGGACTCAAGCCGCTTCACCTCTTGATCTCAACGGCGGTACTATGCCTTGTCATTCTCTCCGGATATTTGTTTGCCAG
>CAZULT010000008.1:0-84447 GCA_964621295.1 uncultured Anaerolineaceae bacterium | reverse complement strand
CAATAGTGCGGAAGGCAGCATCCTTATTGTGGCAATTTGGCATGGATGTTTCAATTACATTTCAGCATCAAATGCGGGCAATGGCTTGCTTGCGGCCGTAGTAAGCACAATTGTGATGATTTGGGCAGTTGTAGTGGTTTTTGTTTACAAGCCCAAAACCCTTTCAAGTAAGGGGAAATTTGTAGTTTGATTTTGCCATCGGAAAACACTCTGCCCAACACCGTCTCCTTCCCCCTACAATATGTTCCGCCTCTAACTCCTATCGTCCCTACGGGATGCTGCGCGAGGGACGTAGGGCGCTTGGCCAATGCCCGGCTCCGAGAACGCAAACCGTTGGGCCGTAAAATAAATAGAATATTGAAGACGAAGTGATTTAAGAGAACAACAGCGACCACGCGAAAGCCGTGCTAATGAAACAATTATTTATCAATTTGGGACGCACAAGAGCCGTGATAGCAATAACAATCGCGTCAGTATTGCTGTCGCTCCTCGTTACTTTTGTGATTGAGTTGATTCTGTCTCCCATCAGCAATGGGGGAACCATTGTTCGTGGAATGTTGGTAGCGACTTGTGTAACACTGATAGTAGCGCCAATAATGGGCTGGTACTTTGTAGGCATTTTGATGAGAGTGCGCCGACTTGAAGAAGAAATGAGAGCGCTGGCAACATATGATGAGTTGACCGGGCTATTGAGAAGGCGAGCATTTCTAGAGCAAAGCGATTATTTTCGAAAGATCGCAAAAAGAAATGGGTTGGAATTTTGTGTAATCATATTAGATATGGATGAGTTCAAGAAAATTAATGATGAATACGGGCACGCTTCTGGTGATACTTTATTAATATCGTTTAGTAAAGCAGTGAGAGGTAATTTTCGAGAAAGTGATCTTGTTGGTCGTTTTGGCGGAGATGAATTTGTGTTTTTTCTTCCGGACACATCTTTGGAGCAAGCGTTAAAGTTAACGGAACGGTTACGTGCTTCTATTAGAGAAGCAAATAAATTAAATGGCTTGCCAATAGATATTACAGTGAGTATAGGACTGGTAATGAATACTGAAGTAAGAACAGAGAATATTGAAGATGTAATTAACGCAGCAGACAAGGCACTTTATCGTGCAAAAAATAATGGCGGAAACCAAACGCAAATCTACAGCACTGCCGTTGATAGGTAAGAGCGGCCAAACCCTGCATGAAGCGGATGGGCGGGGACTCGCTGCCCAAAGTCAATCGCCGCGATTTTGATTACTCTCGGACTTAAATTCATCCCATACCCCATCCGTCCGCCGCTTATGCTACCGTCCGGTGCACATCTGAGGAAGGAACGTCCTGAATATGAATCAAATGAACGAGTCTGAATTTGCAGGTTCCCGTTGGCGCGGTCTCTATAAGCTCGGCGGCGTGACCGCCCTGATGATCGCCGTGTTGCTGCTGGGCGAGATCGCGGTCTACGCCATCTTGCCGAGGCCCGACACCGCCATCGAGTATTTTGGGCTGTTTCGTGAAAGTTGGCTGGCGGGACTCCTGTACCTAGATCTGTTGGGAATGCTTTCCTATCTCCTTTTCGTGCCGACGATCCTCGCGCTTTACATGGCCCTCCGGCGAACCAGCGAAACGATCATGGTCGTCGCAACGGCTCTTTTCTTCGTCGGCATTGCCGACTTTTTTGCGACGAATACCGCTTTCCCCGTGCTCTCCCTCAGTAGTCACTATGCAGCTGCTGAGACGGACGCAGAAAGAGCGGTGTTCTTGGCGGCAGGCCAGGCAATGGTCGCCCTATTCAACGAGAATGCCTTTCTGGTGAGTTATGTGATTGTCTCAGCCGCCTGGACGATGATCTCCTGGGTCATGCTGCACAGCGACATCTTCGGTCGGCTCACCGGTTATGCAGGCATTCTGGCAGGGACAGCGGGCATCCTTGCCGTCGTACTCGAACATGTCGCCGTGAAGGGCGTGCTGTTCTTTGCTATCGCCCTGTACTTTGCGGCCATTATGTTCCTGTTCGTCTGGGTTGTCCTCGTCGGCCTGCGACTCTATCGGCTTCGTGCTACAGGTGCCGCAATCCATGAGCGATAGGCAAATCCAGACTCGTGGAAAAACCTGCGAGAACCAATCGCATGGGAAGAAGAGTGCGTTCAACAAAGCCCCCTCTCCCATGCGCTTTGTTCCGCCCCAGAGGGATGCTGCGCGAGGGACGCTGCGCAGTCGGCGCGGATACAGTCAAGCTCATCGTCCCGATGTCCTTCGGGGGGATGAGCTATACTTGCGACGCGGGCCGGATGCTTCGCTCGCGCCCGGTGCTGCGAACGCAAACCGTTAGACGCCAGTTCGAATGACGAATGACTGAAGAAGGAGGGCATTGTGAAGGACAGCCCGATCATCGCCGGAATCCTATCCCTGCTCGTTCCGGGATTGGGTCAGATCTACGGGGGAGAGAGCAATAAGGGTGCCGCAATCATCGTGGCTGCGGTCGTGATCGCGAATCTGAATATCATTGTCTTGCCGCTGATTGCCATGGCAAACCTCGCCTCCTCAGAAGGAATTCCAGATCCGAGGCACATCTGGGCTTATTGGATACCCAGGATCGTGCATGATGTAGCTTCATTCTGGAGCCTTGTCTTTTGGGTCTGGGCGATCGTAGACGCCATATCCATCACGCTGGGAAAATAAGACCAGGGACCTTGTTAGGATATGCCGGAACGCTTCGCGACGCGGACGCAAACCGTTCGCCGCCTTTGTTGATAGCATGAAGATACGCCAGCTGACTTCCACCGACATTCCCTGGGTAGCATCGATTGTATCTGAGCACTTTGGCTCACCTGAAGTCGTTTCCCGCTGTGTTCTGCATGACTCGCGAGCATTACCAGGTTTCGTTGCTGAGGTCGCAACTGAGCCAGCAGGCCTTCTTCAATATTGCATGGATACTCATCAATGCGAAGTTGTGATCTTGATTAGCCTGATTCGCCGTCAAGGGATCGGTCGAGCGCTCCTGAAAACCATGGAAACAATGGCCAGGCAAGCCAGTTGTACTCGACTATGGTTGATCACTACAAACAATAACAGAGGTGCCATTGCGTTTTATCAGGCTGTTGGGTGGACGCAAGTCGCAATCCATCAGGGAGCAGTAAGAGAATCGCGTCATTTAAAGCCCATGATTCCCTTATACGATGAGGCAGGCATTGCTATCGAAGATGAGATTGAATTCGAGTGGAAAATACAGGGCGGCTGACCATGCGTGCACGTGAACGCAAACCGTTAACCGCTAAAGAAAGGACGGAGAACACGCCATGTCTAAGATCCTGATCCTTGGAGGGACCGGCTATACCGGCAACCTGGTTGCACGGCTTCTGCTGGAGCATTCGGATGCCATCCTTACCATCGCAACGCGCCACATGGAAAAAGCACAGGCGCTTGCTGATGAATTGAACCGACACGATTCAAGTCCGCGCGTGTCGGCCGTTTATGCGGATGCAGCGGATGCGGCCTCCCTGCAGGCAGCGTTTCGCAACCAGGATCTCATTGTAGTCGCTGCGCCGACGACTGCCTACACGGAGGTTGTGGTTCGCGCTGCGCTTGAAACAGGCGCGGATTATCTCGATGTGCAACTCGGCGCCGAGAAATTTGCTCTGTTGCAATCCCTGGCTGCAGAGATCGAACGCTCCGGGCGCTGCTTCATTACCGAAGCCGGATTCCATCCCGGTTTGCCTGCTGCGTTGGTGCGTTACGCCACCGCTTATCTGGATAGCATCGAGAGCGCCACCACCATCGGCTATCTCAATATGGGCAAAGAGCTTCCTTACACTGAAGCCGTCAGCGAACTGGTCGAGGTTTTCAAGGAGTATCAGGCGCAGGTCTATAAGAATGGCCAATGGACGAAAGCGAATTCATTCGAATTGCGCAAGATAGACCTGGGAAGCGATATCGGCCTGAAACTATGCTACTCGATGTTCTTCGAGGAATTGCGCCCATTGCCAGCGATCTACCCGTCACTGAAGGATGTCGGTTTCTATATATCGGAAACGCATTGGATGACAGACTGGGTCATCATGCCGATTACCTGGATGTGGCTGAAGATCATGCCGCACGCTGTCCGTCCGATCGGCAGGTTCTTGTGGTGGGGGATGGGCACCTTTCACAAGCCCCCCTATCGAGTCGAACTACAGATTCAGGCCTCCGGTCTCAAGGATGGGAAGACGGCTGACATACGTGCAAGCGTCGCGCATCCCAATGGATACGAATTGACGGCGATCCCCGTTGTGGCAACCCTGCTTCAATATCTGGATGGCTCTGCCCGAAAGCCTGGACTGTGGATGATGGGACACCTGGTTGAGCCGATCCGCCTGATGAAGGATATGCAAAAAATGGGCGCGCAATTCACGACCACCATGCAGTAAAAGGATCGACAAGGAGGTTCTTGCCGGTGGATCAACTCGCAAACGAGCAAAACGCGGATGAGTTCTACGTTCAAACCTACGATGATTCCGTCCCCGACTGGCCCGGTGAAATAGACTTCTACCGCGAAATAGCGGCAAAGGTGAAGTCCGCCGGCGAACCCGTGCTGGAGGTTGCCTGCGGCAGAGGAAGGGTCGCTATCCGCTTGGCCCGGGATGGCGTTCGCGTAGTTGGGCTCGACCTGTCCTCGAAAATGCTCGATACTGCCAGGCAGAAGAGCCTCGAAATGAGTCATATGCGTCGGATCGAGGGGGATGTGCGGTCCTTTGAATTGGGGAAACGTTTGATTTGGCGCTGATACCCGGGCATGCCTTCCAGAACCTCAACACCCCACGGGACCGGGTTGCTGCCTTGATTGCATCAAGAGACACCTCAATCCTGGCGGAGGGCTTGTGGTTCACCTGGATCACATGCACGTTGAGAATATGGAATGGCTTGGTAATATGTGCGGAGAGCAAGGGAGTGTGATTGAGCCGCCCAACCCCAATTGCTCCTTCCCCGGCTTCGTCTTGGGGTTCGCGGCGCTAAAAGCGAGAATTGATCAAGGTCGTGCAAGGTTCGGGAACAAAACGCCGGGCAGGCGAATAAATCGTTAGGCGGAGCCTGCTAGACTGGATATGTCAAAAATATTGTGTAATGGTCTACCTCATTATTATGAGCAAGCGGGCGAAGGGCCGCCGCTCGTATTCATTCACGGCGCCTTTGGAGACGCCCGTCTTTGGGATCCGCAGTGGAAGTACTTCTCGTCGAAGTATAGGGTACTTCGATACGACTTGCGCGGACATGGCAGAACGGGGACCTCCACTTTAGATAGGTACACCATTACAACCTATGCGGATGATTTGGCCTGCCTGATGAATGCGCTGAAGATCGATTCGGCCATCGTCTGTGGGCTTTCATGGGGTGGGGGCATTGCCCAGGCGTTTGCGGTAAACTACCCGGAACGTCTTAGTGGATTGGTCCTGGCAGGTTCTACCGTCTCCATGAGCATAAGCCTGGGTGAAAAGCTGCTACGATATGTGTTGTTTCCAAGGTCGGCCATGATGCTGACCATCCGCATGCTGAGCGTAGAACGTTTTGTACGTTTCTCGTTCTGGCTGGCAGGCCTCTCCCTGGGCAAAAAATGGCTTGGTAGTGACGAGCACACCCTGGGGATCATTCGGCAGTGCATGCTTCAGATCGACAGTAGCGAATACCTGAAGATTTGGGGCGCAATCTATAGCTTCGACTTGCAACCACTGGAGAAAATCAAATGCCCAACGTTGGTCCTAACCGGACAACGGGACACGAAAATGGTAGTACGGCACGCCAAGGAGATCCTACGGCGTGTGCCTGGGGCTGAGGGACGCACCCTCCCTGCTGCGTATCATGCGATGACATTGGAACAGCCGCAGGCATTCAACAGGGCGCTGGAAGAATTTCTTGCCTCGCTCCACCCATAATGTGAGCGAGCCTTGCTAATCCACCCGGCCGATGCCCTTACCCCCCTACGTCCCCGTAGGATGCTGCACTGGGGGCCTTCGGCAGGGTGGTGCTCCACTGCGTTTCGCGAACGCAAACCGTTCGCCGAAGTTTTGAGATTCGTAAAATCTGGAATAGCTATTACAAAGGGGACATGATCCATTGAATTCAGTGGACTTAAGCTTCGCGGCGCTCGGCCCACGAGCCCGCACCATAGTCAACAAATTCACTTTCCAATTTGATATCTCTTTTCGGAATGAGGAAAATACAATCTGCTTCTATTTGAACGATCATAAGATCTGCTGAATAGGTTATATTTTCTATTTCGCTCCAGATTTGGACAACTTAAGAATTATACTTTTGCTTTTCGCCTGAACCAGAATGGTAATAATAACGGTATTATCATAGCGGTTCCGCCACAAATTGGGCTGGACGATTTTGGGGGCGCTTCTGCAGCTGGTGTGGACGTGGAAACAGATTCAGGGGCAGCGCCTGGAGAATCTGTTTCTTCTTGCGGTACAGTAGTTGGATTGACAACTCGAGGTAAGGCAGTGGGAGCCGTGAAATCATATGTACCGTCACTGTTCCGCTTTGCATACATGTCAGCCAATTCTTGCACTATAGGTTCGTTTGGGGCCAGTTGATAAGCCAGCTCTAACTCTTGGTAGCCGAGTTTTTTGTCTTCAGGAAAGGTCTCGAGTTTCCATTGAAACTCATTGTATGTCAGTAATAATTCGGCATAACCCGCGTGCCACAGACCATCGTCGGGGAGGCGAGCGAGTGCATCCTCATACGCTCCTCTGCTCAATATATAGAGTAGATAGGCAGATTCGTCGGATCGTGGGTATCCCTTGGCAGAAGCAAAACAAGCTTCTTTATACGCTTTCCCCAATCGGCCCCAGGCTTCACCATCCTTAGGGTTTTGATCTGTGTTTTCTCTCTCAGTGACGACCCTGTTCCAAACAGAGGGTTTTACGATGTTGAAAACAAAGTCATGCTCTCTGGTGGGTTCGAAATCCGTGAAGCTCCAGGATACTTCCTTCCCATCAAATGTGGCATCACCTATCTCTTCGTCAGGAATAATTACATTTAATGGGCTGGCCTCATATGGAAGCCGAAGGATGATATCTGCTGACCCGATGGTCCCCTTCCAGCCGGCACCTGTGGACATGACGTAATAAAAGGAGGTTTGGAACTCGTTGGGATAACCGGTACCTTCCAGATCATAAGAGACACGAATTTCCACCTTTTCATCTGGCGAAGGAAAGCTGACGGTAAACTCTGCCCAAGGTACAAGGGTGTCTTCTCTGTGATAGTTGATTTCGGGGCCATCTACGCGCCGGAAATTAGTGGCTTTACCATTGACTCGAATGCCGACATTCTTTATTTCGGGATATTTCCCACTTCCGTCGCTCGCGGATAAGGGAAATCGCACGGCCAGGTTCTCTGTTTCGTGTCCAAGATTGAGCATTGTAAAATCGGCTGAGAATTTTGCCTTAGGGGGATCCGCTTGTAAAACGTCTACCACGACAGTTTCCGCCACCATACGTACCTGTGTGGTTTCACTCTCAGGTTCCAGATTTGAACCAGGTGGATTGTGAGGGGGTGCTATATCAGCCTGAACTGAGAACCAAGTACCAAGGGTTAGGATCACCGCGAGCAATATGGCAGGTAGTCGTTTCATGGTCATACTCCTTTTTCCTGTACAACTGTTTGTTGATCCGCTTGAATTACGCCAGGAGCCCGTACCGAATCTTGTCCGGCCTTTAATGCACATTCAATAGAAACCTACTTAAGGGCTTCAAAGAAGTGATCTTTTCCAAGCTAATTGGCGAGACCACCCAGTACTGGAATGGGTTTCTTGTAGGCAAACGCGAAGACTTCCTGAAAGATCATGTTCAAGCTTTCCAGGCACTCCTTTTCTTTTTTCTACCCGAACCGTAAAACCCGCTCAGGTCTTCAATACCGAGTCCTCCGTGCCGAATTCGTTGGGCACGTACTCATCCGCCCCCCAGTCGTTCTCCCAGCGTTCGCCGTCCAGCAGGTAGCGGAACAGGTAGCGTTGTTTGGGTTTCAGCGCCACCGTCACCCTGAACGTGCCATCGGCATAGCGCTTCATTTTCCTGGGAGCTTTTTCCCAGTCGGTGAAATCGCCGCATAACTGGGCGGTCTCCGCTTTGATGTCCGCCGGCAGACTGAAGGTGACCTTGCAGGTCTTCTTTTCTTTGTCGTATTGCTTGGTTAACATGGTCCGTTCCTTTCCATCGATCGTTCCTCACTTGATTTTACTTCTCTTTGCTTCCAAATTGATTAATATCTGTAAAAGGTGGAAGGAGAGCTGACCGGCAGGAAGTTGAGCGGCCAGTTCCTGTCCGGACAGCACCCGGCGTGAAAGGGGGAAGGCAGTACAAAGCCCGGATCAGGCGGGAGGACCCCTCGTTTTCGTACCGGAGGGTATGCTTAAAGTTGTGCGAAGAAGTTCCTATGCCGTAAGGATATCTTCAATAGGCTGCCAGGATATTGGCAATATGCTGTAAGGGTATTGGTGATACGCTGTAAGGATATTGAGCATATGCTGCCAGCCTATGGATCATCTTCCCTTAGGAAAAGACCGGATTGCCTGGAGATGAGCCTGGATTAGCGCTGGAAGAATTGCTTAATACGACTTGGATCGAATCCTACCAGGCTGGGTCGTGCGACTTTACCCGGTGGGTACCCTTAGAGAGACCACATAGGATTGCAGCACGGAATAACCCTGATGGAAGAGTCGCGTCTCATTGCCGGATTATTTCCCTAACCGCGCGCGTTCTTCCTCGATGAGGCTCTCCTCCAGTTTCTTGAAGAGCGGTTCAGGCTGGTGGAACACCCCGCCGGGTTCCAATTCGCTTGGTTTCCACTGGATGCCCTCCACGCCGTGGTATTTCAGCCCTTTGTGCGTACCCAGCCCGTCAGGGATCTCCTCGACGGTCTGTTCTCCGAAAAGCGGACTCTCGTAGCCGAAGATGGCGTGCAGGTTTTCCGAGGAGAACGGGAGGAAGGGCGCAAACATCACTTTGAGCGAATCGATCGCCTTCAGCGCGGTGTAGATCGTCTTGGCCGCTTCCTCTTTTTCCTCCTTGACCTGCTTCCAGGGCGCGTGCGCGTCCAGGTACTGGTTGACCGCGGTGGCCAGCTTCATGGCCTCGCTCAGGGCTGCCCGCAGTTTGACGCCTTCGAGCAGGGCGCCTATCGTGTCGAACCCACCCTCGATCGTCCCAAGCAATTCGAGATCCGCGGGTCGCAAAGCTTCAGGTTCGACCTGCGGAACATGTCCATTCCAGTGCCTGTAGGCGAACGACAGCACGCGGTTGGCCAGATTGCCCCAATTGGCCACCAGTTCGTTGTTGTTGCGAGCCACGAACTCGGCCCAATCCCAATCGCTGTCCTTCATCTCAGGCATATTGGCCGTCAGGTAATAACGCAGCGCGTCGGGGTCGTAGCGCGTCAGAGCGTCGCGCCCCCACACCGCCCAATTGCGGCTGCCGCTGATCTTGTCGCCTTCCAGGTTCATGAACTGGTTGGCCGGCACGTCGTAGGGCACATTGAGCGGCTGCTCGTCCTCGTCGAAGATCTTCAGGAATTCTTTACCCGCACCCATCAATTGCGCCGGCCAGAGAGAGGTGTGGAAGAAGATGTTGTCCTTGCCGATGAAGTAGAACTGCCTCGCTTCGGGGTTCACCCACCACTCGCGCCAGGCTTCCTTATCCGATCCGAGTCGGCTCCACTCGATGGCCGCAGACAGGTAACCAATGACGGCCTCGAACCAGACGTACAGGCATTTGCCTTCCCAACCTGCGACCGGCACGGGAATGCCCCAGTCCAGGTCGCGCGTGATCGGCCGCGGTTTCAGGCCTTCGGCTTCGATCTTGCCGAGCGATTCGCCCAGCACGGTCTCGCGCATGTGGTCGGCGCGCTCCTTCAGGAATTTCTTTACCTCCGGTTCAAGCTTGGAGAGGTCGAGGTAGAAATGCTCGGTCTCGCGCAGCTCCAGGGCGCCGTCGCCGGCCTTAGAGCGCGGGTCGATCAGCTTCTCGGGCTCAAGCACGTTGCCGCAGTTGTCGCATTGGTCCGAGCGGGCGCCTTCGTACCCGCAGATGTAACAAGTGCCCTCCACGTAGCGGTCGGGCAGGAATCTGTTGTCGGTGGGCGAGTACCATTGCATCGACTTCTGGGTGAACATGAAGCCGTTCTGCTTTAGCGCCAGGAAGATGGCCTGCGAGACCTTGAAGTGGTTCTCGGTGTGCGTGGAGGTGAACAGGTCGTAGGTGATGCCGTATCCCCGGAACACTTCCAGGAAGGTGTCGTGGTATTCCTTGTAGACCTCTTCGACGGATTTGCCCGCCTTGTCTGCGGCGATGGTGACCGGCGTGCCATGCGAATCGGTTCCGCTGACCATCAGGACCTGATTCCCCTTCAGGCGGTGGTAGCGTGCCACGATATCGCCCGGCAGGTGCGAGCCGGTGAGGTTGCCAACGTGGATCTCGGCGTTGGCGTAGGGCCAGGCGATGGCGATCAGGATGTGGTCGGGCATTGGGTTCTCCTTTGGAGGGCGTTCAACCGTCAGCTTTCATCATGAGCTGCTGAATTATTGGTCTTGCTGACTTTGAATGGCTGATCGCTGTTACTTATAAATAAAAAAGCCGTCCGCTTTAACCGGACAGCCTGTGGGTGGTGCAAATTGGGGATTAGCACAAACCTTTCACTGCCCGGGCGCGCTTGCAGACGCCCTTCATGGACATCCTCATGGATTGGGGTTGCAAAGGAACGCTACTCATTGCGATTAGTTTACGGGATAGCAGGGGGTTTGTCAATGGGCTCAGTAGATTTTGACGATCATTCGTGTTAAACTTATCGATTGTCATGAACAGGATCTTTTTGCTCGGGCTGTGGCTTCTGCTCCTGCTGGTTCCTTCGAACCTCGCGCTGGCCCAGGAAGGCGATGAGCTTGCCATTACCTCTCCCCGACCGGGTCAGGTGATCCAGGGTCTGGAAATCATCACCGGTACGGTAGGCATCCTGGGGTTTTCCTCGTACGAACTTGCTTTTGCATACAGCGGGGACGAATCCGGCACATGGTTCCCAATTCAGACCAGTTCACAGCCGGTGTACGATGGCAGCCTGGGCACCTGGGATACGACCGTATTGACCGACGGGGATTACGACCTGCGCTTGCATGTGTCCCTGCTGGATGGTACCGAGCAGGAACTGCTTGTCCCCGGTGTGCGCCTGCGCAATTACACGGCTGCGCCCACGGAGGTGCCCACTGCCACACCGACGGAATTCGCCTCGTTGATCGTTCCTACCGCGCGCTTCATCCTGACCGAGCTGCCAACGGCCACGCCCGCTTTCCCCACTCCTACGGCTCTGCCCGCCAATCCGGTCACGATATCTCGCGGGGCCATTCTGGCTGCGATCGGGCGTGGAGCTTTGCTGGCGGTGCTGGCTATTTTGTTGCTGGTCGTTGTATTGCGACCGAAAAAAAGCTGAGATCCGTATTGCTATCATGAGCAAATCACCCTACTTGATCCTCGGTCTGGGAAATCCGGGTCGTGACTATAAGGATAACCGTCATAATGTCGGTTTCATGCTGGTCGACCGTCTGGTTGTGCGGCTGGATGCGCAGATGAACCGGTTGCAATCCAAAGCGCTGGTCACTTCAGTTCTTTTTGAAGGCCATAAACTCATCCTGGCCAAGCCGCAAACCTACATGAACCTCTCGGGCGATTCGGTGGGCGGTCTGGCGCGCTTCTACAAAGTCCCTTTGGATCAGGTGATCGTCGCCCATGATGATCTGGACCTACCCTTCGGAACCCTTCGATTGCGCCCCGGCGGCGGGCCCGGGGGTCAGAAAGGGGTGGCTTCGGCGATTGAACGGCTGGGCACCAAGGCGTTCCCCAGGTTGCGCATAGGAATTGGCCGCCCTCCGGGGCGTATGGATCCTGCCGCATACGTCTTGCAAGATTTCCCGGCTTCCGATCTGGTCATGCTTTCTGAAACCCTCGACCGGGCGGCGGAGGCTGTGTTCACCTTCATCCGGGAAGGTATCGAATCCGCCATGAACGCCTTCAACGGTACCCCGAAGGGGTAACCCCAGTTAAAAAAGGACACCACCACCTGATGGAATCCTTGCTATCTGCCATTCGGGACCTGCCACCTTACCGGGAATTGGTACGCGCGATCCGGGAAGGGCGCCCGGTTGAGGGCCTGGGGTTGCCGCGCGCGGCACGCCTGCCCGTCCTGGTTGCGCTCAACCGGGACCTCCAGTGGACGATCCTGCTGGTAACCGACCGGGCCGACCGTGCCTTGAGCCTGCATGATGAGATGAAGCTCTGGGCACGTGAAGCCCCTCGTTATCATTTCGCCGAACCCAATCCACTCTTTTACGAAAATGCCCCCTGGGGTTCGACCACGCGTCGGGAACGCCTGCAGACCCTGCACGCCCTGGCGCGGTTCCATCTGCCGTATGGCGATAAGCCGCAGCTGCCGCTGGTCCTGACCAGCTCCGTGCGCTCACTGATGACTCTCACCCTGCCGCGTCGTGAGTATTTGAAAGCCTGCCAGCATTTAATGGTGGGGCAGGAATACCAGCCGGAGATTCTCTTGCGTGCATGGGCAGCGCTCGGCTACCAGCGTGAAGATACCGTAGTGGAAATGGGGCAGGTCTCACATCGAGGAGGCTTACTGGATATCTGGCCTCCAGCCGAGCCGTACCCGGTGCGCCTGGACTTCTTCGGTGAGGAGCTGGAGACGGTACGCCGCTTTGACCCCTCCACCCAGCGTACGCTCGAAAGGCTCGAGTCCCTGGTGGTAAGCCCCGCCCGCGAATACCTGCTGCCCGCCTCAACCCAGGCCCAGGAACTTCCCGAGCAGGTCTCAGAATTTCATCTACCTTTATTCCATCGTGCACCTGCAAGTCTGTTGGATTACCTGCCGAAAGAGACACTGGTGCTGCTAGACGATCTTTCGATCATCAAGGCGGTGGCCAATGAAGTGGAAGAACAGGCCGTAAAGTCGCGGCGGGAGAGTCTGCAGGAGGGTACGCTCCACGAGGACTATCCAGTGCCGTATCTCAGTTGGTCTGAGTTGGAAGACAACCTGCAATCGCGTTCATGGATCGAACTGGGCCAGTCCAGCGCAAAGATCGATGAGGAGGCTCAGGATCGGCCTATCCTGGCTGAACGGTTCGGACATGATGAGCGTTTTGCCGGGCGGTTGAAGCCGTTCATCACCTATCTTAACCAATGCGTTGAGGCAGGCGCACAAACCTATGTGGTATCCAGACAGTCACCGCGCCTGAAGGAGTTATGGCAGGACAGTCGCGGATCCTCGCATCTGCCTCCGCCTGAATTCATCGAGGCGTCGGTTTCAGAGGGTTTTACGCTTCTCGATGGTGAGCAGGTGAACCTGCATTTACTGACTGATTCGGAAGTATTTGGATGGGAACGGCCGCAACCACGACTGCGTCAGAGACAGATCGTCGAGGCGCCGGAAGCGCTCTATGCGGACCTGCTCGAAGGGGATTACGTGGTGCACATCGATCACGGCATCGGTCGCTACGTTGGTCTTGTCCAGCGCAAGCTGGAAGGACATGAGCGCGAATTCCTGGCCGTCGAATATGAAGGCGGCGACATGCTCTATGTGCCGGTCCATCAGGCGGACCGGTTGACGCGCTACCAGGGTCCTGATGGCGGCGAGCCATCCCCGGATAGCCTGGGAGGCGGTTCCTGGGGCGAAACCAAGCGGCGAGTCCGGGAGGCGGTCCAGGAAGTGGCCCAGGAATTGCTCGATCTGTACGCCCGCCGGCAGGTTGTGCGCGGGTATCCGTTTTCCGAAGATACAGCCTGGCAAAAGGAACTGGAAGATTCGTTCCCGTACGTGGAGACCGAGGACCAGTTCAAAGCCATCGGGCAGATCAAACGGGATATGCAGCGCGCTCTGCCGATGGACCGCCTGTTGTGCGGCGATGTGGGCTATGGAAAAACCGAAGTGGCGTTGCGCGCCGCCTTCAAGGCTGTGATGGATAACAAACAGGTCGCCATGCTGGTGCCGACGACCGTGCTGGCGCAGCAGCATTTCGAAACCTTCAGCCAACGGCTGGCGGCTTTCCCGGTTCGGGTAGAGATGCTTTCGCGGTTCCGCTCTCCGCGCGAGCAATCGCAGATCATCAAATCCCTGGGGAAAGGTGAAGTGGACATCGTGATCGGCACCCATCGCCTGATCTCTCCGGATGTCCAGTTCCTGGACCTGGGGCTGGTGATCATCGACGAAGAACAGCGCTTCGGCGTGACGCACAAGGAGCATTTGAAACGATTACGCACTGAAGTGGACGTGCTGACACTGACGGCCACGCCCATCCCGCGTACGCTTTACATGGCTCTGACCGGGGTGCGGGATATTTCAAACCTGAACACGCCTCCTGAAGAGCGACTGGCCATCATCACCCATGTGGGACCTTATTCCCAGCGCCTGGTACGCCAGGCCATCCTGCGCGAATTGGAACGCGGCGGACAGGTCTTCTTCGTACACAATCGCGTCCACACCATCCAGGCCATGCAGGCTCACCTGAACCACGTGGTTCCTGAGGCGCGTATCGGTGTCGCGCACGGCCAGATGCCGGAGGACCAGCTGGCAGGGGTCATGCACCAGTTCACCTCCGGAGAGATCGATGTATTGTTGTCCACGTCGATCATCGAATCGGGGCTGGATATCCCCAACGCAAATACCTTGATCGTGGACCGCGCGGACACCTTTGGGCTGGCCCAACTGTACCAGCTGCGCGGTCGTGTGGGGCGTGGGGCTATGCGCGCCTACGCTTATTTTTTTCGTCACCGTAAACTTCCACCGACTCTGGAAGGCCAGCAACGCCTGGAGGTGATCGCGGAGAATGCCCAGCTCGGCGCAGGCTATTCGATCGCCATGCGCGATCTGGAAATACGTGGGGCGGGTGATTTGCTCGGTACGCGCCAGCACGGCCACATCCAGGCTGTCGGTTTTCACCTGTACACTCGCATGTTAGGCGACGCAGTCAGGCGTATCCGGATGCTGGCTGGCGAGAATCTGCCTGCCCCCCCTGAGCTTGGCAGGCAATTGGCGGGCTTCACACTGCCGATGAGCATGCCTGTAAACGTCGAACTGCCGCTGCAGGCGGGAATCCCGGCCGATTATCTACCTGATCAGAAATTGCGCTTGCGCCTTTACCGGCGCATCGCCGATGTGCGTGACAGAAGCGAACTCGACGCGCTTGCTCTGGAGTTCAAGGACCGCTTTGGCCCGCTGCCGGACTCCCTGGAAAACCTGCTTTTTCAAATGAAGATAAAGCTTCTCGCTGAGCGCGCAGGCCTGGCTTCGATCAGCATGGAAAACGGGCAGATCCTATTGCGCTATCCGGTCGCGCTCAAGTCAGAACAGGTTGTTCGCCTGCGGGACCTGGGACCAGACGTGCGCGGAGGTAAAAATGCCTATTGGCTGACCTTCGGCCGGGAGGCCGATTGGCCTCAGCGTTTGCTGAAGGTATTGAAGCAGATCAATGCGCTCCAGCCTGATCCTGAAACCCCCTGACCTGCATGAGGAGAAACGTAATGCGTAAAATTACCTTAGTACTCCTGTTCGCCCCTGCAATGTTGGCATCCTGTCTACCAGTAAATAACTCTCCAACCCAGAGCGTGGATCAGATCGTGCAGGCAACCTTTGAGGCCATGACCGCCCAAGCTGGAGTTGACCCAGCTCAGAATGCGGATCTGCCCGGTTCGATCAGTGGAGGCCTTGGATATCCTGCAGAAGGCTTACCTGCCATGAGGCTGGCGGCCTTCAATGTGGATACGAATGAAGCCTATTACGTGGACACTCAACTCAACCAGCGGACCTATCAAATCCAAAACATTCCACCGGGAACTTATCATGTGGTGGCCTATAGTTTGGGGGGCGGCGCATTTCCGCCCGGCCTGGTTGGTGGGCATACCCAATATATCGTTTGTGAGGCGCAGGCGGATTGCACAGACCATTCCTTCGCTCCGGTGCTGGTCGAATCCGGGAAAGATACTTCAGATATCAACACCGGCGATTTCCCGCTAGCGGAGGATACCTACCCGCCCATGCCCGGTGAGCAGCCGACTCTTATTGAAGGGCCTCCCGCACTCGATCCCGAAGGAGTGATCTTAGGGAATTTGTCCTATCCATCTTCATTTATCCCCCCACAATTGGTGGTGGCATACAGGGTCGACGGCCCTCCCGGGGAGTATCGTACCATCCTGACCGTGGAAGGACAGTCCACATTCGAGATGCGGCTTCCCCAGGGAACCTACCAGGTTGTGGCCTATGCTCTCGATGAAAATGGTCGACCAGGGAGCCTCGCCGGTGGATACACCCAGGCGGTACCCTGCGGCCTTACGATTTCCTGCACCGACCATACCCTGATCACTATTCCGGTAGTAGCCGGGGGTGCGACAGAAGGCATCGATCCTGGCGATTGGTATGCGACTGAAGGGACATTTCCTCCCGCGCCGACCCTGCCGTAGGCGCATCGCATCCTTTATAGATGGATCAAGGAGATAGGACCTACCCTTCTTACTATTTGATCTTTCTCTTCATGGATTGGATTTCAGCTTCGCTCAAATCCGGGAGTTCTTCACGCCGTTCGATGCCGAGCGCTTTGCGCTGGGCATCGCGCCACTTATCCAGCCTTGCGACGACTTGAGCCTCGTACCCTTCCTGGGATGGCTGGTAGAAATAGGTCCCCAGCAATCTCTTGGGCAGGTATTGTTGTGGGGTGTAATGTCCATCGAATTCGTGAGGATAGACATATTCCTTGCCGTGACCCAAGGCTTCGGCATCGCGATTGCCGTCCATCAGGTGGCGGGGGACAGACACCTGCCCCTCCTGCTCCAATTTCTTCAAAGCCTTGAAGTAAGCCCCGGCGCTGTTGGACTTTGGCGCAGTAGCCAGATATAAGGTCGCCTCAACGATGGGGTAAACGCCTTCAGGCAGGCCGATGTAGTCGAAAGCCTGCGCCGCAGAGTTGACCACTACCAGCCCCATCGGGTCGGCCAGGCCGATATCTTCTCCTGCCAAAACGATCAGGCGGCGCAGGATGAAGCGAGGGTCCTCACCGGCGTAAAGCATTTTCGCCAGCCAGTACAAAGCCGCATCCGGATCAGAACCGCGCACGGATTTGATGAAGGCAGAAATGGTGTCGTAGTGGGAGTCGCCGTCCTTGTCATAAAGAACCGCACGCTGCTGGATGGATTCCTGGGCAACATCAAGCGAGATGTGGATATCTCCTTTGGCGTTCGGGGGAGTGGATTCAACTGCCAGTTCAAGCGCATTGAGCGCGTTCCGCGCATCCCCGCCGGCAACCTGCGCAAAATGGTCGCGGGCGTCGTCGTCCAGCCGGATGCTTTTGTTCCCATACCCGCGCTCTTTATCTGCCAGGGCGCGCTCGAGCAGAAGGCTTGTCTCATCCTGATTCAGCCAGCGAAGTTGGAAGACCCGCGAGCGCGAGATGAGTGCGCCGATGACTTCGAAGAAGGGGTTTTCGGTGGTTGCGCCAATCAAGGTCACCACGCCGGCTTCGACGTGCGGGAGCAGCGCGTCCTGCTGTGCCTTGTTCCAGCGATGGACTTCATCCACGAACAGGATCGTACGCTGGTTGTGCAACCGGCGGCGTTCAAGAGCAGATTCGACCACTTTGCGCAGATCAGCTTTACCTGCCAGGATGGCGGATATGGTGACGAAATGGCTTTGAGTGCTGTTGGCGATGATCTGGGCCAGGGTCGTCTTGCCGGTACCTGGTGGACCCCACAGGATGATGGAGGAGAAGAGCCGGTCGGCTTCAATGGCCCGGCGCAGCAATTTACCTTCGCCGACGATGTGCTCCTGTCCGATGAATTCTGCTAACGTACGCGGACGCATACGCGCCGCCAATGGGGCTTCGGACGCCATGCGATCCAGACGGGCATGCTCGAAAAGGTCAGCCATGCCTGTATTATAAAGCAGGAGAACTAGAGGATTGTTTCTTTATCCTACCGCATCGGAGGAGTCCTGTTGGGGCTTCAGACTCATCATTTTTCGCAACAGGTCGAACCAGAAGGGTGCGCCCTGCCGGGCGGCAAAAGCGCTCAATAACACGCCCAGGACCTTGAACAACCAACCGGCTGGATCGGTCAAACTGGGGATATTGACCAGCTCACGGCATTGGCCTGCTACCCAGAACATCATTCTTCCTTCGGAGTTGATGAACTGGCTGCAGGTGGGATCAGGAGCCGGCGCAGTCGTCCAACCGACCGGAATCGTCAGAGTATCGAAGTAACCGGGTACATCTGTGATATTACCCTCACCCTCAGGAAGTTGATAATTATCTGCCTGTACCACCAGCGCCTGCCGGATGGTGGGCTCTGTCCACAACTGCTGGGTGATGTGGATCGTGTCCATATTAAAGGTCAGCGCGAGAACCAGGCCGATGACGAAAGCCCAGTTCAACGCATTCTCTTTGTACCAGTTGGAGGCCTGACTCATGACCGTGTCAAACCAGTTCTTGATATTGGTATGGTATTGTGCAATATTGTCTCGAATCTCGGCGAGATTGATGGCCAGGATATCCATCGTCCCGGTAACCTGGGAAGGGGAACGGAAAAGTCTTCCCATCAGGTTTTGAAGTTCGGGGCTGAGCGACACGGTCTCCTCGCCGGGGTTCTTGCTCAATCCAAAAAAGCCAACATCGCCAGAAACCTCCTGGCTGTCGATCCAGGCTTTGACCAGGACTTCAAGCGCAGCTTCCGCAAAGACCGTATTCGGAATGTAGTCCGGTCTTTTGACACGACCTTTGGCATTGACTTTCGAAATCTCGACGATGGCGGGATGGTTGTAGAATTGTTCCACCAATGCGCTATTATTCACGAACATCTTTAGGATCGATTCCTCCAGGAAATTGGCGCGCCAGTTGAATACCTGACCGATCCAGTTCTGGATTTCCATTGTGGCCATGCTCAATACCAACCAGGCGAACACGAGCCCTATAGCGACTTCAAGAATTGCATCCAATTGCATGGGTACCTCCAGGATTCGCAGAGACGAATATCGTACCTCGTAAGTATAAAGAATAAAGTCCCCGATTACAAGGAGATTGACTGGTATACTGCCAGGCAACCTTGATGAAATCCCAGAACTTTGTCGAGACTGTCAAGAGGTGTGATCGCCATAGGCAGCCTCCTGAACAGGTTCAAGGTGCTCTGAGGATACACTCAACGAACCTTTGGTAGGAATGGATATGGAATATAGTTTTTTACCCCTTCTTTTAGTGGTCGTGCTGGCCTTTTTGGTGCCGGTTTTTCTCTCTCGCGTCCGGCGTATTCCACTCGTCGTAGGTGAAATCCTGGTGGGCATCATTGTAGGCCCTTCAGTATTAGGCCTGGTTCATGGAGATGAGCCGATCCTGGAATTGTTGGCTGAAATCGGGTTTGCGTTCCTGATGTTTCTTTCCGGACTTGAAATCGACTTTTCAGTGCTCTTTGCAGCCTCAAGGGATCGGCAGGAGAAGGGACCCAGTCCGCTTTACTTGGCGATATTTTCTTTCCTGTTGACAGTCCTGTTTGCACTCGGCGCAGGTTTCTCGCTCGCCTCGGCCGGATATGTCCGCGATCCATGGATCATGACGTTGATCTTATCGACCACTTCATTGGGCATCGTGGTGCCGGTATTGAAGGAAAGGCGGCTCTCCAACAGCCGCTTTGGCCAGACGCTCCTTCTGGCTTCCCTGCTGGCCGATTTCGTCACCATGTTCCTGATCACGGTCTATGTGGCGATCCGATCCACCGGCCTTTCCCTCGATATCTTGCTGATCGGCGTTTTGTTTGTACCCGTCGTATTGCTCTACCAGTTAGGCGTGCGCTGGCTGCGCATACCAGCCGTGCGGCGTATCATTGACGAGCTCTCGGGCGCTACTTCCCAGATCAAGGTCCGGGGAGCCTTTGCGATCATGGTGGGATTCGTGGTCATGGCGCAGATGATCGGCGCCGAACTCATCCTGGGCGCCTTCCTGGGCGGGGTGCTGGCATCCTTGTTGAGTGGAAAAGGCGAAGAGATGCTGCGCTCCAAATTGGATGCCATCGGATTTGGCTTCTTCGTGCCTTTGTTCTTTGTGGTAGTGGGTGTGCAGTTCGATCTTAACGCGTTCTTAAATGAGCCGAATGCCTGGATCCTGCTTCCATTCCTGCTGCTGGCTTCCTTTGGCATCAAGGTGCTTGCCTCAAGCCTTTTTCGACTATCATTTTCCTGGAGGGAAACGCTGGCGGGCGGCATGTTGCTTTCGGCGAGGTTGTCTTTGATCATCGCTGCCTCAGCGATAGGATTGCAACTGGGAGCCATCAGTGAAGCGACCAATGCTACCATCATCCTCGTGGCCGCATTGACGGCGATCTTTTCCCCATTCGCCTTTAATAGCCTGCATAGCAAACGGGAAGAACCCACCACGCACTTCATCGTGATCTTTGGCAGCGGGGATCTGGCTTTTCAAGTTGCCCGGGACCTAAATGGGCACAATGAAGAGGTTTGCTTCGTGGAAACAGAGCCAAAAGCGATCGAGCGCATAGAAAAACAGAGCTTCAACCTTCAGAAGGGGAAAGGGTCATTGAGCGGCTGTTTCGACAGGCTGTCTGCCTCGGAGATCAAAGCCTTCCTGGCGCTGGACGCCAGGGACGAGGCAAATCTCAAGGCGTGTCGTGAGGCCCGGGGTAGAGGCATCGAACACGTGATTGCTTTTGTGACAGAACCTTTGCTGCTTCCAGAGTATCGCAAATTGGGTGTCCAGGCGGTGACGCCGTCCTTGCACCGCGGCTCGCTGCTTTCGCTGATGGCCCGTAATGAATCACTGTTCGAATTGATGACCTCCACTACAGATGACAATGACCTGCGCGAGCTACCGCTCACCAATCCTGATCTGGTTGGCAAGCGTTTGAACGAGATCCAATTACCGGGCAACCTGCTGGTATTGGCGGTCCGCAGGGAGGACGAAACGATCGTCCCGCATGGGGGGACGCGCCTTGCGATGGGCGACCGCCTGACGATTCTAGGCGACCTGGATCATATGCTTTCAGTTCAAATGTGGCTGGAATAAACAGACCGCTGCAGTCAGACGGTCTTGCGCGTTAGATCATCTAACAAATCAGGTAATACACTCAGCGCAGAGACCACAGCCTGGGGTTGGATTTCGAGCGGGCCGTCAGGAGGAAGCTCCGCCCGGCGATTGATCCAGATGCTGTACATGCCTATAAGGTTGGCACCCTGGATATCCGCTTCCAGCGTGTCCCCGACCATGGCCGTGCGCTCCGGAGGTACTTTGAGTCCTTCGAGCGCGATGTGGAAGATACGCTTATCGGGCTTACGAATACCACAGGCCGCGGAAGACAGGATCAATTCGAAATAATCGCGCAAGCCGGCCTTATCGACCAGGGCCTGGACATTTTCATCGTCGGCAGCATTGGAAATCAAACCGAGGCGGTATCCACGTTCCCTCAGCTTCTTCAGCGTCGGTACCGCATCCCCTTCGGGGTACCAGTTTTTCTGGGTGATGGCATACATGGCCTCCATGGCCGACCTCAGAACCTGCTCGGGCGGGGAGTCGTCCTGCCTGGTCATCAATTCTCGTAGCAACTGGACGGTCGTCTCTTCTTTGGTGTTATCCTGGCGGCGATGGTAGTACAGTTCGAAAAGGGTATCGAATTCGCCATAGGCACCAGGTGCCAATGGATAGCCGGCGCCTTCCAGGGAGGCCCTCAGCGCTGCGTCTGCGCGGTTCAGGAGCGGTTCCCAGGGGTGTTTGTCGAACACCAGAGTGTCCCCCAGATCAAAAAAGACGACCTCGAAAGCCGGCGACATGATGGCCTAGTATCCCCGAACCGGATCGAGAAGATTGTAAAGAGGCAATTCGGCAACATAGCGTGAGAGATTTTCTGCAAAGAGGCGCATAGCACGTTCCTCATAGTGCGTGCTCAGTCCTGCCATGTGCGGCGTGAGAATGACGTTTGGAAATTTCCAAAGCGGACTCTTGGACGGTAACGGTTCCTCAGGGAATACATCCAATGCCGCGCCGGCAAGTTTATGTTCGCTCAATGCCTTGATCAACGCGGCGTGGTCCACCACGCCGCCCCGCGAGACATCCACCAGGTAGGCTGTTGGTTTGCAGGCTGCCAGGGTTTCAGCATTCAGCAAGCCACGTGTACCCCTGGTAAGCGGTACTGCCACGACCACGAAATCACAATCCTTCAGCATCGATTTCAATGCCTGTGAGGGATACAGGCGGTGAACCAGATCGCCATCGGGATCGCCAAGGTTCTCCATGCTGAAGCCGCTGTCGGCAGGGTGCATGGCGTCCTGTTTGGTAGCAAGCACTGTTGCGCCAAATTCGCGCAGCAATCGAGCGACCTGGCGACCAACACTGCCGTAGCCTACGATGCCGACCGTGCTGGTTCGTAATTCTCGCGGATAGAGTGCCTGCCCGCGTTCTTTGGGCCATTCGGATTTCACCTGCATAGACTGATGGGCTGGTAGCTTTCGAGCAAATGCCAGCAACATGGCGAGCACGTGTTCGGCAGTTTGGGATGCTGCCGCCCCGCTGAGCGTGGTGACGAGCAGATCCGGTTTCTCGAGAAGGGGAGAATCAAGCGCGTGATCGATCCCGGCATAGTGGAATTGGATCCATTTGAGATTGGGGGCTGCTTCCGGCGAAGGCAGCAGGCTTCCTGTGTATAAGACTTCGCAGCGCTTCCACAGGCCGTTGGGGATCTCAACTGCCTTTTGGGCGGGATTAACAATCAGACGTAAACGGGGAGACACCTCCTGCAGAATCTTGATCAGCGAGGCTCCGATGGGTATGGTAATCAGGACTTCGATAGAAGGCGTTTTCGTCATCGCGTAGTCAATGCAAGGTAGATCGCCAGGATGTTGATCCCAAGCAACACCCGGATCAGGCCGTCTGCTCCGATTTGCGCGCTGAAATAAAGGGCTACTGAGGAGAGGCTGAACGCCAGGACTGCGATCGCGTGGCGATTGAATTTATCTTTAACCATAACACATCAATTGAGCAAAAGTATCCCGATCCCGGTCAGTAAACTAATGAAGAAGACCAGGAGCAGCGTGTAGCCGATCAAAGCGCGCAGAACTTCCCCTTCCTTGCCGGCCATGCCGGCCGTGCTGGCGCCCACGACAACTTTGGTTGGGGCTGCTACGGAAGCCAGTGCGGCACCGGAGGTTTGGGCTGCCAGGATGATGGCGGGATTGTCTCCAAGGAGTTGTGCAGTTCGCAATTGCAGCGCACTGAAGACGACATTGGAATTGGTATTCGAACCGGTCATGAAGGCTCCGATAGCCCCAATCCAGGGAGCGATCAGCGCAAACCCGGGTCCGGCCAGGCTCGCCATGCCCTGCGCCAGAGCTTCTGTCATGCCACTTTGCGACATTACCGAAGCCATGGCTACCATCTCGAGGATACTGAGACTGGATGACATCATGGATCGCAAGGTGCCTCCCAGGATGCGTCGGATCGAGCCACTTGGATACAATCCAGCCCGATTGTAGATCCAAAAGGCGATCAGGGATGAATACGACAGGATTGCCCCAGCATGCGTGAACAGGTGAATCGGCCGGTTCGTTCCTGCCGGGCTGATGTACCCCATGCGGGTGGTAGTCTCGGGGAAGGGAACCGCGATCACAACCTGCCCCATCCAGCCCTTGATCACCGGCACCAGTAAGATCAATGCCGTCAGCGCGATCAGCACCAGGTAGGCGGAAAGCGCCAGGGGTAAAGCGATCCCGGTTGTCTTGTTCCTGTGGGTCTCATGTGACCGGATACGTACGATCCACACTCCAAAGGCCAGTCCGGTTAACCCTGCTATAAAAGCGCCTAAATTCCATAAACCGGCGATTGCCGCCACACCAAATTGCACGGCGCCCATGAACAACCCAATCAACATCGCCGGTACCAGGGTGCTGTGGACCACCGGCCAGCCTCCGGCAGCATGCGCTACCATTGGACCGGTCACCAGGCAGGCCAGTCCCAGGAAAAGGGCAGAAAGGGGCGCCAGTGCAGCAGCGCTCATGCCGGAAGTGGACAGCAGTGCGTTGAAGGACGAGCCCAATGAACCGAACGTTACCGCCCAACCATGGCCTATGGAGGGGATCAATACGGCGGTAAGAGGGCTGAAGCCCAACCCGGTCAACAGCGGCGCCACGACGGCCACTGGGACCCCAAAACCGCCCGCGCCTTGCAAGAAGGAAGCGAATACCCAGCCGATCAGCAGGGCCTGCAAACCTCTATCAGCTGTCAGGCCTGGTAATGCCTGGCCGATAGCCCGGATGGCTCCGGCTTCGTCGGTCACGCGGTACAGCAAGTAGGCCGCCCAGATGATCATCAATACGTCCAGGGAAAGCAAAAGTGCCTTGGTGTGGGCATAGGCCAGAGCTGTTTCCCCGGCGCCGAAGAACAGAATTGCGATGAGCAGACCCGCCAGGTAGCCAGCAGCCCCGGCGCGCGCCGCACCCCAACGCAAGCCGATCATGAGCACCAGGATGAGCAGGATAGGGAGCGCAGCCAGGATTGCCATGAGAGAGATTCAGGCCGCTTTTCTCAAGAACCGGGTGTAGAGATAGATCAACGCGACACCCAAAGCCAGGCCGGGCAGCACCACCAGGCCGGCTTCAGGTCCGAAAGGTCCACCGGTCCAGATTTCCGGTCCATGGACGGTGATACGAGTCAGGCGGTAGATATCCAGCCCGCTCACCGGAAAACCGAAACCAACCCCCTCGAAGAAGTTCCAACCGATATGCAGGCCGATGGACAGCCAGAGCTGGCGGGTGGTGAGATAGCCGTAGGCCAGGAAAAGGCCCGCGAGGAAGATACCCGCTGCGCTGGCCCAGGTTGCATTGGGGTTGCCCAGGTGCAGCAGGCCAAAGATAGCTGAGGAGAGGATCACGCCCCAGAAGAGGTTGGTCCCGCTTGCCAGGGTTTGCAGGTGGTATCCGCGCGAAAGTAATTCTTCGCTCCAGCCTACCAGCAGGAATACTCCCAGCATACTGAGCGTACCTGAAAGTACGCTCTGGGTGCTTTCGAATTGCCAGGCGAACCCCTCAAAGGTCAGCCAGCCTAACCCGAGTTGTATCAGGAAGATTGCACCCATCATGAAAAATGTGATCAAGATTCCAACCAGCACGTCAACCAGTGCGGTGGTATCCACTTTCAGGCCCAGGCTGGCGATGGAACGCCGGTCAAGCAGCCGTCTGGCCAGGAAAACCGAGCCGGTCACAACCAGAATTTGGAGCACCTGCTGGAAGAGCAGATTGTCTATGCTGATGCCCAGGAAGTAAAGCGGGGAAAGCACAATTCCAATCAAGATCCCCAGAACGATGAGCGAGATCGTCTGGATCAACAAACGCCAGCCGGCTCGAAGGCGCGGCTTATCCGGTGAAAGGAAGATGCGTGCGAGCAAAGGACGGTTGGTGGGAGTCTCTACCATAGAATGGTCGATCCTTCGATCAATCACTTGCCTTGGGAACGATGATCCACATGATCACATAGGGTAACAGCCCCGGAATGCCGCCTGGGATCAAGGCGATCACGAATGCCAGCCGGAACCAGAAGGCGCTGATGCCGAAGAATTCAGCCAATCCGCCGCACACGCCGGCGATCATGCGGTTGCGTGTGGAGCGTCGCAAGGGAGCTCGTTGGTTGCTCATATTCATTAACCTCCTACAATTCGGATAGGTCTTTACCCATTACATACGGAAATACAGCACTCCAGTTGTATGCGGGTTACAGGTAAAGTGCGGTCGGATCAAGCTCCTCGCGCAGGATACGCAACTCGTTCTCGCTGATAGGATCCGTGGTTTTGAGGTCTTCGGCCACTTTCAGGGGCCAGCCGGTGTTTTCCCTGGCTTTCTCAACCGTCTGATTGGGGTGCAGGGCGGTTAGTACCAGTTCACCGCCCTCGTCTGGTTCAAGCACACCGATATCGGTGACAACTGCCTGTATACCGCCTCCACGCAAGCCTGTCGCCTGGCGTTCCTGCCGTCCGCCCAGAAAGCCGGCCGAGGTGAGAAAATCCACTTTTTCCGGGAAGCGCCGCGCCTGGTGGGGGGTCATGATGTAACAGCGGTTTGCCCAGGCTGCGATCTCTTGTGAACCGCCGGAGCCAGGCAAGCGCACCCTGGGATGCGCGTAGTCACCAATCACGGTGGCATTGATATTCCCGTATCTGTCGATCTGAGCCCCGCCCATGAAACCGACATCCACGTTCCCGCGTTGCAAGTAGTTGGCGAAGATATCGTACATACTCACCACGGAGAGCGCGCCGCTGACCAGAGTCGGGTCGCCGATCGAAAGCGGCAGGCGAGCGGGCTCTGCGCCGATCACGCCGGCTTCGTAGATCATGACGAGACCGGGCGCGTGGGTGCGCTTGGCCAGGTTGCAGGCCAGGTTGGGTTGCCCGACCCCAACAAAGACGGTATCGCCATCCTGCAACAGGCGTGAGGCGTTGATGATCATCAGCTCGGCGGCAGAATAAGTCAGTGTGGTCATGTATTCTCCTTGAAGAAGGAATGGATCAGAGTGTGCACCTCAATTGGGCGTTCGAGCGGCACCAGGTGTGTGGCGAGCTCAAGCGCAACAAGGCGGGCCCTGGGTTGTCGTTTGCTGACCATCCTTGCGGTGGAAGCCCGGAATGTATTGGAGTGTGCTCCGCGGATGATCAGCATCGGCACGGACAGCTCCGGCAACCCTCGCCATAGTTCCATGTCGCGCAAGAGGCCAGTTGTATAAATGCGCGTCTCCCATTCGACAGGATAACACAATTTGTAACCCCCATCCCCCCTCGGGCAGGCGATGCCGTGCACGTACGCGCGCAACGCGTCGTCATCCATGTATTTGAAGACCGGTTTACGGCGGTAGCCCTGGAACAATCTTTCCAGGTCATCGAATTGGCGCCGGCGGTTTCGAGCGGCGGCAACAAGCGGGTGGAAACGGTATCCGAATCCCAGAGCGTGGACGGCTTTCCAGATCCAAATGGTCAGGGGCGGAAAAAGGACAGGATCGAGCAACGCGATGGCGTGAAACCGTTCCGGTTGTATCAATGCAGCGCGCAACAGGGCAATGCCGCCCATCGAATGGCCGACGCAGTACCCGGGACTCCTGTCGCGCTCTTGCAGGTATTGCAAGAGATCTTCACTCAGTGGTCGCCAATCCTGCAAGTCTTGCGGGTCGCTTTCCGGCCAGAGCGGTCGCTGCAGCATGGCACTGACGCGGTATCCTCCGGCCAACCGTTCTAAAAGCGGCCGGTAGCATTCGGGAGGATACCCATTGGCGTGCAGGAATACGAGGGGATCGCCTTTGGATGAGTAGTCGAAATGCGGGATCGTCATTCACCTTCACCGAGGATTCTTCAACCTATACCCTATGAGCCTTCACCTTAATACTTCCCATAATTGACCGGCGCGCTCAGCCGGGATTCGATCTGCAGGCGTTTTTGGGTTTCAGAACCGAGCTTCTTCCAATACTCCCTGCGGTCATCCACCTCGTGGACCCAGGTTTGCAGCCATTCTTTCACAGTCGATTCGGAAGCGCTGATCCGGTCCCAGTTGAGGTAGAACTCGTTATCGCGATCGTAATACCCCTGAGCGTAGGAGGGGTGGCAAGCGAAGGGGACGTGGCAGACCGCGCTGACAATGATTCCCGGGATCATGGTGCGGTTAGGGTCTGACCGGATGGTCTCCTCGTCCACGATCTCCTCCGCGGTCAGGATCACTTTCCTGGCGGCAAAAGCGGCTTCTTTCTGCTCGCCGATGATGCCCCAAAGGTGCGCGTTGCCCTGCTCGTCGGCGCGTTGCACGTGTACGATAGCCACGTCCGGATTGAGCGCCGGGACAACGATCACGTCATTGCCGCCATAGGGGTCCGGGATGCGCTTGATAAGGGGGTTGGCAGCTTCCAGATCCACGGCCCCGGTCTGGTTCATAGGCAGGAACGGTAATCCGGAAGCTCCAGCTTGCAGGCGCGTGATCATTCCGAAATGGGAATATTCCTCCCATTCCAGCTCCCCGCGTTCGATAGCTGCACGCACCACTCGCAACGATCCCACCCCCGGGTTACCCATGTAGGACCACAGGACTTTCCGCGCACATCCCGCCGCCACCATCTGGTCATAGATCAGGTCGGGAGTAGCGCGTGCCAGGGTCAGGTCTCGCTTGCCCTGACGGATGATCTCGTGGCCAGCGGCGAACGGGATCAGATGTGTGAACCCCGCAGCGTACACACAATCCCCATCGGAAACATACATCGAAACGGCTTCTTTGAGCGAGATAAGTTTGGTCATTCTTGGTCCCCTCCCTTTTTGAATCTATCTTCCCTTCGCCTTCTGGCCTGTTCCCGTAAGCGATTGAGGGTGGAAAAGCGTCCACTGGGTGGCGGAGGCGGGGCGCTTCTACGCAGAACGATGCCAACCACCTGGAAAAGCAACCCCAGAAAGAGCCAGTCGAAATCGGGTTGATTGGCAAAATCCGAGGCAATGAAAATGATGAAGAAGAATATGCCCAGCAAGATCAGGAATGTCCCGATGCGTGCGGCAAAATCTCCGCGTGTCTGTTCCTTACTTTCAGGTTGTTTGCTCATGCGGGCTGGCCTCTTTCTCGGGCGCTCAGCAAATCCAGGGAGATACAATACTTCATATTTTACCCGCTACGCGCCAGACTATTCGGATCAACCCAATTTTAACGCTCGGTCCAAGTCTGTCATAGACTGGGCTTCGAGCTTGAGTAACCACACGTCTTGCTTGCCAGTGGCGCAACGGCTATCCAAAAACCCTTGAATCCGACCTCCGGCTACATGCTTGGTGGGGGTGATAAATAAGAGCCCCTTCCTTGGTATAGGAAGGGGCTGCGATTCGGGATGGATTATTTGATCTGCGTGCGGATCTGCTCGTGCATATAAAGCTGCAGGTAGTAATGCCCGCCGGCGTTCTTGCCGCTGGCGCCGGATCCTTTCCAGCCCCCGAAGGGTTGGAAGCCGGGCCAGGCGCCGGTCGTAGCGCCTTGCGGGCGGTTGGCGTAGGTCACGCCGGCCTCGATTTGATCGAAGAACCACTTGACTTCTTCCTCAGAACCGTAGAAGCCCGCCGTCAGGCCATACTTGACGCTGTTGGCGATCTGCATGGCTTCGTCCATGGACTTGACCTTCCCGATGGTAGTGATGGGTACGAACATCTCGACCTGCCAAAGGCGGTGCTCGAAGGGCATGCCGGTCACAAAGGTCGGTTCGCAGTAGTAACCCTTGTCGAACATGCCGCCGGTCTTGACCTTGCCGCCGGTCAGGAATTTGCCGCCTGCCTGGTTGATCTCCTCGGAGAAGTTCTTGAAATCGTTATAGGAGGATTTGTTGATGACCGGACCCAGGTAGACTTCCTTATCAGTCGGATCGCCGATGACCAGTTTATCGGTCAAATCTTTAAGTCGCGATACCAGGTCATCGTAGACCGGTTCCTCGACGATCACGCGCGAGTTTGCCGAGCATTTCTGGCCCTGCAGGCCGAAAGCCGAGCGCACGATGCCTACCGCGGCACGTTCCAGGTCGGCGTTCTTCGAAACGATGGCTGGATTCTTGCCGCCCAATTCCAGGATGACCGGTCGTACGTAATTGCGGTTCGCGAAGGTGCGGTAAAGGTTCATGCCCACGTCGAAGGAGCCGGTGAAGGTCGCGCCATCTACTTCGGGGTTCTCTACCAGCGCTTGGCCAAGGGTGGAGCCGGGCCCGGTGACAAAGTTGAACACACCCTCCGGGAAACCGGCGTCGTGCAGGCATTCGGCATACAGTCGCACGATCCAGGCTGTATCCGTGGCGGGTTTGACGACCACGGTATTGCCAGCCACCAGGGCCGCCCCAGTTGGCCCGCCAGTCAATGCGAATGGGAAGTTGAACGGGGATACAACCAGCCACACGCCGTATGGGCGTAGAACTGAGAAATTTGTGGCTTCGTAACCCACCAGTGGGTCCACTCCCATTTTCTTGACAAAACCCTCATTCTGCTCCATCTGGTAGCAGGCATAGTACATCAGGTCTGCAGTTTCCTGCACGTCCCCCAGCGATTCCATGCGGTTCTTCCCGACCTCGAGCGCCATAGCAGCCCCCAGATCAAAGATCCGCTCCTCGATCAAGGATGCGGCTTTCCGCACGATTTTAATACGCTCCTGCCAGGGAGTACGACTCCATTTCGGGAAGGCAGCCCGAGCCGCGGAAATAGCTTGCTGTGCGTGCCGGGCATCCCCCTTCTGCATGACGGCCAGCACCCAATCGGTGTTTACTGGCGATCGATCCTCGAACTTCTCTTCGGCCATGACGTCCTTGCCGTTGATGATCATGCCATATTCTTTTCCCAGGTTCTGTTTGAGCTTTTCCACAGCCTTATCGAAACCACTGTGCAGCTCATCCGGGGGATTGAACATGGTTGCGTACGTAAGCTTGAAATCAGCCATCAAAGCCTCCTGTGAAATTATGGTCTGGAGTGACCGTAGCACCGAATTGACGAATATAGTATAGCTCAGGAAAACAGGCGCGTCAAAGAAAGCCATCCGGATTTAGGGTGACGTTGCTCCCATGTTGGTAAGATGTATCTGGCTTGGATTGTCAGGAATGAAACACCTTTATCGGAACTTTTACCTTGATAGGAGAGCGATGATATCTAGAAATCCAATTCTGGCGGTCTTGCTGGCAGCAAGCCTGGCCCTGGGGGCCTGCGCGCCGACTTCGGCCCCGGCACAGGATGTAGCGCCGGCTTCAACGGTCGCCCCGAGCGAAACGCCTTTCCAAACTGCCCCAGAAGCTTCACCAATCCCTGAGCAGTCTGAAGCGCAGGTTGCCGCCCCGACAGAAGCTCCCGCCGAAGCACCGCAGGCGGTCGCTACTTCCCGCGGCCCGAACCTGGAATCCACTGCTCCGGCCAGCGTCTCGTTGGCATCCGGTGAACTGCAGCTGGTTGAATTTTTCCGGTATACCTGAAGTACTTGCCGGGCAATGGCGCCCATGGTTCATGGGCTCGAAGCGCAGTACTTCGGTAAGATCAATTTCACTTATTTGGACGCGGACGACCGGAATACGCAGGATTTCCAGCGTGAACTTGGTTTCCGTTACCAGCCCGAATTCTATTTACTAGACGGGCAGGGCAATGTCCTTCAAAAATGGGTCGGGTATATTTCCCAAGACCAATTTGAAATGGTATTTGCACAATTCACTCAATAACCAATCTGATGCATCAACCAGCCTCCGCATGTTGAGCGGAGGCTGATGCTTATTTAAAAACCGCAGGACTGGAATCTTGCGACCAATGCAGAGCCATTGAAATGTGCACATCCCCCGCGATGCTCCCTGAGCCGCCACACCCTATTCTCTGGACCGTCCTTTCTTCCGAAAACCATATCTCCTGTATAATTTCCTGCGATGATCATCCATCCCGTTTTGCGCCTTTTGGTGTTTGTGCTGGGGGTAGGGCTTATCTTTGGTACATTCCTTTCAGCCTTAGCCACTTTTGTGTTGCCACGCAGTACGCGCAGTCAATTAAACCGCCTGCTCTTCGGCATATTAAGGCGTATCTTCGATCTATTAATGAGATTCGCCAAGACGTTTGAGCAAAAGGATGCCATCTTCGCTTATTATGCGCCGATCGGATTAATGCTGCTGGTCCCAACCTGGTACATGTTGATGACAGCCGGATATGCAGCCATGTATTGGGGGCTTGGGGTGGGAGACCTGCCCACCGATTTGCGGTTGAGCGGTTCGTCCCTTCTAACGCTTGGATTCGCTACCTCGGATAATCTACTGGTAAATGTACTGGTATTCTCTGAAGCGACCCTGGGTTTGATCCTGGTGGCCCTATTGATCGCTTACCTGCCCACGATGTATTCTGCCTTCTCACGGCGCGAGGAATATGTGAACCTTTTGGAAGTCCGTGCCGGCACACCACCCTCTTCCATCGAAATGCTCCTGCGTTTCAATCGCATTCACGGCCTGAACAAATTGTCGGAGTATTGGAGTGCCTGGGAGGTCTGGTTTGCCGACCTGGAGGAAAGCCATACCTCTTTGCCAGCCCTGGTCTTCTTCCGCTCGCCGCGTGGAACTCAATCCTGGATTACCGCGGCAGGTACAATCCTGGATTGCGCGGCGCTGGCGCTCTCCTGTTTGGAATTACCGTATGCGCCCTCAGCCGCCTTATGTATTCGCGCCGGTTTCCTGGCACTGCGGCGTATTGCAGATTATTTCAACATCTCGTACCCTTCCAATCCGCACTTCCCGGAAACGCCTATCAGCATCTCACGTACAGAATTTGAGGCTGTATTGGCCCGCTTCCAGGAGGCAGATCTGCCGGTCAAAACGGACCGCGAGCAGGCCTGGCTGGATTTCGCAGGTTGGCGGGTCAATTATGACCATACCTTGCTGGGGTTGTGCAGCATGATCATGGCTCCCCCTGGTTTCTGGTCCAGCGACCGGGCTCCGCTCCATGACCTTCCGCCATTGTATTTGCCAGGGGATGGTAGTTGATGGGAGGCGAATCTCCCTGAGTGGTTTATGGTCTCTTGATCGGATTATGTCGATGAAAAGGAGGTTGGGATGACCATCCTGAGCTTAACGACAGATTTTGGTCTCTTAAACAGCTTTGTGGGCGTTATGAAGGGTGTCATCTTTGGGATTGCACCTGATGCGCGTATCGTGGACATTACCCATGACATTCCAGCACAGGACGTACGTGCCGGCAGCTTGACCTTATGGCGGGCGGCATCGTATTTTCCTGAGGACAGTGTGCATGTGGCTGTGGTCGATCCTGGAGTTGGTACAGACCGTCGCCCCATTGGCGCGCGTCTAGGGCATCAACTTTTCATTGCTCCCGATAACGGACTTCTGACAGCTGTCATTGAAGCAGCCGAAGCACGAGAAGAGGTGGTCGAATTCTTCCATTTGGATCGTCCAGACTACTGGTTGCCAAAGGTCAGCCGCACATTTCATGGGCGCGATATTTTTGCCCCATGCGGAGCGCACCTGTCAACCGGCGTCCCTCTGGACAGGCTCGGTACGCGGATTGATGATCCCGTGCGCCTGGATCTTCGTCATCCCGAAAAGACCGCACAGGGCTGGCAGGCGCATATCACCCTGATCGATGTCTTTGGTAACCTGTCCACTGACCTGCCGGCTGAGGTACTGCCCCCCGGTGAAGAAATCCGGATCCGCATACACGGGCGGGAGATCAAAGGATTGGTGGAATCCTATGGACATGCCAGACTGGGCGGCCTGATCGCCCTGGTAGATAGTGAGGATTATATCGAGATCGCACAGGTGAGCGGCAGTGCAGCGCGCACGCTTGGTGCGCAAGTTGACGATCTGGTGGAGGTCTATTTCAAAGGGGGTGGTATATAATAGGAATTGAAGTGAGAATTTTATCCAGACTGACAGGCAACCCACTGTGCATTCAGTTTTTCGACATTGATGGAGAATGACTTAAATGGAATTAGTATCCCGGGCGATGCAATGTCGAAACCGTCCCTAAGCATCGATCACCTGACTTTCCGCTACCGGGACCGCGAGCAGCCTGCCATCCGGGATATGCACTTTGAAGCCATTCCTGGCGAGGTATTGTTGATCGCCGGCGCCAGTGGTTGCGGCAAGACCACCCTGATTCGTTGCATCAATGGGCTTATTCCGCGTAGTTATAAGGGGGAGCTGGAAGGCCGGATTCTGGTATATGGAGAAGAGGTGGCCGCCTGGAAGCTCTCCCAGATCTCGCAGCGCATTGGTACGGTTTTACAGGATCCCGAGCGACAGATATTGGGTACCAAGGTGCTGAACGAGGTAGCCTTTGGTTTGGAAAACCTAGGACTACCCCGTGAGGAGATCCTTCGGCGTGCCCGGAATGCCCTGGAATTCCTCAACATCCTCCACCTATCCGGGCGCGAGACGTTCAATCTCTCGGGTGGCGAAAAACAGAAAGTCGCCCTTGCAGGCGTACTTGCCATGCGCCCCTCGATCCTGTTGCTCGACGAACCGCTTGCCAGCCTGGATCCGGCCAGCGCCCAAGACACGCTGGATGCCGTCAGGCGCTTGGCGGATGACGGCATGACTGTGTTGATGGTGGAGCACAGGGTGGAAGATGTGCTGCGTATTCATCCCGAGCGGGTCATGTTCATGAGTGACGGTCAGATTCGTTACCTGGGGGAGTTAGCGGGGTTATCAAAAGTAGTGGATTACCATGAGGTCAAATTGCCGGCTTCCCAGATCGTTCAAAGGGCCAAGGCCGACCCGGCGCCCAAGGCGTTCGATTTCCTGCCCAGTGCAGAGTCCCAGGCAGAGGAACCCGAAGTATTGGTGCGCTTCGAAAAGGTTTCTTTCGAGTACGAAGCCGGACAGCAAGTGCTACAGGGTATCGATCTGGACATTCATCGTGGGGATATTATCGCAGTACTGGGTCCTAACGGAGCCGGGAAGACCACTTTTGTTAAACATGCCATTGGTTTGCTCAAGCCCCAGTCGGGCCGGGTGTTGGTGAATGGTCAGGATACCCGTAAGGCCAGCGTCGCAGAGATCGCCAGTACGTTGGGTTATGTCTTCCAGAGTCCCAGTCATATGCTGTTTGCCCCGACCGTTCGAGAAGAACTCGAATTTGGCCCCAGAAATCTAAAGCACCCGTCCGACCAGATTGATAAGGAGGTGTACCAGGCCTTAGAGATAGTAAATCTTTCAGACAAATTGCAAGACCCTCCGCTGGCCTTGTCTTTCGGCCAGCAGAAGCGTGTCAGCATCGCGGCCATATTGGCAATGCGCTCCCGCATCTTGGTCATGGATGAGCCGACCGCCGGGCAAGATTATCAGAACTATATGAATTTCATGGATTCCATTTTACAGATGCCCGGATTCGAAGCGATCCTGTTCATCACTCACGATGTAGACCTGGCGGTCATCTTTGCCAATCGAGTCCTGATGATCTCGGAAGGGACTCTGGTAGCAGACGGGACTCCCCGCGAGGTGCTGCGCGACTTTGATCGACTGCAAGCCAACCGCCTTGTCCCGACCTCCCTGCTGGACCTGAATCTCAAATATTTTCAAAAAACCGGCAGGTTTCTGCGTGCCGAGGCGCTGGCGCATATCTAACCCTTTGAAGGAGAGAAGCACATGGACAAGAAACTTACCAACATTTTGATTTTTTTAGTTGTCGTTCTGGCATTCTTTGCTCTGGTCATGTTCGTTCTGGGAGCAGGTGAAGCCCAGGAAGGTGCGTTTTTCAATTTCTCAGTTGACCAATCAACGGTGGTGTTGCGCTTCGTGTTCGTCGCCATTGGTCTTCTGATCGCGTTCCTGGTTTATTATGCTACCCGTGAGAACGCAGCCTGGGAAGTGGGCACGCGTCAGGTGGTCTGGATGGCAATTGGGGCTGCATTGTATGCGGTCTTTTCCTGGTTGTTCAATGGTACGGTCTTCGTGGTACCTTCCCTGAGCCAGGTTTCATTGCGCCCGGCCATCGCCATCCCCATGTTCTTTGGATATGCCTTCGGCCCGGTGGTGGGATTCTTCAGTGGCGCAGTCGGCAATATGTTCGGCGACGCACTGACGGGCTTTGGGCTATCACCACAATGGAGTATCGGCAACGGTCTGGTCGGCTTTGTGGCCGGCTTATGGATGCTCTTCAAGGACCGAAAGCAGAGCATGAACACCGTGTTGATCGTAAGCGCAGTACTGTCCGCTGTTGCAGCCCTGTTGTTCTTCTTGAACCGTGGCCAAGCAAACATGATGTTCTTCGACGTCGAAAACGGCATCTTTGGAGACGCGCAGATCTCGCTCTTTGCCGGCATATCGATCGTGGTCGGTTTTCTGCTGGTATTGGCGGTGCGCTACGGATTCGCTTCTAATGAGGAAGTGGCCGCAGCCGTTACCTGGGGCATGCTCGGCAACCTGCTCGGTATCGGCTTCGCTGCTATCTCCGATATCTGGATCAACGGTTTCAGCCTGCCGGCAGCCGTGGTAGGCGAATTCCTGCCGGCCGCCGGACCGAACCTGATCTTTGCAGCCATCCTGGTGCCATTGCTGGTGGCGGCTTACGCCTCCGTTCAGCGCCAGTCCGGACGTTAGATTCTATCTCCCACGTTTGACGGGGGGCTTAGCCCCCCGTCGAGCCCAGGAGTCCCATGTTAGTCGCCTGGCGGTTTCGTAAACGAGAAAATTCGCTCATCCAGTGGTTCGACCCGCGCGCCTGGTTGATCTTCTATGGCTGTTTCCTGATCGCTACGCTGGCTTTCTGGGACGTGCGCTTCCTGCTACCTTTCTTCCTGGTCGCCATTTTCGTGCTGTTGACCTCAGGTGTCAAATGGCACGAGATTCGCCGGGCATTCCTTTTTATTGTGGGCTTTGTGTTCTTCTTCGCCATTCTGACCTTTCTGACAGGGCGTGGTGGTTCCGAGTTGTATGAGGAAGAACACCTCATTCGAGAATTCAAAGCCTCCTTCTCCATCCTGGGCTGGGTGCCTACTCTGAAAGTCACGGTCGAACGCGCCTTCTTCGCCGTCAGCCAGCTTGTGCGTGTATCCAGTATCGCCATCATGACTATTTTGATTCCCTACTCGCTCAACCCGGCCTTGTACGGGATCACGTTTAAAGGGCTGGGCTTGCCAGACAAGATCGCCTATGCCATGGACCTGACCATGCGCTTTATTCCAACCTTCGGGCGCGATTTCCAGATGACCATGGACGCCCAACGCGCCCGTGGTTACGAATTGGAAAAGATTAGCGGCGGGTTGATCCAACAGGTGCGCAAGCTCGGCCCGATTTTCGTCCCAGTCACCATCCATGCCATCATCGGTAGCGAGGATATCATCGATGCCATGGATTTACGCGCCTTTGGCGTGGGACCGCGTACCTGGTTGGAGGTGCTCGACCGGGATTTCAAGGACAGGGCCTTGATCGCTTTTGGAGCACTGATCCTGGCGACTACCTTGGTCCTGGGCTTCATGGGCCTGGGGAACTTCTGGGTACCTCCCGGGTTGTTTGCCCTGGCGGGCTAAGAAGTAAACTATCCAGTTCAGAAACACAATCAATTGAATGCGCTCGTCCTACACGCGACGAGCCCTGACACGCTTCCCGACTGGTCCTGGGGGAATCCATTAGTATGAAACAACCTATCCACACATCTTGTTTCATCCGATTTTATGCACAGCAATGTGTACTTGGGCTTATATAAAGAACGCCCCACCATTACCCTGTGGGGTGTTCTTGTGTTTACCTATTTAGATCCTGTTAGTCAGCGAGCGTGCTCAGATCCCCTTCGGGTAATCCCTGTGTGCGCGCTTTCAACACTCGGCGCATGATCTTGCCGGAGCGTGTTTTGGGTAGCGAATCCACGAACTTGATCTCCTCCGGTTTGGCGATAGGGCTCATATGGTTGGAGACGTGCTGGCGCAGTTCCTCGGCGAGTTCCGGTGTACCTGTAATCCCGGCTCTAAGGATCACAAAACTGTGGATGGCCTGGCCTTTGACTTCATGCGGCAGGCCGATGGCCGCGGCTTCCGCCACTGCCGGGTGACTGACGAGCGCCGATTCGATTTCGGCTGTGCCGAGCCTGTGGCCACTGACCTTGATGACGTCGTCCACACGACCGATGATCCAGTAATAGCCATCTTTATCGCGCTTGGCCGAGTCGCCCGTCATGTATACACCCGGGTATTTGCTCCAATATTGTTTGACATAGCGCTCATCGTCGCCGTAGATAGTACGCAACATGGCCGGCCATGGATTCTTGAGCACCAGATACCCTTCTTCTCCATCCGGGACTGGCTTGCCTTCCTCGTCCAGGATCTCGGCTTGCTGCCCGAAGAAAGGGCGTGTGCCAGAGCCGGGCTTGAGCGGCACCACCGGGGTGGGTGTAATCATAAACATGCCGGTCTCGGTCTGCCACCAGGTATCCATGATCGGGCACTTACCTTTTCCGATCACGTCGTAATACCACTTCCATGCTTCGGGGTTGATCGGTTCCCCGACTGAGCCGAGCAAGCGTAACGAAGAAAGGTCGTGGCGGTTCGGCCAGGCTTCACCGAAGCGCATCAACCCGCGGATAGCGGTCGGGGCGGTATAAAAGACGGAGATACCGTAACGCTCCACCAGCTGCCACCAGCGATTGGGGTAGGGGTAGACCGGTCCGCCCTCGAACATGAAGGAGGTCGAGCCGTTGATCAAGGGGCCGTAGACGATATAGGAATGTCCCGTCACCCAGCCGGGGTCAGCGGCGCACCACCAGCGGTCTTCGTCTTTCAAATCAAAGACGTATTTGAGCGTAGTGTAGGTGCCAACCATGTATCCGCCATGCGTGTGCAGGATAGCTTTGGGCTTGCCGGTCGAACCTGAAGTGTACAGGATGTAGAGCGGGTCTTCCGCGTCCAGTTGTTCGGTAGTGCATTTGCCGTTCGCGATCGGCAGGGCGCACATTTCATGATACCAGTGGTCGCGTTCGGCCTCCATCGGAACGTCATGCGAGGTGCGCTTGACGACGATCACGTTCTCCACACAGGCGCATTGTTTGAGGGCATCGTCGACCGTGCGCTTGAGCTCGAAGATCTTGCCGTTGATCCAGCTGCCGTCGGCAGTGATGACGAGCTTGGACTCGCTGTCATCTATGCGCCCTTTCAAGGCGTCCACCGAAAAACCGGCAAAAACCACCGAGTGGATTGCTCCGATCTTGGCACATGCCAGCATGGCAAAGACGACTTCGGGAATGCGCGGCAGGTAAATTGTCACGCGGTCACCCTTTCCAACGCCCATGGCTTTGATGATGTTAGCGAAGCGAATAACCTCGCGGTTGAGTGAATAATACGAAAAAGTGCGTTCTTCCTTGCCGTCCTCACTGACCCAGATCAGCGCCAGCTTGTTCTTGCGCCAGGTGTGCATGTGGCGGTCGATGGCGTTGTGCACGATATTGACCTTGGCACCCACGAACCATTTGTAAAAAGGTTTCTTCGAATCGTCGAGCACTTTATCCCACTTTTTGAACCATTCCAATTCTTCGGCGCGCTCCCCCCAAAAACCCGCCAAATCTTTTAGTGCAGATTCGGCTGTCACGTCCCAATCTGGGATGTTGGCCTGGGCGATGACTTGCTCGGAGGGGTAATAAGTCTCTCCCTCCAGCTTCGCTTTACTCTTGGGCATCAGTTTCCTCCTATGGCGATAGGTTTTATCTACTATACTGCAAAAAAGTATTGCAGGCAATCGGATTGAAGGTTAAAACACAATAACATGGAAGATTTGCCTGTCCATGTCTCCTATTTGTGTTTGGGATTAGTTCAGAACGTCAAGGAGCCTGTGCCATAGTCCAATAAACGGCAGGAACCAAGGCCGCCCATTGTACAGGTTCAGAGGCGCATTGGGGAATGGGAAAGATGCGAATGGGTGGGCTTTGATCGACCCTGCGAGCATGGCCTCTGCCACGGTGACGCCCAGGTAGGTGGCCATGGCTACTCCGTGTCCGGCGTAGCCCAAGGCGTAGTACATACCGTCCAGCTGGCCAGCGTGGGGCATCAGGTCGAAAGCGAAGCCGAGCGTACCGCCCCAGGTATATTCGATTTTTACATCACGCAGTTGCGGGTAGACTTGAAGCATTTCACGCTGCAGGATCTCGGCGCTGCGATGTACCGTGCGCTCTGTCTCCGGAAAGAAGGCTGCCCGCCCGCCAAAGACCATACGGTTGTCATCAGACAAGCGGAAGTAATTCAGGAAATGCCTGTAGTCGAACACCATGCGGCGCTGTGGGATAAGTTCATCCGCCAGGACCGCGTTTAGCGGCTCGGTTGCAATGATGAATGACCCGATCGGGATGATCTTGCGTTGCAATGATGGCGTGGCGCCATCGATGTATCCATTCGTGGCAACGAAGACTTGCCCGGCGTGCAGTGCGCCGCGCTCGGTTTCGACCAGGAAGTCGCCCCCACTTCGTGACACACGGCGGACACGCGTCTGAGGATACAATCCAGTGCCAGCTTCCTCGGCTGTTCGAGCCATTCCAGCCACATATTGCGCCGGGTTCAAGCCTGCGCTGGTCTCGTCCAACAGCGCACCTTGATAAAGGCCAGAACCGATCTCGGAGTGTTGTGCCTCACGCGGGACCAGACGCACATGGTGACCGAATTCTCCCGCCATGAAGTCCACTTCAGCCGCCAGCGATCGATAATGGGCTGGTTTGTTAGCCACCAATAGATGACCGCAGCGTTGAAACCCGCATTGGATATGGTTTTCACGAACCAGGCGTTCAACCATTGTGATCGAATCCTGGGAACATTGGAAGAGGCGCCGAGCCATCTCGCGTCCGTAGCGCCGAATTGCAGTTTGCATGGGGATCTTCAAACCGGTCAGCACCATACCGCCATTACGCGAGCTGCCGCCCCAGCCTATGTCATGAGAATCAAATATCGCAGTACGAAGGCCGCGCTTGGCCAATATCAATGCCGAACTCAAGCCAGTCAACCCGCCACCCAGGATAGCCACGTCCACCTTGGCCGGTGGAGGCTCTAGCGGCGCGCCGGAGGGCATTTCAACGGTGTCGTGCCAGTAGACTTGCTCTTTAAGCATGGGATCACCTGAAATCATTAGATGCCGCGCACCGGATGGATGCGTGGCACATTGTTGAGTCTCAAGACAGGATCTTTTTCCAATCCAGCGCGTCGGTCGTAGCGTGCAGTCGATGGTTGTCGTCTACCGCGTGGTAATTGAGATTTGAGAACACTGCTTCTGCGATCGCTTTTACCGGACCGGGCGGAACTACGTCATCCTGCCGGCCATGGATAATTGTGGTCGGCACGTCGATGGGTTCATGCTCCGTAAAAGGGGCGAAATCGGGCAGTGTCAGAGCTGGCGCCAAAAGCACCTGTTTGCGTACGCGATGTGGAAACTGGCATGTGTAAATGGCCGCCATCAGGCCTCCAAAGGAGGATCCGATGAGCGTCCAGCCGTCCTGTTCATCTAAGATTGGGTAGAGCGCCTCCATGCGAGCTGCCAGAGGGCCGCTGAAATCAGGCACGATCAACTCCGGGAAAATCGCACGGATCACGCCCGCCTTGTGGGTCTGGCTACTGCTTTCAAGACCATGTAAGAAGATCATCGGTCGGTTCATTGTTCCATCCTTTGCGGTCTGACTTTTTCCTTTAATTGGGATTGGAGCCCTGGAGGAAAACTTGGCAGCAGCCGGCGTAAGATCACCGTCGTCATGGGGTTTTCGCTGGTTTCGAGGATCTGGAGGAGAAAGAAAACGGTCTCCTTCTCCGAGTTCTGATACAAAGCTTTGATCAGCTGACCGATATCCCTTTGTAACGTGCTGGAGGCCGAAGCGACAATCGGCCCGACCAGTTCGAAAATGGGGGGCAGGTTCTCATAATGCGGTTCCTCCACCATGGGCAACAAAGCCTGCAGGCCGTTCGACCACATGCGTGATCTGGCAGGGTGCAACCATTCGCCGATCAAAATCAGGAAGTGCTCGGGTGTCTCTTTCCGCATGCGCGCCAGGCTGGTGGTGAGCAGTGCTGCGCGCACATTGGCATCGCGAACTTGTTGGGTCCAGGCTGTCAGACGCGCCAACAGACGTTCTTCTCGAGGCGGGAGGCGTCCCAGCAAGTAAGCAGCCAGCATGCGAGTTTCCAGGTAGCCTTCGTCCCAGAGTAGATCAGCCAGTTCAAGCGCGTAATGCGGGTTCTCATTGGCAAGAGGACCAATTGCACCCTCGATCTGACGGATGACTTCGGCAGGTGTCCGGTACGTCGGCAGGTTAGAACCAGGCGCAACGCTTTGCGAACGGCGTAATGTGCGGTTGACGTAGAAATCCAATGTCTCCCGCAATAATTTTATGAAATCCGCAGGCAAGAAGAAGAAATCTGCTAGACGGATGGCTTGTTTTCGCAAGCGGGCTAGGTCAATGGCGGGCATTGGATGTGTCGGGCTCCATATTTAAGGTGCCGGGGATTGGGACCAACCGTTTACCTGGCGCCGGGTGTTTGATATGCGAGCTCCTAGTAGGCCCTGGCGAAATACACTTTTTTCTGTGCTGGTTTGCCGCACACGACACACTTTCCAGAACCGCCGGGTTGTTCGAAGGGTATCACGCGTGTAGTGGCTTTGGTGTCTTCTTTCACTTTGGCCTCGCATTCCTGTGATTCACACCACCAGGCAAATGCCCAACCTGAGGCGACGATCTCCTTCAATTCGGCGTAATCCTTTGGTTCATGGATATGGGCGTCACGAAACTTTGTGGCCTGATCCAACATGGATTGCTGGATCTCAACCAGGGTTTGGGCAACGGTTTCTCCCAGCCCCTTTTGAGGAACGAAACGCTTACCTTCACGACCGGGGACATCGCGGCGAGCGAGCGCAACTGATCCTTTCTCGATATCTTTTGGTCCAATTTCTATTCGCAAGGGCACACCGCGCATCTCCCAGTCATTGAACTTGAAACCAGGTGTGACTTCCTCGCGATCGTCCATCTTGATCCGAACCCCAGCTTCTCTCAGTTCCTTAAAGGCGAGATCGACGGCCTGCATGACGGCTGATTTCTCTGTTTCTGTCTTGTAGATCGGCACGAGCACAGCCTGAATGGGAGCTATCACTGGCGGTAATTTCAAGCCCTGGTCATCGCCGTGCACCATGATGACCGCTCCGATCATGCGTGTGGAGAGCCCCCAGGAGGTGGTATGGCAATACTGCAGGGTGTTATTCTGGTCGAGGAACTGGATATCGAATGCTTTGGAAAAGTTCTGCCCGAAGAAGTGTGAGGTGCCGGATTGCAAGGCACGTGTATCGCCCATCATAGCCTCAATGCTGGTGGACATCTGCGCACCGGCGAACTTTTCATTCTCTGATTTGACACCCTTTAGCACCGGGATGGCCGCATCGCGGATGGCGAAATCGGCATAGACATCCAGCATGCGGTAGGTTTCCTCTTGGGCTTCCTGTTCGGTGGCGTGGGCGGTATGGCCTTCCTGCCAGTAGAATTCAGCGGTGCGCAGAAAGAGCTTGGTGCGCAATTCCCAGCGCAGTACGCTGCCCCATTGATTAATCAAAACCGGCAAATCGCGCCAGGACTTGATCCATTTTGAATACATGTAGCCAATGATGGTCTCTGATGTGGGTCGGACAGCCAGTGGCTCCTCCAATTTCTCACCCCCGCCGTGCGTGACCACTGCCAGTTCGGGGGAAAAGCCCTCCACGTGTTCTTTTTCTTTTTCGAAAAAGGACAGAGGGATCAAGAATGGAAAAGCCGCATTGACGTGTCCGGTTTCTTTGAACCTTCGATCCAGCCCAGCCTGCATGTTTTCCCACAGGGTCCAGCCGTAGGGGCGGACGACCATGCATCCGCGCACAGGGGCATAATCGGCCAGTTCGGCTTTGAGCACAAGCTGGTTGTACCATTCGGCGAAATTTTCTGATTGGGTCGGAAGTTTCTCTTCGGCCATGATTTTCCTCGGATTTGAAATCTAATGTCTCCAAACCTTGTCTTGCGATTCTTTATTACCACAGTCGGGAGATATTGAGGTCTTGATCGGATATGGATTCAAACTCTTCCAGGTGTTTCATTTGAGTCCATCTTCCAGCAATTCTATAGCAGAAGCGCCGTCCGGAGTGAACTGCAACAGCTCCCTTTGTACCGGCGATATGTATACATCAAAAGTTTGGAAGACCTGATCGAAGACGGTCTGCCAACCATCACCGATCAGGATAAGCGGCCTGGGAGGTAGCGTCGCAATGATCATTAAATTCCAGCACAAGCTGATTTCTGTTAATGTACCGGGGCCTCCCGGTAAGGCCAGGGCTGCATCACACTCCTGGATAAGAGTCTGCAGCCGCTCCATGAGTGAATCGCGTTTCCACTCCTCCGCGACCCAGGCGTTGGCTTCCACAGCTCGCCAGTGTTCAATCTCAGCGCAAGTCACGCCGATCACGTGCCCGCCAGCTTCCGCTGCGCCGCGTGAGACGGCTTCCATGGTACCGATATACCCACCCGTCAACACGGTATGTCCTCGCCTGGCGAGCAAATTGCCCAGCTGGTGCGCTGCGGCATACGCTGGCGAATCCGCTTTGGGTTTGGAACCTCCAAACACGCTCACTTTCATGCGTCTTACTCCCACTTCCGATGCTGATTGACTGCCAATTTTTTCAAGATCGCCTGCTCCAGATCTATCTCAGTCACCGAGGCCAATTGAAATAAATAGAGCGCTACATCGGCCAGTTCACTTTGCAACTCTTCTCGTTTGAACTCTTCATTCCATTGGAAGTGTTCCAGTATCTCTGCCGCCTCGAGCGTCAGGGAAACTGCCAGGTTGCGTGGTGTTTGAGGCCGTTTGCTTGTTCGCTCGTACCAGCCTTGCGAGCTTACAAAGCTGTTCATGTGTGCGGTGAGTTGTTGGATTTCCATCGTTCACTCTTCACCTTCGCGCTGATCTACATGAAAATATGCATAAAATAAAGCGGCTCGCCTGGTTGGGAGCCGCTTCTCGATGTGCCGAAACGAACCTATCCATACCAGGCCATTGTATATTTGTGCGGGGACGGGTTGTTGGGCATGCGACAATTATACACAAAACCTGAAGAATCGGAAACGTTCCTGCCTCGGGTTGTGCATAAAAGCTCGCGAAGTTCGAAACACGCAGCCTACCAGGCTCTGTGTATGGCCGGTGCCTGACTGGAAACCTTGTATATTCAGTCTTTCTCAAGCAGTATAATGGAAGCGATGCACCTGATCCTAACCCACGAGCAAACGGACTTCGATGCGCTGGCATCGCTTTATGCCGCCTCACGGTTGCGCGAAGGTTCTTTACCGGTTCTCCCGCGGCGCCTCAACCGTAACGTACGGTCTTTTGTGACGCTTTACGGAGTTGAATTTGACTTCATGGACCCACGTGATTTGCCCTCCAGAAAGATAAAGAGCGTGACACTGGTCGATACTCAATCCCTGGTGACTCTCAAAGGGATGGGGTCTAGGATGCCTGTGAGAGTAATAGATCATCATCCGCTCAGAGCCGGCTTGCCAGATGATTGGCAGGTGAGGATCGAAGAGGTTGGAGCAACGACCACCTTGTTGGTGGAAGCCATGCAGGAACATAATGGACACCTTTCTCCAATTCAGGCGACGCTCTTATTGCTGGGGATCTATGAGGATACCGGTTCGTTGTCTTATTCTCGCACCACCCCCCGCGACGTACGTGCTTCAGCCTGGTTGCTCGAGCGACATGCTAACCTGACGGTTGCCGTGGACTTCCTCAACCCTCCGCTTTCGGCCGACCAACGAAAGCTATACGAAGAGTTGCTTGAGAACGCCCAGACTCATCACATCCATGGTCACCGCATCGTGATCGCCTGTGGAGACGCCAGCGATGTCGATGAGGAAATTTCCACACTGGCGCACAAATTGCGAGACTTGTTGGATCCGGATGCGCTCTTTGTGCTTGTGTCTACTCAGGAGGGTGTGCGCATGGTCGCCCGGTCAGCGACCGACGCCATTGATGTTTCGGAAATCACAGCAGAGTTTGGAGGGGGAGGGCATGATCGCGCCGCTGCCGCCTTGGTGCGCTCACCAGGAAAATCTCATCGGCAGGTGAAATTGGCTGAGACTTGTGCGCGGTTGCTGGAAGAATTACCCGGTCGCATCCGGCCCTCCATCACCGTGGCGCAGATCATGTCTCGCCAGCCGCAGGTTCTGCAACTCGAAACACCTGTTGATGAGGCCGCAAAATTGATGCAGCGCACCGGCTTTGAAGGCTTTCCGGTAGTAAAGCAAGATTCTGTAGTGGGTCTGCTGACCAGGCGCGCAGTCGATCGAGCCATGGCGCATAAATTGAATCTGACTGCCTCCAATCTGATGGAGGCCGGTTCAGTTAGCGTGTCAGCGGAGGATTCACTGCAATCTCTCCAGGCGCGTATGACCGATAGCGGCTGGGGCCAGATCCCGGTGGTCGATGATCAGGGTAAAGTGATCGGAATCGTGACCCGGACAGATCTGTTGAAGACGCTAACGCCTACAAAAGACAGGTCGTTCGAGAAGAATCTGGCTTCGCGACTCGAAAGTGCACTCCCGTCTGCACGGCTCGATCTGATCAAAAAGATTTCGGCAGAAGCGCGTGCGCGACACATGGCACTTTACGTCGTAGGTGGCTTCGTGCGCGATCTGTTGCTGGATCGCCCCAGCCAGGACTTTGATATTGTGGTTGAGGGTGATGCGATCGCATTGGGTAAAGCGCTGGCCAGAAAATACGGTGGTCGGGTGACAAGCCACGCACGTTTTGGGACTGCCAAATGGTTTCTGGATGATTACGACTCGGACGAGCAGATCCCTGCGCTTCTTGATCTGATCTCCGCCCGGACAGAATTCTATGAGCATCCAAGTGCCTTGCCTACTGTAGAAAGAGGCAGTATCAAGCTTGATCTGCATCGGCGAGACTTCACAATCAACACACTTGCATTGCGGCTGGACGGAAGCCATTATGGTGAATTGCATGACTACTGGGGAGGTTTGGCTGACCTGGAGCGAGGCCTGGTGCGTGTGTTGCATTCGTTGTCCTTTGTGGACGACCCTACACGGATGTTGCGTGCAGTGCGATACGAACAACGCTATGACTTTGTGATCGAATCTCGTACGCGTGAGTTGATGGACCAGGCTCGCACGTTGCTTGAGAAGCTTTCATCAGAAAGAGTGCGGCACGAACTCGATCTCATCTTGGACGAGCCCAGAGCGGTCGAGATGCTCTTGCGCCTGTCTGAATTGGGTTTGCTGAAGAACATCCATCCCGAATTGGAATTCAAAGCGGAAGACCTGGCTGGGTTGAATGAGAATTTGCCTGAAGAATTTTCCGGCTTGCAAACTTCTGCAGTACAGCCGTTTCGGCGATCTCTGGCCTGGCTGCTGTGGTTGAGCCCCCGGCCTTTAGCGCAGATCAAACAGATCGCTCGACGATTGCGCTTGTCGGCATTGCTCAGCCGGTTGTGCCTGCATGTGGCTGAGTTGCGCCTGGAGTTGCCAGATTTGGTTGGTTCACCACCCAGCCGGTGGGTAGGCCGTTTGGAGGATATTCAGGATATTGCGCTCTATACGGTCTACCTTACCGCGACCAGAAATGTGAAAGAAACCATCATAGAATATATGGACCACTGGCGCTCTGTGAAACCCATCGCTTCCGGCCACGATCTGAGAGACTACGGATTGCCGCCTGGTCCAGAGTATCGTCATCTACTGCGGCGCTTGAAAAACGCCTGGTTGGATGGAGAGATCACCAAACCAGAAGAGGAACAGACACTATTGAAGAAGTTGTTGAAGGAAGTGGATACTGCATGACCGCCCTCCAGCCATACCTGGATTTTCTGACGGCAACTGCTTTCAAGGCAGGTCGCCTTACTCTGGGGTATTACCAGACGGGTCTTCGCCCCGATTTTAAACCAGACGATACACCTGTGACGGCCGCTGACCGTGCAGCGGAAGAGTTCATCCGTGGCGAAATCGAACGGAAATTTCCAGGGACCACAATAATTGGCGAGGAATTTGGAGAGAACGCCGGGAGAAACCAATCCATGCGCTGGTTCATCGATCCGATAGATGGCACAAAATCCTTCATGCGAGGTGTCCCTTTGTATGCTGTGCTGATTGGTCTGGAGATGGATGGCGTCATTCAGGCTGGTGCCGCCTATTTCCCGGCGCTGGGTGAGATGTTGTGCGCCGCCGATGGGCTGGGCTGTTATTGGAACGGCATGCCTGCACGCGTCTCGGACACGGATGAAATGGAGCACGCCTGTATTTGCTATACGACCTGGAAGAATTTTGCCACACGCGACCCAACCCTATTTGAGCGACTTTCAAGCCATGCCTATATGCTGCGCGGATGGAGCGACGCTTATGGATATCTGCTGGTGGCTACCGGCCGGGCTGAGGCAATGCTCGATCCATTCATGAATGTCTGGGATTGTGGCCCGTTTCCAGTTATCTTGCGCGAAGCAGGCGGTTTCTTTGGAAGCTGGGGAGGGGAAGAGGGGCACCTGCATGGGGAGGGTCTAGCCTGCAATGCTCTCCTCAAAGATAATATGATCGAACTTGTGCGAGGTTCACAATAAGAGCGAGTCTTGGCGCATTTATTTTATCAAATGGTATTTGATAATCGGTTTCGATGCATATGTAAAAAGGAATCCCATTTCTTCGTGAATGGAAGAGGATGAAGTGATGTCACGAAAAAAGCAAGACACGCACTTGGAGGATCAGCAGGAACGGTTGCCATACAGGCTGAAAGATTCATTCCTGGCATCCCCTGAATTTGCACTTTTCAAACGGTTAGAAGAATTACTGGAGAGGCGCTATGTGATCTGCCCAAAGGTGGCTCTGAATGATCTGTTTAACATTCTTCGCCCCAACGAGAACGTCCATTTTTTCAATAATTTCTTCCGGAAACATGTGGATTTCCTACTATGTGAACCTGAAGACATGACACCGGTATACGGTGTTGAGCTTCTGAAACCGGTCACGAGAAAAGAACTTCGTTCGAGCGATCAGTTCATGCAGGATCTTTTCGTGAGCGTCGGTTTGCCTCTGGTACAGGTGCCTTCAGCTGGGGATTACGAACTGGCTGATCTGGTGAATCGCTTCCAATGGGCTGTCGTGAAACTTGACGAATCTGCGCAGATGAGGGAGCATGTTTCTGAGGACTCAGTGCCGCTGTGCCCTGAATGCGGATTAATGATGGTTTTACGTATCGTGCGTGATGGCCCCGGGGAAGGTAAAAAGTATTACGGATGTATCAATGCGCCGACTTGCAAGGGAATGGTACCGATCGGTTGAAAAATGCGCTTGTAGAAACCTTTCAGTAATGCCTCGCCAATTCTGAAGCATAGTCTTTACCAATCGAATTCCTGTATTCGTACAACCATTTCTCAAGAGAAGTCTTACAGCGGGGCGGAGCCTCCGAAACCAGCAGGTTCGCCATCAATCCTTCAACTTCCTCTGGCGTCAGCAAGACATCCTTGACAAAAAGGCTTAAAGCCTGGGCGGCTCGTAGTGCAATTCTGGGGGATACGTGAACCAACCGTTGCTTCACACCCACCTTGTGAGCAATTAACCGGACCAGCTCTTCGAACGTGTAAGATACCGGCCCGACAGCGTCCCAGAGAACATTTTCCACCTCCTCGCTCGCCTGGATTGCAAGTGCGGCAAGGTCGTCCACGTATACGGGTTGAAGATGGTATTTTCCGTCGCCTGGTATTGCGAACAAGGGGAATCGACGCAACAAATAGGCGATGTTATTGATTAGGATGTCCTCCTTACCGAACAATACTGTTGGGCGCAGGATGGCATAAGGAATCGCTGATCTTTTCACGATTTCTTCTATAGCAGCTTTACCCCGAAAATAAGGAAGGGAAGAGGTGAGGGATGGGTTGGTAATGCTGATGTGCACAATCTGCTTTACTTTCGCCTTGCTTGCGGCATCGATGAGAACCTGTGTGTTCTTCACCGCCCTGGCTTGCGTATTTTTTCCGCGGTCGAATCGCACCCAGTAGGTGTTAAAAAGCGTGTCGATGCCATTAAGCGAGGCGATCAGTTGATCCTGTTGTTTGAAATCAAGCGGGAAAGCGAAAACACGCCCGGCGAATGGGTTTGATCGGTTAGGGTGGTTTGTTAGGGTAATGACCTGGTCGCCTCGCTCTAACAAGCGCCGGGCGATGTACTTACCCGTATAGGAGTATGCTCCTGTGACGGCGACTTTCACTTTTCACCGTCCCTGATTTGTGGAGCGAAAATTGCAATAGCGGTAACGACCACTCCAATTCCGATTAACATGACCAGATAACCGACCAGATTGCCACCAAGGCGCCCCAAAATTTCAAAAAAGGATTGCTCAAGACGGGAAGCTTTGGGTTGGAAGTTTAATGCGATCAGCAACGGCAGACCGATTAAAAGTATATTTGTAAATGCTACCCAAAAACCCATACGGATCTTTGTCTTGCAAAGGCCTAGCAAAATACGATAAAGATGTGGTTGCAAATACCCGGTTAAAAGCACGCTTGTGAGCAAAGTAAGGCTGAGTACGATTGTGTAATAGAGCAATGGGTTCACGGGATTTTCTTTATTTGAGTAGGGCCAGGACTTTACGGATGGTTGTAACCTCCAGCCCATCCAGGCGAATAATGGCTTTGACCAATCCATCCAGCGCATCGAAGAAAGAATCCAGCGCGTACAGTCTCTCCAGCAAGAAAGCGCGTTCGTCCTCATCGGTCATTCCTGGATAGGCTTCAAGTTTTTCAATCGCCTCTCGAACGGAGGCCACTGCGCGATCGAATTCGATGTTTTGGCGTTCCTTGAGAATGGCGCGGATCGATTTGTAGAAATCGGTTTCTGCAGTGTAGTAGTCCTTACGATCTCCTAACTTGGTATAAGGATGAACAAGCCCCATGCGGGCCAGGGCGCGAACATTGGTGCTCACAGCTCCTTTCGTCAAACCGCTTTGCAGGACAAGCTCGTCCAAAGAGAGTGGGTTAGGGGATAAGTAAAGCACGCCGAAAATTGCGCCCATTCCTTTGGGAAACCCCCAAAATCGGCTGATCTGGCTGAGACCTTCACTGAAATCTTGTTTGAGTTTCGAAAGAGTTGGGTTCATAAGATATAGTTTGTTTAGTTACTACTAAACAATAATAATCTTAAATTATCCTATTGTCAATATCCTGAGCGAAGTGTGCGTGAGATCTCCTTACGAACCAGGTAGTGACGTTGAATTAGAGAGTTTGCAGTCTATGTGCATTCTGTATTGTGCTACAAGTACAAACAGTCTCAAAATATGATAAAAGGCATCTTAATTGTTGGCCCATAAAACACAGAGGGGATGAAACTCACTTGGCTCATCGAAAAAAGTGCGATATAAACAATATGATGACACGATTGCTTGAAATCTCTCCTGGAGTTTCGGTCTGTGTAGTGGAATTCGAAGGAGGACAGGGCTTGCGTAAAAAATTATCCCATCACGGGATCCATCCAGGCGATACTCTCCGGATGGTGCGCAGGGCTCCATTAGGAGGCCCTTTGCTGGTTGTGTGCAATGAGCGCGAGATTGCCCTTGGGCGCGGAGTAGCAGAGAAAATCATTGTGGAGATGACACCATGCAGCTCGCATTGATTGGCCAGCCGAATTGCGGGAAAAGTACGCTATTCAACCAGGTTGCCGGCTACAAAGCAGAGACCGGCAACTTTTCTGGTACAACGGTACAATTTACGCTAAGCAAGGTGCGTATAGGGGGTGAAATCGTCGAGATCGTGGATCTACCTGGTGCCTATACTCTTGATGCGGAGAGTCCTGCTGAAAAAGAAGCCTCTTCTTACCTTACTTCGAATGAAGTGGACGTTATCATAAATGTAGTCGATGCCTCACGCCTGAGTCTGGGTCTTGAGCTTACTCTGGAATTGTTGGCTCTTGGAAAGCCAATGGTGCTGGCGTTGAATATGATGGATGAAGCCGACCGGTTGGGCTTGCGTATTGATGGTCCCGGGCTGCAAGCGAAACTAGGTATTCCGGTACTACCTCTGGTAGCCAGCAAAGGTCGAGGTGTACGTGGATTGTTCTTGCAGGCTTTGAGAACTGGCCGAAACGGTGTTGTACAAAACCGGGCTATCTCTCAAAGCGAATTATTACATGAGCAGGCCAGTCGGCTAGCCCTGGAATACACACAGAAAGGTGAAAGGCGCATCTCCAGGCGAGACCGCCTGGATGATTTTTTGTTACATCCTTTCTGGGGTTACGTGTTCCTATTGCTGACTCTGTACGTCTTCTTCGAAGCTGTCTATGGAATAGGTCAATTAATCGAACCTCCCCTGTTGATATTTTTTAATGCGCTTGCCAGGGGAGCCTTATCGCAATTAGCAGGCGACACCCTGTTAGCCGAAGTTGTCTCAGGGATTTTTCAGGGCATTGCTGCGGGAGTGGCGATCGTTTTACCCTATCTGTTGCCGTTCTTGTTTGGATTGGGGATCATGGAGGACCTTGGATACTTGCCGCGCGTGGCATTCCTGATGGACGCGTTTATGCACCGTATTGGATTGCATGGAAAGGCCATCGTGCCGTTTATCCTGGGTTATGGATGCAATGTCCCCGCTGTGATGTCAACCCGTACATTGGAAGAACCGCGCGACCGTTATCTGGCGGCTGCACTAGCGACGCTTGTTCCCTGCGCGGCGCGCCTGGCAGTCGTCTTTGGATTGGTTGCCTTCTATCTGGGGCCGTTAGTGGCTTTTTTGCTGTATTTATTCAATTTGTTTATGATCGCACTAACTGGGCGTGTGCTGAGTAATCTGATGCCGGAGGACACACCAGGATTGATCCTAGAGATGCCTCCTTACCGACTTCCGACGCTCAGGAATGTCTTTGGAAAAGCCTGGTTTCGGATACGGGAATTTGTGGTGGAAGCCTGGCCGTTGCTAATCGCAGGCAGCGCCGTATTGGCCACTCTCAATTATTACAAAGCAGCAACTATGATCAATTGGGTATTTCGACCGCTAACCTGGAGTCTTGGATTGCCTCCGGAAGTTGGAGTCCCGCTTATCTTTGGCATCCTGCGGAAGGAGCTTTCACTGGTCATGCTAGGGCAGGCACTGGGTACCACCAATTTCGATTTGGCATTGAGCGTGCCCCAGATGGTGACATACGCTACTTTTGTCATGTTCTACGTGCCCTGCCTGGCTACGCTCGCTGTCTTACGCAAAGAACTAGGCACGCGGGCCATGATAGCGATTGCCATGTTAACCGTGGTGGTGGCACTGGTGGCCGCCTGGCTTGTTTGGGGAGCTGCTTCTCTTATAATCCTGTGAATCTTAATTGGATTCGGCTTGATTATCTTGATACGAATAATCACCAGAAGCGCACCGGCCTTGAGGGTGACCGGTGTGCTTTATGAATCGCGATGTTGGGGGGAGTTTATTCTGCCAGCTTGCTAAAGATAGAACCGGCCATCCAGGCTACGGCGCGAGTCAGAGCGACCTCATCGAAATCGAATTTTGGGTGATGGTGGCCGAAATCCAATCCCTTCTCTGCGGAGGCCGATCCCACGAAGAAATAGCAGCCTGGAATTTGTTCCAGCATGAAGGCCATATCCTCTGCGCCCATGGTCAGGTATGGAGTTGTGTCCAGCTTGGCATCCGGCAATAACGTCTGCGCGGATTGCTGTATCTGCTTGGCAATCTCCTCGCTATTGATCATAGCCGGTGTCAGGCGCTTGACAATGATTTCTGCCGTGCAGGCCATCGCTTCAGCAACGCCACGCACGATCTGATCGAAACGTTCGAGCACATTTTTACGTACTTCCGGCTCGAAGGTGCGGATCGTACCTTCCATTTTCACTTCGGACGGGATGACGTTGAAGGCCTCACCCCCATGGATCATAGTGACACTTACGACCACCGCATGCAGGGGTGAAACATTGCGGGAAGGAATGCTTTGGACAGCGTTAACGATCTGGGCGGCTGCCAGGACCGGGTCAACTGCCTGGTGTGGGATCGCACCGTGACCTCCTTTTCCGCGTACCGTGATTTTGAACTCTTCGGCTCCAGCCATCACGGGGCCGGCGGCGGCATGCAACCAGCCAAGGGGTTTTTCATTCCAGAGATGTAGAGCAAGCACCAAATCTGGCCTGGGTTTTTCGAGCACTCCTTCCCGGATCATCATTTCGTTGCCGCCAATCTCTTCACCGCAAGTGCCTTCCTCGGCGGGTTGAAAGACGAACTTGACGCTGCCTGTCAAGTCTTTGTGGTGCGCGTGTAGTATCCTGGCGACAGTTAAGCCGATGGCGGTATGTCCATCGTGCCCGCAGGCATGCATGATGCCCGGGACTGTAGATGCGTAATCGGCTCCCGTTTCCTCCTGGATAGGCAAGGCATCCATGTCGAACCTGGCCAGAATGACCGGTCCGGGTTTTACGCCTTCGAGCAATCCGACCACACCGGTTTTAGCAACGCCTGTGGTCACTTCCATGTCCAGCATACGGAGTTCCTTGGCGACGATCCCAGCCGTCCTGTGTTCTTTGAATCCTAGCTCCGGGTTGCCATGAAGATCGCGCCTGATGCGTTGTGAGTATTCAAAAAGGTTCTGTGCTTCTTTCAAGAAATCGGGCATTGGATGGCTCCAACAGATGGGGAAATTGGATAGGAATGAAACCTTAACCCAAGGATCGCAAGCAAGATTCTCCCGGCATGCAGGGGATCAGCGCCGGAACGGCGCTACGTATACACGATCCTGCGGAATTTCTCCTCAAAGCGCGGCTGTTCATCGCTACTGGTTTCAGTGTGGTGTTTACGCATGCGCTCCTCGAATTGTTTAGGGTCACCTATCTGGCTTTTGTGCTGAAGTAAGGCCTGGAATTTAATTGGCCAGGTCTCTGTTATATCCAGTACCACATTTGGTTGTTCGGTCAAAGAGACCCATACCTCGCGCGGTTGATGAGGTGGAAATCCTTCCCGCTCCAGTTCCGGGAAAAATAGTGCGTTGCCTGCCGCTGGAAAGGCGGCATCCAGCACAACCTGACCGGCGGCGCGATGGTCAGGGTGGTTGAGTCCGTATGAAGCAAACAAGTTTTGCGGATCGCACGTGACCAGCACATCCGGCTTCATCTGGCGGATAAGGCGTACCACTTCCTGGCGTAAATTCAAATCAGGCATCAGGGTACCGTCATCGTGATCCAGAAAAAGGACTTCCTCGGCGCCGATCACTTCCGCTGCGCTGCGCTCTTCCTGCTGTCGCAGCGCGCATAACTGCTCCCCAGGAATTTGCTCATTGTGGGGATTGCGGCCTTTATCGCCACAGGTCAGCAGTATATATTTAATATGGTGGCCGGCACGAGCCCAACGCGCAAGGGAACCCCCGCAAAAAAATTCCGGGTCATCCGGATGCGCGAGGATGACCAGGATTTCCTGTGGTTCGAGCCAATCTCCAGGAGAAGGCTCAGGGACGATTTTTCTCGTTCTTTCCACAATCGCAATCGCCATTCTCGTGTCGGTCGCATGGTGCTTCCGCTTTCCGCCGTAAGGCTTCAAGCTCATCCCAGGGTTCGACCTCTTCCCGATCAAATGAATGATAGGTTCGACGCCCTTCTTCTTCAAATTGGACCGTGATTGTACCAGCCAACGGAGCCACATCGACAACCTTCCCTTCTCCGAGTGGAGTGACAACACGCTTTTTTCGCTTTGGAAGCTGTTTTCGCGCTTCCACGTACTGCTCATATTCGTAGATCAAGCAGCAACGCAGACGACCGCACATACCGGTGATTTCTGAAGGTGTGAGGGATATGCCTTGCGCCTTGGCCATCTTGATCGAAATCGGGCTGAAGTCGGTCAGGAATTTGGAGCAGCAGCGGATCTCGAGGCCGCAAGCGCCCATACCACCAATGATCTTGGCTACGTCGCGGGGGCCGATCTGTCGCATGTCGATCTGGGACTTTGGAAATTTCCTGCCCATATCGCGCCGCAACGATCTAAGGTCGACCTTCTCTTCGCTTTCGGTGCTGAACATGAATGTCAGGCGTGAGCCATCGTAATTGAACTCAGCCGCAACAATCTTGACGTTATGAAGTTTGAGATCGGCGGCGCGCGCACGGCATTCGATCATGGCTTCGGTTTGTCTGGCCTGCCAGGTTTCGCGCAACAGTAGATCGCGTGGGTTAGCTCGACGTTGAACTTGCTTCCAGCCTCCCTCAGGGACCGAAGGTTGTTCTTCCAGAACCTGGATCACTTCGCCGAGATGCCTTCCACGTGATGTGTCCACGATGACATGATCACCTTGCTTGACATCTGTCAAGGCGCTCGAGTCAAAGTGGTAGATTTTTCCGATCCGGGTAAAGCGAACTCCAACAATAAAAGGGGACATGGATGCAATTATACCGTACCGGTAATAGGAAGTAAGAAGAGCACGCTGAAACGGGCTCTTCTTTGATCTGGATTACTCCACGATATTGATTGGGAGCGCGTTTTCGCCTCCAAGGGCCGCCACGCTGATCCTGGCGGCCACTTGCTGGGCTATCTCTTTCAGGGCTTGCGCAGCAGCCGAATCCGGTTTGGCTACCAAAACCGGTTTGCCACTATCGCCTCCGATGCGTACATCAGGGTCCATCGGTATTTTGCCAAGGAAGGGGGCTCCAGACGACTGAGCAAGCTGTTCGCCGCCGCCTGAACCAAACACGTCCACACGTGAACCATCTGGCATCTCCAGGAACGACATGTTCTCGATGATACCCAGGATGGGAACCTCCAGTTGACGGAACATCGCCAGACCGCGGCTCGCATCCTCGATCGAAACTAACTGAGGGAGCGTGACGATGATCGCGCCGCTCAGCGGAAGGGCCTGCGCCAGGGATAGGGCAGCGTCGCCTGTTCCGGGGGGCAGATCCACGATCAGATAGTCAAGCTCCCCCCACTCGACATCGCTCAAGAACTGGCGGATCGCCGAATTCAACATGGGTCCACGCCAGATGAGCGGCTGGCCGGGTTTGACCAGAAGGCCCATCGAGATCATCTTGATGTCGTACGCTTTGGCCGGTACCAGCTTATCAGCTTTAGGCGGCGGCAGTTTTTCAACGCCCAGCATGGTGGGGATATTTGGCCCATAGATATCAGCGTCCATTAATCCGACGCGCGCGCCGCTCTTAGCGAGCGCAATGGCAATGTTGACGGAGACGGTGCTTTTCCCTACTCCGCCTTTACCTGACCCAACAGCGATGGCATTGCGGATAGGCATATTTACTAGCCCGCGCATGCGGCCATCGTTGGGTACGTTCGAGTCCATCTTGATCTCAACATTTTTTACTCCGGATATAGATTTAACGGCTTGCTCGGCTTCCTTCTGTATCTGTCCCCGAAGTGGACAGGCAGGTGTGGTCAGCATGATAGAAAACGAAACATTACCTTTTTCTATCTCGAGATCCCGGATCATGTTGAGGGCCACCAGGTCCTTGTGTAATTCTGGTTCCTGTACCTTGCTTAATGCTTGAAGCACCATATCTTTTGTGAGATTTGCCATTCGAATTCCTTGAGGTTATTTTATTGCGACGACGACGCCAGCATGCTGGCTTGTTGGGCAAAGATCAGTCTATGCAGATGCGCGTGCGGCTTTGGCGGCTTCCTTTGCCCGCCGCGCCTCATTTTCTTGAGCCGCGTTCTGAGGGCGTATTTCCTCATAGTAGGATGCGGATTTGAGTAAGTGGTCTAGATCAAGAATATTGCGTGTATACGATGCGATCTCGTAATCGTGATCCATCTTGATCGCGTCGAATGGGCAATACTCCGCGCAGAACCCACAGTTCATGCAGATATCGGCGTCGATGAAGAACTCAGCAGGCTGGGGAACGGGCCTGCCGGTCTTAGGGTCATTTGTGCGCACGATCCAGATGCACTGAGGTGGGCAAACTTTAGCGCAAATCCCGCACGAAGTACAGCGCACTTCCTTTTGGCCACCATCTCCTTCATCATAGACCAGTAATGGAATATAGCGAAACTCCTCAGGTGTGGGCAGTTTTTCTTCCGGGTATTGGATTGTGAATATACCGCGGGCGTCCTTGCTCGAGCGGCGGGCAATCCCTTCAGGAGAATAATAACGCTTTTCCCCGCCAGTCAATCGCCGTAAAAACCAGACGGTGTCCTCCCAATAGGTTGTCCAAAACCGTTTTGCAGTGACGCTCAGTCCTTTAAGAATTCCTTTTCCGTACATGTCATCTGCTCCTCATTCTACCGGTCAAGTTCGCCCAATACGATGTCGATTGCGCCCAGAATGGCAACGAAATCGGCGATTTTATTCCCGACACACATTTTCTCCAGCGCAGTCAGGTTGATGAACGAAGGGGCGCGAACGTGATACCGCCATGGGTTGGGCTTTCCGTTCGAGATCACATAAAATCCCAACTCACCTTTAGGAGCTTCGATGCGTCCGTAGGCTTCGCCAGCCGGGACGCGCACCTGGTACACGGGCTTGACACTCATCACAGGGCCTTCGGGAATGTCTTTGAGCGCTTGTTCCAGGATACGAAGGCTCTGGCGCATTTCTTCAATGCGCACCACATACCTGGCATACATATCCCCTTCGTCATTTGTTACCACTTCGAAATCGAAGGTGTCGTAAATACCGTAGGGTTCAGCCCGCCGGATATCGTAAGGCACACCTGAAGCGCGTAAAACCGGACCGGTCATCGAATAGGCAATTGCATCCTGGGTGCTGAGATAACCGATACCTCTTAGGCGTGAGATCAGAATTTCATTTTCACTCAGGAGGCGCTCGAACTCTGTGATCTTTTCTGGCAGGCGGTCAAAAACCAATCCTTTGATTTTCTCAAAGACCGGTCTGGGAATGTCTCGCACAACACCGCCAAAGCGGTAATAATTGCACATCATCCGGGAACCTGATGCGGCTTCGAAGATGTCCAGAATCAATTCGCGTTCTTCGAAGGCATACAGCGCAGGTGTAAAGTACGTGCCCAGGTCATTCAGCATCATTCCGATCCAGATCAGGTGGTTCTGGATTCGGGACAGTTCAGCCATGATGGTGCGGATGTACTCAGCCCGTTCGGCCACTTCAATGCCCATTAATTTTTCAACCGCCAAGGCGTAGCCCCAATTGTTGGACATCGAATTGAAATAGTCCAGCCGGTCTGTATACGGCATGTTCTGCAAAAAGGTGTTGCGTTCGCCGATCTTTTCGTGGTTGCGGTGCAAATATCCCATCACCGGTTTAAGGCTGGTGACAGTTTCTCCATCCAGGGTCACCACAGCACGGAAGACGCCATGGGTGGAAGGATGTTGCGGGCCCATGTTGACGATGATTTGTTCGGTCTCAAGACCTTCCTCGTCAAAGGAGATCGATTTCTTCAGGGATTTGTACAGGGCTTCCTCCGGGTCGGTGGGAGTCCACTTCTCCGGATTGAATTTTTGGGGGAAGCGCAAGTTGTCTTTGTAGGGGTTTTTTTCTTCGGCGCTGACGTGCTCGCCTTCAGGCCAGCGACTTTTGAATGGTTTGGTCTCTTCTTCATAAAAGGCTTCCTGCCAATCCTTGCGCATGGGGTGACCATCAAACCCTTCCCAGGTCAGGATGCGACGCAAGTCTGGATGGCCCGTGAATTTGATTCCATACAGGTCCCAGATTTCGCGTTCCTGCAAGTCCACCCCTGGCCAGATTTCGATCAGGGAAGGTAATTCAATGGGATCTTGGCGTTCTAGCTGGACCTTGAAAAAAACACCTGGCCCACCGGTAGTCTTATAGACCTGGTACACGACTTCCATCTTATCCTCAGGCAGGTAATCCACGCCAGTGACTGAGGAAAGCAGATCGTAGCCCAGCTCATCTCGGAGGAATGTTGCCAGCGAAACGAGAGAGTCCCGTTCAACGATCCATCCGGAATACCCCGGCCGGTCGTCCAGACGTACAGAACCGGGAAAGGAGGCGGACAGGTCAATGGTGCTGATTGAACTTGGAGTTGCCATGGGTTTCACCTATCCTGCCTTCTTCGCAGCGATCTTTTTGATCTCTGCTGTGCGACGCAAGTCTACCAGATCCGGGCCAAGCACCGGAACCGGAATCTCAACGGTGTCTGGCCCTTTGCGGTACCAGCGCACCTGCCGGATAGATTGCCTGTCGATCTTCTTCTGCAGTTGGATCAAACCATGGATCAATGCCTGTGGGGTAGGAGGGCAGCCGGGGACGTACACATCTACCGGCAGGAATTTATCAATACCAGCCACTACGTTATAACCTTCTTTGAATGGGCCACCGCCCGATGCACAGGCGCCCATCGCTACCACGTATTTTGGCTCGGGCATCTGATTGAACAACCGTACAATGAGCGGTACCATTTTCTTTGTGACTGTGCCTGATACCAGCATCAGATCGGATTGGCGCGGTGTGGGCCGCATGACTTCCATACCGAAGCGCGCCATATCATAACGAGATGCCTGGGCGGCGATCATCTCAATGGCGCAGCAGGCCAATCCAAACATCATGGGCCACACTGAAGAACGCCGGCCCCAATTGTAGATGCGGTCGATGGTGGTGATGGCGACCACATTTTTCATTTCATCCGGAATTTCGTAACCCGGAGTATTGAGATCATCATTGCTCATGGATACTCTCCTCGTACCAATCCTGGTAGATGGCGTATAATATTTCGTCGTTGCAAAGCGACGGGTCGTCTTCGAACTTGGGGAGTTTGATGGTCCACTCGTAGATCTGGTTCAGCGTGACCTCTTCCAGTATGACATCGCGATGTTGCCGGTGAAGCTCTAGGGCGATTGCATAGGAGGATTCCCAATTCAGGGTGGTGGACAAATGCTCCATCAGGGATGGATTATAGCTTTCCTTCGCTTTCCATGTCAATCTATTTATGCAAATATATGTTTGCATAAATAGGAAAGTGAGTATAATCACTGTGTCTACATGACAAGTGATCGCCCGGAACGAAAGCCGCGTGTGTTAACGCAATTGTCTGGAATGCCTGAGAAAACCACTCGCCACAAAATCCTTCAGTACCTGGACCAAAATCGTACCGGAACGGCTCGAGAGGTGGCACGCGCCATGCGAGTCACGCCTGCCAACATTCGCCGGCACCTGAGCATTTTGGAAGCGGATGGTCGTATTGAAAGAATTGGACGAAAGCAGATTGGGCGAGGTCGCCCTGAAAAGGTATATAGTCTATCGGGGAAATTGAAAGGCGAAAATTTGGAGGTGCTGGTGCGGGCTTTGCTGGATGAAGTGCCTTCGGCCAGGCGTGGTACTCTCATGCAAAAGATTGGTCGGAGCGGTCTGGGGAAAGCGATCGAAGCTACGCAACTCACACTCCGGCAGCGTATGCCGTCGGTAGTCGATCGTTTGAATGAGTTATCCTACCACGCACGATGGGAGGCTGGAAAAGAGGGCCCGCGAATCCTTTTTGGACACTGCCCCTATCGATCCATCGTTTCGGATTATCCTGAACTGTGCGGGATGGATGTTACGCTACTAGAAAGGCTGTCCGAGTCGAGAGTCGATCAGATCGCTAAACTGGATCAAAAGTTAGGCGGAACACCGCTTTGCATTTTTGTTTTGAGGGAAGTACTTTCCGGAGTCGGGGAGGAAAACCAAGCGAATTGAAGCTCTACCAATTTGGACCCTGATCGGAACTTTCATACTCGTCAGGATCTTCCAGTTCATCGAACTCATCAAACGGATCGAAATCTTTGGCAAATGTCCGCGCACCTGGATGAGAGCGATCGAATACCCCTGTTGTTGATAACCAATACACATAAAGGAACGAAAGTGAAAGCACAATAAAGAACCCGATCAAGCCATTATTAGGGATGGTCTTGTCAAGGATATAGGTGACAAACAGCAACCCCAATGTTAGCGGGACGATGTTTCTGGAGGAGACCCATGAAAACTGTCTCCTAAGAAGGGGAGGTTTGGTGGATCGTGAGGGTTCTAGGACATCGATATCTTCAGGAATTATAAACGGGTCTTCATCTGCTAATTCATGTAAAGATTCTTCGCGAGGGGTCTTCTCTTCGAGTTTATCTACGCGGTAGAGGTAATAATCCAGTATGTCCCCTTTTTCATCTTCAGTCAGATCTGCGGTATGTTGAACGCGGTCAGCCAGTTCATCCAATTCCTCGATGCATGTACAGGTCTGCAAATAGAATTCCCAGGCTTCAATATTTTTGGGATCGGATTGGATGATGGCGTTCAGAATCTTGGCGACATTTTCATGGTCCCCATTTTCTGCCAATTGGTATGCGCGTCGCAACAAACTTAAAGAAATCGGCATATATGACCCTCAATGAAGAGTATACACAATATGTGGATATTGTGTACATATTAAGTTGATGATAAAACCTACAATTCTGAAAGGTGGTTGGTTCTGAAATTGCCTGTCGGTCTTCCAAAATAGGGTGAGGTTGGGAGATTTTCAAGCCAGCCGTAGGCCTTAGAAATATGGCGGCATGACCTTGTTCGGTCGCGACGCTACGAATGTCCTGCGATTGTGCTCGTGGAGGATGGCGGATTTTTCAAGATTTCGTTCGAGCGATTTTCTCCCACCAGCGCAGAACTCGCAATGCTCGCAATGTATTCCATCGGCCGGGGGTTCCAGCTGCTTCCATTTGAAAGAAGAACCTTCCCGACCAAGGTCGGTAAGCTGGCCAGCTCTCATCCCCCCTGCGTTTTTTTTCGAGCAACTGGATTGCATCCCGCATGCGTTCATCATAGGTAGCGTCGACGGACTGGAAATACTCCAGGGCGCGGATGAAATCGTAATGCCAACGAGGAGGAAAGTTCATGCGAGTCATGGATGCGTCCACCACTTTACCGGTACGATGTGAACGAAACAAGCGGTGAGCCAGTAGAAACTCGTGCCCACGCAGGACTGCGGCCTGGATTTCTTTGGAAGTAGGATGGTGACTGCCATATTCGCGTAAGCCTTCCAGTACAGAGATCGTGGTATGGAAGGAGCTGTGCGTGGCGCCGTGGATACGCTCGCAATTCCAACCTCCATCCGGCATTTGCTCCCCAAGCAAGAATCGGGCGATGCTGTGCAGGCGTTCATCGCTGAGGCGGAAATAAGCAAAAAGGGCCAGGAGCATCCCATTTACACAGGTCTCGCTGTATTCGATGGATTTGAACAAGTTAATGCCGCCATCGTGGAAGAGACCCTTGGCCAGCAATACTTCGCAACCTTTGGCTGCCTGAGGATGATCTGGAGGGAGCCCAAAGTGACGCAGGGTAAGCAGTGTGTATGTGGTCGAGGTCCATTTTGGGGAATATAGACCGCCCGCCCATGTCCCACCCGGATCCTGCCTGGCAAGCAGGTCGACGCCCCAACCTTCCTGTGCGACCCTGCTCCTTTCCCATTCATATTCTTCGGGTGGTGCTTCCAGGAGATCTCGCTGCACCTGCCAGCGAATCGCAGGATCGCCTTCCATCAACCAGTTGAGAATTGATTTATCCATGAGTTGATAAATACCTGCCTTTTTTATGACTGCAGGTTATGGGATCCGGTCTTCGATCTCCCAGGCGTGATCCAGTACATGCCAGGTCAACCTTCTTGCAAAATAGCGCGGGGGCCAAAGCTTGCCTCCACGCGGGCCGGTTTCTGGAATCTCGCCGCGCATGCCCCCTTCCAGAGCATCCAATATCGCTTCTCGCATTTGCGCGATGTTTTCTTGGACCGAGCTCTCAGGGTCGGCTTTGAATTTCCTGGCTTGGCGAGAAAGATAACCCTGGTCGCTTTCGAGCAGGTGCGCGAGTATGGCTTCCAACTCCCGACCGCCACCACGTGGACCTTTTTGCAGGTCCTGTCCGGCGGCGCGCTGCACCGCGTCATCGAAAACTTGCCAGCTGGCACCCAGGATTCTCTGGAAACGATCGTAGTCCTTGGAATCCAGGGGTATAAAATCGCTGTCTGGGATGATAGCCGGAGCGCCGAAATCGGTTGTGGTGTTGCCTTCCATGCGCGTGCCCACAACCAAGTCCGCACTCTCGCGAGGCGGGTGAAACTTTAAACCTGTCGAACGCAAGGTATCCGCATATCTCTGACCAAAATCGACCAGTGCCTGCAATGCGAAAGGCTCATCGCGGCCCGCGCGGCTCCAGCCTGGCCAATCGAAGGCGCTGGCGAACGTTTTCTTCTCACCGGTTTCGATATATACGTTGAATGGCTTCATAAGGGTCACCTGCTTTGCTACCTTCCGGAAGCTCAGGGGAGAAGCATCTGAGTCAGCAGTGCCACCAGTATAGCCAGGGACATCGAGAGCAGCGTACCGATCAGCACATATTCCGCGTATTCTCGCTGTTCCAATTCCTTGAATCGGGTGAAGCTTTTCGCCGCCAGGATAAACCCGATCGCTGCGAATTGAGCGTTGAGCACAAAATAATATACTAACCCTCGCTCCAGGATTCCGATCAGCCGCCCGGCATTGTAGCCTCGCTGGTCTACGACGGTGATCAAGCGTTTATCAGCCCGGAGTTCTTTTTTGGGTTCAAGGTTGATGATGGAAAGCAGGTAGCGGATGAGCAGGTTGACTTCATTCGTAACCAGCAGAAACCCGAGCAAGGTGATTTGGAACCGGAGCCAGTCGACATTCAAGGATTCGGACAGCAATAGCGAATAGCCCGCCAGCGATCCTATGCCTGCCGCCAGGTCCGGGTTGAACCGCAAACCTATCTCTGGCGAGAAGAAGATACTGAGCAGGATCAGGTAGACCGGCAGGACCAGCAGCCTGGGCTCATTGACCTTCTTGGACCGGTTTTCGAAAAAGTGAACCAGGAAATTGGTGAACGCCAGGAGCACAGCCAGGACTACCAGAGCGGCGTTGAGCTCGAACAGCCCCAACCCTATCCATTGCAGCAGCCCAACGACTACTGACTGCCTTCGCGTGACAGGTTGGTCGTTGAAGATACAAATGAGGCGCGAAGCTACAATCACATTCGCCAGGTAATAGAATTCTACGCTCATCTTCAGGGTTCCAGGCTGCTGTCCAGGGCAGCCTGCAGGTCAAGGAATAATTCCGCGATCACTTCCAATCCGCCAGCATCGATCGTCTTGTAAACGGCCTGGTCCGAAATATGCAGCTTCCTGGCGATGTCTTTGACGGGCATCTCTCTCTGCAAGTGCGCTAGCGTTTGCAACCGTACCTGGTTCCATTTGCTCATGTTCTGCGAGACCAGAAAGAGGGCCTGGCGCATCAGGTGGAGGTTGGGGATGTCTTCGCCGGAGAGTGTGAAAAGGTATCCTGATTGTTTGAGCGCTTCTACACCGTCACGCGCGAGGTGGAAGGCGGGGCCGTCCATTTCGATGGCCTGCTTGGGGTTGATGGGTGTCACGAGGCCCCCGACGCCGAAGGAGAATCTCATCTTCCTGGGGTAGATCGTGGCGAGGATTGTGACGGCATCACGGAATAGACTGTCTGCGCGCCCGTACACGGCCTGGATTTCGTCTCCGATCAGCGTGTAGGGTGAAAGGATGGAAAGGTTTTCCCCGTTCAATTCCTTCAGACAAGCCAGCAGAGCGTCGTCAAAGGTAACGCGCTCTTTGATCGCTCTGGAGGCGACAACGTCTCCAACCAGCGCAATTCTGTTTTTTGACATGGCGCCCGCCTTTCTCAACTGATTTGGTTGAAGAAGGGTATTCTAAACCAGATCAGTTGAAAATGGATGATTCAACGCAAGATGTTGAAGATATATGGAATGAAAATCGCCACCCCGTAATACAGATCAAGAAGTGGGCGCTACTTATTGGAAGCGTATGAATGCCGATGGTCTTCATCATGAGTAAAGCATACCCCCTAATTGGCCATTAATCCAGGTATTTCAACCCCGAACCGGTATTGAACAACACCACGCGTTCCTGGGGCCGAACCCATTGTTGGCGGACTAATTCCTCTAGTGCAGCAAGCGTGGCTGCGCCCTCTGGTGCCGCAAAGATCCCCTCAGACTCGCATAATTTCTTTTGCGCATCCAGGATGGCTGCATCGCTTACAGCTACTGCGGTCCCATGGCTTTCGCGCAGGTCATTCAGGATGATCGCATCCGCAAAGCTCTTGGGAACACGCAGGCCGGAGGCGATGGTCCGTGCATCTGTCCAGAAATCACAGAACGTAGCCCCATCGTTAAAGGCTTTGATCACAGGCGCGCAGCCTTCAGCCTGCACTGCCACCATGCGGGGGCGGCGCGTATCGCTCAGCCAGCCCAGTTCTTCAAGTTCATTGAAAGCTTTCCACATCCCAACCAGCCCGGTCCCGCCACCGGTGGGATAGATGATCACGTCTGGTAGGCTCCATTTGAAGGCTTCCGCCAGTTCGTACCCCATGATCTTCTTGCCTTCTACGCGATAAGGTTCCTTGAAGGTGGACAGGTCGAACCAGCCTTCGTCTTTCGCGCGCACGCCGGCCATACCAGCGGCCTCGCTGATCAGTCCTTCGATCAAGATCACCTCCGCGCCAGCCATGCGGCTTTCCTCGATATTGGCGCGAGGCGTGTCATTTGGCATATAGATCGCTGCCTTGATTTTCGCTCGCGCCGCGTAAGCTGCCATGGCCCCGCCCGCATTTCCAGCTGTCGGGATGATCACCTTTTTCACCCCGAGTTCCTTGGCTTTTGAAACGGCAGCCGCCAACCCGCGCGCCTTGAAGGATCCGGTGGGATTCAGGCTTTCATCCTTGACGTACAGATTGGTCAGCCCGAGCGCTGCCCCAAGGTTTGGCATGTGCAGCAGCGGCGTGTCGCCCTCTCCCAAGAAGACGAAATTTGCAAGGTCGTACACGGGCAGAAGTTCATGCCAGCGCCACATACCATTATGGCGGCGGCGAATCTCGTCGCGGTCCAGGTGTGTCCGGACAGTCTCTAGGTCATAGCGGGCCAGTAGTGGAGCCTGGCAGTCAGGACAAAAGGTGTGAATTTTACTCGCGGAATATTCCTTGTTGCAGTCGGAGCATTCCAGATTTGCAATCATCGAGGTTAACTTAATCGCATTAACGCCCTTTGGATCTGGCTTTCTAGTCATTCTTGTCCTATGATGGTAACAATAAATTGGATTTCAATATTTATGGCGAAGGAACTCGGGTGCAGTGTTTATCATGAAAAGCCATTGCAATCTCCTGTTCACGCTCATCAATAAGGTTGACTGTCTTATCCCTGACAGTCAACCGTGAATCAATATGAAAATAACGAGGCAGGTAGGCATTGAGGGCTACCGCACTGCCCTTGAATCACAGCTTTCCTAATTCTACATAGTTGAAAAGGGGAAAACCTTGCAATATCATGCCTTAAAACAATTTAAGTAAGGCAAATTCCGGCAACCTGTGTGGGTATCGGCATGCCTGATTGCGAAATTGTAGGTTGAATCGGTTAGCCAGATCTTCGCTATCCCCTGTTTCGGTCTCTGAATAGCTTGCACTTTAAAATGCTTTTGGGTTACTTAAGGCTGGACCGGGAAGGGCGTCTTAAGGGTTGAAGCGGGAGGTGGCGCAAGATCGATATCCGTGCAGGAGGGCTGGCCTACGCGGTTGATCAAGGTCTCACCATGTTTTACCTCCACCTGGATGGGTGTGGCTTGCTGGGCGGTGGTATCCACGGTCAGTTTGAGCGTTACGACGTGCCCGGCAGGTAGGATGGGGACACACACGGTCTTATCCGGATGAGGGCGCCCCTCGTCAAGCGCGAAAAGCGTCGCGCACAGATCGCTGACGTCCGACTCCCCGGTATTGCTAAGCGTGATGTAAGCGTCGGTCACCTCGCCCATGCCGTGTGAAACATCGAAGCTCGTCTTGCAGCCAAGCACCTCCACCAGCACAGAGTCCTTGGTTGGTTCAACTGGTAATGTAGGGCTGGGCGTTGCGGTGTCCTCAGCTGGCTGGGTGAAGGCGGTTGTGGCCGTGGCGGTGCTGCTGGCGGCGGCGGTGGCAATCGCCGGAGTCTGGCTGGGCGGCGGACTGAGGGTCAGGAACAACGGTGTGGGCGAGAGGATGGCGGGTGTCGGCGAAGGTGGGGGCGCCGGAAAGGTTGGCACCACGTACACCCAACCGTCGCAACTGTTCATCCACAGACTCAATAATACGATGAGTGGAAGATATCTCCTCATGGCGTCCGCCTCCTTCTGGCCTTTATTGTAAACGCTTTTTGACTGCAAGCAGAGCGCATGGGCAGGCGTCTTGGTCGAGGTCAGAGCTGCCCCAGGTCGTCAATCTCTTTGAATTGTTCCAGGTAGTGCGGGTCTTCGTAGCGCGCCGGGTGGAACGCGCTGGCATACTCAGGCAGGGGGCTTTCTGTGAGGTGCGCCGCCAGCAATTCGCCGAGAGCGCAGGCTGACATGATGCCGTATCCGGCGACCGCTCCGAACACATAGGCGCCCGCAACTGGTGTAGGGCCTACTAAAGGTCGGTTTTCGGGGGTTTTCGTGTAGTAACCCCCATCCAGCTGGGGCTTCGGCATGCGCTCGAAATAGGCGCGCATGCCGGGCAACATGGCCGCCAGACCGCGTAAGGCGATCTCTGGATAGTTTTCATCAAGCAGAGTAGGCCAGACCGGCTCGCTCTTTTTAGTCCGGTATTCCCATAACATCAACAGGGTGCGGCTATCACCTGTCCCTTCCGGACGGGTATGCACGCCGGAGGAAAAGGAATCCGTAAGCCAGCGGGTTTCGGGATCGCCGGCCAGCTCGGCGCGTTCCGCCTCTTCCCAGGGCAGTTGCTGTGGGTCGTTCCAGATCAACAGCGGTGCGTCGCGCGCAACCACCCCCAGCCTGTCCTGGATGGCGGCCTTCAGATGCAACTCGGTGTGTACGGGCGGCTTCAAATCGAGCATGTCGGCGACTTCCCCCAGGAATGGCCCGGCAGCGTTGACGAAAGACTGGCATGGCATGGTTTCGCCTCCTTGCAGGCGTATACCTGACACCTTACCGCCTTTCATTTCCACGCCCGTCACACGCGCTTGCTTATACCGGACACCGGCAGCCCGCGCCTCTTCCAGCAAATGCATGCCCAGTTGTTGGGCACTGAGCCAGCCTGCGCGTCGTACATGCAGGGCGGCTACGGTCTCCTTGCTCAAATAGGGGTAATGGGAATGCACGAGGTCTGCCCCAAGCAGCAGATCAGCGCCTTCGGGTTCATCCCGATAGCCCTGGGGGGACGCAGTCTGGTACTCTGATGTGCTGGCCCGGTGAATTCGCAGGGATCCGGCGCCCTGCGCTGCAATGCGAGCCGCACGCTGCTCCAGTGCAGGCAGACCTTCAGGATCCGCGGTCACATATAGGTATCCTCTGCGATTAAGATGGAACACATTCCCGCTTGCTTCTGCAAGCGTTTCCATCAGATCAATCGAGCGATTCATCATGGCAACCATAGCCGGGTCCGGCCACCAATTACGGTAGCACTCTGTCGACCGGTCGCTGGTGAAGGACAGCGGCGGGCGTTCGTCGACCAGCAGAATATCGCGCAGGCCCGCCCGGGACAGGTAATAGGCTGCGCACACGCCGGTGATACCGGCACCACAGATAATGATCTCAGGCATGGCTTCCTTTAAGGCAAGCACATTATAATGGTTGTACTTCAATAACAAAAACTGGCGTCCAAAACGCCAGTTCTGTTATTGGTTGCTGCTATTGGATTATAAATCGCAGTTGTTCGACCATGAAAGTAAATATATCTCGATTAGAGATGGCGAGGGGCTGGCCAGCTTGAAGCCACCCTGTTGGTTGAAAGTTGCAGCTATGATGCAGGGGTCAATCACCGGTTCGGGTTCTTTATTTAAGTCCGGCCCGGTGGTGGCTATCGAGAATGACGTGGTAATGCCTGTTTCACCATAAACGCTGAGAGTCACGGTTTCGTTTGGGCGCAGGTTCCCAACGCAATACAGCTGGTTTGGGGCAACCAGTTCGCAATCCATCATTTTTCCATTCAGAAAGATACTCAGGTTTGGTTCTACGTCCTCTGGAAAAACGAGATTGATTCCCACCCCAAGGCCATGCAGGCGTTCGACACTGACCACTGGGCCATTTCCTTCTGCCAGGGCAGGTGCGGCGAGGCAGGTCACTGCCAGCAGTGCAAACAACACCAGGCCACGGAAGCCTACGGCAATGGATCGTACTTTGTTTTTGTGTAACATCTTCCCTCCGGAATGATTCCTCTGAAATAGGTTGACTGTGACCATCGTAGCATAGAGCAGGTCTCTGAGACTTTACAGGTAACCTTTGTGACTATACAGTATTGTCAGTGGTCTTCTTACGGACCTTCATAAGGTTTCATATCACTACGCGGAGTACTACTCATTTATATGAGGGGATCTTGGGATATTCTTTCCTGCTGGTAGAATTGGTGGCTATGGATGCCACGCCAATTTTGGTGGGGATGGTCTTATTCCTGGCGGCTTTCACGCAAAGCCTGTCAGGCTTTGGCCTGGCGCTGGTGGCTATGGCGCTTCTTCCACTCGCGATCAGTCTGCAGGTTGCCACGCCCCTGGTTGCGTTGGCGGCGGTTGCCATCGAAGGCGTGCTGATCATACGCTACCGGGAAGCGCTCGACGTGCGCGCAATCTGGCGTGTGGTGCTTGCGGCACTAATTGGCATCCCTTTTGGTGCCTACTGGCTTGTGCGAGTAAATGAGCGCCTGGCGTTAGGAGGTATGGGTCTGGTGATCGCCGGCTATGCAGCCTACGCCCTGCTCGGTTTGCGCTTGCCGCGGCTGGCGCATCCGCTTTGGGCCTACCTGGCCGGTCTGGTGGGCGGACTGTTGGGAGGCGCCTACAACACGTCCGGGCCGCCGGTCATCGTCTATGCCGATTGTCGCGGTTGGCCGCGCAATTCCTTCAAAAGCAACTTGCAGGGGTATTTTATTGTCAGTAGTGTTGTGGTGTTGGTGAGTCACGCCGTGGTCGGCAACCTGACTCCGCAGGTCTGGAGGTTCTTCTGGTCTTCTTCGCCTTTTATCGCCGCGGGGCTGCTTGCCGGCTTTGCACTCGACCGCTGGCTCAACCCTGAAGTCTTCCGGCGCGTGGTGCTGGTGCTGCTGATTGTAATGGGGGGGAGATTGTTGTATGGATGAATAACAGCTGGTAGTGTGCGGAGATTCTTCGGCACTGCGCGCCTCAGAATGACAGCAATACGTATCATGCTTCCTGTCTATTAAACTTCGCTTCCAGCTCCTCCTTCGAGGGCTCTACCAGCATCGTCCCATCGGGAAAGAGGATGGTGGGCACAGAGCGGTTGCCGTTGTTGAGTCCCTTGATGAATTCGGCAGCCTGCAGATCCTGCTCGACGTCCACTTCCAGGAAGGGGATCTGTTTACGCTTGAAGAAGAATTTTGCGCGCCGGCAGTCCGGGCACCAGTTGGTGGTGTACAGGGTGATCTGTGACGGTTTCAACACATACAAATCTTTCGACATCTGTCCTCCAGATGAGCTGGTCTGCCTCCAGTATGACATAGCGCACGAGTTCCGTCTACTGAGCATTGTCGCTCTCCCGCGTGACGATCGGCCATCGTTTGCCGCTCAGAAACCAAGTCTGTTCAAGTATTCGCGGACGGCAAGCGCAGCCGAAGCGCCTTCTCCGGCGGCGGATGCCGCCTGTTTGGTAGACCCGGCGCGCACGTCCCCGGCCGCAAACACGCCGGTCATACTCGTCATCAAGTGCTCAGTCTTCACAAAACCCCAGCGGTCGAGCTCGGCCAGTTCTTTGACAAGTGCGCTGTTGGGTGTCAGGCCGATGAAGACGAACACGCCGTCGTAGTGCCATTCCTTGGTCTCGCCGGTGGCGCGATCTTCCACCAGGATCGACTCAAGCCGGGGTTTGCCGCGCAATTCCTTCACAGCGTGGTTGGTGATGACGTTCATGTCCTCACGGCCGGCCACTTTGTCCTTTAGGATCTGGCTGGCTTTGACCTGTGGCTCGAACTCGACGATATCCACACGGCGCGCGAACCTCGTCAGGAACAGGCCCTCTTCGAATCCGCTGTTGCCGCCGCCGATCACCAACAAATCTTTGCCTTTGTAGAAAGCGCCGTCACATGTCGCACAAAAATGCACATTGGTGCCGATCAACTCCTCCTCGCCCGGGATGCCCAGTCGCCGGTAGCTGGCGCCGGTGGCCAGCACTACAGCGTGGGCCCCATACGATTCGCCATCGCCGGTGGTGACACACAGATACTGGCCTTCACGACTGAGTTCGGTCACTTCCTGGGCTTGCAGGATCTCCACGCCGAAGCGGCGCGCCTGGCGCGCCAGCCTGTCAGCGAATTCGGCTCCAGTGATGCCTTCATCGAAACCGGGGAAGTTTTCGAGCACCTCCGTGATCCCGGCCTGCCCGCCCAAACCGCCTTTTTCGATCACCAGTGTGTTCTGCCCTTCGCGCGCCAGGTAAAGGGCTGCTGTGAGTCCCGCCGGCCCGCTGCCGATCACGGCCACATCGTAGAACTTGCGCTGCGCCCTGGTCTGCAGCCCGAGTTTCTTCGCGAGATCGGCGTTGGAGGGCTCCACCAGGATTTCCCCGTCAGGAAAGATGATGGTAGGAATGCTGCGGTTGCCCTTATTGACCTCTTCGACGAAGGCCATGGCGCGCTCATCCTGCTCGATGTCGACATTGGTGTATTGAATGCGCTGCTCCCCAAAGAACTGCTTGGCGCGCTTGCAATCCGGGCACCAGACCGCGCTGTAGACCATGATGCCGGATGGGTTCAAATTGTACAGATCGCTCACGACTCACTCCCTTATTGGTATGATGCTGTCTTTTGTAAAAATGCTTCCCACTTCAATCCCCATGCGTTGATACAACTCTGGCGGTACGCTGATGTCGCCCAGGAAGAGTTCTCCGGTGTACTCCCTGGCCGCAGCGGTTACCAGCCCGCGCTTCGGCAGCGCCAGTGTCAGGGTCGCGCGCGCCCGCACCACTGAAAGACCAGCTTTCCCTGAGTCGCTGTCAAACCCCGATGGGGTGTCAAGCGCCAGGATGGGCGTGCCGCTGCGGTTGGCGCGCTCGATCAGGGCGGATGTTGCCGGGCGAGGTTCTCCCTTAAGGCCGTAACCGATCAGGGCGTCCAGGATTAAATCCGCCTGCATCAAGTCGAATTCCGGCTCGTCTTTTATGCCGATGGCCTGCAGGCTGTGCCATTGATGAGCTGGCGCGGCTTTCAGCGGTCCTGTCAGCCGGGTGAGATGTACGCGTGCGCCGCGGTTGTGCAGGTGGCGAGCAGCGGCCATACCGCCTCCGCCGTTGTTGCCCCTTCCGCACAGCACAGCGATACCGTGCCCTTTTGCAGAACCGCCCAGCAACCGCCCGGCCAGATCGGCCAGGTCGCGTCCGGCGTTCTCCATCATTTGCAGCAGATCGATGCCGTACGCTTCGATCATCAGGCGATCCACCTCGATCATTTGCGCGGTGGTAAGGCTGGGGATGTCCATTGTCTCCTTGACGTTTGAAGTGCGCGTTTCTCTTACCTGCCTGGTGCCTGGTTGTCCCTTCACAGCGTGCACTCTTATCCAATCTTCATGTAATTAATCTCCAGGAGAACATGTCCAACGGGAAACGATTGGAGGTATGTATGACTCTGCGCTGGATCCTTTGGATGAGTGTAGCGGCCCTGGTCCTGGGCGCGTGTGCCCCGCAAGCACAAACTGTGCCATCGGTTCCGGCTGGAATGCCGGAGGGCGCCTCTTCAGGCTCCTCTCCCACGCCCGGTCTGAAAGACGATGTTCAGGACTCGCCTCCGGCAGGGGCCCAGCTTGAATTCAGCACCGACTTTTCACGACATAGCGTACCCTACGATGAGATCTTTTCCGGCGGACCGCCCAAGGACGGCATCCCGGCTGTTGATTCTCCGAAGTTCATGACGGTGGTGCAGGCCTCCTCCTGGCTGCAGCCGCTCGAGCCGGTCATCTTCGTGCAGGTCGGCGAGGAGGGTCGCGCCTACCCGGTGCAGGTCTTGATCTGGCACGAGATCGTGAACGATACCGTCGGCGATTTGCCGCTGACGATCACCTTCTGCCCGCTGTGCAACACCGCCATTGCTTTCGAGCGTACCTCCGACGGGCAGGTGCTGGACTTCGGCACCACCGGCCGGCTGCGCAACAGCAACCTGATCATGTACGACCGCCAGACCGAGACCTGGTGGCAGCAGGGCACTGGCGAGGCGATCGTCGGTGATATGCTGCGTGAGCAGTTGGCGTTCTATCCGGCCAGCATCATTGCCTGGAAGGACTTTGCCGAACGCTTCCCGGGTGGCAGGGTGCTTTCGAGCGACACCGGTTTCGACCGCCCTTACGGCCGCAATCCCTACTTTGGCTATGACGACATCAACAACTCGCCCTTCCTGTTTAAGGGGAATACACCGGACCAACTGCCTGCCATGGAACGTGTGCTGGCCCTGGAATGGAACGGAGAGACAACGGCCTATCCATACTCCCGGTTGAGTGAGACAGGAGTCGTGAACGATATCGTTGGCGGAGAGCCAGTGGTGGTGTTCTGGTTGGAAGGCGCCGCCTCGCCCCTGGACACTGAGCGGGTGGGAACCGGTCGGAATGTTGGCGCGGCTGCCGCCTTCTCGCCTATACTGGATGGCGAATTGCTGATCTTTGCGGCTTCTGACGGTGAGATCCGGGATGAGAGCGGCAGCCTGTGGAACATCTTTGGTCAGGCTCTCAGCGGGCCGTTGGAAGGATCTGCCCTGATACCCCTGCCAGCCTTCAACCACTTCTGGTTCGACTGGGTGGCCTTCAAGCCTGAGACGCGCGTCTGGCAGCCATGATAGCGAGGTGTGTGAATTCGAGAGCAGGTTGACTATCTGGCCTTCCCGAAGCCCCGTTCGCGCGCGGCCTGCGCCAGCAGCTTGAAGCCGTGCTCAAGCAGGGCGGCCAGGTGCGCCTGCTCGAGCGGCGCGCCCTGCTCCAGAGCCGATTGCGCATCAAGTAACGCACCGCGCAGGCCGCTGGCGCGGTGCGCCCAGGTTGAATCGGCCGAGATGCGCTCGAGGCGCTCCAGCAGGGTGCGGATGGTTCGTTCCTGATCGGATCGTTGGGCCATGAGCGCGGCACAGGGGTTATTCGCCCCAGGTGATCTCGGCCCAATGGACGGGGTGGTCCGTGGCAGAGTCAGGCGGAAGCAGGTAGACAGGGTCCCGAACCCCCAGGAGGCTGGAAACGAAGATGTGGTCTATGCGATTATCGCCTGACATATCCGTACCGTCCGGGCTGATTTCGCCGGGGTAAGCGCTTTCCCAGGCGTTGGTGTAGGTCGCGGCAATGCGCTGGTAGGCAGGTTCGTAATCGCGCAGGTTGTAATCGCCCAGGGCGACCACGTACTTTTTTTCTGCAGAGCGCTCCAGCAGCGTGTCGGCAAAAGCCAGCATGGCTGTGTCGGAGCCGTCCGGGTGGGCGTCATAGATCGTGAAAGTGCGGCCGTCGATCTCGAGCTCGGCCTCAGCCGTGCCGACCTCATCCTGGTCGCTGAACGAAAACGCGGCGCGCGTATTCCGCAGCGGATATTTCGAGAGGATCGCAGTCCCGTACGTGCCGGTGACCGTGCGCGGGCCGTAGTAGGAATAGTAGCCCAGCTTGCCGGCGTAGTAGCGCACGTAATCGTTGTTGTTGAGAGAGACACGCGCCGAATCAGACTCCTGCAAGGCGATCAGGTCGGGCGCGACCCGCTGCATCAGTGCCAGTTGCCGGGCGTAGGAACGTTCGCCAGCCATGTCGTTGGCCTGCTGGATGTTATACGTCATGACCCGCAGGGAGCCGTGAGGGGGCTCGAAGGTTCCCTGGCGCGTGGTCCTGATCGCGCCTGCCACAGTACCGGCAAAGAGCAGTGCCAGGGCTGCAGTCCAGCTCCATGACAAGGACGCATTGGGAGGCGCCTTGCGGATCGCAACCTTCGATCGATCGAAACTGATAAGAAGGGTTAGCCCCCCGGCCATGAGCAGGTAAGGCAGCCAGAACTTGTTGCGGAACCACGGGCTGACCGGCTCGACATAGCCCCACACGTTGCTGAAGATCTGCATAAAGACCAGCATGACCAGGGCGAGAGCACCCAGCAGCATGCCGGGTGCCAGCGCGCGCGGGCTGGCATGGGTTGTTTGCAGGCGCCTGGTAAAGATGCGCATATCCATAAAGAGCACAGGGAACAGCAACAGCGTCAGTGCGAGCGGCAATTGCTGCGTCCACGTTGGCGCGCCCACCACCACAGCCGTGGCATCCGGTGTTGTGGGGAAGATGACCCTGTGAGCCAGGAGCGTCGCGGTCAGGGCCAGGGTGAAGGCCAGGTTCCAGGCCACCAGCAGGTTCGGGGAGATCGCCTTCAGCCATCCCGGCCGGTAGAGCGCAAGCGCGACACAGCCCAACGTCAGCAGGCTGACAGCCGATACGATTAAGCGGTAGTCGCCTTTCGTCCAGCGCGCGATCACGGCCGGAGCTGAGAAGGCGAAGTAGACCAGGGAGATGACCAGGAAGACTCCAAACACTGGCAGTGTCAGCGATCCCGTATCTCTGGCCGGTTCCTGCTCAGCGGACGGACCCAGGCGGGCGAGGCTGGCCACGAGCACAAGCCCCAGCCCCCAGCCCACCCAGCCGCCCTCGGGCAGCAGGGAGTAGTCCAGGCCGTAGCCGGCCGTGCGCAAGAACACCGAGGCGGCCGTGCCCAATGCCAAACCGGCAGAGAGGCTCACCCCGGGGGCGAGACCAGAGTCCGTGTTCCCGGTTGCGCCCAGAAGGGCCGGAAAAAGCAGCAGAGCTGCGCCGGTGCCGGCACCGGAGGCGAGCATGCGCCCGAGGGTATCCAGGTAGGGCGTGAGCCCGCGCGCCAGGATGAGCAGGCTCAAGAGGAGCCACACCACAGCGGAGGGGAGGTTCTTGCGAAAGATGAACAGCAGGAGCGGGGAAAAGAAGAACAGCAGGCCCAGGGCTTTTTCGTCCAGGGCAGTTTTCAACAGGTCGAGGATGTAGATCGATTCGACCAGCGTTCCCGCCAGCTGGATGAGCAGGAGGAAGAAGATGCCGAATGAGAGCACGATCCAGGGCGACTTGTGCATGTGCGCCAACTCCTATAGAAAAAATGAAGGAAATGCCTGTACCCATTAAAGCACATTTGCCGCGGGAAAGCGATAGACCTTTTGGAAATTCCTGGGGACGTTTCTGGTTCTTCCCAGTTGGGTAACCGAGCATTTAGCCAGCTAAATTGGAAGATTTCGCTGGCTAAATCTTGGAATCTAGCTGGCTAGATTCGCTCGAAACCGGGCTTAATGTGGAAATTTAGCTGGCTTAATATTTGAATCAAGCGGCTTAATTTTGGAATCGAGCGGCTTAATGAGCGAATCTCCTGGCTTTATCCCAGGATCGAGCGGCTTAATTCCGAAATCAGGAGGCCTTATTTTGAAATCCTGCCCTTTAATAGTGGTGCAAGACTTGGTCGGAATGCCGGGACTGCTGTCGACCTTAGAAGACAAAAGGTTATGGATTTTCAAGGGCCTGGCAATTTTGTATTTTATGGGTTATTAGAGCTGTTTTCCCTCACCCTTTCCCTCTCCCTTAGGGAAAGGGTGAGGGAGGCGTCCCCAGTGCGGCTCGAGACCTTTTTGGCGCACTTATAAGGGAACACCTATTTCAGACTGGATGCAGAGGGTATGAACTGGCTTTCTTCGAAACAGACTTACTGCCTTACCAGTGTTCGTAGCGCACCAGTTCATTCAGGGGTTTCCGGATTTTAGGGCCGGGCTCGTCGCCCGGGTAGCCGAGCGGCGTGAAGATGACTGGTTCAGCTTCACCGGGGAGTCCCAACACGCTTCGCGCGGCTTCCACATTGAAGGCCGCGACCCAGCATGTTCCCAATCCCAGATTGGCGGCGGCCAGGATGAGATGATCAGCCACAATGGCTGCGTCGATCAGGCGCGCATTGAATCGGTCGCTTTCTCGCACCCAGGCCTGGGAGGAAATCGCGCACACGCCGATGACCAGCGGTGCCTGGACGAACCACGGTTTGCGATAGATCTTTCCGATCTCCTCCTCGCGCCCAGCCGTGTGCATCACGATCAATTGGATCGGCTGCCGGTTGGCTGCTGTGGGCGCCAGGCGAGCTGCTTCCAGGATAGCCCCTAATTTCTCGTCCTCGACCGGGTCGGGGCGGTAGGCTCTTACGCTGTAACGTGCTGCGATCAATTTTGAGAATTCCATGATGTTTTCACTTCCTATTCATCACTTCACCTGGGATGATTGTACCCTTTGTTATCACTTTCAGGGCGCTGCTCACACGATTATCCCCATGGCAATCGTATTCTGCAATCCCTGGAACCGCCACAAATCCGGGAGTATTTAGGGGCGCTTACCATTGGGCTGTAAGACCTGTCGGGGAAGGCTGGGCGCAGTGCTTGAGAAATCAGCTGGGGTTCTGATTCCAAATCCCTGGCGATTCAACGAGGAATCCCTAGCGATTTTGAATGGGAAAGACAGTGTGCTTAGCGAGGGGATGGTAAGGGTGAAGGGTAAGGCAGGCGCCCCTGGCGGGATTCGATGCCCCTTTGGGGCACTTACCCACAAACTACTGATTCGAAGTCCCTTTCCTGATGGGGTTTAAAAAATACCCATACAGGTGGTGGTAACCAGCCTAATTATCAAGGTATTTCCCCATATATGGGGGTGGTGGATATTCAAGAGTCCTGAGGTTATTACAGCGCTCTTGATCCTTGAAATTATATCTCAGAATTTAGTGAATTCGGTAGCCGCAATTCGCATCCTGAGCATTTGTAGTAGGTGGATGGCGGTGTCATTATGGAGACACAGTACGGGCATCGTGCGTTGCAGGCTTCACTGCCCGCCAGGATGCTCAAATTTTGAATTCGCATTGGTGCTTCCCTTCAAAAGCCAATCCTTGTTACCCAGGTTCATGCGCAGGATATTTAATTGGCGTGCCGTAGTAAAGCGGTTCCGTGGGACTGGAACAAGCTTGCCCGGTGTGCTCGTTGGCATTACCCCGTGTGCTCTTAAAGGATCATTCATATGGGGCTAACGATTATTCAGTATCTCTTCTAGGGATTGATTCAACGCCTCCAGGCATGTGAATTCTCGCACGCCCGGACTATCCAGGTCCCTGATATCCTCCGGGTCTAAATAAGGGTTGGGGATGAAGGCGCAAGCCATGCCTGCCGCAAGCGCTGCGCGTACACCTGGTGGGGAGTCTTCGACCGCCCAGCAGTCCCGAGGAGACAGTCCAAGCAGGCTGGCGCACATCAAATAGCTTTCCGGACTTGGTTTTGGTCGAGCAACATCTTCTAATGCAACAACATATTGAAAGTAATTTGAAACTTCTAGCATATCCAGCATTTTCCGTACATAGGATCCTGAACTATTGGATGCCACCCCCAATACCAGGTCGTGCTGGCGTAGCGCATCCAGCAATGGTTCCAGGCCGGGGAGCGGCGTTACTCCGCCCTCAAGCTGCGCCCAGATGTTCTCCATGAATTGCGTTTTGACCTCCTCGGCCGGAAGCTGCACGCCCAACTGTTGGTTGGTGAAAACGACCGCCTCATCCTCACCCATCCCGATCAGTTTGCACAATTGATCTCCGCTCAGTTCAAAGCCATACGGCGCTAGGGCCTGTTGCCAGGCGATCAAGGCCATTGCCTCCGTATCCACCATCAAGCCATCCAAATCAAAAATGAATCCCTTGATCTTCCTCATCGCTGACCCCGGAGCGATTCCCCGACCAGCCCCCGCACCGCTTCCGCAGTGTCCAGCTTCATCGCCTCTCGAGCCAGGTCCTGAACTGCGCCAACTGATAAACTACGAATGCGGGCTTTCACCCCAGGGATGCTGGAGACCGACATGCTGATCTCGTCCATGCCCAATCCCACCAGCAGCGGCACAGCCATTGGATCCGCAGCCAGTTCCCCGCACACGCCCACAGGAATGCCGGCCTCACGGCCTGCCGCTATGACCCTTTCCATCTGCTGCAGCAGGGCAGGATGGCATCCATCCCCATAGGCTGAGACCGCTTCGTTCGTCCGATCGGCTGCGAAAAGGTACTGGACCAGATCGTTCGTCCCGACGCTGAAGAAGTCAACCAGAGGCGCAATCCGGTCGGCCAGCACAACCGCCGAAGGGACCTCGATCATCACCCCCATCGCGACCTTATCCGCCACGAGGTGTCCTTCCTGCACGACACTCTCCCGAGCTTTGTCAAGGAATTCCCTGGCCCTTTGGATATCGTCCAGTGTAGCAACGAACGGGAACATGATATGCAGGTTGTGGCCGGGGCTTGCACGCAAGAGTGCCCGTAATTGCGCCTCGAAGAGCACAGGGCGATCCAGACAGATGCGAATACCCCGGTACCCAAGGAAGGGGTTGTTCTCTGCCCGGAGCTTGAGGTAAGGGACGCTCTTATCCCCACCCACATCCAGGGTGCGTACGATGACCGGTCGAGTGCCCAGCCTCTCGAATATGTCTTGGTATATCTGTACCTGCTCGTCTTCCAGGGGCTCAGAACTGCGATTCAAATACAGGAATTCCGTGCGCAGTAAACCAATCCCCTCTGCCCCTGCTGCCACGGCGCCCTCGACATCGTCCACTTTCGCAATATTCGCCAGCACCCGGACCCGATGCCCATCCAAAGTGACAGCCGGCTTGCCAGCCAACGCCTGTTCGTGCACTCTCTGTTCGTCCACCTGCTTTGCACGCATTTGGAAATCCCTGACCTGCTCCGTGTCTGGGAAGGCGGTCACCTGGCCTGCATCGCCGTCCACAAGAACCGGGGCGCCGCTGGGCAACGCAAGCACTTCTTCCCCCAGGCCCACCACGGAAGGCAAGGCCAGCGCGCGCGCCAGGATGGCAGCATGGGAGGTGGGGCTTCCTTGGGCGGTGCAGATCGCCAGTGTTAAACGCTTGTCCATTGAGGCCGTATCAGAAGGAGACAGGTCTCGGGCCACGATCACAGAAGGAGTGTCCGGAGGCTGGAAGGTGACCAGGCTGCCGTTTAGCAGGCCTAGCACACGCCGCCCGACATCGCGAAGGTCGGCCGCGCGGGCGCTTAACGTTTCATCCGGTATCGCTTCGAGCCTTGCGGCAAAATCCTCGAAAGCGCTCTGCCAGGCTGCTTCAGCGCCTGACCCGCGAGAAATGGCGGATTCAGCCGCCTCGCGGAGTGCCCTGTCCTCCAGGAACATCAGATGGGCTTCAAAGATGGCAGCGTGGGAAGCATCCGTCTCCAGCGCCACCTTTTCCTTGAGCTTCGCAATGGCCTCGCCAGCCGCACGGCAGGCGGCATCGAGCCGTTCCATCTCGGAGTCAACATCCTGAGCAATGGCCCACATGGATACATCCACACGATCAGGCCATTGGTACACCGGACCGCTCACCAGGCCCGGCGCACCCGATTGCCCCTTGAGGATATGCTCTTGAGAGACGATACTGCCCACAGCGCGGCCACCTATTCAGGAGGGTTCGTTCTTACCCTTCATCGAAAAGCCACCATCGATCAGCTCCCCTAAGTCCTGAACCGCCTGAGCCTCGTCCTTTCCCTGGATGTCGATTTGTATCTGGTGCCCCTGCTCAGCGCCCAGCGTAAGCACCAGCAGGATACTTTTTGCATCCACGGCTGAGCTGTTCGCGGTGAGATTCCTGATTTGAATGTCAGCCTGAAAAGAGTTCGCCTTCTTGACAAGCATCGAGGCGGGTCTTGCATGAAGCCCTGATTCATTTGTGAGGGTAAAAGATAATTGCTGCATGGCGACACCACGAAAGCATGATTAACCAACAGATTTACTTGGATGTATGGTTTCAACCAACCTAGAGCAGAATTCGCATTACTCTTTTCTAAGCAATTCCACGATCTCTGCAACCGTCTTCTCTTCTCCTACTCCGGTCAGAAATGACATGACGTTCACGACCGGGACATCCCCAGGATCGGTTACACGGGTAGCAGCAACGATCAAATCATACCGCCCCCCTGAAAGTTGGGAGCGCACCTCAAAGACTTTTGCATTGACCACTTCCACTTCTACATCAGCTTCTTGGGCAATCTCGCGAACCTTGGAAGCCATGACGCTGGAGGTCACCCCACCGGTTCCGCATACCGCAAGTATTCTTTTTTTTGCCATGGTTTTGCTCCTTTTCACAACCGCAAGAGATTTCGGATTGTGTCACATGGGAGAACACTGAACGTGTTCTCCCATTTAGCCTTCCTTAAGTTTATACCGCAAATCCAAACAATTGGAGGATTTTGTAGATGATCCAGGCGAACCAGTGCGAACCAGCTCCAATGCTTGTCCAGGTAGTTCCCGGAGGAACATCGAGGTTTATGGCGGCGCCAGCTGCAGTGTAAACAGGTGCCAAATCGCCAGCTGTATACAGCGCGATGATGAAGATAATCGTACCGGCAATCAAACCTCGCACTACGTTGCCACCCCTCAAGAAGGGCATAACCATAGTGATCAAGAAGGGTGTTGCGATAGCCAAGTCCGCAAGCGGAAGGACTCGGTTTCCGGGCAAGACAATCGCCAAGCCCACTACGATCGGTACTAACAGAATACCGACTGCCAATACTTCTGGGTATCCGATCAGGATCGCGGCATCCAGTCCGATGTAGACATCCCTCTTGAAGGTGCTTTTCATGAACTCGCGTACTTGCTCAGAGATAGGACGCAACCCTTCCATCAAGAGATTCAACATACGTGGGAAAATGAGCATAACAGCCGCAAGGGTAACTGCCAGGTTTAGCACACTAATCCAGGGCTGACGCGCCAGGATGCCAATAGCTGCGCCGAGTACAACACCGATTGTGACCGGTTCACCAAGCACGCCAAACTTTTTTGCAATTGTTTCGGGATCTGCGTTCAAATCGCGGAGGCCAGGGATGCGGTCCATGACCCAGTTGACAGCAATACCAATCGGCGGCCATAGAGCAGCATTTCCGTGCGGGATCGAGACGCCTTCAATGTTGTAGTGCTCCTGGACCTTTGGAGCAGTCCAGTCAGCGATCAGCAGAATCAATATTTCATTAAGCGCAAAGCCGATCAATGCAAAGAGCACGCTGCCTGTAAGTGTGTAGATTACTATAGCTGTGATACCCCAAGTCCAGTAGTTGAGGATGTCAGCGTCCAATGTCTTGGTCCAGCTAAGCGCCAAGAGAACCAGGTTGACTACTAAGCCAACAGGGATGAACCAGATGGCGATAGGAGAGCCCCAGGTGGTCGCAAGTAGAGAGAAGACACCCAGGTCACTGATGTCCAATTGCGCACCGGTGCTCTGGACAAAGGCCGCTACAGCTGGTCCAATGTTCTGTCCAAAGACGCCCACCATGGTGAACAAGCCTACCAATCCTGCTCCAATGGTAATAGCAGCGCGGAAAGCTTTCCCGAATGACATCCTTGCGATTAGCGAGAGAATCAGGATCGCTAATGGGATCAGGACTGCCGTTGGTAACGAGGTGATTGTTTGAAGAATAGTAGTAACGGTTTCCATAATTCTTATATCTCCTTGAAAATCTCCTGTTTGAAATGTCAGGCTGGTAGCCCCCATCTATCAGCCTCCCCAGGGAGAAAATGGGATGCAGAGTTTGCCTAATAATTGACCTCCTTTCTTCATCCAACCTTATTAGTGGCCTGCTTGAGTTCTGCAACAAAATTACGGATAGTCTCGGCAGATTCACCTTGATTGATGAGCCGCGAAACAGCGCTTCCGACTACCACGGCATCCGCTCCTACCTGTTGCACTACCTGGCGGACATGCTCCGGCTTTGCAAGTCCAAAACCCACCAAAATGGGCTTTGGGCGGTTTGCTTCTTGCTGTAAAGTACGAATGCTGTGTACCGCTTGGCTTAAGTGTTCAACGGCGACATCACCCTGTCCGCCAGTGACTCCAGGAGTGGCTGTTAGGAAGAGAAAACCATCCACATCTGTGGCGATAACCTTGAGCAATGCGTAGTTTGGGCTCCCTTTGGGAGCCAGGCTGATCCCATCGCAAAAGTTGATGTTATAGATCCCGGCCGAGCGGATTCCGGAGTGAAAGCCGTGTGGATCGCTGGCGCTGTATGAAGGGTAATCTGGCAGCTCGATGCCATCCACACCCGATTCCGAAGCGAATTCAATGAATTTCTCCATTCCTGTCCTTACTACAGCGGCGAAGTACGCCATTGGCAATATGGGTAACTGCGGGTAGCGCTCACGTACCCTCTTTGCAAGCTCAAAGGCTTTCTCGGCATCGATATGAGTATCTCGAGATTGTTTGTGATGCGTTTGCATCGGTGCCCCGTCGAGCCATGGGGATCCTCCCGGAACGCTAAGCTCTATCATATCCACACCCCCTTCAACAAATGCGTCGATGACTTCCAGTGATCGTTCAAAATCCGGCCCGATGGATGGCAGATAGCACATCAATGCGGCCTCTTCCCGATCTTCCAAATCCTTGAACATACGGTCTATACGGTTCATGCTCTTTAATCCTTCATGCCAACGTAGCCTGCTTGAGTTCAACCAAGAACGGCTGGATCTGTTCCAGACTCTCACCAGCCTGTAAGCGTTTGGAGATCGCGCTGCCCAGCATTACTCCATCGGCGCCCACATCGCGGATACTGCCGCGAACCTGTTCGGGCGAGGAGATACCACACACCACGATAATCGGGGTTTCTACCTGTAATTCTGCTTCCAAAACTCGCACGCGTTCAACCGCAGGTTTGAGCTTGTCTACCGGCAAGGTGGGTTTCGTTCCTGAGACTCCCCCAGGTTGTGCGATCATGAATAAGAAACCACTCGAGCGCTTCACACTTTCATGCAAAAGAGCATATTCACGTGTGCCTTCTGGGGCTACGGCTTCATCGGTCGTGATATCGACTGTAAAATGAATATCCTGCTTGCGCAGGGCATCCACGAAGCCCAAGACATCGTCTGAGCCCGCCAGTGGGTAATCCGGAATATCCACACACTCGATTCCTGCCTCTGCGCACGCAAGTACATAGTCCTCCTGTCCCATGCCAAAGACCGGCCCCATGAAATGGACCTACCACTCA
>CAZULT010000007.1:0-84653 GCA_964621295.1 uncultured Anaerolineaceae bacterium | reverse complement strand
GTTTAGCTTTCGACCAACTCGTTCTCCATGTCCGAACTTATGTCTGAATATCAGTGTTTTTCACCCCGACCTGCCAGATCATCTCCCATGAAATTGGAAAGTCCGGGGTTGACCGGTCACGGAAAATCATCTTTCGAAAACAGAGTTGTTTATGGTCACCCCCTCTTTTGTGGTGTAGAATCGAACAAAACCTTCTGGAGGCAAAATGGCGACTCAAGCTGGCGGCACTCCCATGATCAATGACAAACGCGAGATCTTCGGCTGGGCCATGTACGACTGGGCCAATTCAGCCTTTAGCACCACCATCGGCACGGTTTTTCTAGGCCCCTATCTGGCTGCTCTCGCCGCTGATGCCGCAGCTGCCTCTGCGGATGGCATGGCGCACGTTGCTGGAATTCCCATCGCCCCAGACTCCTTCTTCCCCTATTGTGTGTCCCTGTCTGTGGGCTTGCAAGTGCTATTCCTACCCATCCTAGGAGCCATCGCCGATTATTCCCACCTGCGCAAACAAATGATGCGCCTGTTTGCTACCTTTGGAGCTCTGGCCACCATTGCCTTATTCCTGGTTACTGGGGCTTCCTGGTGGCTGGGAGGCTTGCTCTTCATCCTCGCCAACCTCGCCTTTGGCGCAGCTATCGTGTTCTACAACGCCTACCTACCGGATATCGCCAGTGAGGACCAGCGTGACCGCGTCTCCTCCTACGGCTGGGCAATGGGATATCTGGGCGGTGGTTTGCTGTTGTTGTTTAACCTGATCTTTTTTCTGACCTACGAATCCTTTGGTATCCCTACCGGCCTTGCCATCCGTATCAATCTCGCTTCTGCCGGGATCTGGTGGCTTGGTTTTTCATTTTTCACCTGGATGCGGTTACAGACCCGCCATGCCAGACGCACACTACCTGAAAACGAAACTTATTTAAGGGTAGGATTCAAACAACTCGGACGGACGGTCGGGGAGTTACGGCATTTCCCCGAAACACTTAAATACCTGTTAGCATACTTCCTTTATAACGACGGTATCCAAACCGTCATTGCGGTTTCCGCTACATTTGCGGCAGCACCTCTGGTTCGCGGCGGTATCGGCGCCGACCAGAGTACGTTGACCATGGTCATCCTGATGATCCAATTCGTGGCCTTTGGAGGCGCGCTCTTCTGGGGGCGACTGGCCAGCTGGGTAGGTGCAAAACAATCCATTATCATCAGCCTCGTGATCTGGTCCGGGGTTGTGATCTATGCCTACGGTGGAATGCGTGGCGAATCGCGTATCCTTGAGTTTTGGATCCTGGGGGCCTTCATCGCCCTGGTGATGGGCGGCTCGCAGGCTATCAGCCGCAGCCTTTTTGCCCAGATGATCCCTGAAGGGAAGGAAGCCGAATTCTATTCATTTTATGAAATCAGTGAGCGGGGCACCTCCTGGATCGGTCCGTTCCTGTTCGGTTTCATCAATCAGATATTTGGCAGCTTACGTCCCGCCATTCTTTCCCTGATCTTCTTCTTTATTGCAGGCCTGATCATTCTGCCCTTCGTAAACGTGAAAAAAGCCATCGCGGACGTCAAACAGTACGACGCCGCGCGCTGACCGGTTGACGTTCGAACTAAACCAGGCCTTGACCTTCTACGTAGTGAGCCTGCGCCCGGGTGTCACGTCCCCTAGAGCTTCGGCAGCACGATCGCCTTCTGTTTCTGGTATTTGCCTTTTTTATCTGCGTAGGAGGTCTCACACACTTCGTCGGCCTCGAAGAATAACACCTGTGCGATTCCCTCCTCCGCGTAGATCTTGGCCGGCAGCGGTGTGGTGTTCGAGATTTCCAACGTGACATAGCCTTCCCATTCAGGTTCAAATGGCGTCACATTGACGATGATGCCGCAGCGCGCGTAGGTGGACTTCCCCAGGCAGACTGTCAAGACCTTGCGAGGGATGCGGAAGTACTCTACTGTACGCGCCAGCGCAAAGGAGTTGGGCGGAATGACGCAAACCTCTCCTTTGAAGTCCACCATGCTCTTCGGGTCGAAATGTTTGGGATCGACCGTGGCGCCGAAGACGTTCGTGAAGATCTTGAACTCATTCGCTACGCGAATGTCATAACCGTACGAGGATACCCCGTACGAGATGACGTGGTCGCGCACCTGGTTTTCTACGAACGGCTCGATCATGCGCTGCTCCAGCGCCATCTTGCGGATCCAGTGGTCGGGTTTCAATCCCATGAAAGCACTCCTATCCTGCTGATTGTATAGAACCCATCTCAATAATGTCATCCTGAGCGACACCTGCACTGCACCACGCTTGCCCCGCTAAGCTGAGCGGTGCGGGGAACGCAGTGCGGTGCAAGTGAGCGAAGGATCTCCCGCTTGAAAATTCGAGACTCTTCAGCCGCACCGAACGCTCCCTCAGAATGACATGGTATTTTTAAGATAACTTGTAGTGAGAGTTCTTTTCTGCCCGGCAGTTTACCACATCAGCAAGGTACAATCCCTGCCTGTGTCATCCTCCCGAAGGACACCGAAACGGTGTGGTCGCAGCGAAGGATCTCCATACTCTTATCTCGGATCCCCTGATTGCTCCAGTCGGCTGCCCTCCTTGCATTGATTTTGCGAGGCTTCCAGCTTGTACTTCGCCATGCGTGCGTAGGGGCTTCCGGGGTACCGGCTCCAGAGCTGCATGTAGATTTCCGCAGCCCCCTCGAGATCGCCAGACAGCTCGTAAGAAAGCCCCGCGAGGTAGTACTCGTAGGCCAGGAGGTCCCTGGAGTACTCACCGTAATCCTTCCATTCCTCTAACAAGGGTAAGAATTCTTGTGCGATCTGGGCGGCTTTCTTAGGATCCTGCTGGGTAAAGAGCGCGTATTCGAGCAGGTCCGGCTGGAAGGAATTGCGGTCCTCATCCCAGCGGAAGCCCAGCAAGGGCGGATGGAAGTAAATTTCCTCAGAAGCAGGCTCCAGGTAATAGACCAGAAATTGCGGAGAGGCCTCCTGCTCCAAGCTCTGGAAGGAGCGAACCGCAAAATCGTCGAAAAGTTCCACCATCTCAAACCGGTCTTCAGCGCGCACAATCGAAAGCTCCTCACCTGACCGGACCGCCAGAATGGTATCGGGAAAGCCCTGCCAGGCTTCGAGACTCACCTGGAATGTCTGGGGGGCGAAATCGCTCGCCAGCCAGGCAGGGATTTCTGTGATCCGGTAAGTCAAACCGTCCTCATACGTCAGGTAGGCCCGATCCCCACCGATGACCAGAACCCATTCCGTTATCCCATCCAGGTCGACATCGACCCTCTCCAGGGCATCCGGAACCACTCCGATCGAGCGCAAAGCCTCCGGGAAGTCCTCGCCTCCCGCGCGTAGCGTCCCCACCGCCAAGGACAGGGCCGCCTGCTCGTCACAAAGATGCGGGACATACAACTCGAAGCGAGATAATGGAAAGTTAAAATGATCCTTGAATGCCTCATCCGCCTCCGCATCAGACCCATACCTCCGATAGGGCTCAAGGATGCCATTGTAGGTGCGGTTCACTTCGCGGCAGGCAGCGTACAGGCTGGCATCCCCCGAATAGTCCGCCAGGAAGGTGCGCGCCAGGTCGGGCAGCATAGGCCGGGTGGAGTCGACCGATCTTTCGATCAACCCCTGGAGCGTATGTCTGGCCGGCTCGGGCCGGGAATACAGAGCATAAGCGATGCCCAGGCGCAACCGCAAGTAGTCCGGGTAGGCCGCTCCGTACTCCTCCGCTTCGCCAGACTCCAAAGCCTCTTGAAGGATGGCAGGATCGTTCTCGTAACCCAGCCGGTTGGTTTCGGAGTAGATCCGCCAGGATTGCAACGGGGTCGCATCCGCAAGGTGAGAGTAACGGTAGCGCTCCCCGTCCCAGAGGTACACTTCCCGGCGCACGGCCGGGAATAGACCGGGGTAGATCACCGCAGGCGTACCTTCGTATTCGGTATACTCGAAAAACTCCGTGCAATCTCGATACCTGATCGCGCCATCCGTAAGTTCCATAAAGGAGCTTTCCTGCCACTCGTAGACCAGTAATCTTCCACCGCACATCGTGCCACTGTGGGAGCCGATCTCCAGGGCGATTTCAGGTATACCATTCCGGTTGTGGTCTGAGATGTCGAACACATGACTGGTCCCGAAGATAAAATTCCAGGCCTGTTTGAGGACAATGACCTCGTAGCGCTGCGGTTGCGTTTCATGAATCGCGATGAACAGACCGCCTCGAAAGGTATCGAAACTGTCGTCAAACCAAATCTGTGGGACGATCTGGTAGACCCAACCCATCGTACCGGCTCCAAAAAGATCCTCGACGATGCGGGAATTGACCGCATTAAACCAGTACTGGTCTAAGATCCCCTCGATCGCGTAGGGCGGCGCCTCGCCTTCGTTCAATCTCCTCCCCAACTCTCTCGCCATCCATGCCACGCCGTATGGATTTCCTGGCAGCTCATCGTCCATAATGGCGTTTATGAACGCCAGCTGCCATTTCAACCGATCGGCATCGTCGCTATCAGGAAAACGATACAGGTATTCCTGGATCGCAAGAGCAACGGGCCTCTGGCTGGCGACGTAGCGGGCTTCATCATAACGATCAGCTCCGGGCGGGTAGTTTTCGGAAGCATCTACCGCCGTCTCCTGCAATAACTCAAAGGACTGCTGTTCCGATAACGGCCTCAGGCCTCTGGAGCCCGGAGGCGCAGGCAGCGGGAGGATGACCGGGGCAGGTACACCGAAGAGAATCGGACCTTCGGTGGGCAGTGTGAAGAGACGGTCGATTTGGGAAAAGGTGGGAGTGGGAAGCGGTTCCGCGATGGGCGATGCGGTGTACAACAGTGTTGGTTCAGCGGTTTCCGGAGTGCCAGTCACATGCCGGCCGCATGAAGCAACCCACACCAGCATGAGCAGCGAAGCAACCTTCGGTACCAAATGATGCATCAGAAATCGAGGTCAGACTAATCGCGAATGGCAGGATAAGCTGGTCAAATCCCCCCACGCTGTTGCACCAGGGTGCGGATGGCCTGATTGTGCGTCTCCGCTTGAGCCTCCAGGTCCTGGATCTGTACCAGGAACCGCTCCCCTTCCGCCGATTTCGGCAACGCCGCCACGTTGATACGCACGTTATAACCCGCAGCCGTCAATCCTGCCTGCGCCATGGCAGCCGCAGAAGCTGCGTCGCTGACCGCGTTCTTGTTGCCGATTTCAGCAACCCGTAGCGCCAGTCCCATGACTTGCACCGCCGCCTCAGCTACGTGCAAGGGCACGTGTGCGGCATTCATCGTGGCTATCTGGATCGATGATTCGCGCGCGTTTTTTTGCTCAGTCGTTTCCTTGGGCAGACGGAACGCGCCCATCACAGCCTCGAAGGCTGCTGAGTCATCCTCCACGCTTTGCGACAGTTCCTCGCGCAGCTTCTCAGCCTGCACACGCAAGGTTATCAGTTCCGCCTCGACATCGACATAAGCTTTTTTCCCTATCGTTACACCTGCCACCATTGCGACCAGACCAGCGCCCATGGCTGCAGCGTACGCGGCGGCTGAGCCTCCGCCCGGTGTTGGTGTGGGAGCTGCCAGTTCATCCAGGAAGGAGGGAGAACCTGACGACCTGCTTTCAGCCGAAGCTGCATAAAGCCGCGACTCAAGCACCTGCTCCTTCTCGAACTGATCCAGCTGGGTATACCAGACAGCCGCGTCCACCAACGCTTCCTGCGGGATAAGTCCTACCAGTTCACTGTGATGGATACTCACCCCGTAGCGCTCGGCTTCGCGCCGAATCAATTCGATCACGCGCGCGAGTGGAGTCTTGCGGAAGTTGGTCAGGTTCATGGAGACCTGTGCGCGCCCTTCCACCAGTAGCCCTAACCCCTTAACATAGCGCAAACCTCCCGAGGAGTGCCGGATCGCTTTAGCGATCTTCTTCGCGATCTCCACCTCATCTGTGGTGAGATAGACGTTGAAGGCAATCAGAAAATCACGGGCTCCGATGACGGTCGCGCCGGCGGGGCCGACTTTTTTCGGACCAAAATCCGGATCCCGCGCGGGAACGACGCCAAGCTCCTTTTTCAACGCTTCGTATTGCCCGCGGCGGATGTCCTCCAGGTTGGTGCGGTCAGACCGGGTGGCAGCCGCTTCGTACAGGAACACCGGGATGTTCAGTTCCGATCCAACCCGCTCACCCAGGCGTTGTGCCAGGTCGATACATTCTTCCATAGTGACCTCAGCCAACGGCACAAGCGGGCAGACATCCGTTGCACCAATCCGCGGGTGCTCGCCGGTATGATGATCGAGGTCGATCAATTCAGAGGCGACCTCTATAGCGCGGAAGGCAGCCTCCGCCACTTCCTCGGGCGGGCCGGCGAAAGTCAGGACCGTGCGGTTATGGTCGAGGTCCGAGGAACGGTCCAGCAGACTTACCTTATCCACCGAAGAAACAGCGGCTACAATCTGGTCGATCACCTCTGGGCGGCGTGCTTCTGAGAAATTCGGGATGCATTCAATGAGTTTCGACATAAGGTTCGCTTGGATTCGGAGATTTATTGCAGATCGCTGAGGCAATTATACATGCTTCGTAATATAATGAGGCATGGGCAATTCCCTCCGTAAGGTCAGTCCGGCAAAGTTAAAACGGAATACTTGCGAACGCGGAACGCGTAAATAGATTGCCCATCAGGGCCTGGTGTATGCTGTAACCGAATATCCACGCTGGCGGGGCGACTTGCACGAGTGCCCCACCAACAAGAGATTTTTTAGACTCTGTGTCAGAATTTTCGGAGTATTAACCCAGTAACCTGTCATCGTTGTACGGAAGTCGCCGGAGGTTAAAATGACGAAACACAAGAAGAAACCCACCACTGCGAAAAACAAAAAAGAACCCGATCTAAAAGAATCCGGAAGAAAAAAACTGGACAAGAAGACATATGAGAAGGAGCTTAACCGCTTGCAAATAGAACTGGTCAAGTTACAGGAATGGGTTAAATCCAAAGGCCTTAAAGTGATCGTGCTTTTCGAAGGACGCGATGCCGCAGGCAAGGGAGGCATCATCAAACGCATTACCGAATGTCTCAGTCCGCGCATCTGCCGCGTAGCCGCCCTGCCGGCCCCGACCGACCGTGAAAAAACCCAATGGTACTTCCAACGCTACGTGGCGCAACTTCCTGCAGCGGGTGAAATCGTGCTCTTCGACCGCTCCTGGTATAACCGCGCTGGCGTCGAACGAGTCATGGAGTTTTGCACCGAGGAGGAATATCGCGAATTCCTGCGCTCTTGCCCTGATTTTGAGCGAATGCTGATCCGCTCCGGTATCATCCTGATCAAGTACTGGATTTCGGTAAGTGACGAGGAGCAGGAGTTGCGCTTCCAGGAGCGCATCAAGAATCCAACCAAACGCTGGAAACTAAGCCCAATGGATCTGAAATCCCGTTCGCGCTGGGTGGAGTATTCCAAGGCCAAGGACGAAATGTTCAAATACACCGACATCAAGCAGGCCCCCTGGTATGTGGTCAACTCCGACGACAAACGTCGCGCGCGCTTAAACTGTATTACCCACCTGCTCTCGCAAATCCCATATGAGGATCTGACACCGGAGGAGATCGATCTTCCACCCCGCCAGGAGGATATCGGTTACGTGCGCCCCCCCATGAGTGACCAGACCTTCGTACCCGAAGAATTTTAGTCGACCGAACATTGCTACCTGCCCTGATCATTCACGGACGCACAACTGGTCACCACACATCCCTAGAGAAAGAACTTTAAAAGTATTGGAGTCTTATGATCGAGCCTCGCCAAGCCATCGAGTATATCCAATTCGAAACCTCCCGCAAGAAGGAAACAACGGGGAGCACCATCCGAGAAACTCCAGTCGCCTTGACCGTCAATGGCCAGGTATGGACAACATTCATGTGCACGCCGGTCCACTTGGAAGCATTGATGATCGGCTTCCTTTATAATGAAGGAGTATTGAATTCCATTGAAGAAGTCGCGGATGCGCGCGTCTGCGAGCACGGCGACAACGTCGACGTCTGGCTGACTCGTGAAGTGCAAAAACCGCTAAGCTGGACGCGTACATCCGGTTGCACAGGCGGCGTCACGGCCGTTGCATCCATCGATCAGCCACAACCGGCTTCCCGTTCAAATGAAATAAGCCTTACCGCCGGTCAAGTCCACCACCTGGTTGAAATGTTATTTGAATCGCAGGAACTGTACCGTGAAACTGGTGGTGTTCATACCTCCGCCCTGAGCGACGGAGAAAAGATCCTGCTCTCCGCAGAGGATATCGGCCGACATAACACGCTCGACAAGTTGGCCGGGATGTGCCTGATGAAAGACATCTGGCCGGCCCAACGAGTGCTGGTCAGCACAGGACGCATCAGTTCCGAGATGCTGCAAAAGACCGCACGCATGGATGCCAGGATCATCGCGTCACGAACATCCCCTTCCTCGCTTTCCATCGAACTGGCCGAAGCCTGGGGCATCACTCTGATCGGCTACGCCCGGCGTACGCGCTTCAACCTCTACACCCATCCGGAACGCATCCTGGTCGAAGAAACCCAGCCGTCTTGAAAAAGGCGGCTTTTTTCAAGACAGGATGAACGTCCCGCAGAAGTAACGATAAAAGCAACTTACCTGCCTCTCCAAGTGCGGGTAATAATCATACTGGATGAGAAGCGAGGTTTTATGACGAACAAATCCATCGTCCACAAACCCATCCCGGCCGAGATCCAATCGTTGGTCTCCCAGCATGGGAACGACGTGGAAGAGACACTGGAAATCCTGAAAGCATTGCAAGAGGCTCCGGACGGCCTGACAAAGACCAGCCTGACAGACGCTGCGCACGCCCTGAGGCTGCCTCCCCACAAAGCCTATGGTATGGCGACCTTCTACTCGATGCTCAGCTTTGAAGCGCGGGAGCATATCCTGCGCGTATGCGACGGGCCGGTATGCTGGCTGAAAAGGGGGACAGCGGATGACGGACAACAGACTGTCCAGGAATGGTCGTCCGCGGTTGGCGATTCTTGGTCAGTGGAGCGTAGCTCCTGCCTGGGTTTATGTGACCGCGCCCCGGCTGCGCTGGTAGATGATGAACAGGCTGGCCCGCTCGAAAGCAAGGAAATCAAGCGTATACCTGAAGGCTTTCGCGGGACCAAAACCGGATATGCCCGCCCTCGACCTGGCGAAGTACGAGTGATGCTGGCCAATACCGGCGTGATCGATCCTGAGTCGCTTGAGTCCGCGCTGGCGGTAGGCGCCTACGCAGGCCTGAAGGCCGCGCTGAACAAGAAGCCGTCAGAAGTACTCGATGCGGTAGAAGCCTCCGGGTTACAGGGACGCGGCGGCGCCGGATTCCCGGTGGGCCGCAAATGGAAGTTCGTGGCAGAAGCCAAAGGCTCTCCCAAGTATATGATCTGCAACGCCGACGAATCAGAGCCGCTCATCTTCAAGGACCGTGTGCTGATGGAGACCAACCCACACCAGTTGCTGGAAGGCCTGGCCATCGGCGGGTACGCCTGCGGCGCATCTGAAGCCTGGATCTATATAAGAGGTGAATACGAACACCAGGCCCGGCTGCTTGAGAAGGCGATCGAGCAGGCTGAAGCGCAAGCCTACCTCGGGGAAAATCTCCTGGGCAGCAAGTTCAGTTTTCGCATCCACGTGCATCGCGGCGCAGGGGCTTACATCTGCGGAGAGGAAACAGCTCTGATCGAAAGCATGGAGGGCAAGCGCGGTGAACCTCGCCTGCGGCCACCTTACCCGCCGCAATACGGTTTCCGCGGCAAGCCGACCTCCGTCAACAACGTTGAATCGTATGCGGCTGTGCCACACATCCTGAAGCAAGGCGCGAAGTGGTGGGGCTCCCTGTCGAACTACTCCACACCCGGCACCAAGCTTTATATGGTGCTTGGCCACGTTAAAAATCCCGGCCTGTTTGAAGCGCCCTTCGGCCTGACGTTGCGCCAGATCATCGATGAGTTCGGCGGCGGCCTGCTGGAAGGATCAGAATTCCAGTTTGCCCTATGTGGCGGCGCAGCTGGGACGATCGTCGACGAGAGCCTGCTGGATGTTCCGATCGACTTCAGCTCCTCTCGAAAAGGCATCTCGCTAGGCGCAGGGTCTTTCCTGGTTTGCGACCAGCGCGTCTCTCCAGTGACCTTCCTCAGGGAATTGTTACATTTCTTTGCGATTGAGTCCTGTGGCAAATGCACTCCCTGCCGGGTAGGCACACACCGTGCCCATGCCATCCTGACCCGCATGGCAGAGAACAAGGGGAAGTCAGGGGATCTGGCTGAGCTCAAGTCGCTCTCCGAGAACATGCTCCTGGCCTCCTTCTGCGGTTTGGGGCAGTCAGTACCTATACCGATCGATTCCGCCCTCACGCATTTCGAAGGACATTTCAAGGAAGCAATGCATTAGTCCCCTCTCCTTTCTGGAAAGGGAGTCATGAGGCTTGATATGACCGTGAACATCACCCTTAATGGAAAAAAGATCGAAGCGCAGGCCGGGCAGACCATCCTCGAGCTTGCCCGGGCGCATGACGTTTCCATCCCTACCCTGTGTTACCACAAGGACCTCTCCCCCACCGGAAACTGCCGCATATGCGTCGTGGAGGTCAAAGGATCCCGCTTCCTGCAGGCTGCCTGCGTGACACAGGTCTGGGAGGGCATGGAGATTGAAACCGATAGTGCGAAAGCCATCGCCTCCCGGAAACTCAGCCTGAGTCTGATGCTGGCCAACCACTCCCCAAACTGCACCACTTGCGACGTCAGCGGCGAGTGTGACCTGCAAGACCTGGCCTACGAGTACCAGGTAGACGCGCCTGCCTGGGGCAGCAAGGGCACGCGCTATCCGGTAGATAGCGATCCCAATCCGTTCATCCACGTTGATATGAATAAATGCATCCTGTGCCGCCGCTGCGTGCTGGCCTGCGGGGAAATCCAGGTGCGCGATGTGTGGGGTGTGGCGGAACGTGGCTTCGAAGAGGTGATCGTAGCCGGTGCCAATACGAATCTGCTGGAAGCGCGCTGCGAATCCTGTGGCCAGTGCGTGGCGTACTGCCCGACCGGCGCACTCTCGAACAAGATGAGCTACGGTAAAGGCACCGCCCGCGCACGGGAGATCACGCGCGTCACCACCACCTGCCCCTATTGCGGCGTCGGCTGCCAGTTCGATGTACTCGTCAAGCACAAACGCATCATCGGTGTGGCCTCCAACTCAAATGCCCCTGTGAACGGCATGGCCCTGTGCGTCAAAGGTCGCTACGGGTACGACTTTGTGCACCATTCCGACCGCCTGAAGACGCCGCGCGTTCGCCGATACCTGCTGGAGGATACATCCAAGAAACGTAAAGGCAAGGCCTGGGACTGGGTAGACACAGACTGGGAAACCGCCTTAAACATTACCGCCCAAAAGTTGCTGGAAAGCCGTGATTCCCATGGACCGGACAGTGTTGGGGTACTGACCTCGGCTAAATGCCTGAATGAAGAAAACTATCTGATGAACAAACTGGCGCGGCAGGTCATTGGCACGAACAACATCGACCACTGCGCCCGGCTCTGACACTCCAGCACGGTGGCCGGTCTGGCCGCCTCCTTTGGCTCGGGCGCTATGTCCAACAGCATGGACGATATTTCCCAAAAAGCCGCTGCATTCTTCGTCATTGGATCTAATACGACCGAGCAGCATCCCGTCTTCGGCACCATGCTGCGCCGCGCAGTTCGCTTCCGCGGCACCAAATTGATCGTGGCAGATCCGCGCAGTATCGATCTTTGCGAGTTTGCCACACTGCACCTTCGGCAAAAACCGGGCACGGATATCGCCCTGCTCAATGGTTTGATGTACATCATCCTTGAAAAAGGCTGGCAAGCCCAGGACTTCATCGCCGAACGAACGGAGGGCTTCGAGGAGTTCGAAGCAACTGTGAAACAATACCCTCCCACCCTGGTGTCGGAAACCACCGGTGTACCCGTCAGCCAGCTCTACGAAGCGGCCGAAATCATGGCCACCAGCAAACCCATGGCCGTGATATGGGCCATGGGCATCACCCAGCACATCAGCGGCGTGCGTAACGTCATGTCGCTTGCCAATATACAGATGCTGCTTGGCAATGTGGGCGTACCCGGCGGCGGCGTAAATCCTCTGCGAGGACAGAACAACGTTCAGGGTGCCTGCGACCTGGGTGGCCTGCCAAATGTCTATCCAGCCTACCAGCCGGTCACCAACCGGGAAGCACAGACGAAATTCAACAACGCCTGGGGGCACACCAGTCACGACAAAGTTGGTCTGACGGTAACGGAGATGATCCCGGGGATCCTTGAAGATAAGATCCACGCCCTGTATATTTTGGGTGAAGACCCGATCATGTCGGACCCCGACACGCAACACATCCGCGAATGTCTTGGGAATCTGGATTTTCTCGTGCTGCAAGAGATATTTCCCTCCGAAACTTCCGCGTATGCCGACGTCCTGTTGCCAGGCGCTTCTTTTGCAGAGAAGACCGGCACCTTCACCAACACGGAACGCCGGGTGCAACTCGTCAATCAGGTCATCGATCCCCTTGGGGATGCTCGGCCGGATTGGCAGATCACTGCGGAAATTGCCAAACGCATGCTGGCCAAAAGCCCCGGCCTGCTTTCGCCCGACGCGCCTTTCACCGGCTGGGACTACCCGGACACCTCTGCCATCATGGCCGAGATCAATGCTCTGGCTCCCTCTTATGGCGGCATCACACATGCACGCCTGAAAGCAGGGGAGCGCCTGCAGTGGCCCTGCCCAAATGAAGAACATTCTGGCACTCGGATACTGCATGTCGGCAAGTTCGCACGGGGCTTGGGTAAATTCAACCCGATCGACCACCTTCCTCCCGCCGAAGAACCAAGCGACGACTATCCCTTCGTGATGAGCACCGGCCGGGTTCTGTATCACTGGCACGGCGGACAGATGACGCGCCGCTCGAGCGGAATCATGGAAGTCTACGGTGAAGCTCTGGTGGAGGTCAATCCGGAAGACGCCGCCAGGCTCGGCCTGAACGGCGCAAAGACTGTGCAGGTCACTTCAAGGCGCGGCAGCCTCCGCGCGCAAGCCTGGATCACCGAGCGCGTCCCACCGGGCATGGTGTACGCGAATTTCCACTTTCCCGAAGCCTCGGCCAATGAGCTGACACAGGCTGTACTCGATCCGGTGGCAAAGATCCCTGAGTACAAGGTCACAGCGGTAAAGGTGGAAGTCGTTCGATAGTTCGATAGTATGGTAATTGAATAGTTTGGTAGTTAGGCAGTTGCCTAAGTGAGCGGTTGGACAGATTGCTCGCCTGCCATACTTCGGCTGTCGATCACCGTCGGTCCCCGGAAGTTCTTCATCCGTCGTCCGCCGCGACCCACTCGTCGACTGTCATCCTATTGAGGAGCCCGCCATGAACATCCGTAAAGTCCTGGAATACGCCTTGGAGCGCGAAAGGGAAGGCAAGGCCTTCTTTGAGAACAACGCCGAACGCCTGCAAAACGCCGCCGCCACGCAAGCCTTCAAAGCGATTGCCCACGAAGAGGGCAAGCATATTGAATTCATCCAGGCCCAATTGTCCTTGCTGGATGTCCGGCCTGGTGTAAAACCAGGCAGCGACTTCCCTCCAATGCCGGAAAGTACCGAATTTTTTGCTGAGCGCGCCGGAAGCGAGATGATCGAGCAAACCGTCCAGGAAGCCATGGTGGCCGATCTACCGGTCCTGCGCATGGCGTATTTGATCGAGCGTGATTTCTCTGAATTCTACGCCCGGGCCGCTTCGCAAACCGAAGGGCAGGCCAGGCAGGTCTTGCAAATGCTTGCGGACTGGGAAGCAGGGCACGAACGGCTTTTCAAACGCATGCATGACGATTCTTTTGAGAAGTACGCCGGGATGCCTTGGGGCGGATAGCCAGACCCCACTATATCCGTCCGCTATCAGATCATATCGGAATGCCGATTTCCCCTCTCCTGGGCATACGCCCGGGTGGACTATTTTGGTACAATCAGCGCAATGTCGAGAACCTGCCCGAGACTTCTGACGTTGACCCTCTTGCTTGCTGGATGTACGTCAATCGGGGAAGTCACTCCCACGGTCACCGTCCAATCGTATAACCCGTTCGTCACGCTGGGTTCGAATGCCACCAGTGCTCCAGCGCAGGCTGGAGTTTCCGTTGCGCCAACCAGCCTGCCCACGCGACGTAGCGGGCCAACCCCCACCCTGGCGGAGTTGCAAGTAACGCTCCCCCCAACACGCTATCCGGGGTTGCCGATCAACTCGCCTACGCCCAATCCGCCCAGGATCCTTCCGACGCCCCGACAAGGGTCCGACCAGTACCAGGTCATAGCCGGTGATACCCTTGGCACGATCGCGCAGGCCTACAGCGTCAGCGTTGAAGCCCTGATGCAGGCCAATGGCCTGAGCGATCCCAACCTGCTCTCCGTAGGGCAAACCCTGACCATACCAGCGGCCTTGCCCGGAGAAGAGGGGCCGGATTTCAAGGTCATCCCCGATTCAGAACTGGTCTACAGCCCGGGCAGCGCCACGTTCAACGTGGAGGCCTACCTTCAGCAGCAGGGTGGTTACCTGGCAACATACTCCGAAGAGTTGAATGGAGAGATACGTTCCGGTGCAGACATCCTGCTGCGCGTGGCGCAAAACTATTCCATCAACCCACGCCTCCTGCTCGTTCTGATCGAACACCAGAGCGGTTGGGTGACCCAACCGCAACCCGTCGAGACGACTTTTCCTCTTGGATTGAGAGACCCGTACCATGAAGGTTTGTATCTGCAATTGACCTGGGCGGCGGATACCCTCAACCGCGGTTATTACCTGTGGCGCGCCAACGCCCTCTCCACCTGGGTGCTAGCGGACGGAAATATTGTGCCTATTGACCCTACGATCAACGCAGGTACCGCGGGGGTCCAGCATTTCTTCTCCAAGCTCGATGCGCTTTTCGACTGGCAGGGAGACGTGACCGCCTTCGGATTATTCCAGACCTATTTCTTTTTATTCGGTAATCCGTTCGATTACGCCATCGAACCGCTCGTCCCAACTACAGCCCGGCAACCCATCATGCAGTTGCCGTTCGAGCCTGGTGTGATGTGGTCATTCACCGGAGGCCCTCATGGCGGCTGGGACAGCGGTTCGGCCTGGGCTGCCCTGGATTTCGGTCCACCAGGCGAAGCAGCTGGTTGCACACTCAGCGAGGCCTGGGTCACAGCCGTCGCGGACGGCTGGATCGTACGCACAGGCGAAGGCGTCGTGATCCTGGACCTGGATGGAGACGGTTACGAACAGACTGGTTGGGTCGTGTTTTATATGCATATCGAGACTCGTGAACGTGTCATGGCTGGATCATATGTTTACGCTGGAGATCGTCTCGGTCATCCCTCCTGCGAAGGAGGCGTGTCGAACGGCACGCATGTCCACCTGGCGCGTAAATACAACGGCGAGTGGATCCCCGCTGATAGGGATCTGCCTTTCAACCTGGATGGCTGGATCTCGAGCGGTGATGGGATCGAGTACGATGGTTTCCTGACCAAAGGCGATCTGCAGGTGGAAGCCTGGGATGGGCGCAACGAGCTCAACCAGATTCAACGATGACTCAGGCCTCCGTACTCCTTCCCGGCAGGTATAATCATCCTGACGGTGTATCATGCTGAAAAAGTCACCCTGCTTGCTGCTTCTGGTCGTATTCGTTTTGAGTGCCTGTAGTGCTGCTCCTAACCTGTGGGGCAGTTATAGCACCCCCACCGCAGAACTTCCCTTGGAACGCCCGCTGCAGCAACTCCCCGTACAACCGACAGTCAATCTCCCGGTGGCGACCGCTACCCCTACAATTCCAGCTACTCCCACCTCAACACCCGTAATTGCCTCATCTGACGTGCCTACACCGAAGGTGGATGCCCCGCGACCCACCCCGGAAGATCCTCCAGTGCTTTACTATACGCAAAGCGGTGATACCCTCAAAGCGGTCGCCGCCCGCTTCGGAGTACTGCCCGAGGAGATCACTTCTTCCGAAGCGCTTTCTGAAACCAGTCTGATCGATCCGGGCACGCTTCTGGTCATTCCTCACCGGCTGATCGCCTATGGACCCAATACAGAGATCATGCCCGATAGCGAAGTCGTCTATTCCGTTGCCGCCACAGATTTCGATACCCAGGCATATGTGATCGAAGCCGGCGGAGAACTGTCCAAGTACAAGGAATATTTGCGCACTACCGGGTGGACGTCAGGGGCCCAGGCCATCCAGCGCCAATCCACTGAGAATTCGATCAATCCCAGGTTGCTGCTGGCCATCCTGGATTATGAGGGCAACTGGGTTACCGGAAAACCAACAGATTATCTGCATCGTGATTACCCCATGGGGTACGTCAACCAGTTCGAAAAGGGGGTATTCCGTCAGATGGTCTGGGCCACCAACCAGCTCTACGCTGGATACTATGGCTGGCGTAGCGGCACGTTGACAGAGCTGCGCTTTCCGGATGGCAACACCCTGCCCATTGCCCCCGATCTGAACGCCGGAACCGTGGCGATCCAGTACCTCTTCTCCAAGCTGCACAACCAGGCCGACTGGCAACAGATCATCGATCCCAACATCGGCTTCCCGGTTCGCTTCGCGGAACAATTCGGAGACCCATGGTCTCGCGCGCAGGCTGTCGGACCGATTTTTCCCCCCGGCCTGACGCAACCGGAACTGGTGCTGCCCTTCGAACCAGGTCGCGAGTGGGCTTTCACCGGCGGTCCCCACGGCGCCTGGGAGCACGACGGGCCGCTGGCCGCGATCGATTTCGCTCCGTCTGGCGACAAGAGTGGTTGCAACGAATCCGAGAAATGGCTGGTGGCTTCCGCGCCGGGGCTGGTCGTCCGCTCGGGCGACGGTGTGGTCGTACTCGATCTGGATGGCGACGGCTATGAAGAGACCGGCTGGAGTTTGATGTACCTTCACGTCGCCACCAAAGACCGTGTGAAGCTTGGCACCTGGGTTGAGACCGACGACCGCATCGGCCATGCCTCCTGCGAAGGTGGCGTGTCCACCGGAACCCACCTGCACTTCGCTCGTAAATACAACGGCGAATGGATCCTGGCGGACGGCCCCATCCCGTTCACCCTGAGCGGTTACGTGGTTCACAATGGCGTAAACCCTTACGAAGGCACTTTGACCCGGGGAGAGATTACCATCACTGCCGATCCATTTGGGACTGCCGGAGCAACGATTTTCCGTGATAAAGATTTCTAAAAGCCTGCGTACCTGGGCATTCCTGGAAATGGTTGCTCTGATTCTGCTGGGCGCCTGCAGCGAGCGCGCTGCCGCCAGCGGAATGGTTCCGGCCGCGAACACCCCCGCGCGCCCCGCAGGCCTGTCCTGGCAGGGCCGGCCAGAATACGCCCCTGGCGAACTGGTAGCTTATACTGCCCAGTCCGGCGACACGCTCCCGAACCTGGCCGCGCGCTTCAATACCAGCGTGCAGGAGATCCTCGATGCAAACCCATTCATCCCGAAGGATGCCACCACCATGCCCGCGGGTATGCCCATGCAGATCCCCATCTACTACCTGCCGCTCTGGGGCAGCCCGCAGCCTGTCTTGCCGGACCACGCCTTCGTCTTTGGGCCAACCCTGATCGGCTTCAATACTTCCGCGTTTGTGGATGCGCAGCCGGGATGGCTCAAGGAGTACAGGGCCTGGGCCGGTGGCTCCAATCGCACCGGCGCCGAGATCGTGAACTATGTGGCCATCAACTACAGTATCAACCCACGCCTGCTACTGGCTTTGCTCGAATACCAGGCCGGCGCCTTGACGCAACCCAATCGCCCAGGAGCGCGCTACGTGTTGGGGTATGAACGTATCTATTACGAAAGCGTATACCTGCAACTGGTCGGCGCTGCCAATACCCTCAACAATGGCTACTATGGCTGGCGCGCCGGAAACCTGACCAAGTTCGAATTACAGGACGGCAGCCTGGTGCGACCCGATCCCTGGTTGAATGCGGCCTCGGTGGCCGTCCAGTATTACTTTTCCCAAGTAGCCCCGGCGGAAAGCTACTATCAGGCTATTTCGCCGGCAGGCATGTTCTCCACCTATGCCGAATTGTTTGGCGATCCATGGGACCAGTCCTTCGAATTGATCCCCGGGAGCCTGCAGCAGCCCGAGCTGCGCCTGCCTTTTCCCACCGGAGAGGTCTGGACCTATACTGGCGGGCCCCACACCGGGTGGGGCCAGGGCGAACCGTTCGCCGCCGTCGACTTTGCGCCTCCAAGTGATAAAGCGGGATGCTTCCAGGCCGCTGATGGAGATTTCGCTATCGCCATTGCAGACGGTATTGTCGTGCGTTCCGAAATCGGTACGGTGGTGCTGGACCTCGATGGCGATGGTGACGAGCGCACAGGATGGGTGATCCTCTACCTGCATGTCGCCACACGCGATCGCGCGCCAACCGGAGCTGCGCTCAAGACCGGCGACCCGATCGGGTACCCCTCCTGCGAAGGGGGCCGCACCACCGGCACGCATATCCACATTGCGCGCAAATACAATGGTGAATGGGTTTTGGCCGATGGCCCGTTGGGTTTGAACCTGGAAGGCTGGGTGGCCCACAATGGCCGGCGCGCATACGAAGGTACGCTCACCAAGGGCAGCCTGACCGTGGAAGCCTGCGAGTGCTCCGACGCCTATAGCCAGATCCGTTCTGAGCCGGCGCCCTGAAAAGGCAGACAGGCAGGCTCATAACAAAAAACCTGCGGCCGTTGGTGGACCGCAGATTTGTGAGTCTAGGCTGGGTTGTAGTGCCCTTCCTTGATCAGAGTTCGCTCACCTTCCCCCATCTCATAGATCTCGTAGCGCAAGTCAATCGGGAAGACCTGGCCGAGCATGGCCTGCGCCGGGCAGTAACGCTGAGCCGACAATTCGATGGCGCGGAGCACAGCCGCTTCATCCACCCCCTGCCCACTGATCAGGTAGCGGATGACCGCGCCGGTAAAGACCTTGGGGTGCTCTTCCGCGCGTTGCGCATCCAGGTGCACCTCGAACCCGCTCACCTGCTGGCGTTTCTTCTGCAAGATGGAAATCACATCCATGGCCGTGCAGCCGGCCAGGCTGAGCGCCATCAACTCCATCGGGCGAAAACCTTCGCCACCACCGCCCGCCTCCGGGTCTGCGCCCAGGTTCAACGAAAAACCGGAGTCCGCCGCGCCATCAAAGGCTAGGCCCTGCTTCCATTTAACCTGCACTTGCATATCGGTTCCTCCTGTCATTCTTCCGAGATCAAAGGCGTCACGTACGTTTCCAGCGTGGAGCGGTCGATCTCGCCCACCCAGCGCAGGCGGATGGTGCCTTTGCGATCGATCACGAACGAACTGGGCAGGTTTCGAGTCTTGAAGGCTTGATCTGTAGCCACATAGGTCGGATCTAACCAGACCGGGAAGGTCAGGCCATATTCAAACACAAAAGCCTCCACCTCCGGTTGTGGATCGCCGTCGCTGATGGCGACGGTCACGAAGCCATCAACAGCATGGTCCTCGTAATACTCCTGCAGCGTGGGCATCTCTGCCTTGCACGGCGGGCACCAGGTGGCCCATAGGTTAACCAACACCACCTGGCCGCGGTACTCCGCCAGGGAGTGCGCTTCCCCGTTGAGGTCGCTCAAGGTCAGATCCGGGGCGGTATAGTTCACCGCCACAGGTTGTGTCCGTCCTCCGAGAGCTTCGCTTTCCACTGGCTCCGCAGTACGCGGCCAGGCCAGATAGGTTGCCATTCCGGTCAGGATCAAACCCACCCCCAGCACCACCAGCGCTGGAGAGCGGGTAATTCGAGGTCTTCTTTTACGGCTCGCCATGGGCTTGATTGTATCAAATCCGGAAGATTCTAAACGCTGCACCAGCGGCCTGCGCCGTTGAGCGTCATTCAGACAGCTGCTTCCTAAGCGGAGACCGCGCGCTGGATTACAGCCAGCAAATTGGCTTCCGGCACAGCGCCCACCAGGTGTCCTTTACCGTGGTTGACCACCGTATGGGGTACGCCGCTGACGTTGTGACGGTTTGATAGATCTGGGAATTCAGTCGCCTCGACCATCTCAGCCTGGACCATGGGACTCTCCAGAGCCATCTGGTGCGCCAGCACGACGGCTTGCGGGCAGTACGGGCAGGTAGGCGTGACGAACACCTGCAGGGTGACAGGCTCATTCAGATCTCTGAGCATTTCACGAGATGGCCCTGCCAGACCCGAATCGCGTTTCGAAACGATCAAGATATCCTGGATCAGCGAACCGAACTCGTGCCCGGAGGGGATTCCCGCCAGGCGCACACCGAAATCCGTGATCTGGTCTCCCTCCCGGGCTGCAATGACCAGGCCTGGCGCTTTATCCACGCTGTAGTGCGTTGCCAGGTCTGCATCCGCCTGCAGGTCGTAATTCGTCACGGTGATCTTATCTGAAAGGGTTGCCAGCTCTTCCACCAACTGTTGCGTATCTCCACAATACGGACAGTTCTTTTCGCTACCAAAGAAAAGGATCTCGACCGAATCATGCAATCCGGCAAAGACTTCCTTGATTTGTTGGACGATATCGTCATTGAGTAACGTGGTCATTTCTGCTCCTTGAATGCCCCGACGGGGCAGGGATGGATTTATCAGGTACAACCGCCGCCGTCACCGTGGGTATAGCCGCACTCCGGGCACTCCAATGCCAGCATGCCGTTATAGGCCAGCCGCCCCCGCCCGCATTGCGGGCAGCGCGATCCGGCGCGCAGCGGGATCGAACCCTGCCCCACAGGCTTCAACTCGCCCTGTAGGAACAATTCGAACGACGACACCCGTTGTTCGGTCCGGTCAGTCATACTCTTTGGATGCGGCAGAGAATGGAAAAGTTTCAACGACAGTCAGCGGTAGACAGACACCATTGGATTCAAGTCAATCCCGATCAAGATAATCACCCAGATTCAAGCGCGCGAATAACCGTTCGCGAACCTCTGTTGGTAGGTCTTTCGAAGAAGGCTCATGATAAAGCGAAATGGTCTTTTTCAGTGTGTCGACCACTACACGACAATCCTCGCAAGAGGCAAGATGATGCTCGATCTCACGGCATAGCTCAGCCTGCGCCGTACCATCCACATACTCCGATAAAGAATTTAGCAAGGTTTCACAGCGTTTCTTTTCCATCAGGCTTTTTCCTCGTCGAGTCGTTTCCCATAATACTCTGAGAGCTGTTCGCGCAGGGCCAGGCGAGCCCGCAGCAGACGCGTTTTCACGGCTGTTTCCGTCAACTCCAGGGCCTGGCTGGTCTCCCGGATCGACAATCCCTGGATATCACGAAGCACGAAGACCACGCGTAATTTTTCTGGTAGACGTTGCACCGCTTTTTCCAGGAACCCCTTGGCCTCAGTCGAAAGCAATTCTTCTTCAGGCAGGCAGCACCAATCCGTGAACTGGGTCGGGTGCGGGATTTCAGCCTCGTCATCATCATAGTCCATAGCCACCGGAACCACGGGCTTCTGGCGCCGTAGAAGCATCAGGGCTTCATTTACCGCAATGCGGTACAACCAGGTGGATAAGCTTGCGCGGCCTTCGAAATTACCTATGGCCTGCAGAGCCTTCATGAAAGTGTTCTGTAAGACATCCTCCGCATCCTGGGGATTCCCAAGGATCTTGAGGGCCAGGCGGTAGACTTGAGGAGAAAAGCGATCGACAAGCTTGGCAAACTCATCCCGATCTCCCGCTTGGAGCGCAGATACGGAGACTTCATCCTGGATGATAGCCTTAACCATTTAGATGTTCCTGAGAATATAAAAGTTGCTGCATGTTGCAAAGTATAACGCAGGATGATGAGTACTGAACAGACAAGGATAAATGACAAAGCATTCGGGAAGAAGGACACTACAAATCAACCCTGAATTTCGCTACTATGCAATTAAATGTTCTTGAACCTCGAGACGATCCCGCTTTTCAAAAGCCTGGAGCGTGACACGCTCAAAAAACTCGAACCGCTCTTCGAGCCATACGAGTGCGCCCCGAAAACAGTCATTTTCGAACAGGGGGATCCAGCCGTTTTCGTTTACTTCATCCAATCCGGTATAGTGGAAATCCGCTACAAACCTTATGACGGCCCAGCCATCGTGATCACCACGCTTCCGGTTGGAAGCATTTTCGGCTGGTCCGCTGCGATCGGCAATGCAAGTTATACCTCAGAAACCGTTTGCAAAGAAGCCCTGGTTGCCCTGCGAGTCCGCGGGACGGATCTGCACCGTTTTTGTATCCATGAACCGGATGCAGGTTATGTCCTGCTCGAACGTCTGGCCGACGCGGTCTCTACACGCTGGGCTAACGCCCGAGAGCAGATCCATTCCCTGCTCAACACGAGTGTGAATCGCGGTACAATATCCGTGCCAGGAAAGGAGCGTCGATGACTACTCCAAATTCTCATTCTGTAGAAGAGCAGCTCAAAACGCTGCTGGACCGGATCAGCGCGTATGTGGAACAATTCCATGGCGGCTCTGTTGAGTTCGTTTCATTTGAAGAGAACAAGTTAAAGGTGCGTCTGGGTGGCGCCTGTCTGGGTTGCCCCCTGCTACCCTCTACGCTCCAGGGATGGATAGCCGGTACCGTGCACCAGTTCTTCCCTGAGATCGAAGTAGTTGCCGCCGATTAACTGCGACTGGTTCTCCCCAACACATTCCTCCGCGGTTCGCAGGAAACTCCCGAAGGAGGCCATCTGGGCGAGCGAGATCACAAAAACGGCGACCGCTGGTCGCCGTTTTCTGTTTGTCCTACTGGTTCCTGGTAATCGATCGCCAGATGATGAACACACCTGCCAGGATCAAGGCAACTGCACCCAGATAGGAAGCCAGGGAAAGCTGCGAAGCCACCAGCATGAAGACGGCGAACAAACCCAGTACGCCTGCCGGCCAGTAAGCCCAGTCAATGTGCTCCAACACTGCCAAAAGCAGGAAGGTCAGGGCCAGGCCAAAGAAGAAAATTCCGCCGGTCTCGACTCCATCCAGCCAGGATGGGATCAGGGTCACCACAGCCAGGGTAGATAGAACTCCGGCCGGGATGATGGCCCACCAGCGCTGTCGCCCGCCGAAGTACACCACCCAGAAACTCAACCCGATCGCGCCGAGAAAGATCGCTCCCCCCAACTCCTCCATACTATTGGGCAACAGGATCAGCACCCCAATCCCGGCCAACACCAACCCGGGGATGACCGCCCACCATTGACCTCCAACGAAAAGGGTCAGGAAGACCGCCCCTCCCGCCAGGAAGATCAGCCCCCAGAAGACATCCGAGGCGTTCTGCAAGAATCCAAACGCCTGAAGAAATCCCAATCCGCCGGCCAGGATCAAAAGCGCACCCAACACAAGTCTGAAATCAATTCGCTTCAACATAAAGACTCTCCTTCTATGTTAGCGCACCACGACGCGTCCAACGCCTGCCTGGATCACCAGGTCGAACTTATTCTTGGCGCTGGCGTACTCCGGGGATTCGTAGATACCGTTGTTAAAAGGGTAGCGGTCTGTATCCACTTCCACCGATGCCACACCCTGCTCAGCGCGGATGCGTCCGGCCACGCCGTTTGGGACAATGATCTCGAGCGAGGCGGCACCCAGTTCCACGTGAACATTCGTCAACCCGGCCTTGGCGGGCAACGTCAGGACGGTCTTACTGGCCCCGGTGCCCAGGCGCAGCTCCGTGACTTGCAAGCCGCTTAGGTCGATCTCAGATTGGCTTGCACCGGATTCCACACGCATGGTGAGCGGCACACTTGGATTCATCTTGATATCCCACTCGGCCTCGCCGCCACCCCAAAAGAAATTCGGGAAGGGGTTCATTTCCAATCTGACCTGTAGTTTCGCTCCGTCGCGTTTCACTTTTTGCTCCGCGCTGCCAGCAAAAGTCCCGGTAAGGAACTGCCCGCCACCCGCACCCGCGCCCAGGCGCAAGCGCCCGGCGCCATAATTCAAACGCAGCGAAGCCTCGCTTGCGTCCGCCAATTCGATCGTGCGCTCTTCACCTGCGGGGCTGCTCCTACGCCAGAAATACCCCACCAGGATCCAGATTCCCAACAACACCAGGATGGCCGGCCAGAAGAGTTGCATGGCATTCACCCCGCCCGGCAGAGAGATCCCGGCGGCGTTGGTGAACAGCAGGCCGCCCAGTAGGACCAGAACAAATCCCCAAAACAGAAAATCGCGTCTCATTGTGCTTCTCCTTAACTATCCTTGCGCATACTACCGTACAGACTGCTGCCGATCACCCACAAGCCGAGCAAGATCAGCAAGATGGCAGGACCGTAATTGCCCAGCAACCCCCAGCCTCCCAGCAAAGCCGAGAAGACCAGGAACAGCACAGCGCTGATCACCATCAAATTCAAACCACGCCGCAGGCTGTGGCGCGTTTCCTCCCCCAGCAAGCCTCTCAGGATGGTACCTACACCTACGAATCCAGGGATGAGCGTCCACATATAAGACCAAGAATCCCAATCGCCAGTCAGATTCTGATAATACAGAATGCCGCCAATGCCCGAGAGGATCGCGGCGGGGATCGCCAGGCCTGGCTCACCGATCACCAGGCCCAGCAGGAACAACAGCACGCCCACACCGATCACAGTGAATGGCCATTCCGAGAAGCGTTCAGTAAAAGCAGCCAGCTCCGGAATACTGCGTTGGGCGATGAACCAGGCTCCCAGCAAGATCAGGATGATACCGAGGGCGAGTTGCGTACGACCTTGTTTTTTCATCATGCATTCTCCTTATCGATTCACAATGAGTGTACAACAAAAACAGGCTTAATAAAGCCTCATCTTTAAATACGCTAAATGGACAGGAAAGTTTCGAGAGAGGGTTCAGTGAATACGCGACAGACGATTGCCCAACTCACGGAGTCGTGGTCAGAAAAGGGATTTTGAAGCCAAAGCTGTGAAGAACGACTTCTAAGATAGTTTGTACAAACAAGCTCTGCCGGGTCTCGGTCCCGGCAGAGAAATTTGAAGCGCCAAACCAGATGAACGCATACTAGTTGCGAGCAATACGCCAGACATGGATGACCGATTTATACTCATCGGCCAGGCGTTCGATGATAAATAGCAAGCCATGCTCTCGGTCGAAGGCTACCGCCGCGACAAGGTCGCGTTTGTATTCTGCATATTCCAGTTCAGGATCGAAGAGATACTCATCCAAAATTAAAGTGGCGTAAGGTTGCGGCTCCCAGGTTTGCATTTCGCCGCGTGCGACTGCCGCCAGGTCGGCTGGGTCGAAGAAGATGACCTGTGACTGGTAATCTTCCCCCCAGTAACCGCGGTTGTCATATGGCCAATCGGGTGGATCGGGACAGGTGGCCGGGATCTGATCTGCACAATCGTATTCCCAGACCACACCATTGGCAAAGCCATACCAAGAATGACCGAGGGCCTTTGTACCCACAAAAATGACAGCGGATTTGTCATTCGAGGTCAGCCAGGCGCCACCCAACCAATGATCCGCTTCTTGATAGCCGTCCATTTGCATGCTTTCGTCCGTAGTAATTTCGGTCAGGCCGGGTTCCTGGACGCCATACAGGAGTAGTGGGGTGACAGACGTAATGGTCGCGCCAGCGGCCGGAGGGCTGTAAGCAAACAAAGCCGGGCCAAAACCTCCCCAGACACCTTCGCGAAAACGTCCCGTTGCCAGAGATTGACCGGGAGTATAGGCCGCTGCCCAATCCGTAGGAATATCGAATAGGTAATCGTTGGTCACATAGTTGGTGTAACCTTCTAAAACCCATGGCCCGACCGAACGCGGATTCGACAGGTCCAATTCAGCCCAGCCGTGCGAGGGTTCGAAATCCTGGAAATGCTGACCGAATGTAAAATGCAACTTGCCAGGTTCCTGCCCGGACCCCGGCGGGAGGTAGGCCAGGTCGGCAACCGGCAAATCCATCGCCTCGGGGTTGAAGAGACCACCGGAAAGGTCCGCAAAAGGCTGTAAGGTGACGGCGGTATTCAACTCATCCAGGTTCTTCGAAAGGACGGGTGCAGGGATGCTGATCTCCGAAACCTGCACGTGATGGTCATGCCCGAATCCAAACAGTGAGCCGGAGAAACCATCCTCAGGACCGCCGGGATCGCCAGCGGGATAATAAGTCAAACCCTGGCCACTGTATTCCCAATTGGAGCCGCCGCTGGCCTCCGGAAGGCGGAAAGCGCCCAGGTATTCCAGGTCGCCAGGCATGAGCACCTCTATGGAGATCGGCGGTCCTGGGGTGGGCCGCGGAGCATCTGGTTGAGTGGAATCCGCTTGCGTTGACGAAGAAGGTTCGGAACCGCTTATAAGCGGAGCCGTTTGACCAAGCGTGCAGGCCAGGATTGCCAGAAGCACTGGCACTGTCGACAGAGTGATCCGTGTACGTAAGTTAATCATGCTCAAACCTCCAGGTTTATGGCCCAAAGGGGAACAGGTCGATCTTCACGACCACATCCATGAATTCTCCCGAGATGGAACGGGTCAACGTCACATCCGGTGAAAGCTCGCCGGTATCCAGGGTTATATGACCGTTAAAGAGGACATCGTTATCGTTGAGAGGGCCTTCATCAACGTCTACGATGTGGGCACCGATGGTGAGATCATCACCGGGATTTACCTGTACGGTAAGTGTATCGGTATCCGAGGCGGAGAAGCTGCGGGCATGACAGGGCAACCCCGGAGTGCAGCCATCGATACTGTGGTGGATCGAATCGAAGAGCCACTGAACACCGTGTTCGCCTCCATTCAGTTTATAGCCGTAACATCTTTCGAAAGGAGGAAATGGGAAGGGCACACATTCTACCGCGTCAAAGGAAAGGCTATGGATAGTACCGCCAGTTGTCACATCGAAAGAGCCGTAGAGCGGTCCCGGAGTACGATGGCCCCCCTCATCCTGTGGTGGGTTGTGGAGGTTCATTGTTTCAAAAGTGACTCGAATGTGCTTTTCACAGGGCACTCCTTCCCAGAAAATGGAATTCCCCGGCGAGGACTCGATATCAGGTTCGTGAGCATCCGGACCCCCGTAGGCAGTGAGGTGGAACTCCCACTCATCCAGACACAGTACACCGCCACCCTGCCTCCAGGAAATCCTTCTTTCCTCCCTCGGGATTTCCTGAACGAAATTGCCATTGACGTACAGCTTAAACCCTGCGATTGTACGGATATCCCCTTCCCAATCCCAATCCAGGTAGATGCGGTCTCTGTCAGGAGTGTAACGCGTGATCACCGGAGGTTGGAGAGCAGTCTGTTCACACGAAGGATTACACAGATGGTACCGAACCCGGAAAGAATGTCCTCCGGGCTCCCCTCCGCTGGAATCGGCCTGGATCACGTGGCCGTCCCATTCCTCAGGCGCGTGCTGGCGGGTGATCGAACCAAGGTAATAGGGTCGAGGCACAAACAGGCTGGCAACCCCATAGCACTCTGCAAACACCTCCAAAGGACCATCCCCTACAACTCCCAGATGAGCGCTGTTTGCTCCACCCAGGACTGCAGCGATGTCCCATTCCCGCTCGCCGTCCGGGTCGAACTCGTAGCGTTCCATTTCGCCGCCGTTCAACTGGGCATAGCACCAGACCCTGCGATAATCGTTGGGCACTTCAAAGTGTAAGGCTTCGAACTCGACAGGGTTGAGAATAAAGACCTCACCTAAGAAAAATCCGGGGAATTCGAAAAGTGGGCCTGCATCAGCTGGTTCGGGATCATCTTCCGGTCGAGGGCAGAAACCGTCCTCTGCGCTACCGGCTTCCTCCGGGCAGGGATCACTTTCATCTGCGGCTCCATCGCCATCGCTATCTCTCCCGCCACCTTCAAGCTCAGCACCACCTTCGGGGACAACAGCGCCTTCCGGACAACCATCGCTTTCAGGCGGGCCCCACTCTTCTGGACAGGCATCCGCCTCATCGGGGAAGCCATCGCTATCGGAATCACCAGGAGTGGGACAACCATCCCCTTCAGGCGAGCCCGGGTCGCCCATACAGGCGTCTTCGGCGTCTGCCACCGAGTCGCCGTCCGCGTCGGGGCAGCCTTCGGTCAAAGAAGAGCCCGGTTCATCGGGACAGGCATCAGTTTCATCGGGCGTTCCGTCGCCATCCCGGTCTCCTTCCGCCACAGAGGGGCACCCACCAGCTCCAGGTATTCCGGCCGTATCCGGGCAGGCGTCAGCGGCATCGGGAGTTCCATCCCGGTCGCGGTCGGGGCAGCCTGTGGCAAAATCCGACCCGAATTCATCCGGGCAGGCATCCTCATTGTCTGCAACTCCATCGCTATCCCGGTCCGCGTCAGCGACCACGTTCACATTGATGGTCGAGTGGGCGCGCACCCCCACGCTGTTGAAGGCCCTGACGGTTAGTGTATGCACTCCGGCCGAGGGGGGCTGCCAGTCAGTCAACAATGGGAAGGAGGAGATACCTCCCCGCACACTACTTGTCTCGCTCTCCTGTAATTGACCGTCCACCCACAATTCGACCCGTACGATCTTATGCTCGTCGCTTGCCACCGCACGGATCGTGGCAGGTTGTCCGGCTTCGAGACGTTCTCCGTTAAGTGGTGAGTGGAACAACACCAACGGCACACCCGCTCCACCTGCGGACAGGAAATAATATCCCACGGTTCCAACCAGCCCAACCAGACAACACAATCCAAGAATCGTTCCAACCGTGATCCATATTGCGCGTGCGCGCCCGGCAGGTCGTCTGGCTATTACGGTGCGCGCCTGTTCATCTGCATAATTCCGGGTTCTCATTTCGCTCCTCCAATTTTTCCAGTCATCCCATGTTCTCAATATAGGTATACGATCAATTGATGTTGATCGAGAAAAAAGAAGCCCCAGACCAATTGCTGTAATTGCCAGCTCCATCCTGCGCGCGCACCATCCAGCGGTAGATGCCTCCGCAACTTACGCTGGCATCCACTTGCTTTCCGGTTACAGGGCCATAGCCTCCGGCAGACTGCCAGTTGTTCTTGGTAATTTCCTGCTCCAGTTTGACGTAATATGCGGAAATGCCACTAGGGTCGCTCACTGGTAACCAGGCCAGGGTCTGGGTGCTACGACAGGAGAGTACCAGGCCATTGGCCGGCACGGCCGGGCTTGGCACCGGCGGAGGCGTATTGTCCTGCGCGGGTGGAGGCGGTTCAGGCGTAACGCACGACCCGCTCACGCCGATGTCCACCGTGCGGCGCTCTTCCGCACCATCCAGACGGACGACAGTCAAGGTATAGTGCTGGTCCCCGCACAGGCAATCTTCGTAGGATCCATCGAAGGGTTGGTCGATGCCTCCGAAGATCACTCTCTGGGCGTTCTCGACGTGCCAGCGCATGGTTGTGCAGGCGCCTGCCTGGATCTGGGCCGGCTCGGCCCAAAACTGGATGACGCTGCCCGCCGGGGGCGTTGGGGTGGGCGTGTCGGTGATCACGGGAGTTACGCTTATCACAGGCGTGACCGAGATCACTGGCGTAGGGCCATTCTCCGAGTCCCCCTCCACCTTGATAGTGATCGTCGCAGGATTACTCGCCTGCCCCTGCGTATCGTAGGCGACAACCTGAACTGCGTAGATGCCTCCCCCGGCAGGTTGCCAATCCTGGCTGAACTGTACGAACTCCCCCCCGGGGGTGGAAGAAGCATCACGGCGGTAGGCTTCACCATTCACTGAAAGCACCACCTCGGCGACCCCCTGGGCGGCAAAAGCGTGGGAGATGATGGAGATGGTCGTGCCGGGTGGTGTGGAGATTCCATCCACCGGAGAATCGATCCAAATACGGGGCCGGCCATCGGCCCGTTGACCACAGGAACTTGCTCCCAAGATCAGTGAGAGCAAGATCGCGATACGCAGGGAACCTTTCAGGGAGCGAGTTTTATGCATGATTTCATCTCCTGTTTCTCGAAAATAAATTTATCTGGAAACGTTTTCACTGGTAACAACCAGCGCTTCTACTACTTTCCCCAAAGACTTGTCGATATTGGGAATACTCTGTAAGCCTTTCAAACCCATCGTGCGATAGAGCAGGCCGAGGTTCTGCTCCAGGTCTTCGAGCGCCCAGGCTGCCTTGCGATATGCCCAGACACGGTAGTCCGGCTCATCATTCAACTCCATCGTATACACCTCATTCGCCAATACTTCGACTACACGCTTATTGAGTGCTCTTTTCTCACCGGGAAGGATCGGCCGGGGCATACGATCGGGGAGACCATATTTTGCGCAGGCTTCCCGGACTCGCAGGCCAGTCTCACGCCAACCGGCCCCTACCTGGCTGTAACTACCCTGCGGGAAAAGACGCCGGTAAGCGGGTAACAGGTCGGCAAAGCGCTCCCCCAGCACATCGAAGAAATAGTCCTTCTGCTGGTCGGAAAGCGTCAGGCCGGCAGCCAGTACGAACCCACCGCCAGAGTCGGCCGTCCAGCGCACAATGGAACCAAGCGTCGCTTCGTCGTCGCAGAGACCGGGCAATAAGGGCATCGCCACACAGCCGGTAGGAATGCCGGCCGCAGCCAGTTTTTCCATAGCTTCGAAGCGCGCTTTCGCACGAGGGGCCAGGTGTTCCATCTGGCTTACCCGCGCATCATTGGGCGAATCGGGCGTCGATATGACACTGAAGGCGATAATCACGCGCGCCTTTTCGTGAATAGCCTGTAACAGGTCGAGGTCATCCAGGACACCCGGGCTGCGCTCCAACACGCAGACGGGAAATCCCAGCTCAAGGCAGATTTCCAGCATCTTGCGCGAGAGCCTGAACTTGCGCTCTGCGGGCTGGTAGTCGCCGGTAAAGATCAGGTCAACCGGGTAGCGACCCAGCGCACGGCGCAACAGCTCCGGGGCATTCTCCTTGACCTTGATGACGTAGGCAAAATCACCCGGGGCCTCATGGGGTGAGTACTTCTGCTCCCGGCAATAACAGAACTCGCAACCGTGCTGGCAACCCACATAGGGATGCGCACTATAACGCGTCCAAAACCAGTGGTCGACCCTTTTGTGTCTGTTAAGGATCGCCTTCGGGCGGTAAGGCACAAATTTGACGCGGCGGCTCATGATCCCTTTCCGGTGACTTGCGCCCTCAAGGCCGGCGAAAGATAGGTCATCGCTTTGCGGGACATCAAGGCGCGATGTGGGCGTGCAAGTTGCCTTTTAAGCCATTCGGCCAGCAGTTCCGGGTAATGTCTTCCCAGAGTCTTCAAGCCCCACCCAATGCCTTTGACAGCCTCCATGTCACCATCTTCGAACATGGGTTCAAGTAAGGTAAGTAACCGCCCCGCCCGGGTGGAGAATTCCACCGCACCCCGTGACCGTTTCGCCCAGAAATGCACCGCCACCCCGACAGTGCGCCGTACCCAACCGTTCGTGTCCCGGCGCCAGGCTTCCAGGTGCGCCAGCGCCCGGTCGAAATCTGTCACCAGCGCCGGTCCTGGCACGCGCTCACCCAGGATGTCGGTCGCATACCAGATTTCAGCTGCAACTACGTAATTACGGCAACGCTCGAACGCACCAGGCAAATCGCGCGAGAGTTGTGCCCCGAGCGCGCTGGCGATGACCACCCAGCCGCCCATGGTCTTTCGGGCAGCGATCGCTTCCAGGAAGACGTTGACAGGCTCCAACCCGCCCTGGCCGGCCTCCGATCCGATCACATCCAGCAGGCGAAACGGTGTCCTTCCGGCCAGGATGGGCGCAAGCAGGGTGTACGCGACCTCAACGTGCCGGGTTTCAAGGTGCTCAAGAATGCGCTTGCCTGTTTCCCTCGCCTGTGAGGTGTTCACATGTGTTCCTTCCATTTAATAATAGACACTTTCGATCCCCGTTACATACTTCGAGTTGCGCGTCACGCTGAAAGGGAAAAAACCTGCCATCCTGTTTGCCTGCGGGTCGAAGTGTTTGTCATATTTCATTTCGACGACCACATGAGCGTGGTCCGTAACCCTGCTTACAAAGCGGTTGTGGGATTTCTTGACGCGGTAGTACTCCAGGCCACTATCCACGGTCACACGGAAACGTTGGTCCCTCGTGGCGTAATACCAGCGGTAATAACGATTGCACAACACGACCTGCAAGCCGCGCAGGTAAAAACGAATCTCCGGGGGCAGGCTGGAGCCTGCGATCAATTGCTGGAAATCCCGGTGCGCGAACCCGTCATCGATCGAGAATTCCGGGAATGGGTAGGTATACTTCGTGCCCACCAAACCGCTCTTCACCTTCAACTCCAGGACCGGGTGCACGATCCGGTCAAGGCGCTCGCCGTACCAGCGGATGCGCACCTTATGGCGATTCGCGTCACCAGCCACGTTGGCGAAGTAGTTGTCCATCGCCTCGGTATCGAGGTACAGGTTATTGACATAGCGCGGTGGATAGGGTTGGTAAAACATACCCGGATGCCTCTCAACCAGCATGCGGATCTGGCGCGCGTCCAGTTCTTCGACCAGGAACTTGCGCTCGTAGCGAAAGTCTCTCGTCTGCGCTGCGATCATGACCCCCTCCACTCCTACCAGATGCCCTTGTTGTCCATGAAGGTGATCTCAAGCGATGCGGACAGCGCGCGCAAGGCCGTCTTCGCAGCGGACAAGTCTTCCATGCGCCGGAACTCGATCAGGTACGCGACCTCCAGGGCTTGAGCGCTCTCATCGAAGCGCAGCAGTTTCAACTTGGCCGTGTGCTGGCGGAGAGTCTCAGTGATCTGTTCAAGGGATATGGCCATGGGATCCTGGCTGGCTACCGAAAGGTGCAGGTTGACGTCCGCATCCGCCTTCCGGAAGATGTAGCGCAGACCGACCAGTACGATCCCCGCCGCCATAGCCACCATGGTGATCAGTCGCTGATTATCGCCCAGGCCAATACCGATGCCTATCGCAAAGAACAGGTAAGCCAACTCCTCCGGTTCTTTTACTGCCGTACGGAAGCGCACGATGGAAAGTGCACCCACCAGGCCAAGGCTGAGCGCTATCGAAGAGCGCACCACCAGGATGATGAAGGTGGTCGTGACGGTCAACAGCATGAAGTTGGCCGCGAACTTGCGGCGGTTGGTCAGCGAGGAGCCCCAATGGATGTAGACCACGCTCAGGATATAGGCGAATATAGCCGATAGGATCAGATTGATCATGAAAGTGGTCAGGCTGACCGTGCTGGCCTGGTTGGCAAACAATTCATTGACCAGTCCGCCAGTGCTGGTGCTGGTGCCGGTGCTGGTCTGCGGCGCAACAGGTGCTGCCGGGGGCGCCCCCGCTTCTCCTCCAGGAGCAGGTTCCTCGCCTGCCGGCGGTGGTTCCGCTCCCGGAGGAGGGGGTTCTTGTCCGGGCAGCGGGCCTTCTCCGGGCGTTCCACGCACGTTCAGGTTGTCAAATTCCGCTGTGACGCCTCTCACACTTTCAAGGAGAATTGACCCGGTCTGCAGGGGCTCGGGATCGGAAGCGCTGAGCACAACCTGGTTATTGATCGAGACCTGGTGACTCCCACCGCTCACCACAATCGACAGGTCCAGCCAGGTATCGGGCTGAATGGCAGCCACCTCCGCATTTCCCAATGGGGTGGAGGTTCCATCCTTTTCTTTTTCCAGGATCAGCCGTCCTGTAGTCAGAACCAGGTGGTATCGATTGACGTCTCGAAAATAGTAATTGACGAAGACCTCGCCCTCGCCGGAATACTTCAGTCTGACAGTCAGGTTGATATCCGACCAATCGCCGGCATGCAGCGCAAAACTACCCGGCGCCATCTGCAGCACGCCGTCCACCACGATCGCCTCGCTGGATTTCTCCCAACCCGGGAGCGATGGATCCTCGAAGTCTTCAGTGAATCCCCCGACCTGGGCTGACACCAAGCCGTTCATCGAGAGGCAAAGCGCAAAGACCAACACTACCGCCATCCCAAATTTTCCTATCCTGTTCATTCTTCGCCTCCTTGTGGATCTGTAAATTGAGCTTCCTGAAAGCCCGGCGAACGCCAGTCCCCCTGTGACAGCACTTCGAGGATATACGCCCGTCTTCTTTTTGTGAAATCACTGTATTGTTGCCAGGAATCTTCAAACGCATCGATTGAAAACATGGCCGTATCCCCAAAATACATCTTGTCCCCTTCCCCCTGCCTGAGCAGCGGAGAAATTTGATTGTGGTAACCGCGCGCCAGCGTGAGCAGGTTCTCCTCAGTGAACCATTGGCGTACCAACAGGTCGAGGTAGCCCGCATAGCGCACGCGGTAGCGTTCGACTTCAAAGACGCGGTCGAAGAGCGGAGCGCGACCCACCAGTTCCGAATCACCACGCTCGAAGAGCGGGTGCCGGGCGTTGCCTCCCCAGGTCAGGTCCCAGGGGATCCACTCGAACTTGCCGGTGCCGGCGTTGTTGAAAAGATAGTAGTTGTTGCCCGTGTAGGGATAGGAATCCCAGTTGGCAAGCATATTGACCACTGCCGTATAGCGCAGGAAGGTATCCACATTGAATACCCGTTCCAGCGCCGCAGCGAAAGCCTCAGGCGTTTCATAGGTCGTTCCGTCGATCACGTACATCAACGCGATCACGTCGCTGTAATCCCCAGCCTCCTCGTTGGTGGCTTTGCCGTAGGCGTACAACCCGCCCTGCGTGGGATAGTCGCTGATCTGCGGTCCATAGTAGACCAGGTTCATTGGTCCTCGTTCCGCGTGGCTGGCCTTGTACAAATTGCCGTAGTCGTAATCGCGGCCGAAACGATTGGCCAGGAATTTCTTATCCACGCGTTCGACCATGGTGTAGACCCCCCAGAATTCCGGGGGCTGGTCATCATCGCTCAAATCGATCCATAACTCCACAAAGCACACGTGGCTGGATGGGATGCCGGCGAAATGCATGGCCTCGTAGGCCAATTTTTCCTGCAGCAGGGAAGCGTCGCCAATGTTGTTCAGGAACATCAACTGCTTCAAATTGTGGTATTCCTGCCCCTCCACGTAATAATCCGTATCGATCTTCCAGGGTTTCTTCTCACCGGACATGCGCAGGGAGAACTGTCCACGCATCCTGAATCCAACGTTATTCAGGTGTTCACCAAAGACGTCCACGTCCGCCGGGACGGTGGTCTTCGCCTCAGGATTGAGCCAGAGCGTGTCCCAATTCGCGCTGGTCATGGAGACATCCACCCGTCGCACCTGGCTGTCATCGAATACCGTCCAGTAATCCACGCTGCTTGAACCGGGATAGCGCACGCGCACGGTCACCCGGTCGGTAGCGACGTTGCCCTGTTCGTCGGTGATCTTTAGGGTAATGTTGTACTCTCCGGATTTCTTGTAAAGGTTACTGACATACCCGCCCGTTCCGGTGGCATCCGTATCGTACAGGCCATTGCCATCCAGGTCCCACTCGTATTTAACGATGCTACCTGCGCTGGACTGGCTGCCAAAGGCGCTGAAATACACCGTTAACGGGGACCAGCCTTCGGCCGGCATGGCGAAAGCATACGCCTGGATGGTCTCGTTGGAAGGCAGCACTTCCACTACACCCGCACCCTGTGATGGATTGAAGACCACCAGCCCCACGGTCCCCAGCAAGAAGACGAAGATCAGGGCGACTTCCAGGATGCGGTAAAGCTCATGCCTGACTGGCTTTTCCGCCACGCAGTCTCCTTCTCATCAGGCCGGCCACGCACACCAATCCCAGGGGGAAAGCGACCGCAGAGCCGCATGGCAACAGGCGCCTGAACGTTGGTTGACGTTGTGCATCGCCCGCGTCACCCGCGGGTTCCGTGCCTCCCACAAGCGGTGCGGGAGCTACAGCCGGTTGCGCACCTAGCAGGGACAGCTCATCCACCCAGAGCGTACCGGTGTTGGGCGCGTCTGCATAGGTCTCGAAACCGAAGGCCAGGCCAACGACCTGGTCAGACCTGGCAAAGGGCGCGCCGGCGTTCTCCTCCCAATCCGCGCGGTGGAAGTCAGACCAGCGAATGGATATCGGGATCCATCCATCCGCACTTTCTGGCGGTGCTTCGATGGTGTAGTAGTAGGTCTCTTGCGCATCTCGGCTCCCGGCGTAGATGTCCAGGTTGAAGGTCAGGTCGGTTTGCGCCGTACGGTAGGAGAAGGTCATTCCTTCTGCACTGCTCCAGTTTTGCGGGCTCTCGTAGAACAGCGCGCAGGTCGCCCATGCGCCGGGGCTGACATCAAAGTCAAGGATCAGCGCGCGCTCACCCGCAAGCGCCATTTCCGCCTCGGCCGCGCAGTGCATGGAGGTGGGCGTGGCCTCATCCCAGAACGGCTCCCAGCCGTTGGTGCCGGCCGGGTTGTCCGATTCGAAATCGTCGACCAGTCCAGCGGCCTGGGGTTGCGCCGGGTACAACTCGGGCTGAGGGGCGTTCTCCCCGGGGCTGGCTGGCTCCGGTTGGATTTGCGACGGCGCGTCCGCCTGCCAGCGGTGATAGAAAACATTCAACAAGGGCACGAACTCTTCGGTGGCTTTAAGGCTACCCTGCATCGAAGGATGGTCGTCGTCGGAAGGGTAATACAGGGTGTTCCTGCTCCCCACGGTGTGCTCAAAGCGTCCATCCCTGAAGCGGTGGTGCGCCTCCGGCCCGGTCAGCACGTTGTAGAAATCGAAGACCGCTACATTATTGAGCTGGTAGTTGTTCTCGCGCAGCCAGTCGTTGACCAGCCAACCCGTGAAGGCGCGCGCATTGGCAGCATGTGTCGCGTCGGAGAGCGGCGGCGAGGTGATGACGATAAAGAGCTTGTCCGGCCGGCTGGCGAAATAGGCCAGGATCTGGTTGTAGACGTATTTCGCGCCGCTCACCGTCATATCCGCATAGCTTCCCGGCGGGTCGTTCGGATTCCCCTCCAGGTCCGAATTCGGAAAACAGGATTTGAACATGATGATCTGGTTCTCGCCGCCCGGATCGGATAGGCTGCGTGTATAGGATGAATTCTGCCCGCTCTCGCGAAACAAAGCCTCCATATACACCGGTGTGTCCCCACTGTGGAACCATTCCATCCAGTCCGGGATGTCTGTGCGATCGCCGACCGCGTTCGGCCCCCAGCCGTAGTTGGTGTCGCTCACGAAGTAATTGTTCTCACCAAGAGTACGGCCCAGATCGCCGTAGCCGTCCGCCAGCCAGTTTTCGCCTGTGGAGTGGTGGATGAAGACCAGCCTGACCACCTGCTCCGGCGGATTGGGGTCGTCGGCCTGTCTGGCCGGCGCGGGTTGCCCCGCTGCGGCCGTTAAGCACACGGCCAGCATCAGGGTTAAAAGCTTCAGATTCGATTTCATGGTTGCCTCGCTATCGAAAAAGGGAGGGCCGCACGGTATTGCGCGTCCAAAATTCAGCGATCACAGATTCCACTGCGTTGTCCAAAACAGTCTTATTCTGCGGGTCCGGCCCGAAACGAAAATTGAAGACATTGACCTCCTCGGTCCACGGGGACCAGTCCGGGTCCCAGACCCACAGAGCATAGTTCAATCCCTGCTCCTCGAACAGTTCCATCTCGTCTCGCAAGAAGGAGGACGCATCCGGCGCCCAGCGCGCCACGCCGTATTCGTTGACCGCCAGCACTGCCTCCTGCTCGTCGGCGTACTCTGAGGCGATCGACAGGAAGGACTCCATCCATGCGCGGTCGAATGGCTCCTGCCTGCCATCGTAGTCCGTATCCAGCCGGCCGGGATAGCTATAGCCATCACGCGGGTCCTGGTGCGTGTACAGGAAGGGATCGTACTGGTGAAAGGTGTACACAATGTGGTCCGCATCCAGGGTGTCCAGGTCAGGCAGCCAGTCCAGCGCGCTGTAGCCGTTACCCCCCACCAGGATCGGCGTCTCGGGATCCACCTGGCGGATGGCTTTTACCAGGTCCGGATACCAGGCGTTCCAATCATAGGTTGAACCCCCGTAGGCGGCCGCAAATTCCTCCTGGTCCCACTCATCCACGATCTCGTTGGAGTTCGGCTCGCACATCAGGTCATACCCGACCACGTAAGGATTATCGCGGTAGCGTCCAGCAGTATAACGCCACATCTCCACCCAGGCCTGCTGGGCTTCGCGATCGTTCCAAACGTTTTCGATCAGGTCTTTCGAAGCGAACCAATCGTCGTCGCGATAAAAGGTGAAATCGTTGCGACCCGGCCCTGTGCGGAAGGTGATCACCACGAACAGATCGGCAGCAGCTGCCTTGGCGATCATCCCGTCCAGGTTGGCTTGCACGCGCTCATCCAGCACGTAGGGCGGCCGGTCCGTAAAAAGACCGGGGTGAGAAAGATTGACGTAATTCGATCCCAGGTCCGCCAACCGGTTGAAATCCGTCTGTGTGTAGGGTGGCCCGATGAATCCATCCCCCAGGAATTGATCGCCATCGTACTTCGGAACCACGATTCGCTGCCAGGTATTGGCGCCTCGCAACTGGGTGCCGTGCGTCCAAAGCCACCATTTGTTCAATTCTGAAAAGGTTTGGGTTCCAGGTCTCGGAGAAGGCTGCGGGTTGGAAATTTGCGTATTCCCTGTTGAGGGCAATGTCTCTCTTACAGGTGAGAACAACGAGCAGGATAAAACTGCGATAGCCAAACACAAGACTCCCCAATGTGTTGCTTGGCGCATGCGCCCTCCTCCTGCCCAACGTTTTGTGATAAATGAAACAGACTACGTTCATTATACAAATAATTTTATAAAAAACAATTTTCCTGCCATAGTACAATTGACCTATCCCTTTAAAAAGGTAGACTATGGACACACCTTCTTTCGATGGCTGGACCTGCCCGATACCTTTGCGAAACTACCCCACCGTTGTGATGGGGCACGGCGCGGGCGGCAAAATGATGAATGACCTGATCCGCCACCTGTTCGCCTCTGAATTCCAGAATGAGCTGCTGGCGCAACTCGGCGATGCCACGGCCTTCGACCCCAAACTGAGCGCAGGACAACGCCTGGCTTTCACGACCGACTCCTTCGTGGTCAGCCCGCTGTTCTTCCCGGGCGGCAATATCGGTGAGCTGGCCATCAACGGCACGGTTAACGACCTGGCCATGGGCGGGGCGCAACCCCAACTGCTCTCGGCCGGATTCATCCTGGAGGAGGGCCTGGAGATGGAAACGCTCGGCCGCCTGGCACGCTCCATGGCGCACGCCTGCGAAGCGGCCGGGGTGCGCATCGCGGCTGGCGACACCAAGGTCGTGGAGAAAGGGCACGGCGACGGGCTGTACATTAATACCACCGGCCTGGGCCTGATCCCCGAGGGGGTAGATATCGCCCCGGCCAACGCCCGCCCGGGCGACGCCGTGCTGGTGAGCGGCACGCTGGGCGATCACGGTATCGCCATCATGTCGGTGCGCGAAGGTCTGGCCTTCGAAAGCGAGATTCTGAGCGACACGGCCCCGCTGTGCGGGTTGGTGGCCGATATGCTGGCCGTTTCGCTCGAGATCCACTGCTTGCGCGACGCCACGCGCGGCGGGCTGTCTGCTGTGCTGAACGAATTGGCGGAAGCTTCGGGAGTCGGTATTGAATTCGAGGAAGGGTTGGTGCCGGTACGCCCGGCGGTAGCCGCGGCCTGCGAGATGCTCGGCCTGGACCCCTTCTATATCGCCAACGAAGGCAAGCTGGTGGCGATCGTTCCGGAAGAATGGGCAGAACGGATGCTGGAGGCGATGGTTAAATCGCCATACGGGAAAGAAGCCGCGCGCATCGGCCGTGTCGTGGAGACTCATCCCGGCATGGTGGTGGCCAAGACAGCGCTGGGCACTTCTCGCGTCGTGGACCTGCCGGCCGGGGAGTTGTTACCCAGGATTTGCTGAACGATCAACTGTGAGTCTTTCATTCAGGGACACAAAATATCGCGCCCTTGTCCCTTTTATTCCCGGGTCCGTCTGAAAACGTTTGCAATTCCCCCTCGCCTGGTTATACAATAAATGCGAGCCTTTACAGAAATGAGCGAAGTATGCATACAAACGAACTTGCCCGCCCGGACTCCTGGAAAGAGACCCTGCTTGCGCTGGGACCCATCTTGCTCTTCCCGCTGGTTCTCCTGATCGGCCTGTTACTGGCCTTATTGGTCAAAGATCCGGCATCTCCTGCGCCTGGGCTTGGTATCGCCCTTGCAGCGATCGGGATTCTGCTGATCGTCATGGTTGCAGGCTGGGTGAAGGACTTTCCTCGTTGGGTCTTCCCCTATTGGGGTTTTACCTTCCTGATCAGTCTGTATGTGTACAAATTTACCGGCACCATGGCTGGCCAGCAGGTCAGGGGGAGCTGGTGGGCATGGATGCCGCTGGCTGGCGTCGTACTGGTCGGTTCGCTCTGGGCGCGGAATCTGCGGCCCCTGTCTGCGCTGCTCAACGCGATCTGGAGGGATTGGACCTTGCTTTCCTTCAGCTTCTACGGCGCTTTACCTTTGCTATTCATCGCGGCTTATGACGAAGTACGCAACGAAGGACCTGTCCTGATATTGATCATGTTGATCCTGGCAGCCGGGACGATACTCTACATGCGTACCGAAAACATCTGGCACCGTTTTGCGTGCCTGGTGGGAGGCTTCTCTGTGGGCTGGACCGTGCTGATGGTCCAGCAGGCAATGTACTGGAATGGGCGACAGGAGGAATGGATGCCAGAACCGGGTTCCTGGATAGAGACGCTGAACTGGACCAGTCGTTCCGGCGCCATCCTGATGCTCATCCTTGTCGCGCCCGTGCTGATCGGGTTTTTGCGTTGGGCGATTAGATCCAGGGGGATTCCCAAGACTGCAGGTTGATTCTCTCCCATCACCTGCTGCGCTGCAGGTCAACCTGCCGGAGGTTTGTTAAAGAATTTTCAAGGCAGCCGCAGAGTCTCTGATTCCATGGGCACATCGGGGACATCCCACCCTTTTTGATCCATCAGATCGATGAAGGCACGGCGAAAGATCAGCTTCACATCCACCACGACCGCGGACGTTTCCGTCCCGGAGGCCGTAAAAGCATAGCGTGTGGTATCGCTCCCCATAGCAGGGATGCGGTTGTCGCTCAATACGCGCGTCGGGTTCCAGTAGGCTCCGCTGGGCGCCACTTCCGTCCACAGCTCCTGCAGCACCCTGGCGTAGGCCGTACCGGGTAGGCCGGCGTAGTAACCCTGCGCCGGGTCTCCCTGACCGGCCCAATCCGGCAATACCGGCCCGTCCGCCTGTTCCAATAAGGTTCCGTTCGCGCCGGAGACCTGCACCAGCAGGAGCAGCTGCCGCAAAGGCGAATCGGTCGGTACGTGATGACCGGTGCGGTCGTTGACGATCTCGACCTCCACCAGCACCTGCTCTCCCTCGCGCCGCGCAGCCACCGTCATGGTCACTGCGTTCTGCAACAAGGTCACATCGGAAGCACCCGGCATGCGGTGGCTGAAGATCGTGTCCGGGTCCCGCTCCTGCCCGCCAGCTTCAGGAAGGGCAAAATGGGTATTCCCCAGGGGCGGCATATGGCAGTCCTGGCAGGCCTGACCGCTCTCGGGGTCGCTGTACGAGCTCGCGGACCATTCGCCAAAGGAATTGTAGACCTGTGTATCCCAGAACACTCCAAAGTGGCAGGGCGCACAGATCGAGCTCTGCCGCTGCCTGGGCGAGTAGGTATCCTCCCCAGGTGCCACATCGTCCAGCGGCCCGGCGAAGAACTGGTGCCCTTCCGGCGGCCGGCGAAATTCATAGGACAGCACCCCGGGCATGTTGGCGTAGGGAAGGCCGCTTTGATCCAATTTGACATCCCAGATCTTGTGGCAGAAATCGCAGGGCACGCCCTCTACTGCCACGCCCGCCACCCCGGACGGATCCACGCCGTAGGGATCGTTCACCGAAGCGGCCGGGGTATGGCAGGCAGCACAGTTGCCGGCAGTATCGGGAAAATCGAGCTTGTAACCTGGCCCGAAGTAAGGCTGATCGGGGTCAGGCCGCAGGGGAAAGCGGCCGTAATCCCGGTTGGTGGCATAGCGCGTGGGCGGGCTCTGGTTGCCCTCCAGGTCCGTTCCGGTGTACATCGTCAGAAATCGCGGGTTGAGAGCCGATCCAGCGTGCGCATCCTGGAGCCACTCATCGACCGGGAGAGTATAGGTCAGCCCACCGCTTGCGTCGCTGTGACACTCCGCGCATCCCTGGTCTTCCCCTTCGCCGGGGTGAACCGTGGAAGGCAGCCAGGCGTAGTCCGGGTTGTCGCTGGAGGCGTGCGCTTCGAGATGGATTTCCACCTCGCCTTTACCCGGGGGCACATCCTGGGCGATAGCAATGAAGTACCCCGGAGCCCAGGCGGTTAGGTCCACATTTTCACCCGAATCAAGGTCTGAAAATTCGAACTTCCCACTCGCATCGGTGCTGGTGTGACTATCGGTAGCCTGTACGCGCACCACCGCCCCGGCCACCGGGCCGACTTCATCGCGGACGATCCCCGATACGGCCGCGGCAGGTTGGCCCGGCCCGCAGGCGACCAGGAATGCCCCAAAGAGGGTCCCTACGACCACCATCAGAATTCGTCGGAACATGGTCACGCCTCCAGCTAGAACAGGCTTCCGGCTTCCTCCAACAATGCAAGCAAGTACGCCCCAGCCTGTTCCTTTAAAAATCCGGCGTACGCCTCCGGGGATTCGCCCTCCCCAGGACCGCGCACGGCACGTGGCAGGTGGTCCATTGCTTTCAGCTTCAAGGTCCACTCAGCCTGTTTCGTCCAGACGCCAGGGGTACCTGCGCAGCGGTAGCGGATGAATTTCTGTTCTGCCTGGCCTCCCTCCAGCCTGGTTTGCAGGTAGAGGTCTTTTCCTGACCTGGAATTCGCCTGCCAGGCAAGCACGCTGGCTGTAAGATCTTCACCGATCTGCTGCACTTTTTGTTCCAGGGGCTCAGACAACCCGAGCAGCAACCGCTGGCGCGCAGAGCTGTCCAGGTTTTTGACCAGCTCAGCCGAGGCCGGGTGCACAGCGTCTGTGACCCTGCTACCGGCATCATATACGGTGATTTTCAAGCCCGTGACTTTCCAGCGCCCGGGCTTGATCTTGGGTTTTTCCCGGCGGACGATATGGGTCCCGGCCTGGCAGGTCTGCGGCAGCTCGTTTTCAGTGGCCTGCGCCTGCCATTTCTGGCGCACCACTGCCCGGCGCCAGACCAGGGTGAGCGCGATCACCACACTTCCACCGAACAACAACAGACCGCCAAGCAAAACGAGCCCGAGTGGAAGCCATCCATCAAAGGGCCCACCGCGCGGTTCCACGAAATCATCGGGCGGCGGAGGTTCCGGAGGGCCGATCTCATCCGGCGGATGCGCCTCGCCTTCGAGTACGATGAAGCCAGATTCGAGACTGGCTGAGAACTCCTCGTCAGGACCGAACACAACAGCCAATTCCACGTCGCGCGGACCGGGCCTGGCGTACTCAGGGATGAAGACCACGCCGCCGATCTCCCTATCGGAGATGACCCAGGCCTCCTCGACCTCTAAATCGCCGATATAGACGTACACCTCACCGGCATCACCAAACCCCCGGCCCTGCAAGGTCACTTCCAACCCCTGCCCTGGCTGGCCTTCAGCCGGCGTGATCGACTCCAGGTCTATCGGATACTCCTGCGTCCGGGTCGAAGACACCAAACACACGGCCAGCAGCGCCAGCGCCAGGTATTTCAATCGCGTACATATCATGAAGCGTCGCATAGCATCCTCTTTTCACAGCTCCTGCATTTCGATGGGGCTATTCATTTCAGGTGCTCGTCGAAGAACTCCAGGGTCGGGTCGAGAAACTCAGGGGAGACTTCCGGGCAGGAAGTGTTCGGATCGCAGAAATTATGTCCTGCCTCAGGAGGGCGTACGAACTTGACCTGCACGCCGGCCTTCTGCAGCGCACCGGCCAGCAGGCCGCTTTGCTGGTAGGGGATCATGCCGTCCTTTTCCCCGTGCATGATCAGGAAGGGGGGATCGGCCGGGTCAACATAGGTCAACGGGGAAGCGCTTCTGGCTCGTTCAAGCGTGTTCGCATCCGCCAGAGAACCTCCCAGGAAAGCGGACCAGGCAAAGGTCCAGTAGAAATAAGGTACCGCTTCCCCACCGTATTTGTCGCTCAATGCCTCAAGGCTGGAGGCGCAGGGATCGTCGGTGAAAACCAGTTTGGGGGGCTCCTGGGTGACATCCACCGGTCCGTACCAGTCCACCACTGCCTGGACCGCATCGGAAACGCCCGGATTCTGGTCCCCCTGTAATTCGGTCGCTCCCGCGGAAGTTCCCAGCAGGCTGGCCAGGTGCCCTCCGGAAGAATCACCGAACGCGCCGATGTGGTTGGCATCCAGCCGGTAGGAGTCCGCATTCATGCGCAGCCAGCGCACCGCCGCCTTTACGTCCTCGATCTGGGCAGGGAAGATCAGTTCAGCCGTGCAACCGCCACGCAGCGGAGCCAGGCGATAGTCCACACAGGCCACCGCATATCCATTCCTGGCAAAGACCTCTCCCGGACAACTATCCTTGCTTCCTTCGATCCAGCCCCCACCATGGATGAACACCAGCACAGGTAGCAGCGTATCGCCGGCCGGACGATACAGGTCGAGCTTCAAAGTCTGCGCCTGGCCGCCCAGTGAATAGAATCCATAGGTCAGGTCGCGTTCCACGGCGATCTGGCCGCTTGCCGTGTGGGATGGTGTAGATCCTTCAGGTGGAACCGGCGCAGGAGGGCCCTCACCCGCCACCTGGATCTCGACAGACTCTTCCGCCAGTCGCGTCCCTGTATCCACACGCAGGGTGTAGGTCGTGGTTTCGTGCGGGCAGACCTGCCGCTCCCCTTCCCCCTGGACCTGCTCGCCTTCGAGTTCCACCCCAAACCCGCCCTGCACGCGCCAGGTCAGCGTGACGCATTCACCCGGCTGAATCGAAGTGCGGTCCGCGCTGATCTGGAGGTCCGCCTCCACAGGGCCAAGCCGTTTCTGGCCGCAACCCACCAAGGAAAGGAGCAGCGTGACGCCCCCCAAGAGACACCAGATCCTTGAATTTCTTCGACTGATAAGCATGCTTTCACCTCCTTCGTCGGAATACCCAGACGAGTCCTGCGATGGCAACCGGCATGGCGCCTCCCGCGCAGGGTAGACCCGAACCCCGCTCACCCGAGGCCTTCTCAGGAAGGCCCTCGGCAGGCACGCCGGCTTCGGCTGCGGGCGCAGGCCCGGGAAGGTTCGCGGGGGTTGGCGCAGCCTGGGGCGCCTGGTCGTTCAGGTCAAGGCGGAACACGCCCTCTCCATCCGTGGCCACATACAGGTGTTCTCCGTCGCTTGAGATCGCCAGGCCCAGCGCGGAACGCGTCCGCAGCCCTTCATTGATCTTCGTCCAACTCTCCCCGCCATCCGTGGAGCGGTAGACGCCGCTCAACAGATCGCTGGCATAGACCACCTGGGGGTCGGTAGGATCGAAGACCAGGTCGTGCAGAGAGCCATTCGCCTCGAGGCCGGCGATGCCGGCCTTCCATGTCTGGCCGCCATCCCTGCTGAAAAACACACCCTGCTGTTCCACACCTGCCACCAGGTGCAACGAGTCGAGCGGATCGACCGCCACGGCCCGGACGGCGGCATTTCCCGGCAGGCCGGGCAACATCGTCCAGGATGAGCCTCCATTCTCCGAACGGAACATCCCGGTCCAAGTGGCCGCATAGAGCGTCTGGTCATCATCAGGGGCAACTGCGAGATCGATCACTTCGGGGGCTCCCGGAATGCTCCCTGTGGTGGACTGCCAGATAGAGCCGCCATCTCGAGAAACAATCGGCGCAGTTCCTATCAGCCCTGTACAGGGTTCGTGAGAGCGATAACAGAAATCGTGAGTCAGGCTGGCATACACCAGGGAGGAGTTGGTGGGCGCAAAGATGAAATTGCTGAAGGTCACACCTCCCAACCTGCCTCCGCTGGTGACACCGCCTCCGGAGACATTCCTCAGACCAAGCGTTTCAGCGGTGCCGCGTAGGTCCCACGAAAGGCCGCCATCTGAGGATTCGAGCATCGCCGTGGAGGGTAATTCGCCCAGGAGCAGATGGTCGGGTTGATGCGGGTCGATACTGACCGTACCCTGTTCGAAGGACATACTGAAGTCGGGTGGCGAGAAACTGAGGCCATACCAGGTCGTTCCCCCGTCATCCGATCGCCAGGTCCCGCTTCGGCCGGTCGCATAGACGCGGGCAGGATATTGGGGATCGACCGCCACGTTGCGCAACAACGCCCCGGTATAGCCCTGGCTGGCGTTCTGCCAGGTGCGGCCGCCATCCTCCGACAGGAAGTTCCCCCCGCTGTAGTTATTGATGAAAAGCCGGTCCGTGTCACGCGGATCGCACTGGATATCGATCGGGAAACCGGCCAGCACGCCGACCGAGCCCCAGGAAGACTTTCCGGGCGTTTGTTGCGTCCAGTTCACCCCCCCGTCCTGGCTGCGATAGACGGCGATATCGCTGGCTGCGTACGCGATCTCCGGATCCAGGGTGCATATCTCCACAGCGGCAAACACCTCGCCCACATTGGCGGAGGTCAGCACCCGGGTCCAATGTTCGCCCCCGTCCTCGGTGCGGAAGACCCCCGAGATGGTGTGCCCGTGTTCGTTCACATAACGCTCGAAGTAACTGGCGCGCGCCTCGGTGGTATGGCCGGCCGCCGCCAGCAGGATATCCGGGTTTTCGGGATGCATGAACAGGCTGCCCACGTAGAGCATCTCCAGACCGTTGGCTTCGTTCTGGACCTGCCAGGTCTGCCCGCCATCGCGAGACTTCAGGATGCCGATGCCTCCCAGCGGATCGGTTTCCGGATCACCCTCGCCGACCGCGCCGCGATCGAAGAGGCCGGTCGAGATGTAGATCACGTCCGGGTTACGCGGATCGATCCACGCGTAACGCGTCAGGCTGGAGGGCATGCCCCCATCCCAGATGACCCGCCAGTGTTCGCCGGCGTCCACGGTCTTGTAAACCACCCCGCCGGTGCCCTGGCCCCACACGGCAGGACCGCCGCCCGGCTCCCAGGTGGTTTCGCCCATGGCATAGACGATATCCGAGGAGCGCGGGTCGACCGTGAAGCCGCGAAACGTCAGCGCATCGTACTCGATCGACACCCCGTTGTCGCGCTGCTCCCAGGACCGCCCGCCGTCCGTGGAGCGGTAGATGTGCCCGGTGCTGGAGGTGCCGGCCCAGTTGATCTGCGGATCGTGCGGGTCGATCGTCAGGCAGAAGATGGGATAGCCGTCCCCTGTCAACCCCGCCTGCTGTGGGATGCCCTGGTTGGAAGGCTGCCAGGTCCGGCCATTGTCGGTGCTGATATGCACGCCGGCATAGGCGTCGGTGACGTACCAGATATCGGGGTTGTCAAAATCATAGCGGATGTCATAGCCCAGGCCGCCGGGTGGCCCCCCGGTGCGCACCCAGCCGAGCGCGCCTGGAGCCTGCGGTTCTGCCGGCCCTGTCGGCTCTGGTTGCGTGGGTGGCGCCGGCTCTGAGACCGCACCCGGTACCAGGTCCACCCGGTCAACGTCCACGACCGCGCGGTCTTCGGCCTGGAACATGACTCCCCCGGGCGGCAAGGAGGCGTCGTCGTTATGGGACAGGACGACCTTGTCGTTCAGGCTGACCGTGATCTGGCCGGCTACCGCCTGGACTCCCAACTGCACCCACTCTTCAGTGGGGAACTGGACCGGCTGTTGAGCCAGTTCGATCCTGTTTCCCTGGCTTTCGCGGTTCAAGGACACCAGGTCGCTGCTGATCAGGATCAGATACGAGCCGGAATCTGTGGCGCGTATGCGCAGGTCGAGCGCTCCTTCTCCAAAGCGCCGCAGTCGGATCGACAGGTTCATATCGCCCCACTGGCCGTGCCAGAAAGCGAATTCCCCGGATTCGAGGTGCAGGTAGCCATCGACCACAGCCGCGTTTTCCGAATGCTCCCAGCCTGCCAAGGACGGATCATCAAAGGAGTCTGAAAAGCCGCCCTGCTGCGCGTTCGTCACGGTGGGAGGGACCACACTTGCCACCAGCAACAAGATCGCCAGCGCCATCGCCCAGGAGAACATTGTTTTCATGGAAAAGCCTCCAACGGGTTGATCAAGCCTTAAAGCGGCTCTCATTGCAAGCACGGCGCCTGCGGGTATATGCCCAGAGGGCACCGCCCAAAGCCACGGGTGCCAGCCCCCCCGGGCAGGGCAATCCGCCAGCCGGTGTACGGGACGACTCTTCCGGAGGCGCTCCCGATTCCTGTGCAGCGCCAGGCTCAGCCTGGTTCGGGGGCGCGGAGGCGCCCTGCGGCGGCTTTCCGGACAGATCCAGGCGGTACACACCCTCCCCCTCCGTCGCCGCGTACAGGTGCGCTCCATCGGACGAGAGCGCCATCGCGTTGACCGCCCTCGTGCGCAGTCCCTGGTTGGTGACGGCCCACGTCTCACCAGCATCCTGCGAGCGGTACACGCCGCTGAAGGCATCCGCAAAGTAGGCCTGGTCGGGGTTCAGCGGGTCGAAAAGGATGGTTGTGACGAGCGACTCGGGCGGCAGGCCGGCGGCAACACTCACCCAGGTCGCTCCCCCGTCCTCAGAACGATACAGGCCGCCGAATTCCATCCCCACCAGGACGATCTCCGGACGCGACGGATGCACGGCCACCGAAAACGGTTTTGTGCCGCGCGGTAATCCCTCCAGGCGGGTCCAGCTCCCCCCACCGTCGCTGGTCCTGAACAGACCCTCCACCGGAGAGGCGGCATAGACCACCAGCGCGTCCTTTGGATGGACCGCCAGGCCGGTGACCTGGGCGCCCTGTGTCTGGGCGCCATTGGCCTCTTCCCAATGGCTCCCGCCATCCCGAGAGAGGTAGATCCCTGAAGCCGGGAGCATCGTATTGAAAGAACCCGCAGATCCGAACGCGCCCGAACCGGCGTAGACCACCTCCGGATCGGACGGCGCGAAGGCGATCGCGCGCCAGCCCTGCATTTCAACATGGGGGATATCCGTCAAGCTCCAGGTTTTACCGCCATCCGGGCTTTGGTAGATCCCACCAAACCAGTTATTGGCCGCCAGGATATGCGCCGGCTCCCCGGGATCCACCGCCACAGCGTTCCATTCCAGACCGGAGGCTTCGGGGTAATTCAACCCGCTCCAGCTCGAGCCCCCGTCGCGCGTGCCGAAGATGCCGCTGCGCGCCGCGGCGAAGACCTGGGCCGGCTCCCCCGGTACAGCCGCGATCGCACGCACCTGCGCGCCGGTGTAGCCCCGGCTGGCGTCCACCCATGTGACCCCGCCGTCCTCGCTCATGAAATTGCCGCCGCCGTAGTTGTTGGCGAAGATGCGCTGCGGGTCGCGAGGATCGACCTGGAAGTCGATCGGGAATCCGGCTTCCACGCCGGGAGCGCCCCAACCGAGGTCCTCTTCCCGGCGCGTGGCCTGCCAGGTGCGGCCGCCGTCATGGCTGCGGTAGATGAAACCCGGGTTGCCGGCATAGGCGATCTGCGGATCAGAGACGGAGAACTCCACGGCCTGCACGCCGTCGGGCAGGACCCTTTCCCAGCTCGCGCCTCCGTTCGTGGTCAGAAAGACCCCACCGCCTTCCAGGTAGGCGTTGTTTCCGCTGCCGGCCAGCAGGATATCCGGGTTCTCGGGGTGCATGAAGAGCGTGCCCACGTACAGGTTGGTGAGGCCCTGGTTGATCTGGATCCAGCTCATCCCGCCGTCCGTGGACTTCAGGATCCCCACGCCGCCCGGCGTATTGGAGAGGTGGTCCGAATTGGCCGCCTCGCGATCGAAGATGCCGGTCGAGATGTACAGCACGTTCGAATCGCGTGGGTCGATCCAGATGTAGCGCGCCAGGTTGTCTCCGCGCCAGACCGGGCTCCAGCTCTCCCCGCCGTTCGTGGATTTGTAGACCACGCCCTTGGTCTTGTCGAATTCGCGTCCGATCTGTTCGCTCGCAGCCCAGGCGAAGCTCGAGATCTCGGCCGCGGCGTACAGGGTATCGGAATCGCGCGGGTCGATGGTAATGCCGCGAAAGGTGATGCCCATCGTTTCGACGATGCCGTTCGTCTTTTCCACCCAGGTCTCCCCGCCGTCATCCGATCGATAGATCCCGCGGATGTTCTGCGTGCCGGCCCAGACCGTATCGGGATGGTTGGGGTCGATCGTCAGGCAGAAGATGGGGATGGCGTCCGCAGACGCGCCGCTGCGCACATCGATCCCGTTGTTGGAGGGAAACCAGGACGCCCCGCCGTCGGTGCTCTTGAACACGCCCGCAAAGGCGTCCGTGACGTACATGATATCGGGGTTCCCGGGACGCATGCGCACATCGTACCCCAGCCCGCCCAGGGGCCCGCCGGTGCGGACCCACGCGGCCCCGCCGGCGAGGGTCGGCGCCGCGACCGGAGCCCGCCCCCACAGTTCGACATCATCGATCAGCACCTGGCCGGCCTCTAACGATTCGAAGGCGATGCCCCCGCTCAGCAGGGGCTCCGGATCGCTGTAGCGCATCACCTCCTGCCCGTTCAAAGAGACCTTCACGGTGGCTCCTGCGCCGGCGATCTCGACCGACTGCCAGCCACTCCCAAGAGCCGGCCCGCGCGCAAGGTTCTCAAGGAAGGTGTCCGGCCCGACCTGTTTGGAAAGGTACAGGCTCCGGCGGTTCAGGCCGATGAAGTAGCGGGAAAAGCCCGCCGCAAGGCGAAAATTGGCGTGCACGGACGCATCGCCGCTCAGCTTGACCCTGAAGCGCAGTTGATAATCGTCGTCGGCGTGACCCTGGAGGGTCGCCCAGATATGCCCCTGCCCGGCCAGCGCATGACCCGCATCGCTTTCCACCACCTGCCAGCCGGATTCCAGCCTCCATTCCGCGGGCTGGCCCTGCTCGAAATCCTGCGAGTACAGCAGGCTCTCATCCTGAGCACGGGCACTCCCTGTGGCCAGGAGCAGCAATGCAAGGGCAATACCTGACGAGAAAATTCTCCGCGCAGATCTTGAGGCCATCCCGGTTCCTTTCAAATGTTTTGCTCAATCACTCCATTCGTACGCGCCTACGTCACAGACCGCACTCCCGTCAGAATTCCCATCGACGGGTCGCTGCGCCCCAAGGGCATCGTCGTTGGGGCAGAATGCGTTATCTCCGGCATCGATCGCGGGACTGCCTCCCTGAAGGCGCAGGTCCACCTGGGGCCAGCCTGATAGGAACAGGGGGTCCACAGTGAGATCGTTCTGGCCCTGTCCAGTGCGCGCCGTCCAGCTGCCGTCGGCCAGATCCCCGCGCGTGAATTCTGCCTCCAGGTACTCAGCGGTGATCTCTCCCTCTTCAAAGCTGTAATACAGGTTGTTGCGTTCGCTCAGCGTGACACCCGGTCCAAGGTACAGCCCGCTGGGGTCGCCGAGCTCTGGGCCGGTGTTGTAGGCAAAGATGTTATTCACCAGCAGCAGATCCACCTGTGGCAGGGCGACGATATCCTCGGGATACCCGGCCGAAAACGCCCAGTTGCGCCCGCTGTAAGCCGGATCCCACATGTTGTATGCAATGGTGTTGTTGACCACTTCGAGGGTACTGTGAAACGTACCCAGCCAGAGGGCGCTATTTCCCTGCCCCCAGACCAGGTTGTTTTCTAACCGGCCGCCAGCCCATAATTTGATGCCGTTCTGGTAATTGCGAAACACCTGGTTGCGGCGGACGACCACACCCTCTGCATACCCCGCCTGGTCGCGTGAGTTGAGGTCGATGCCGTCGCCGCCGTTGTCGTGAATGGAACAGTCCTCGACCAGAACGGGGTAACCGCGCGAGATGGCGAGCCCATCCGAGCCGAAGGAGGAGTCCCCGTTCAGACCAGATCCGTACACTTCCAGGCGGCGAAAGACCATAGCGTTGCACGGGCCCGGGGTGCAGTCCACCGCGGTAAATTCGCTGTTCGTCACCAGGCTGTCTTCCAGTGTTACGTGCTCGACCGGGCCGCCCTCCGGCGGCGCCAGGTCGTCCTCACCGAAGGTGAAATGCACGCCTGCCTCCCCGCCTTCAATGGCCAGATGATCCAGTTGAATGGCGCGGTTGTCCCCTTCCAGGCTCAACCCCCAGGAGTTGAAATTGCGCAGCGTGAACCCGCTCAGGCGCAAGTTGGATGCCCCCTGGTCGAGAACGAGCAGGTCGCCCACCTGGCCGCTCCCATCCAGGACGGGCCGTTCGCCGGGAGAGGCGATGAACACGATAGGGGCCGCATCGCTTCCTGAGATCGAGATGTGCACTGCCTCCTCCACCCCATAGACTCCCCCCTTGAAACAGACCGTGTCGCCCGGGCTGGCGGATTCCACCGCAACCTGAAAGCTCCCCCACGGCTGAGATTCGCTCCCCGGCGCAGCCTCCTCCCCGGAAGGGGAAACAAAAGCGCTGCAGGCGATCTCTTCGCCCACCAGCATGGGAGCGGGCGGAGGGCCCCCTTCCGGGACGAAGGGGGTGGAAGACACTCCGGGCAGGTGGTCTTCACCCTCGTCCTGGTGGATGCTCTCTGTCAGGTTACACGATGACAGCAACAGGATGAACAGCGCACAGACAAAGTCCTGAGGCATTTTCATACGCCACCCGGTCCTTCCAGCGCCCGTCTCAATGGCAGTTGCCGCCGCTGCAGTTAACGGTCCCCTCGTTGTTGCCCTCATTCGTCTCGAAGTAGGCCCCGTTGGTATCCAGCTTGACGCGCACGCTGTGGTTACCCGAGATGGTATGCCCGGTCCAGTAGACCTGGCTGCCGGCCGGCAGGGCCTGCGAGATGGTCGCGATCTGGTTGTTATCCACCCAGACCTTATACTGCAGGGAGCCGGTCAGCGAGCCGGTCGGCGTGACCAGCACGCGCACCAGGATCTCTCCGCCCGTGGAGAGGAAGATATCCTGCAGCACGATATCGCCCTGAGCCTGCGGAATCACGAGCGTCACGGCTAGGATCATGGTGCCGATCACCAGCGGGCCGTTCGTGGTGTCCGTTGCGGTCATGGTGGCTGTGGCAGGTTCCGGAGGCGGGATCGGCGTCGGCGGGGCTGCCACCACCTGCACACCGGGCGGCACGCAGGAGGGGGTGACCGCATCGCCCCACACCCAACCGTGCCCGCCGGGGCCGGCCGGGAAGACCACGTACCACCAGGTGCCGGCGGCGTTACGCCCGTCCACCTGCGCCGTGCCGCCGGTCGGGATGTAGCCGTAGATCGTATAGACCGTGCTCGGCCCCCCGCGCACATTGACGTCCACATTCGAAGTGATCATGGCCTGGCACTCGGTGGCGGCCGCCTCAGGCGGAGGTTGCCCGTCCCCTTCTGGCGGGACTGGCGTGAGGCTGGCTTCGGACTCCCTCACGCGCTCGGCCAGGGCCGTCTCGGTGGCTGCGAGCGCGCGCGCCGTCAGGTCGGCAGACGAGGCGCGCTCGTCCGCGCCCGGCAGGTTGCAGGCCAGGGAGACGAGTAATAAGACCAATGGCACGATAACGATGCGTTTTATAAGGCACCTCCTCTTATGCTCAAAAACCCCTCCTGGAGACGCGCTCCCCCCGCGCCTCGCGGTATCTTTACTTTACAGAGCTTGGAATTAAAAGTCAAGCTTACCGCGTTCCTACTGCTTGGCATCGCGAGGCACCCAGAGCACGTAGGTCACGCTGAAAGCGTGACACTTTCGGCGATCTCCTCGCCTGAGAATATAGGGGATGGTGAAATCGTGAGATTACCAAAGTGCCACGCAATGGTACGTCGCCGCAGAGCGGCGTTTCGCACGTAGTCCCCTGAAGGAGTTCTTCCCTGAAGGGGACTGACAACAATTTAATGATGTCATCGCGAGCGACCCAGAGCATGTAGGTCACGCTTTCAGGGTGACACCTTCCTGGCCAAACCTCACTATAATTTATCTTGCGAGGGAGTCTGGGCCTGCCAAAGGAGCCCGCGGCGATCTCCTCACACGAGAACGAAAGGGTTAGCAATGCCGGAAGATTGCCACGCCCTACTACGTAGGGTTCGCAATGACAGTTGGATTTGTTTGATTTTCAGTGGGGCAATAGGTCACTCTTTTATTGTCCCCGACGGGGAGGGTTGAGGGGAATAACCGGCGCAGCGACCTGCCCTCCTCAACTAAGGCGCTCGCTGACTTGCAACGGAAGACCAGCCCTGCCGGCCAGGTCATCCAACAGGGCTGGCTGCGCCGGCAAGAGAGCGCCCTCGCTACAGGCTGCTCGCTGCGTACCCGGGAAGGGAGTAAGGTGGAGAGAACTCAGAGACTTTGAACTGACCTACTCTAACATCCACGGTTCACAATTGTAAAGTTCGCCGCGCAGGGTCATGAAGGGTATCTTGCCGTCAAAGATTTCCACCGTTTCTTCCGCAGCGACGCACACCCCTGCACCAAGCGCCGGGTAATAATGGGTTGGATCTATCAGGAAGAATGAGTTCTTTTCAGGTGAGAAATCGATACGGCTTTGGCCTGCATGCGAAAAAGCCACCCCGTATACGCAGACCTTTTCACCGGCCATATCAAGCGTGATTTGATCCCACTTGTAGCATGAAGGCATTACAGGAACATCGGTGGGACGCGGTGTGTTCGTAGGGCGCGGCGTATTGCTCGCGACAACTTCAGGTACCACGCTTGTATTCGTGTTCGGCTCGCTGACCGGCGCCTCCTGGGTGCCTGGATTGTCGAAGAGACCACATGCCAGCGTCAAAAGGAGGCAGGCGGCAGCAACAGCAACAGCTTTCGAGGTTGTGTGTCTTGCATTCATTGCTCCTCCGTTATGCTTTTCCTCAATTGAGATTGTTCCCCTTGAATAGAGATCGGTTCCGGTTTCTTCCACCAATTATACATTCTGAGAGTTGAAAGGTGCTGGGACCCGCCCCCGTTTCGGGGTGGGACAGGACGGCGTTCCCCTCGCCGTCGGTTGACATCGCGAGGCACCCAAAACATGTAGGTCTCGCTTTTAGCGTGACCTATTCGGCGATCTCCATACCCTTGGTTGTCTTCGCGAGGCGCGCACATTCCCAGGCGACCCTACGGAACGATGCAGCCTATCGAGTCATCGAGTAGGATGTCATAGATGGTCACCTTCAGATCGTATATAGTGGGGCCGGTGACTGCGGACTGGTTGTTGACCAACGGCAAATCCACGCGCTTGGTCCATCCTTTCACATTGAACTCCTGGTTGCCGCACGGCCCGCTTTGACTTGTCATCACGGGGTCATCGAAGGTTTCGGTGATGACCAGCTGGACCTGGCACTTGGAAGCATCAAGCACGCCTTCAACCTTGACGGCGATGCCCGCCTCAGCCGTCCAGGAGCACACATCGAACTTGGCGTCTTCCTTCCAGGTGGAACTCCCCCTACCGTGCACCGTATAGATCAACGGCGGCCCTGCCTGTCGCTCGAATACGAGGAAGGCTGTTCCGTTTTCTTCCTGGACTTCCGTGCCGCCGGCCACAGCCGGGTTCAAGGCATACATTTCCAACTTGAGTACAGCTCCGCCCATTGGCGGGGCGGTCGGCGTGACGTTCCTGGCCTGGGATTGCCCCGATGCCCCCCCTCCGGAGCCCCCACCGCCCCCACCCACCGGGCTGGAACCCTGTTGGGCGCATCCAACTCCCAGAATTAGCAGCAGGCCGAGAACCACCAACCCGGCAGCGATACGTTTGAAATGTCCCATATCCTTCTCCCTTCCCAAATAGCCTTCACAGGGCCAGGTGCACATCCGCCACCTCCATATCCGGCGGCCAGAAAGACGCTGCGAACCTCACCCCGCCCGGTCTGTGGCGATTTTCAGGAACACGTCATCATGGTTTGACCACAGCCTCAGATTTCAATAAATCATAGCACGAGTGGTCAGGACAATTCAATCCCCGGAGCCCGGTCACCGGTTGGCTCGGGCATGCAAACTCGGCAGAACCACCCGCGTTTCTCTTCATGATGGCAGAGTCCATCTGTATGGCTTCGACTCAGAGCACGTAGATCACGCTTTTAGCGTGACCCTTCCGGCGATCTCCTCGCACGAGAATGAGAGGGTTAGCAATGCCGGGAGGTTGCCACGTCCTACTACGTAGGGCTCGTAATGACAGTTGGATTTGTTTGATTCTCAGCGGGAGCAAGTAGGTCACTCTTTTATTGTCCCAGATGAGGCAGGGGGAGTAGTTGCATCCAGGCGCGCATCCATGCTATATAATGAATGCACACTGTCTTGACTGAGGCCGGCGCCCGCCGGGCCGACCTCCATCACAAGGAGTCGGGCTGATGATCACGAGCGAAGCCTACCTGGAAAACCTGAGGGGGATAAAAAAGCGCGTATTTCTATTCGGAGAAGAGATCGAAGACTACGTCGAGCATCCCATGATCCGGCCGTCGTTGAACGCGGTCGCCATGACCTACGAACTGGCCGGCGATCCGGACCACGCCGACCTGATGACCGCCGAATCCAACCTCTCCGGAGAGCGCGTGAACCGGTTCACGCATCTGCACCAGAGCACGGCGGACCTGGTTTCCAAGGTCAAGATGCAGCGCCTGCTGGGGGGGTGCACGGCCTGCTGCTTCCAGCGCTGCGTGGGCCTGGACAGTTTCAACGCGCTCGACGTGGTCACCTACCAGATGGACCAGGAGCTGGGCACGGAATACCACCAGCGCTTCCGGGCCTTCCTGGCTCACGTGCAGTCGGCCGACCTGGTTGTGGACGGCGCCATGACCGACCCGAAGGGGGATCGGGGGCTCGCCCCTTCCGAACAGGCTGATCCCGACCTGCACCTGCGGGTCATCGAGCAGAACGGGGAGGGCATCACCATCCGTGGGGCCAAGGTCCACCAGACCGGCGCGCTCAGTTCGCACGAGATCCTGGTCATGCCCACGCGCGGCCTGAAAGCCCCCGACCAGGACTACGCCGTGGCCTTCGCCGTCCCGGCGGACGCGGCCGGGGTGCTCTACGTGGTCGGCCGCCAGGCGAGCGACACCCGCAAGCTGGAAGGAGGCCGCATCGACGTCGGCAACGCCCGCTTCGGCGGGCACGAGGCCGTGGTCCTCTTCCAGGACGTCTTCGTGCCCTGGGAGCGGGTCTTCATGTGCCGGGAATACCGCTACGCGGGCGAGCTGGTGGAGCTGTTCGCGGCCCACCACCGCGCGAGCTACGGCGGCTGCAAGGTGGGCGTGGGCGACGTGCTGATCGGGGCAGTGGCGGCGCTGGCCCGTGCCCAGGGCACGCAGGGCGCCGCGCACATCAAGGACAAGCTGGTCGAGATGGTGCACCTCAACGAGACCCTCTATGCCTGCGGGCTGGCGAGCTCCTACGAAGGGCAGCGCACCCCCGGCGGGACGTACGCCATCGACCGGCTGCTGGCCAACGTCACCAAGCTGAACGTCACCCGCTTCCCTTACGAGATCGCCAGGCTCGCCCAGGACATCGCCGGCGGTCTGCTGGTCACGCTGCCGTCGGAGCGGGATTTCGCGCATCCGGAGTTGGGTCCGCTGCTGACCAAATACCTGGTTGGCTCGGTGGAGGTCCCCACGGAGTGGCGGCAGCGTCTGCTGCGCCTGATCGAGAACATCACGCTGGGCGCCGGCGGCGTGGGCTACCTGGTCGAATCGATGCACGGCGGCGGATCGCCCATGGCGCAGCGCATTATGCTCATGCGCCTGGCGGACCTGGGGGCCAAGGAAGCCCGCGCACTGGAGATCGCCGGCCTGGCGCAGGTCCTAACCCCGGCGGGCGAGCTATAGCCAGAATGACGCTCTGAGGGGTTCCTGCATTTTATAAGAGAATAGACTAAAATAGTCAGGATGTCACAGAGTCTTCTTCGCACGAAGATCATCCCACCACCGCGCCACATGCGTACCTTGACCCGGCCACGCATCATCAAAGCGCTCATACAAGCCTTTGAGTATCGTCTGACGATTCTACAGGCTGAAGCGGGGTACGGGAAGAGCACAGCGCTGGTCGAATTGGCTGAGACTGTAAAATTTTTAGCCTGGTATCAGGTAAATGAAGAAGATAATGATCCACTCGTCTTCTTGATTCATCTGTGCTATGCTTTTATGCAAACAGCTCCTAACCTGGAAGAAAATCTGCCCGTTCAGTTTCTGGAAACCTGGGATGGGGCAGAGGGCCCCTTACCGTGGCAAGGAATCATCGACCAAATCATCAATTCGTTAAGCGCTCATCTCAGCGATCCGACACTGTTGGTATTGGACGACGCTCACCTGGTCACAGAATCTGGAGAAGTTGCCCACATCATTGATCGCTTGGTTGGTTTAGCTCCTGCAAACTTGCACGTGCTGCTTTCCGGCCGCCCGATTATTCTCTTACCCAGCCTTTCGCGTTGGCGCTCACAAGGTGAAGTGCTAATGGTGGATCAATCTACATTGACCTTCACCGCCGATGAGATTGCAGATCTGTTCGCCACACGTTATAGACTTGAGTTAAGTCAAGACGAGGTGGAAGCGTTAGTTGCATACACTGAGGGCTGGGCTATTGCATTGCAATTGATCTGGCAGAGTTTCCGCAGTCAGGTATCTTCAGCGATCGAATTCCCATTGCGCTGGCAAACGGGTTCATTAGATGCACTCTTCGACATGCTAGCCCGCGAGGTGTTTGAGCGTCAACCTGCCGATGTGCGCGACTTCCTGCTGATTACCTCCACGCTGCGCGATCTACGGCCTGAAGCATGCGACGCGCTTCGGCGAGCCGCTGGCGTGGTTATTGCCGACTCCTCATCCATGCTGGCATACCTGCGACGACAAGACCTGTTCGTCATAGAAAGTGCCGGAGAGATACTCCGCTATCATCATATCTTTCACAATTTTTTACGCCAACAAGCCACATCCGCTCAACGCAGAAACTGGAATCTCCTGGCAGCCGATTATTTTATACGCGGTAACGATCCCGAAAACGCCATCTTTCATCTGCTTGAAGGTCAAGCCTGGAATGAGGTCGCCGACTTACTGGATGCCTACGCATCGAGCCTGTTGACAGCCGCTCGTCTCGACACGCTATCCGCTTACTTAGCCTCGTTACCACCTGAGACGCTACACCAACACCCCACACTGGTCTTCACTATGGGCGAGCTGGCACGTCTACATAGCCGTTTCCAGGAAGCTCTGGGTTGGTATAAACAATCTGAAACCATCTGGCGGGCTCGCGCCCAACAGGATGGTGTGGCTCGCGCCCTGCGTGGGCAAGCACGCGTGTACCTGGATACGGTCAATCCAAACAAAGCCGGGCAATTGCTCGAAGAGGCCATTCGTCTGAGTGATAGCTTTGAAGACCGCGAGGCGCAGGTACGCCTATACGAACTTCTGGCGGAGAACAAGCTCAATTCCGGGCACCCTGAAGACGCCGAACGACTCTTGGAACGCGCAAAAGCCCTGCGCACAGAAGGCCCATCCAATGATCAGTTGTGGTTCCGGGTGTTAGTACGTACCGGGCGGCTGGGCGAGGCGAGACGCGAGTTGGAAGAACGCGCCGAGGCTGAAAGACGCGACCCTGTGCAGACACCACGCGCCCACCGCGAAACACAACTTCTCTTGTCACTCATTTATTCATTTATGGGTCTGGGCGAAAAGGCCTACCAAGCCGCACTCGAAGGTACTCGTCGTGGCAGCGAACTCAAATCTCCGTTCGTGACAGCCGTTGGGCACATGCGCCAGGGACATGCCCTTATGCTTTCCGAATCAAAAATGACACGCGCCGAGGATTATGCTCAGGCTCGCACCCAATTTGAGAAGAGTATTGAAATCAGCCGGACGCTGGCGGTACCTCGTCTGCTGGTTGAGGCCGATTGGGGTCTTTGCAGAGCCAATGGATATCAAGGAGATTTGATCGCTGCCAAGGCTCGCGTCCATGAAGGTCTGGAAATTGCAGACCAGGCCGGGGACGAATGGGTTGCCTCGATGACCCGCCTTACAATGGGAGCCAGCCTGTCCTTAGCGGGGCGATATGAAGCGGCGGAAGAGTGGCTTAACAGAGCCCTGTTAGGTTTTCAGGAGTGCAGCGATACGTTCGGAAGCTCCGCAGTACGCCTATGGCTGAGTTACGGCTATTTAAAACAGAAGCAGACCACACGGCTGGAAAGAACGCTGCCAACCTTGCTGTCAACCTGCCGGGAGCAGGGCTACGGATTCCTGTTCACGCGTTCCACTACGCTAGGTCCACCGGACGAACGGATATTCATCCCCCTGCTTACCATCGCCCGACAGTACGGTTGGGAGAGTGTCTATATTTCCCAATTACTCGATGAACTCAACTTGTCCACTCTTGATTTCCATCCCGGCTACCAGTTGCGCATCCAAACGCTAGGCGCGTTCCAGGTTTGGCGCGGCGGGGAAGCTATCCCCTCCAATGGTTGGCGACGTGAGAAGGCACGTCAGCTTTTTCAATTATTGATCTCCTACCGCCAGGCCCCCCTCGACCGCGAACAGATCTGCGAATACCTCTGGCCCGAATCCGGCCCGGCTATCTCTCAGCGCAATTTCAAGACCACACTTAACGCGCTCTGCCAAGTGCTTGAACCGGAACGAGAACCCGGCAGCGAATCGGCCTTCATTTTGCGAGAAGGGTCAACGTATGGTCTGCGCCCTGGCGCAGACCTGTGGTTGGACGCAGACCAATTCGTTCGTTTTGCCTCGAAGCTGGACTTCGACCAACTCCAGCGCGCCGTTGGGCTGTACCGGGGCGAATACCTCCCCGACACGCTATACGATACGTGGGCTGCTGAAGAACGAGAGCATTTAACTGCACTCTTTCTGGAGAGCGCTGACCGCCTGGTGGAGATGGAAATCGAGATCGAACGATATACCGAAGCCATCGATCTATGCCAGCGTATCCTCACTCAGGACAATTGCTGGGAGCGCGCTTATCGACACTTGATGTTGGCGTACGACCACCTGGGGGATCGTGGTCAGGTCGGCCGTACCTATCAACGTTGTGTCCAGACCCTGCGCAAGGAACTGGATGTCAGCCCCGCATCAGAGACCGATGCGCTGTATAGAAAATTGACCTCGTAATCCTTCTTGGGCAGATCCTCGACCTGCCTCTCCTCATTTGTAACTCTCGCGTTACCTCCATCTGCTATCCTGATAGCGATGGACTCCAGTATCATCCCCTCCATTTCATCCTTCGTCATTCGCTTTGTCGTAGAAACAGCCTATACCAACGGTGAGACGCAGCCATGCTATCGTGGCGCCATCCGCCACATCCAGAGCGATGAGGAGATGAACTTCAACACCTGGAAGGATGCCATTGATTTCATCCGACGTTACGTGCCACTCGAAGTCGATCCCAACTCGAGCCACGCGGAGAATTGAACTGTCACACAAGCGATTTCTACGAACGGTTATCCATTCTACCAAACAGGAGAATTACCATGCGCATGAAAGATAAAGTTGTACTCGTCACCGGCGGCGCAGCCGGCATCGGGAAGGCTACCGCCCTGCGCTTTACCGAAGAGGGCGCCAAAGTCGTCATTTGTGATGTAAACGAAGAGGCCGGGCAAGCGACCGCCAAAGGGTTGGGTGAGGGTGCAACGTTCTACAAGGTCAACGTAGCCGATCGCGCTGAAGTCCAAAAATGGGTCGGGGATGTGGTTGCCAAATTCGGCCGGGTCGATGTGCTGATCAACAATGCCGGCATCATCCGCGATGGCCAGCTCGTCAAAGTCAAAGATGGCGAACTTGTCGGGCAGATGTCGGAAGAGAACTTCGACCTGGTCATCTCGGTCAATTTGAAAGGCACCTTCAACTGCGCCCAGGCAGTTGCCCCCATCATGATCAAGCAGGGCGGCGGCGTGATCCTGAATGCCACCTCCATTGTCGGTCTGGATGGAAACTTCGGTCAGACCAACTACGTCGCCACCAAATCCGGCGTGATCGGCATGACCAAGGTCTGGGCGCGTGAGTTAGGTCGTTACGGTGTGCGCGTCAATGCTGTGGCGCCGGGATTCACCGCCACCGAAATCCTCATCTCCATGCCAGAAAAAGTCATTGACGGCATGAAGGCCCGCACGCCGCTCGGCCGCTTAGGCGAAACGCGCGACATCGCCAACGCCTACCTGTTCCTGGCCTCTGAAGAAGCCTCCTTCATTACCGGTGAGACACTGCGCGTGGATGGTGGGATTGTGGTGGGAACCTAGTATGCCCCGCCACCCCCAGATTCTCGCCACAGGCAGCTACGTCCCGCAGCGGGTCGTCACCAATACCGAAGTAGACGCGCTTTTGGGCGAATCTACGAACGAATGGCTGCTTGCAAACGTTGGGATTTGCGAGCGCCACTGGATGGCGCCGGAGCAGACCACCTCCGACCTGATCGTGGAGGCTTCGAAGAAGGCCCTTGAACGTGCAGGGCTTTCGGCTGATGACCTCGACCTGGTCATCGTCTCCACCGACACGCCGGACTACCTGTCCCCATCGACTTCGGTTGTCGTTCAACACAAGTTGGGCGCGCATAGGGCTGGCGGCTATGATGTCAACTCGGCCTGCGCAGGCTGGGTCACTGCCCTCGACCAGGGTGCCCGCTACCTGATGACCGAGCCGAGTTATAGGTTCGTTCTCGTCTCGGGCGGATACGGCATGAGCCGCTTCCTCGATTTCAGCGACAAGAAAACCGCCAACCTGTTCGCGGATGGAGCCGGCGCGGTCGTACTGGGCGTCGGGGATGAGCCGGGGTTTCTGGCGAGTAACCTGTTGGCGGTCGGCGAGTTCCACGATGCGCTTGGCATTTACACCGGAGGGGCGTTCCGCCCCTGTACATCTGAGAACCTGGCAGAATTTGGTACGCCGAAAGTCGAGTTCGTCAAGAAATTCCCCAAAACCTTCAACACCGAGTACTGGCCCAAATTGATGCGGGGCGCGCTCGACAAAGTCAACCTGACTTTTGATGAGGTAGACCATTACTTCTTCACCCAGCTCAACCTGCGCACCATCGAATACATGATGGAATTGCTCAAGCAGCCTATAGAGAAGACCCACTGGGTAATGCACAAATGGGGCTATACCGGCTCACCATGCGTGGTCATGGCGCTGGATGATGCCATCGCCCAGGGCAAGGGCCCCAAGCCCGGCGAAACGATCCTGTTCTGCGCCAGTGGCGGTGGGATCACGATGGCCTCCTCCGTCTGGAAGTGGACAGCTTCCAACCAATAAACTAACAGGCTAACCGACTATGTCACCAACAGAAACATACACCCCCTCAAGATCCGGTTTCGTGGATGTCGAGAACGGCACCCGAAAAATCTACTGGGAATACTTTGGCGAAGGCAAGAAGGAAGTCGTCATTTTCCTCAATGGCCTGGCGATGCTAACCAAGTCCTGGTACCGCACCGTGCCATTCCTGCACCCGGACTATGACATCCTGTTGTACGACTACTTTGGGCAAGGGCGATCGTCGGCGGAGGACGAACCGTACTTCATCAACAAGTTCGCAGATTATCTCATCGAGGTGATGGATGCCGCCGGGGTGACCAAGATCCATCCCATCGGCGTTTCGTATGGTGGTTTCATCGGCGCGGAGTTAGGCCGGTTGCATCAGGACCGGCTGCATACCCTGACGCTTTCCGGCATCCTGCTGACGCGTGAAATGCTCTTCCAGATGTACCAGGATATTTCGCTGCGCTTTTACCACTCAACGGACGAGGTCTTCGACATCTATACCCAGTACCTTTACGAGAAGACCTTCGGTGAGAACATCTCCCGTAAAATCTATGGCGAAGCCATGGAAGCCGGGCGACTCAAATTCTACGACCGCTACAAAGACAAGAAGTATTGTCTCGTCCGCCTGACTGAAGCGCAAAATCCCTTCTTCGAGAACATCGATAAGGATCCGGACGCTTACCGTCAAGTGATGACCCCAACCCTGATCCTGACAGGCGAGCAGGACCGAGCCATCCCGCCCTGGCAGCAAGTCAAAATGGTGGACATCCTGCCTAACAGCCGCCAGATCATGGTCCCAGAGTGTGGTCACATGACTTATATGGAGCGGCCGGACATCTTTTGGCCAGTGCTACGGAAGTTCCTCTCAGCGAAATCAGTGGGTTTTGAATAGGAGGTACCCCATGTATATCGGCGATTATCTCGGACGGCGCGAAATCTACTCTCCCGACACGCTTGCCATCATAGACGCGGGCAAATCCCCCGAACTGCGTCTGACCTACAAACAGTGGAACCAGCGCGTCAACCGTCTGGCGAACTGGCTCAAAGATTCGTTAGGTGTCAGGTATCAGGATCGTGTGGCGATCCTGGCCCAGGACGGCATAGAGCACCTCGACCTATTCTACGCCTGCGGCAAACTCGGAGCGATCCATACCGCGCTCAACTGGAGGCTGCACTGGCGGGAACTGGTTGCCATCCTTGAAGACACCCAACCTAAAGCGCTTATCTACTCCGAAACCTTCAAAGGTACGGTCGTCGAGGTCGAGAAAGCCACTCGCGATACGGATTACGCCATCAGCCACTACCTACACATCGAAGGCGAAGGCATCCCCAATTCCCTGCACTACGAGACTACCGTTCAGGCCGCACCCGACACCCCGGTCACCTACGATGCGCTGGAGAAAGAAGACATCGCCTGTCTGCTTTTCACCGGAGGTACGACCGGATTACCCAAAGGCGCACAGATCAGCCACCGCCAGGTATGCTGGAACGTACTCAATACCGTTGTCCACGACCTGAACCACGATGACGTTTACCTGTGCGTCTTCCCGCTCTTCCACGCGGGCGGGTTGTTCGCCTACATGTCATCCCAGGTAGTCTTTGGCAACACCAGCATCCTGACCAAGCAATTCGACCCCGAACAGGTGCTGAACCTGATCGAGCGCGAAAAAGTGACCGTTTTCGCCGCAGTCCCGACTATGTACCAGATGCTGACCCAGGCCCCCAACTTCAAGACTGCCGATATGAGCAGCCTGCGCTTCTGTACTTCGGGCGGTGCGCCGTTGCCCGTCCCGCTGGTTAAATATTACACCGCTGAAAAAGGCATCCGCTTCAAGCAGGGCTTCGGCATGACCGAATACGGCCCCGGCCTATTCGCCCTGGCCCCCGAAGACGCCATCCGCAAAGCGGGTAGCATTGGCCGCCCTAACTTCTTCATCGATGTGCGCGTGGTGGACGAAGACAACAATCCTCTCGGCCCCAACCAGCCCGGCGAAATGCTTCTCAAAGGACCCTCGGGCTGCTCCGGTTACTGGAACAATCCCGAAGCCTCAGCTGAAGTCGTCGACGCCGACGGCTGGTTCCACACCGGAGACATCGTCGAGTACGACGAGGAGTGGTACTTCTTCGTCCGTGACCGCAAGAAGGATATGTTCATCTCCGGCGGTGAAAATGTCTACCCGGTCGAGATCGAGAACGTACTTTATCGGCATCCAGCCATCCACATGTGTGCCGTGATTGGTGTCGCCGATGAAAAATGGGGCGAGGTTGGCAAGGCCTGCGTGGTCTTCAAACCCGGCCAGTCTGCCACGGCAGATGAACTGATCGCCCACATGCAGGAGCACCTGGCGAAATACAAAGTCCCCAAGAGCATTGAGATTATGGACGAGCTGCCTCTCTCGTCCATGGGCAAGATCCTCAAGCGCGAGCTTAGAGACAAGTTCTCAGGTTAACCAAGGAGCGAACCATGAGCAATAGAAAACTTGGACGCGGCGTAGCCCTCGTCGGCGCGGGGATGAGCAAGTTCGGCGCTTTCCCAGGCAAAAGCAGCCGCGACCTCTTCGTGGAGGCGTTCCTGTCCATGCGCCAGTCGGTGGACAAGGATTTCGACCCCGCCGACGTCGAAACGATCTATATCGGCAACTTCTCCAGCGACCTGTTCGAGTCGCAGAGCCATATCGCCCCGATCATGGCGGATGTGGTAGGCCTTGCCTCCCGTCCGGCCACGCGCATCGAGGACGCCTGCGCCAGCAGCGGCGTCGCCCTGCGCCAGGGCATCCTGGCAATCGCTTCCGGCCTGTATGACGTGGCGCTGGTTGGCGGGGTCGAGAAGATGACCAACCTGCCCACTGCTGAAGTGACCGATACCCTGGCCGCCGCTGCGGATACGCTCTTCGAAATTCCGGCTGGTTTCACCTTCCCCGGCTTCTATGCCGCAATCGCCTCGGCCTATATGCACAAATACGGCATGAGGCCCGAACACCTGATGAACGTCGCCATCAAGAATCACGAGAACGGCGCGCTCAATCCCAACGCCCAGTTCGGCGTGACTATCCCGGCCTGGATGGAAAGTCGTAAAGCGTCGGCTTTGAAGAAAGGCAAACCAGTCCCAACCTGGGAAAATGAGATGGATTTCCTGCATGACGAGAAAGCCAACCCGATGATCGCCTGGCCGCTGCGACTTTTCGACTGCTCGCCGATTACGGACGGAGCTGCCGCCTTGCTGCTGGTCTCCGAAGACCTCGCCAAACAGTTCACCGACCGGCCCCTTCACATCATCGGCTCGGGGCAGGCCTCGGACGTGGCGCTCCACGACCGCGCCGACCTGACCACGATCAATGCTGCCCGCCTTGCCTCGCAAGAGGCTTACGCCATGGCTGACGTCACCCCAAAAGATATTCGCGTGGCGGAAGTCCACGATTGCTTCACGATTGCCGAGGTGGTGGCGACGGAAGACCTGGGCTTCTTCGCGCCGGGCGAGGGCTACAAAGCCGCCGAAGATCGCATCACCGCTCGGGATGGGGCCAAGCCGATCAACACCTCCGGCGGCTTGAAATCCAAGGGGCATCCGGTCGGCGCATCGGGAGCCGGTCAGGCCGTCGAAATCTTCAAACAAATGCGCGGACAGGCGAGCGATCGCCAGATTGCGGGTGACATTCCGCTGGCCCTGACTCACAACGTCGGTGGAACCGGCGGGACTTGCGTCGTCCACATCTACGAAAGGAGAGATTGAGATGACTTCAGCAGCTGAGCGGCCTTTCACCGCCGCATCCTTCTCACAATATTTGAGCGAAAAGAAGCTCATGGGCTCGCATTGCCCCCACTGCAACGCTGAATACCTGCCGCCGCGCGCTATTTGTCCACAGTGCCACGGGGAAAGACTCGCATGGGCAGAGTTCAGCGGCAAGGCCAAATTGGCGGCTTTTACATCGATTTACATCGCTCCCACAGCCATGATCGCGGCAGGCTACGGGCGCGACAATCCCTACCTGGCGGGCGTCGTCGAGTTAGTGGAGGGCGTCAAGATCAGCGCCCAGATCCTCGGGCTGGACGCTCGTAAAGCGGACGAAATCCAAATTGGCACGTCGCTCATGGTCGAATTCGTTGAGCGTGGCGAGGGTGATGCAAAGAAGACGGCCCTCGCCTTCCGGGTTGAGTAGATATGTCGCGCATCCAGGTCAATGGCGTAAGCCTATATTACGAACTTCACGGTTCCGAAAATGCGCCCGTGTTGGTGCTCAACAACGGCATTCTCATGAATGCCGCATCCAGTTGGATCTTCCAGACCAAAGCGCTTTCGGCTCACTACCGCCTGCTGCAGTACGACTGCCGCGGCCAGGGGCAATCCGATCACCCGGAGAGTCCCTACTCGATGGGGCTTCACGCCGATGACCTGGCCACGTTGCTGGAAGCCCTCGAAATCGTTTCTGCCCATATCGCAGGGATTTCCTACGGTGGGGAAGTGGCGCAGGCGTTCGTGTTGAAATATCCTCGAAAAGTCCGTAGCCTGATTCTGATGGACACCGTCAGCGAAATCGGGACAGAACTGAGATTGGTCATCCAGAGTTGGGTGGATGCGCTGCAGACGGGGGATGCGCTGGCTTTTTTCAATGCCACCGTACCGTGGAATTTCTCGCCGGAATGGATTGCAGCGAATACGCCCCTCCTGGAAGATGCCAAGCAGCGTTACGCCATGCTGGACTTCCCGTCCGTTATTCGCCTGTGCGAGTCCTTTCTTGCCCTGGATTTCACCGCGCGGCTGGACGAGATCAACGCCCCAACCTGCATCATGGTCGGCGAACGGGACCTGCTCAAAGGCTCACGCTACGCCCAAATCCTGAAAAAGGGTATCCCGCACGCCGAATACCACGTTTTGAGGGGCGCGGGACACGCCTCCTGCTGGGAACGGCCGGAAGAGTTCAATTCCATTGTCCTGGGTTTCCTGGCGAAGCAGGCCTAAGCGGCTACAAGCCCGGCATTTGTAACCGGGTAGAAACTGCCATTTGCTAGAATGATTTAATCTGCGAGGATCCTATGCACGCTGCTGATATGTTGAGTAAACGCGCTGACCTGACCCCTGGTCGCATCGGCCTGGTCGAATTGGAGACGGGAACGCGCTTCACCTACGCCGAACTGAACGAGCGCGCCAACCGCCTGGCGAACTTTCTGGTTGACGAGCTAGGCGTTCAGCCGGGCGACCGGGTTTCCATCCTTGCCAAGAACAGCATCGTCTACATCGACCTGTTCTATGGCCTGCCAAAGATCGGCGCCATATTTGCACCCTTCAACTGGCGCCTGACTTCGCGCGAGCTGGCTTACATGGTCAACGACCTGGAACCGAAGGTGCTCATCGTCGAGCCGGAATTCGTCCCACTGGTGGACGGGATGCGCACCGAGATTCATGTGGAGCGCCTGGTCAACCTGCGCGGAGCAGCGCTGCCCGGAGCCGCGTCCTACGAAAAGGGGCTGGAGCAGGCTTCGATCCAGGAACCGACGCGCCCGGAAATGGACCTGGAGACGCCCTACTGCATCCTGTACACCTCGGGCACGACCGGCAACCCCAAAGGCGCCATCCTGCCTCATCGCCAGATCCTGTTCAACGCCATCAACACTGTCGTCAGTTGGGGGCTGACCGAGAAGGATGTATCGCCGGTCTACACGCCGCTCTTCCATGCCGGTGGGCTGTTCGCCTTCCTGACGCCGATCCTCTACGGCGGCGGGCGCATCATCCTGGCGCGCGACTTCGAGCCGGCTTCCTCGATGCACTGGATCATGGATGAAGGATGTACGGTGATTCTGGGTGTGCCTACGCTCTTCCAGATGTGGATGGATTCGGATTATTTCGACAAAGCCGATTTCAGCCAGGTGCATTTCTTCATCAGCGGTGGCGCGCCCTGCCCGCCGCCCTTGATGAACGCCTGGCGCGAGAAAAAGGGCATCATCTTCCGCCAGGGCTATGGCCTGACCGAGGTGGGCGCCAACTGTTTCAGCATGACGGACGAGGACTCTGTGCCGAAAACCGGATCGGTGGGCAAGCCGATCTTTCACAGCCAGATGCGGGTCGCCGACCCTGAAACAGGCCTGGATGTTCCAATCGGTGAAGCGGGCGAGTTGCTGATCCGCGGCCCGCATGTTTGCTCCGGCTACTGGCGCAACCCTGAAGCGACCGCCAAGGCCATCGTGGACGGCTGGTTCCATACCGGCGACATGGTACACATGGACGAAGACGGCTTCTTTTACATCGACGGCCGTTACAAGGACATGATCAAAAGCGGCGGCGAAAACATCTACGCGGCCGAGGTCGAATCTGTGGTGCGTGACCATCCCGCGGTCAAAGACGCTGCCCTGATCGGCAAACCGGATGAGAAATGGGGCGAAGTCGGCCTGATGATCGTCACGCTGGAAAGTGGGCAGCAGGTCTCGGAAAGTGAACTGAAGGAACATTGTCTTGGCAAGATTGCAAAATACAAGATTCCAAAGGAATTCATCGTTGTCGCCGAGTTGCCTTACTCGCCCTATGGCAAAGTTGAGAAGCTCAAATTGAAAGCGAAGTACCTGGGTTAGGAGGTCCTGATGAGTATCCCGACCATGGTGGGTGTTACCGCGAAAACCATCACCACGTCCCGCATCGCCACCCGCGTGCTGTTCAGCGGACCTGAGGAAGGCGTCCCGGTGTTGTTCCTGCACGGGAACGTGTCGTCCGCCACATGGTGGGAGGAGACGATGGTCGCCCTACCCGCAGGCTATCGCAGCATCGCGCCAGATCAGCGCGGCTTCGGCGATTCGGACCCCGAGAAGAAGATCGACGCCACCAACGGCATGGGCGATCTGGCGGAAGATGCGGTGGCCTTGCTGAGTTATCTCGACATCGACAAGGCGCACATCATCGGCAACTCTCTGGGCGGCATGGTCGTCTGGCGCCTGATGGTTGATCATCCCGAATGCTTTTTGACTGTCACGCTGGTGGATACCGGTTCGCCTTATGGGTTCGGCGGCACGAAAGACGTGGACGGGACGCCTTGTTATCCCGACTTCGCCGGATCAGGCGGCGGTCTATCGAACCCGGAGTTGATCAAACGCATGAGAGAAGGCGATCGCACGACAGAAAGCCAGTTTTCGCCACGCGCCGCCATCCGCACCTTGCTCGTCAAGCCACCTTTTATCCCGGCGCGCGAGGAGGAAATGCTCTCCTCCTTGCTGGCTTCCCACATCGGCGACCAGGACGTGCCGGGTGATTCGGAAAAATCCCCAAACTGGCCTTTCGTTGCGCCGGGCAAATGGGGGCCAACCAATGCCACCTCGCCGAAATACGCCGTCGATGTAAAGAAGATCCTCGCGGCAGAGCCAAAACTGAGCGTACTGTGGGTTCGAGGCGCCAATGACGTGGTGGTTTCGGACAGCGCGGCCTCCGACCCTGGTTTTCTTGGCAAGGCTGGGCTTATCCCCGGCTGGCCTGGCGAGGAAGTCTTCCCACCCCAGCCTATGGTCGGGCAGACTCGTGTCGTGCTGGAAAGCTATGCCGCCGCCGGTGGAAGCTACCGGGAAGTGGTCATCAAAGATGCCGGACACTTACCCTTCATCGAAAAACCGGATGAGTTCAACCAGGCGTTCCATACGCATATCAAATAGAAGGAGGTGGTTTTATCCAGACAAATACAAGTTTGTTCCTTTCATTAGCCTGAAACCAATAACATAATTCTTGGAGGAGCTTGAGATGAAAATGATTAGAACGCTACTTGTCGGGATGCTGGCAATCGCTTTCCTGCTGTCAGCCTGCGGGCCTGCAGCCACTGAAGAACCAATGATGACGGAAGAGCCAGTGATGACCGAAGAACCAGTGATGACCGAAGAACCAGTGATGACCGAAGAGCCAATGGCCGGAATTACATGCGACGAACCGATCAAGGTTGGTTTGATCACCGATGCCACTGGTGCACTGGCCATTTATGGTGCGCATATCATTCGCTCGTTCATGCTGGGCATGGAATACGCAACCGGCGCGCCTGGCAGTGTTGGCGATGTCTTCACAGTTAAAGATGGCGAAAACACTTTCATGCTGGACAACTGCGAGATCATCATCTACCTTGGTGATGACCAGACCAACCCTGAACTGACAACTTCTATCGCCCGCGAATTCGTTGACGTAAACGGCGTAGACGTGTTGGTCGGCACGGTAAGCTCTGGTAATACCGCATCCTTACAGCAGATTGCTGCTGAAAATAAGATTCCCCTGATCGTCGCCCCAGCAGCCGCGAATGATATTACTGGTGTAGGCTTCAACGAGTATACCTTCCGCACCAGCCGCGAAAACTATCAGGACGCCATCGCACTGTGCTCAGTTGTCACCAAGGAATTTGACACTTTCGTCCAGATTGCACCGGATTACAGCTTTGGTTGGGGTGGCGCGGCGGCTTATCGCGACGCCTGCACGCTCTACGGAGGCACCTTCCCGGTGGATGATATCTTCGCACCTTTCGACACCACCGACTTTACACCTTACATGGAGCAAGTGTTGGATTCCGGCGCTCAGGCCTGGATACCCACCTGGGCTGGTGGCGGGTTCATCTCCATTATGCAGTCGGCTGTGGATTTGGGCGTGACCGATAAAATGTCTCTGACATCATCCTATGTGGATAATGTAGCCTTACCGGCTTTCTTCGGAAACCAGATTGGATCGAAGGGATCAATCTTGTACCATTACACGGCTCCCAACAACTCCATCAATGATTGGCTGATCGAGCAGGATAAGGCTCGCTACAGTGTTTATCCAGACCTGTTTGATGCAGACGGCTTCAACGCAGCGTTGATGCTGGTCGAAGGCTTGAAAGCCACCAATGGCGATGCCAGTGTTCAAGCCCTGATGGACGCATGGGAAGGCATGACCTTTGAAGGGCCTAAGGGCACGATCTACATCCGACCCGAAGATCATGTTGCCATCCAAGACATGTATGTTGTGAAACTGCTTAACGTTGATGATCCAGATGCGAAGTTCTTTGAGTTGCTCGAAACCGTTCGCCCCGAGCCGCCTTGCCTGCTTCCGGAAGAGATGAAAGACCGCTGCGGTGCCCTGCCCTATGGTACCTTGAGCGGACAGTAGGCTTTTGCTTGTTGTAAAATAAGTCCCTGAGGGGTGTCATCCTCTCAGGGACTGTTCCCGTTTTTTGCAGTTGTGTCACGAGTTGCACCGTTGCAAAAAACGGACACTGCGGCCGCAACACCAGGATATGCCCATGGACTCTGAGATCATCTTCGAAACCCATAACCTGCGCAGGGAATTCGGCGCCTTGGTTGCTGTGGACAATGTTAGCCTCCAGGTTCGCCAGAATTCCCTGCACGCCATTATCGGTCCAAACGGCGCGGGGAAAACCACATTTTTCAATCTGTTGAGCGGGAATATCGAACCCACCAGTGGGCGGGTTATATTCAAAGGGCGAGATATAACCCACCAGCCCGTCCATCGGACGATCCATTTTGGGATTGGGCGTTCTTTCCAGATCACGAATATTTTCCCCGACCTGACCGTCTTCGAAAACATTCGCCTGGCCTGCCAGGCACTGGGAAAAGACAACTTCAAATTCTGGCGAGCTTCGTCCCATTTCAAGGAGTATGAAAATCGCACCTGGGAAGTGATTGAGGTTATCGGCTTGAAAAGCCATGCTTACTCGCCGGCTCGTACGCTACCTCATGGAGACCAGCGTAAACTAGAACTGGGCATGATCCTGGCTCCGGATTCGGAAGTACTCCTGCTCGATGAACCCACCGCAGGCATGGCTGCAGAACAAGTCCCAGAGTTGATCGCCCTGATCGAGGAAATCCAAAAAGCTGGGAACAAGACCGTTTTACTTGTAGAACACAACATGAACGTGGTCATGAGCGTTTCGGACAAGATCACCGTTATGCACCAGGGAAGGGTACTGGCGGAAGGCACACCTTCCGAAATCGCCGCCAACAAAGACGTGCAGACCGCTTATCTTGGCGGCTTGTATGAATTGAATGTGTGAGGCTCGCATGGACTATACCCTCGATATCCAGGATATTCATACTTTCGTCGAGCAATATCATATCTTGCAAGGAGTGAGTGTGCGCGTCCCCAAGGGCAGCATCACCGCATTGCTGGGACGGAACGGCGCAGGAAAAACCACCACGCTCAAATCGATCCTTGGGCTGACCCCGCCGCGCCGGGGTAAGGTGATTTTCGATGGCCGCGAAATCCAGGGAATGCGCTCCTTCGACATTGCCTCCTTGGGAATTGGTTATGTCCCTGAGTATCGTGCGATCTTTCGCGACTTGAGCGTGGAAGAGAATCTCAAGATTGCCGAGCGCCAAAAAGGCGATTACACACGCAAACAAGAATTTCTCTTCAGCCTCTTCCCTGACCTGAAACGTCTCATCAGGTTGTCTGGCACCAATCTTTCCGGCGGCCAGCAGCAGATGCTCTCCATTGCTCGCGCGCTGGTTGCCGACAATACATTGCTACTGATCGATGAACCCAGCGAAGGCCTGGCTCCAGTGCTCATCGAACAGCTCATGGAAGCCATCCGGCAGCTCTCGGCAGAATCCACCGTCGTCCTGGTTGAGCAAAATTTCCTGGTTGCCAGCAAGTTGGCCGAATACTACGTTATTATCGAAGAAGGTCGCTCAGTCAGAGAGGGGAAAATGACCGACCTCGTGGGAGATCGGGAAACCATCCACCGCTATCTAGGAGCGGCATAGGGAGCAGCCATGCGAACGTTTTTCCGTCGAAATTTACTGCTTCTCATTGTTCTGGCTACAATGGCTGGTCTTTTCGCCGCCGCCGCTGATGGTATGGAAACCCAGGATTTCGTCATCACCCTCTTGCGCGGCTTATCCGTTGGTTCACTCACCTTCCTGGTCGCTTCGGGTTTTTCGCTCATCTTCGGCCTACTGGGGGTGCTCAACCTGGCGCACGGCGCACTTTTTATGATCGGTGCGTATATCGGCTGGACTGTCTTTGTGCGACCGGACACTTTCGTAGACTTACTCACGCCGCTGACTCTGGTATTTAGCGGTTTCCTGCTCGAGGAGGCGTGGACGGCTCTTTCTAACCGAAGTCTGCTCACGGGGCGGCTGAAGCGCATCCTGCCTTGGGCTGGGATTCTAGGCTCCGCCCTTATCCTGATCAGCGTATTGTCGCGCTATCCTATCGCTATTTGGAGTCTCGAAAATTACGCCGAAAGCCCGGTTTCTATAGCATACAACGCTGGCGTAGGACTCGATGTGTTGCAACCACCGGCAGCCTTCGACGCGATTTCCCCCTGGTTGGCATTTGCTGGCCTGACCGTGGGGAGCCTGTTGGGAGCGTTCAGTTTATCCATGTTGGGTAATGGAAAACCAGCAGCTTCGCGCATCACCTGGCGCAGTTTTGTTGCATTTGCAATTGCCATCTTGCTCGGTGTTTTATTCTTTGTTTTCAATGACGCGCTGACAGCATTCCTGGCCGGTATCAATAAAAATTGGCTCTTCCTTATTGCTGTGATTGTTGCAGTAATTTGCGGCCTCGTCCTGGGCGCAGTGATGGAGTCCACACTCATCCGCCCACTGTATATCCGCCCAACGTATCAACTGATGGTAACGCTTGGACTGGGTGCGATCGGGCTTGAGATGGTGCGTGCTATTTGGGGTCGCCCGGAATTCACCATGCCGCGCCCCGAATTTTTCTCCGTTGCTAGCGGGGATGGTTGCCCGGCCACATCCCTGGCAGATTGGTGGCACTATCACTGCTCGACCATGCTCATCCTGGATGGGCGCATTCGCATCTATAACGAGATACTCATCCCGATTGTTGGGGTGATCGTACTGGTCGGCGTTTGGCTGCTGTTGCAGCGTTCGCGCCTGGGAATGGTGATCCGTGCCGGAGTACAGGATCGACAGATGGTCGAGGCGCTTGGTATCAATGTACGCCGCGTTTTCAATCAGGTCTTTGCGCTTGGTGTTGGACTAGCAACACTGGGCGGGGTGCTGGCCGCGCCTTCGATAGGATTGTCGAACATCATGGGTGATAGTTTCCTGCTTAATGCCTTAATCGCGCTTGCCATCGGCGGCCTGACCAGCTATCCAGGGGCGGCGGTTGGCTCTCTGCTGGTGGGATTGTTACAACAGTTCATCATTAAATACGGGCAAATCGGAATCCAGGTTCCATTCACAGAGATCGTTATTAAACCTTCCCCACCCATCGTACCCGCTTCGACGATATTATTGATGGTTGTCATCCTCCTGATCTTGCCAAACGGCTTGCTGGGAAAGAAGGAGTAGCGCATGACCAGGAATAATCACTCCTCCTTCTTTAAATCAAACCGGGGTATGTTGATAACACTGCTGGCCTTCATCTTACTCCCATTTCTAGTTGGCCTGCTGTATGGCGCCTCTCCTGCCCAGATTCTCATCGATGAAAATGGGCAATCCAAATTCATTCAGGGACTGGGGATCGAGATATTCATTTTAGCCCTTTACGCCCTGAGTTATGATTTGATCTTTGGTTTTACTGGTTTGCTCTCTTTTGGCCATGCCATGTTCTTTGCTGTTGGTGCTTATGTATCAGGGATTCTTATCAAGCATTTTGGGCTTTCCATGGGCGCAACCGTAAGCCTGGTCTTTGTTGCCGGTGTAATACAAGCCTTTTTGTTTGGCATAGTACTTCCGCGGGTAAAAGGGATCACCTTTGCTTTGGTCACCCTGGGGATAGCTTCGGTTTTCCATGTGCTTGTGCTGTCCAGTGAATTGGTGGAGTACACCGGTTCGGACGTAGGCTTGCAGGGTGTGATCGTCCCGGACTGGATAAGTCCCGCCACTCACCGTCTGACGTTATATTTTGTCACGCTTGCGGTCTTGGTATTGATCTATATGCTGTACCAGCGATTTGTCCATTCGACTACGGGAAGAGTTTGCACCGCTATCCGCGAGAATGAGGAACGTGCCGAGATGCTGGGCTATAACACTTTCTACTTCAAGCTTATCGCGCTGATAATTTCGTCGATCACGGCGGCCCTGGCAGGCATGTTACATACCCTCTACCAACCTGTAGTCAGCCCAAATGTGGCGGGGCTTGGATACACTGTTACAGCGTTGCTCATCATTTTGATTGGCGGCGTCGGCACGTTGAGCGGCGCTCTGGTCGGTGCTGCCGTTTTCCGTTTGTTGGATTTCGGCCTGCGACGTTACTTGGGAGAAGGTGCCAGTTTTATCAACGGCGCGATTTATGTTGCAATTGTCCTCTTCCTGCCATATGGCATCGTAGGTACTTACCAACTCAGGTCCAGGGATATTCGGAATGGAAGGGAGCGTTTGTTGCGGTGGTTTCGCAACAGGAAACGAATCGAACCTGACAAAAGGTAGACCGGGACCACTTCGCTGATAGTGACCGCCATCATCGATGATTCCCAGGAATGATCCAACCGCTGGAAACGGTCATCTTGCACTTGCAAGGTAACCCGCTTATGAAACGATTTCCTGATCGAATGGGAGACAATCATGACCGATGACGCGAGAATCAAGCGCCTGAACGAATTGAAAGCCCGTGCGAAACTGGGTGGTGGGGAGAAGCGCATTGAAAACCAACATAAAAAAGGCCGCTTGACAGCTCGCGAGCGGGTCGACCTGCTCCTCGATACCTCCTCCTTTCACGAAACCGATATGTTCGTCACGCACCGCTCGCACGATTTCGGCCTGGACCGACAAAAATATACTGGCGACTCTGTGATCACGGGCTGGGGTACGATCGACGGGCGGCCGGTCTATGTATTTTCCCAGGATTTCACCGTATTGGGTGGCTCCCTGGGAGAAGTCCACGCTGAGAAGATTGTCAAGATCATGGACATGGCGCTCAAGAATGGCGCTCCCCTGATCGGGTTGAACGACTCGGGGGGCGCGCGCATCCAGGAAGGCGTGGTCTCCCTTGGAGCGTATGCGGATATATTCCTGCGGAACACGCTGGCTTCCGGTGTCATACCGCAAATATCAGCGATCATGGGTCCCTGCGCAGGAGGGGCTGTGTATTCCCCGGCGTTGACTGATTTCATCTTTATGGTACGAAATTCTTCCTATATGTTCGTTACCGGGCCGGATGTCGTCAAGGCCGTAACCCATGAGGAAATTGATTTTGAAGGCCTGGGGGGCGCCAGCGTCCATTCGGAGATATCAGGAGTATGCCAGGTCGCTGCAGACAGCGAAGTCGAGACGCTCCAGCTGATCCGCGAGCTCATGGGTTACCTCCCCCAGAACAATATGGAGAACCCACTTCTCACTCCGATCGTCGACGATATCATGCGCATGGACGACGAATTGAATACCATCATCCCAGAGGATCCCACCAAACCTTACGATATCAAAGAAGTCATTCGCAGGGTGGTGGACGACGGGCGGTTTTTTGAAATCCATCGTGATTACGCCCCCAATATCGTGATTGGCTTCGCCCGGTTGGGCGGTTATTCCATCGGCATCGTAGCGAATCAGCCAATGGTGCTGGCAGGCGTTCTCGATATCAACTCCGCCGATAAAGCTGGCCGTTTCGTGCGTTTTTGCGACGCATTCAATATTCCAGTTCTCACCTTCGAAGACGTTCCGGGCTTTCTGCCTGGAACCGGGCAGGAACATGGCGGCATCATCCGCCACGGAGCCAAGCTGCTGTATGCGTTCTGTGAAGCGACGATCCCCAAGCTGACGGTGATCACCCGAAAGGCTTACGGTGGCGCCTATGACGTCATGTCCAGCAAACATATCCGCGGTGACGTCAACCTGGCCTGGCCCAGCGCCGAGATCGCGGTGATGGGATCTGAGGGCGCCGTGAATATCATCTTCCGCAAGGAGCTTGAGCAGGCAAAGGACCCGGCCAAGCGCCGGTCAGAACTGGTGGAAGAATATCGCGAGAAGTTCGCAAATCCCTATGTGGCGGCCGAGCGCGGGTACATTGATGATGTGATCGAACCGCGCGAGACCCGCCCGCGTTTGATAAACGCCCTCGAAATGCTGTGCGACAAGCGAGACGTAAATCCCGCCAAGAAGCATGGGAATATCCCGCTCTAGCTTCCTCCTTTGATTGGTTTGGACCATCCCTTGGAATACCGCGTTTGTTCCGGCTCATCTGTCAGACCATCGACAATACCAGGCTAATAGGTAGAGAGGCGCAAAAGCACTATGTTCAAAAAAGTATTGGTAGCAAATCGAGGTGAGATCGCAGTCCGGATTCTGCGCGCTTGCAGGGAGCGAGGGTTGGAAACGGTCGCCGTTTATTCGGACGTGGACCGGCAGGCCCTGCACGTGCGCTACGCAGATGAAGCCTACCTGCTCGGTGCTGCGCATTCGCGGGACTCCTATTTGCGAGTGGACAGAATCATCGAGATCGCCAAGAAAAGCCACGCAGGCGCCATTCACCCTGGCTATGGCTTCCTGGCAGAGCGCGATGACTTTGCCGAAGCGTGCGAGGCAGAAGGGATTACCTTCATCGGGCCCAGGGCCACAGCGATCGCCGCCATGGGAGATAAGGGCGTCGCACGAGCCACCGTGATCAAGGCGGGAATCCCGGTTGTGCCCGGCACAGAAGACGCCGGGAATATGACCGATGAACAGTTGCTCAAGGAGGCGCATCGGGTGGGTTTTCCGTTATTGATCAAAGCCACTGCAGGCGGCGGCGGAAAAGGTATGCGAGAGGTACAAAACCTGGCGGAGATGCCCAACCTGATTCAATCAGCGAGGAGGGAGGCCGAATCGGCATTTGGAGACGGCAACGTTTATTTGGAGAAGTTAGTAGAAGGGGCGCGGCATATCGAAATCCAGATCCTGGCAGATACGCATGGGAATGTGATCTATCTTGGGGAACGCGAATGTTCCATCCAGCGGCGCCACCAAAAATTGCTTGAAGAAGCGCCGTCCTCCTTCATTGACGAGGGACTGCGACGTAAGATGGGCGAGGTAGCCGTCAGGGTTGCTAAAGCCGTGGATTATGTGAATGCGGGGACAATTGAGTTCCTGGTAGATGAAAACAAGGACTTCTACTTCCTGGAAATGAACACCCGCCTGCAGGTAGAACATCCGGTTACAGAGATGGTCACCGGCGTGGACATCGTTGCTGAGCAATTGAGCATCGCGCGTGGAAGGAGAATGAACTATCAACAGGACGATGTAAGGCTGCATGGGCATGCCATCGAATGCCGGATCAACGCCGAGGACCCTTACAATGATTTCCTACCTTCCACAGGACGAATTGCGCACATGCTCTTGCCTACCGGTCCTGGTGTGCGTGTGGACACTGGCGTATACCCGGGTTTCGAGATCACTCCTTTCTACGACCCGATGATCGCCAAATTGATCGTATGGGGTGAAACCCGCGCACAGGCCATCTTGCGTATGCGCCGCGCGCTGGAGGAATTTCGCATTGTTGGAGTGCGCACCAACATCCCCTTCCATCAAACCCTGATGGATTCGCACCGTTTCATGGGCGGTCAATACGACACGCGTTTTGTAGAAGACCGTTTTTCCATGGGGGCGATGGAAGAAACCAAAGAATCCTACGAAGAAGCTGCTGCCATCTTTGCCACCCTTGTTGCACACTCAGAGACACAACGTGCAGCGCAGGTCGTCAGACATGGGAATCGCGATTCCAGCAACTGGAAATGGGTCGGGCGCTGGGAACGGATGCACCGATAACGGATCCGACATGAAATATATCAGCACGATCAATGGAAACGAGTACTCGATCGAAATCGTCGATGAGCAATGCATCATCGTCAATAATCGCAGCCTCACAGTGGACTTCAACTCGATCGGGGGACAGCCTATCTACTCGTTGCTCGTAGGCGGGAAATCGTACGAGGGCCTTGTCTCTCCTGGTGAGGATGAATGGGAGGTCATCCTCGTGGGACGGCAGTATCCCGTCATAGTCGAGGAGGAGCGCAGGAAACGCCTTCGAATGACGACAGGGGAAGCCCTGACCAAAGCCACTGAGTTCCACCTTAGGGCTCCGATGCCGGGCGTGGTCGTCGCAATTCCTGTAAATGAAGGCCAGACAGTTGAAGAGGGGCAGGTTCTGATCATCCTCGAATCGATGAAGATGGAGAACGAACTCAAAGCGACCCGCGGTGGAATTGTCAGCCGGTTGAGCGTAAAAGTGGGCGAATCGGTCGAACAGAGGCAAACGTTGTTGAGCATCCAATAGCAAAGCTTTGATAGCACCCGACCCCTTCGTCTACACAGGATCGACGGGAATAAAACAGGGAGAGGGAACCCTCATCGGAAGCGTCTTTATTGAAACCCCATCAAGCTCGAAGCAAGATGTACGGGTAAGTGCGGCCGAGGGGTGGAAGAAATTTACCCTTGATACCCTCATCGTCAATGGGCCTGGGCGTTCTATGGGCGCTCAGGCATCCCGGGGGGCTGGCTTGAAGAGCTGATGATGAGGGAGGAAATCTCCGCCCTGGCGAACCGGCTCCCGGAGCGGGTCTTCATGCGCCGGGAATGCAACTTTGCGGGCGAGCCGGGGGAGAGCAAGGCCCGGGCGCGGCAACATCCCTAGCAATTCGAGGTGGTGACCACCACCTGGGTGGGAGATTCTCCGCTGGCGTTGTAGGCCGCCACGGTGTAATTGTACGTGCCGCTGCCCGGCGCGATTTCACTGTAGGAAGTGGCTCCGGAGGCCAGGTCCGCAACCTTGGTCCCGTTGCGGTAGACGCGGTAGCCGTCTTCCCCGCTGGCCCTGTCCACCCAGAACAAGCTGATGCTGACGGAGCCGGAGGTGCAGTCGTACGTATAGCGCAGATCGCCTGGGCTTGAAAGGGATTGGGACGATGGCTGGGAGGTTGCGTTGCCGACCGTGGTGATGACACCATAGGTAGCCACCCTCTCGCCTTTATCGTTTTCCAGGCGAAAGGCCGATTCGTACTCCCCGTCTGCGTCGGGCGCGGTCATGGTGATGCCCACAGTGACCGTTCCCCCGGGCGCCACGGTCGACCCGATGGGTAGGACCGGAAAGTTCGTGGACTGGGTGAGCGGGGTGCCGGAATCGAAGACCATCTGGTAGGTGCTGTTCCAGGTGCAGCTGCCGGTGTTTTGCAGCGTCCAGGACATGAGGAAAGACTTGTTGGGAGCCAGCGGCTTTTCCGCTTCCTTTGTATCGTAGGTGAGGCCGTCGCGCGTCCAGGCGGTGTACGTGGCGGTGTCTTCGCAGGGAGCCGCGATCGTCAGGGTGGGCGTGGCCTGGACCGTGGGTGGTTTACTGGGGATTGGCTGCGCCGCGGTGGAAGTTACGGGCGGAGACAACAGGACCTGCACGGTTTGCGCAGCGGAGGTCGAAATGGCGCTGGACGCCTGCGGCGGCCCGGACAGGTTGCAGGCGCTGATCACCAGCGCGACGATCGAGAATAGGAGGGTAGGGCGTATCGGTTTCAAGGTGCGTTTTCCTTTGGGGATGGGATTTCCGTACGACGATTCCTACGTAGTATACCCCGTGTATAAAACCCGGAGTGAAGGGGAAGCACCTCCGGGTATGGATGGGGTTGACCGGGTGGAAGGGGGCTATCCACCTCTTCCCCTTGACTCTCATCAGTCCCGCCTTCATACGCAACGTCCTGACGACTTCAGTCGTTCTACCTGGTATTGGAGTTCTCCCTGACTCCTGTGAGTTTAGAGAGAAAGAGCCCGTAGGCCACGCTTGTAGCGTGACGGTTTCAGCGCGATGCACACACTTCCCCACATGTCATCGCGAGCGAGTGAATACGAGCGCGGCGATCTAACCTGTAAGAATCCAATGCAAACTGAGAGCAAGGGGTGGATTGCTTCGCCGCTGTGCGGCTCGCACGTAGTCCCCGCCGCAGGTCCCCGAAGGGGGAATGGGAATGACACAAATCTTTTTGTGGCCCTTTGTGGTGAGCAGCCTGCGGCAGTATAATCTCCCCATGGACACAGGTGACCGCTTCCAGGGCTGCCTGCTGGGGCTGGCCGTGGGCGACGCGCTCGGCACGACCGTCGAGTTCCAGCCGCGCGGGAGCTTCCCCCCGCTGACCGGCATGACCGGCGGCGGTCCTTTCGGGCTGAAACCCGGCGAATGGACCGACGACACCTCCATGGCGCTGTGCCTGGCGACCAGCCTGGTTGAGTGCGGCGGCTTCGACCCGCGCGACCAGATGGAGCGCTATGTGCAATGGTACCTGGAGGGCTACCTGAGCAGCACCGGGGAGTGCTTCGACATCGGCCTTACCGTGCTGCGCGCGCTGGAGCGCTACCAGCGCGCGGGCGAGCCACTCTCCGGCTCGACCGATCCGGACTCCGCCGGCAACGGGTCGCTCATGCGCCTGGCGCCTGTCCCCATGTACTACTTCCCCGATTTCGAGAAAGCCGTCTACCACAGCGGCGAGTCCTCGCGCACGACGCACGGCGCGCAGGAATGCGTGGACGCCTGCCGCTATTTCGCGCTCGTGCTTTGCAGGGCACTGCGGGGCGACACGAAAGAGCAAGTGCTGGCGGACTGGGACGGCGCGGGAGGGCTCTCCCCAAAGATCGCCGCCATCGCCGCCGGGGAGTACAGGGGCAAGAGCGAGGGAGCTATCCGCGGATCGGGCTATGTGGTGGAGAGCCTGGAGGCGGCGCTGTGGTGCTTCTACCAAACAGAGACCTATGAAGCCGCGGTGCTGAAAGCCGCCAACCTGGGCGAGGACGCCGATACGGCAGCGGCCATCACCGGGCAGGTGGCCGGGGCGTTCTACGGGCTCTCAGGCATTCCGCAGCGCTGGCTGGAAATGTTGGTGATGCGTGAAGAAATCCTGGCGCTGGCAGTTCGCCTTGCGGGGGGCATATGATCGAAGCGGATGGAAAGGCATACCCCTGAGATGAAGAAGCTTCTCCTTTGTTGGTTGTGTGGAATGCTGCTGCTGGCAGGTTGCAGCGCGCCAACCCGGACGCCGTTGGATGAACCCCCCGGGCAGGGTGCGCCGGAAACGTTGAACATCAGCCTGCTCTACCCGACGGAAAGCTCAGCGGTCGAGATGGGACAATCCATCAAAACGATCGTGCGGATCACGGACGGGCACGGGCTCCCTGTGCGAGACGCGACTGTCAGGGTGACGTTCAGCGACCCCACCGGGGGTGCCCTCGGATCGGTCCCGGCCGCATTCGGGGACGGTGACGTGTACCGCAGCGAATCATGGACGATCCCGCACCGCACGGGCGAGGGAGCCTGGACGATCACAGTCGAGGCGAACGCACCGGCGGGCTCCGGGCGGGGTACCGGCACCTTTCCCGTGGACTTCTCGACCAGCGAGATCCTGTACTACAAATACGGGTTCTGGCTGGACGCGCCTACCCTGCGCGGCATCCAGCCGACGATCGGGGCGGAACGCGGCGATGCCGAGAACGGACTGGTGCGCTGGGGCGGCGTGCTCCCCTCCCAACACGTCCTCCCGGAAAACTGGGTGGAGGTGCAGTGGCGGATGGGAGATTTCAAGCTCGACAGCCCGGAAGCGGTCCGGGCCTTCCTGCTGGGCGACATTGGCGACATCGGCTTCACACCCGTGCGCGAGATCGGAGCCTTCGAACGCACCCAATTCAAGCGCTGGGACGCCTGGCAGGCGCCGGCGCGCGGGCAATATGCCTACCAGGAGATGGTCTGGACGGTCTTCTACGCCCCGGAAGTGAACAAGACCTATGCCCTTTCCACCACGGTGATCCAACCGCCAACCAACATCGATGCCAACGAATTCCTGTTGGAAGGTTTCGATATCGACCCGGACGTCCGGGCAGACGGCGTCGCGCCCGCGCCGCTCGTCCCCTTGCTGCCCCAACCCACCCTCGTCGGCCCGGAATCAGGCGCTCGTTTTACCGGCCTGGAGCGACCCATCCTCCTGAGATGGGAACCGCTCGTGGAACTTGCGGAAGACGAATACTATCAGGTGGCTGTGGATTTCAACTACGAGGAAACCAACACCCTTATCAGGTATGCCACCCGCGAAACAGGATTCACGCTGCCGGAGGCGCTCTACCGCCAGCCCAATTGTGCTGTGTTCAACTGGCGGGTCACTTTGATGCAAAAGACCGGCGTGGATGAAAAAGGGGATCCGGTCGGGGTGGCGCTCAGCTACAACAGCCTGTACCGCTACGTGCAGTGGTTCTACCCGCCGGACGATCGAGCGCCTTTCGATCCGCGCTGCCCGAACGCGCAGTTTTAAGGCCAGCCCGGTGCATCTGCGCGGGCGCTTTACGAATGCGTCCCGAAGCACTTTCCAGCGACCTTCGCGGAGGGGCGAGATTCGCACACCCATACCTCTACCCACATGTCCTCGCGAGGGCGAACGACCGCCTGTCCTGACCGAAGGCCAGGGCGGCGATCTACCCGGCGCTCATACAATGCTCGCTGAGATCAAGGGGTAGATAGCTCACCTGCACTCCCGAAGGACACCGGGACGGTATGCACCGAACGCGCGAAATCCCCGGAGCGTAGCGAAGAGCACCGCGGCGGTCTGCGGGCAGGTAGCCGGGGCATCCTACGGGCGCTCAGGCAACCCGGAGCGCTGGCTGGAGGTGCTGGCCATACCGGAGGCGATCGAGGCGCTGGCAGATCAACTTATCGGTAAAAGTTGATTAAATAGATCAGCCGGTGAGAGAGCAAAAATGCCAGATGTGAGCACATTTCATAATGCAAACTACTCTTAATCAGTGGGTTCTGTGATATTCATTATTTCAGATAAACTCTTATAGAATTCCTCCAACGATTGGACTTGAACCTTT